>CAYUBL010000020.1:0-7730 GCA_964443125.1 uncultured Candidatus Saccharibacteria bacterium | reverse complement strand
GGTTAAGGTGTATGGGGAGGAGGGGTTTGAGATTGCTCCGTCGGTGCGGGTGAAGTTGCCTTGGATGGTTACATTAGAACCGAGGGTGATGTCTGCGGAAGCATGGGATTTATTAACAACAACATCACCTTCGATAGTACTACTCGCGGAAAGCGTGGAATCATCATCGAAATCAGTGCCGTCAAACGTAATCGTTTTGCCCGTCAAGTCGAAGGTACCGTTTTGGGTAAAGCTACGCTCTGCGGTGATAGCGGTACCGTCATAGGTGATGGTCGCACCGTCACTATTGATAAAATTCACCTCATTTATATCCCATCCGTTCCCATCATGCTGTATAGTTCCATTATTCGTAAAAATATTCGAACCACCGCCGGTTATCGTCCATGTTCCAGATGGGATAACCACTGTCCCATCGTTTGTAATAGTCCGCGCAGAAAAAGGCCAAAATGCCGTAGTTGGACTTGCTCCTAAATTCACAATTGTGTCTTCGGCAATTGTGTAACTACCATCAGCAGTCGAGGGGAATACAACTGTTCCGCCCAATTCTCCATTTGCAGCAATGGTGCCGCCACCACTACCACTGATCATCGTAAGCGTAACTCCCGTCAGATCGAATGTTCCCAACTGTCGAAAACCGTTCGCACTGATAGCCGTCCCCGCATACGTTATAACCCCACCTGTATTGTTAAGAAAACCATTAGAAGCCCTGCTAATTACCCACCCTGTACCACTATGAGTAATGGTACCGTTATTGGTAACAGTAGAAGTTCCCATATCCATCGTCCATGTACCAGAAACATTTATCGTTCCGTTATTTGTAAATACGACACCGGGATTTCCATTACCAAATGATGTAGTTGGAGACGCGCCAAACGAAACCGTCGTCGCGCTTGCTATAATAAAATCGCCGCCACTGGTTTTTGAGAGAGCAACTGTGCCCGGAACGGTTCCCGAAGTGTACGTCACCGTCGTATCATCCGACCCACTATTACCATCAAACGTAATAGAGTTGCTATTGTTAAACGTTCCTCCGGAGATGGTGAAATCTCTTTCAACGGTGAATGCGGTAGACGGAACAGTGAAAGTTCCGCTCGATATGGAGAAGTTGCCGTCGTTAATGTCGATGGTGCCTGTTTGGCCGTCAATCGTCCCTCCGGAAACAGTCAGATTGCCAGTGATCGTAAGAGTATTGCTTCCCAGATTAAAAGTGCCCGCTGAGGCAGTGTATCCGGATGGGAGCGTGACATTCCCGCCCGGCGCAAATGTTTTGCCGGAAGCGATCAAAAGAGACTTGCCCGATGCAAGCGTAAGGTTTCCGGATGATACGGAGTAAATATTGGAAATATCGTCTTCAGAGGTAACCGCCGCCGTTGCAAGATTGGCGTTCGTGAGCGATCCGCTATTGTCATGGCGAATAACGAGATGATCCTGATAGATATCGAGGCCCGACATATCGCTCCCATCCGATACGGTCACCGTAACTCCGTCTTGTGTTTCATCTGCAATATATGCGGTAATCACATCTCCGGCACTATGGCGAGCGGCAAAGGTGTAATTTCCGGATCCATCCGTTGTCGCAATACCGCCAACAGCTGTGCCATTCACTGCAATTTTCACGTCCACCCCGGTAAGCGGCGTAGTACCGGCATCGGAATACACCGTTCCGGTTATAAATGTTGCCTCATCCGCCCCTATATCCCACGTGTCGTTCTCTACATCTCTATCCCTTCCGTCAATATCGAGATTCACATCAGTTGGGCTTGTTCCAATATCTGTCCCCGCATCTATAACATCCGCGCCTGTCTTCAAGTGCAAATCTTCCGTACCGGATGACGTGGACACAAACAAATCAGCCGCGCTCAGACCCGTAATATCTCCGCTGCTATCCTCACTCCCATTCGTGCCTGTCGTTGCCGCAGTGATGACATAATCCGTTGCAGTCCCTCCGACTGCCGTGACATTCGTAACAATATTATTCTTTACTGTCCCGCCTTCACCAGAAGAAATACCTATCGCGTTTTCTGCATCCGCATCATCATTGTGAATATTATAGATTGTGTTGTTGTAGGCGTTCTTGGTAGAACCAGAGCTGGTCAAATTGATACCTAATACAGTGCGAGTAAACCCTGAATTTTCCTTTGTAATGTCATAGATAATATTGTTATGAATGTTCCCATCGGAAAATCCCGTATACCCGATTCCATACACTCCTCCTGCACTAGAGGTAATGTCATGGATAATATTATGATGGATATTCACCGTACCGCTTCCCCCCGAAGAATATGCAACGCGTATTCCGTACCCCCCAGCCCCTCCCCCGTATATCTCAATCCAACTAATCTCCAGGGGAATATAGCTGCTGTTTGAGTGGCTAATAATAATACTTCCATCGATTCTCGGCCCCGTACCCGCAATACCGGTATGTCGGTCCTGCTCTGCAGATGTTAAAATACGAGATGCGAGACCGACTGATCCCCCGCCGTTTATCGTTATATCCTCTGTAAATACCGCATCATCACCTAATTCCCCTTTTGCCGTATCACCACTTGCATACATATTGGTATTTACCCCATTGTCCAAATCATTCTCCCATAACGTAATAGTTGCGTAGAACCGCTTGATTTGTGCCGTAGATGTTCCCGAATTATCCGGTGCACTTCCAATACCTCTCGCATCCCGTATCGTCAAATCATTCCCCGATATTCCGGTAATGAGATACTTGCGAGGCGTTGCGTGCTCGTCCCACAATGCGTCTCCAATCCGCGCAACCGACCCATCGGTAACCGTAACCGTCCACGGGCCTGAACCGGAAACAGCAGTGATGTTTGTATTGCGATCATTCACGCCAATACTGGTAACGATCGTACCTGCCGCATTGGCAGAGAATATTTTTGTAAATGAAGCAATTCGTATGCGCATCGCCTGGAAAAACCGCTTGAAGAACGATGTTTCTCCCGAACTTTCCTCATCCAAAACAGCTTCTTCAGCATGTTCCGTGCTATCATCCGGTTCGCTTTCCTCCTTTTCCTGCACTACCGCATCAAGATCCAGCACTTCGCCTCCTTCAATTTCTTCCGGCTGCACTACATGCTTTCTCTCAAGAATCATATCAGGATGCTCCGGATCTGATTCATCTACAAGGGATGCGGTAAGCTCTGTAGCTTCTTCATCGGAGAAATCCTCCACAGCAACTACCTTGTATCCTTCCAGATGTTCATCCAAACCCGGATATCCGGTAATATCTGAACGCTTGTGATCCGTGCGAGCTTCGATTGCATCCCAAATGGCGTTGATATCGTCCATATCCGCAACGTCATTCCCCCCATACCAGTATTCACTGCCGGGAGCGCCGAAAATGAGATGGTTCTTCTGCTTTACGCGGCGGGCAAGGTATGCGGGCACATCCATGTGCTCGCCATCCGCATTAGGCGAATTGGAAATGATAACGGAATTGCCGGTAGCAAGCGTGGTTCGGCGCACAGAGTCCTGCGAGATGCGCTCAAACTTATACTCTTTCGTATGCTGGAGGTATACATCGAGCAGCGTCCCCGACTCGCGCAAATTGTGCTCATTGAATCCGAAATTGCGCGGATTGGTGATAACCTGCGCATGAGTAGAAAGAATCTGTTTGCGATTGAACGCGTGGACAATGTCTCCTGTATCAAAGTCTGCATCTGTCTCGGCGGGCGTTGTCTTGATGAGCAGTTGAGCTTCTTGGGCGTAAGCAGAAAGCGGCATAATCGCTGCGGAGCACACCAGAACAGCTGCGCATAGAAATGCGCACATTCGCAAAAATACGGTTCGGGAAACCATGCATATAGAATACCAGATTGTGGCTCTATTGCGATGTGGACAATGAGAGGGCTTTCTTCCTTTATTCCCGTCTCCTTAAGAGTTCCATAACGAGCTTTTCCTGTTTTTCCAAACGAGCAAGGATTTCTTGGATTTCTCGCTCTGCGCGGACATTTACCTCATAATCCGACTGGGCACGAGCTTCCGCATGGCGGCCCTGCAGGTTTTGGCCGATCATAATAAGCGGCATAAACAGCAGCTCCAGCATATTGGAGATAAAGAGCCACAGCACGAATGCCGGAAACGGGTCAAACCGCCAGGGCTCTGGCGCATATGTATTCCACAGCACCCATGCGATGGTAACAACGGCAATGGCAAAGAAAAACCCCATGCTGCCGATCTTCTCCGTTGTAAACAAGGCAGCGCGCTCGAGCGCCGACAGGCTCCGCTCATGCTGTTCGTTGACGTTCCAAATGCGTGATACTCCCTTACCCTCCATATGAAAATCAGTATATACGATACACTGTCACAGTAACATCCGACCACTTTGTCGTGTACGATGCAAGCACTTCAAATCGCTCTGGTTTCGCTTCGATCAGCTTGGTAAAGTAGGGATTTTCTGTCGTATTGACGACGTATTCCACGCCCGCGCCCTCAAGCATCGCAAGCTGCATGTCCACATCCCGCAACGAATCCGGCATCGTGATGAGCCGCTCGTACGGCACATACACACGGAATTGCAAGTCGCTCCCTTCTGCCGCCGCAACAATGCCGCTCTCATGGCGTAACATGCGGGCGGAGGAAAGCAGTACCGTCTGCCCTGCCGATTTTTCGTTGTAGTCGCTCAACTGCCCCGACAAATGCTCTGCCGCATTCGCCTGCACAAATACTCCGATCATACATATGGCAACAAGCGAACAAATCTTTGCAATTCTCTTCCCTCGTTTAGACACACTCATTGCCCACATGCCAAGCACGATTGCTGCCGCAAGGAACGGAATGAGCTGCAAATAGTACCGGTTTTTGGGGAGAATCGCGGTAATCACTACCGCCTGAATGACAAGCATAAGAATGATAGGAATACTGATGCGCGGACGAAGCCACAGCGAGACTCCCATTCCTACTCCCGCAAAGAAAGAAACAAAGCCAATAAAGAGCTTTTCATACTCTTCCCCGAACAGCACCCCAAGAAGCAGGGCAGCGACAAGCAAGACAGGCAGTGCCTTCCATACATATTGAAAAGCGGTGCTCTTCTTCCAAAGCCATGTACCTATGCATCCCGCACAAGCACCCGAGAGAAGCCAGGCAAACGGACTGCCCACCAAGGGGGTGAGTACCCACAACCTGCCGAAAAACAATCGAAATGCAGTAAAACTCGGCTCGAATGTTTCCCACGTAAATCCGAGATACAATCCTTCATCACTTTGGATATCGGAAAACGTCCGTACTCCGGCCTCTCCCGTCAAAGGAGTCAACAAAAATGGTATGGCGCACAAAACGGCAAATGGCACGATATCCCGAATAATGCGCCGAGTCTTCATCCGATATACCACCCACGAAGCAGGAATCAAAACGCCGGCAACGGCAGCTCCTTCATAGCGAACAAGCGCCGCAAGCGCCGCGCATACACTCACAAGGTAGGTCCGTCCGATCGTGAACACATATGCAGCGGCAACAATACATGCAGCATATACCGTATTGGAAAGCCCCTGGACAGATTCAAATTGGTATTCCCGATTTACGGACAGTAGCGCCCCTGCGGCAAGCGCAAACGGAAGCGGAACACGAGCGTTCAGCAAGAGTGCCGGCACCATCAGCACTGTTCCTAGTGCGGCAAGAATACTCACGCCGCGCGCCCACAGTACCGGATCCAACCCGGGCAACAGCCCCGGCATGATGAGAAACGAATACAGCGGTGCTTTGCGGAAATCGGCAGCAAACGGATCTTCTCCCGATATCCATGCGCGGCTCTTAAGAAAATAATTAAATGCATCTCCGCCAAATGCGCTGTCCACTCCATACGCAAGCGGCGTCCGCAGCGAGAGCGTGAGAAATACCAGGAGAAGACATCCGATCATAATCCCTGCGCCGCGCTTTTTGCGCTCCGCCGCTTCACACATCAGCAGTATTGCCGCGGCAATGCTTCCCATTCCCACCATCCGCAATGCGAGCGAAGAGCGCTCTTCATGCTCTTCCACCCACCGCAGCACATACTCCCAGACGGGAATTTGCTCGCGCACCGCTAATGCCAGCTTGCCATCAGCTCGGGAAAACCGAACTCCGACCGGAGAAGCTTGGGGGGACTCGGGAGCCGATACAAAAACCGTATACTCCTCCCCCGCTTGCGCAACGATCGTAGAAAAATCAAACCATAAAAACGCATCATCGGCGCCTACAGGCAGCTCTCGCACGAGCGTCTTTCGATTTCCGCCGGATTCGACGGCAACCTGCACGCGAGACGCTCTGTCCGGCTCGCGCAAGTATACCAACACAAGCCCAACCCCTCGCACGGGCGAGGTAGCCGTCTGTACTATGGTTTTCTCCCGCTTCCCCCACAGAGCATGGTGCGTTTCATATGCGTCCGTACCGTTGCGCACAACGTATTCATACGAAACAGGCGCATATGCAAAAAGAACGCCTACCAGAACGCAGCCAGCGGCCCAAAGCGCGATATGTTTATTTGCTGGCCAGCGCTTTTTCAACTGCTGCGCGCACATCTTTCGGATCAAGATCCGCTTTCACGAGAAAGTCAGTCGCTCCGAGCTTAATGGCCTTCTCCTTCGCATCCCCGTATGCCAAATTGGAAAGCACGATAATCGGTCCGTTCTTTTTCTTGGGCGGATTATCTTTTAACTCCTGGAGAAACCCGAGCCCGTCCAAGTTCGGCATCATAAGATCCAGCAATATCACGTCATATCCCCCCTCTTGCGCTTTTACCAGCCCCGCCTTTCCATCCAGCGCGCCCTCTACGGTATGGCCAGCCTTGGTCAAGATAAGGACATACATTTCCCGGATAAACTGATCATCTTCTACAATAAGTATATTTGCCATAGGTTATGGTTTCTTAATGGTTCTTTTGCTCTTGGATACCGCTCCATCTTCTTCACGCCTGTTTTTTAATACTTCATTGGCGCTCGTATCTCCTTCGAATTCGGAAATTTCTTTCAGGGATTCCGTGGCAGTAAGACGGATACGCTTTAAGTATTCGGTCGCTTCTTCCGGACTCAAGTCTTCTTCCAGCAGCACCTGCGATGCCTGCTTGATAAACGATAGCGGCTGGCGCACCGTCACTCCCAGCTTGGTAATGCGATTGGAAAGAAGAGACGCAATCGTATCGGAATCCTTAATACCGGAATCGTCCTGCAAAATCAAAATATCTTTGTTTGACTGGCGCAATATGAGATACTTTTTTCGCAAGTAAATAATAAGCGGAATGACGAGCAATAGGGAAATAAGGATCAAGATATCGAACGATACATCCACGTCTCCGACGCTGACGCCGAAGATAATAAGCAGAGCAGCCAAAAACCCGAATGCGACCGTAGGCGCATACAAAAACCCGAGATATACCGGAAACAGGTAGAGCAAGAAGAAAAACGGAGAGAAAAACCATCCTGTACCGCCGACGAGCAGCAAGATGACAAAGGACTGAATAACGGTTTTCAGCAATGCAACGCGCTGGCTTTTGACAAACCCGAGCGCGATGGCGCACAGCACGAAGAAAAGCGCCAAATGAATAGTAAATGGTCCGGTAAACGGGTTGCTCGTTATAAGACCAATGAACAGGGGGAGGAAGAAAAAGAGTGTCGTCTTTCCAATCCGCTGTATCCACTTCATACCATTAGAATATCATACATTGCACAAAAGGAAAATTATTTACGGAGCATTCCTCAACCCCACATCCTCCCGTTGCACCCATCCCTGCCTGCGGTCAGGAA
>CAYUBL010000019.1:4372-8686 GCA_964443125.1 uncultured Candidatus Saccharibacteria bacterium | reverse complement strand
GATCAAAGCTGGCGGCGATGCGCCGAGCGGAACGAGGGGATTGAGGCAGTTCAGAGATCGTGAGAATTTTGCTGGTATTTGTGAAAAAATGCCTTAACAGTCTGACGAACAATGCTGTTTTTACATCATGAACATGAATACTGTTCGTTCTTGCAATAAGGGCGGCAACAGTCGCCAAGAAAGAAAACAAATACCCGCCCGGCATAGTGGGATCGAATGAGGGAATGCGCAGAAGCTGTATGCCGCGCATGATGGAGCCAGCGTCGTGGCGCCAGACGCCCGAATGGATAACAGTCACACGATGGCCGTTTTTTGCCGTTTCTGCAGCCAATACTGCAATACGGGGAGTGTTGCCAATATGGGTGATATGCATAACCGGCTACCCTAGCATACCAAGAGGATCTTGACAAGAGGTGGTATTTTCCTCTATGTTATATGGTTCGGAAAACGGGTTAGAACAATCACAATTCGCCAATAGTTTATGAAAGGGGGTGTTTGAATGTCCGGGCGTCCTGGTAAGCAACCAGAAATGGTCACAAGCGAGGAGTGCATCGGGGCATTCGCTGCCCCGGATGTATTCAAGAGCACGAAGGAGATTACCCGCAACGTGAATCTGCGTCGAGAGTCGGAACAGCAAACGACTCCAAAGGCCGTTGAATGCCGACTGCAGGTTATGGCTTCTGTTAAGCCGCCTCTCGTGAAGGTGAAGCAAGAGGGTGGTGAGAAGTTGTATGCGCTTGTGGGGTCGGAGCAGGAATCCTCTCCCGAATCCCCGGTTCCGTTTCCAAATCCGGAGCCAGCGCCATCATTGCCGAGGAAAACGGCAGAGGGCGATTCGGATATGCCTGTAAAGCCGGAAAATGATTCGAACGAGCAATCTGATGTTCGGCCGCCTCTGGAGCAAAAGCCCAAAAAGCTCACGCCCACAGAGCGGGAGGAGCAATTTCGGGAACGGATGCTAGGTCTGCTTGGAAACAAGACAAATGTGCTGGGCGATATTGCAGGAAAGTTGCAAGAAACCCAAGAATCGTTTCAAAAAACCATTGAAGCCCTGCGGGGTATGGAAAGGGAGAAGATGGCGACGCAAGAAGAAAGAATTCAGGAGCTCGAGAAGTTGCTGCAAGAGCGGGACAGAAAGATCGCTGCACTGGAGCAGGCAGTTTCGGAAAGCAAGGTTCGAGCCGGTGGACTTTCGCAAAAGGCTGCCGAGCTCGACAAGCTGCGCGATGTTTGGCGGGACGTTACCCCCGATAACCTTCGGAGGCTTCGTGAAAACTCCGAAAAACGAGGAGGATGGTTTGGTAACTTGGTGGTTACGATAACTCCGCTGGCGACCCTTGTTGCAGTTCTTGTAGTCCTGTTCTTTGGATGGAAAAGCATTCAGCAGGTACAACAAGCTGTTCAACAAGCTACGCAACCCGCCGTCGAAATAGCAGCTCCCTCGGCAGCTGAACGCGAAGTGTCCGGTGAAGATAAAGATCTCGACGAGTACATTCGGAAACTGGAATCAGAAACCGAGTAAGACTGATCAGAAACAACCGGGAATCAAAAAAGGCAGAAAGGACGAAAAGATCATGACGAGAATAATCTGTATCGCACTGGCGCTACTTGTCGGATGTGCCGGATGCGGGTATGTAGAGAGCCAAGAGGGAGCCGGATCGGCGCAACAAAAAACCGATCGAGCGCAATATCGCGAACTGCAGGAGCATCATGGCCGACTCAATCGGCTTGAGACAAAGATGGAGGGAATGATTCAGTTCGCCGAAGCCGTTTCCGGTAACCCACCTGGAGCCGGATCCGCCAGCGGTCCCGTGACGCTCGCCGGGCCGCTACCTCCGCAGCAGCAATCGGAAGAAGATGATCAGCAGAGGAGGATCAATCTGGCGATTGCGCGGATAAAAGCCCGGCAAGGGGTGTGTCCGACCGAGCCCGGTACATCGTCCGGACCGACCATGGTTGTGCCATCGGGTTCCGAACACCTGCACGACAAGGTGCGGGTCTTGGAAGAAGAGACACAAGCTCTTCGGGCATGGCAGCGTCGCGTTCGTGACGCTGTAAAGGAATAGTTGTTCTCTGAAACCGGCCATTCATACGCCATGTGCGTGTGGGTGCCGGTTTTTTCTTTGGTAATATTGACGAAAATTCTCGAGGGCGGAATAGTTGTGGTATATGCAATGTCAACGATGCCAAACAAGGCCTGCGTCGGTGCGTGTACGGCAAGTGGTAAATGGCCGCCAGGAGGAATTTGCGCTGTGCAACGCATGCATGGAAGAGCTTGGAATCGCAGGGCAGAGTCCTTTTTCTGATCCGTTTTTCGGACTCGGATCACATAGCCATGCGTTTCCATTCGATCCTCCTGCGCAGTCTGAACGAATTAATATTTTGGATGCGTTTTCCGATCGGGCGAAGGCCGTACTTGCCCGCGCAGCACAGCACGCACAAAAGGAAGGCGGTCCCGCGCTCGATACTGAGCATTTGCTTATCGGCGTGGCGGAAGATGTCGATGTGGGGCAAAAAGTACTGGAAGCGCTCAACGTGAATGCTGAAGAGTTGATCGGTTATTTGCAGGAAAATATGGTAAAGGGCGTCAAAGAATACGCAGAAGGAGATGCGCCGGGCATTTCTCCGCGTGCAAAGCAGGCACTGGAGCTTTCCTGGCATGCGGCGAGGAATTTTGAACATGATTATGTCGGCAGCGAGCATATTTTGGTGGGTCTGATGCAGGAAGGGGAGGGGCTTGCGGCGCAAACATTGAAGAAATACGGCTTAACCGAAACCGCGGTGCGCCAGGCGGTGCTGGGCATTGTCGGGAAAAAGGGCGCAAAGTCGGGGAAGGTCAAAACGAAAAGCAATACGCCAACACTGGATGAATACAGTCGCGATTTAACGGCGCTTGCAAAGGAAGGAAAACTCGACCCTGTTATCGGAAGAGGGGAGGAAGTGCAGCGGGTTATCCAGATTTTGTCGCGAAGAAGAAAAAACAATCCGGTGCTCATTGGAGATCCCGGGATTGGGAAAACAGCGATTGCGGAAGGGCTCGCCACTCGCATCGTAAACAAGCATGTGCCTGAATCTTTGCAAGGCAAGCGAGTGTTGTCGCTTGATGTACCGGCATTACTGGCAGGTTCGAAGTTTCGGGGAGAATTTGAAGAGCGTCTCAAGAAAGTGATCGATGAAGTGGAGAAAGCAAAAGGAACAGTTATATTGTTCATAGATGAATTGCACACGATTGTGGGCGCCGGTACTACAGGAGAGGGCGGAATGGATGCTGCAAACATGCTCAAGCCCGCGCTCGCTCGCGGAGAGCTGCAGACCATCGGCGCAACGACACTTGCGGAGTACAAAAAATATATTGAAAAAGACGGAGCGCTCGAGCGGAGATTTCAACCTATTCTGCTGGAGGAGCCGTCCGTGGAAGAGGCGATCGAGATTTTACGCGGGCTCAAAGACCGGTACGAGGCGCACCATAAGGTTGCAATATCCGACGGCGCTATCGTTGCCGCAGTGACGCTTTCGCAGAAATACATCCGAGACAGGTTCTTGCCGGATAAGGCAATTGACTTGATGGATGAAGCGGCGGCGCGAGTACGGTTTACCGCGTTGGAAAAACCCCAAGATCTTGTCGAATTGGAAGAGCGAGTGAAAATATTGGAGCGCGAACTTGCGTCCGAGCAGCGGGCAAAGGCGATCGAAAAGGTAAAGGATTACAGGAAAAAAATCGAAGAAGCGAGGGAAAAAATCCGGGAAAAAGAAGAAGCGTGGCAGAGGAAATCCGGCACCGCCCATGCAGAGGTGCTCCCGAGCGATGTAGAGCAGATCGTGGCTTCATGGACAGGAATTCCGGTTGAAAAATTGAGTGAAAGCGAGAAGGAAAAGCTGCTTCATTTGGAAGACGAGCTGCATAAGCTGGTCATTGCGCAGGATGAAGCGGTCCGTGCGGTCGCAGGCACGATTCGCAGGAACAGGGCCGGGTTAAAAGACCCCAATCGTCCGCAAGGAACGTTCCTCTTTTTGGGGCCGACCGGAGTAGGGAAAACGGAGCTGACGCGTGCGTTGGCAGAGGTACTGTTCGGAAGCAGGGACGCGATGATTCGGCTCGACATGTCCGAGTACATGGAAAAACACGCAGTTGCTCGCATGATCGGATCGCCTCCCGGATATGTTGGCTACGATGAAGGGGGGCAATTGACGGAGGCTGTCCGCCGAAAACCCTACAGCGTTGTGCTGCTCGACGAGATCGAAAAAGCGCATCCGGATGCCGTGAATATTTTGCTGCAAGTATTGGAGGATGGCCGGCTGACAGACGGCCAAGGA
>CAYUBL010000019.1:0-4362 GCA_964443125.1 uncultured Candidatus Saccharibacteria bacterium | reverse complement strand
GTCGGATCGGACCCGAACACCGCCAGCGTGCCCCAGACGGCCAAGGACGAGTCGTGGATTTTCGCAATACGCTCATCATCATGACCAGCAATATTGAACCGGATGCGTTGAAAGAATTTTTCCGCCCGGAATTTATTAACCGTCTCGATGAAATTATTGTATTTCACAGGTTGGATAAGATCAGTGTTCAAAAAATAGCGGACATGATGCTGCAAGAGGTCATTCGCAAGGTTGCGGAACAGGGAATCGTATTATCAGTCAGCGAAGAAGTGCGAAATAGGCTGGCGCAAGACGGTTTTGACCCGGAATTCGGCGCTCGGCCGCTTCGGCGGGAAATCCAGCGAAGGTTGGAAAATCCGCTCGGCGACGTGCTCCTATCCGGAACATACCCTGCAGGGTCGCGCATTGAAGCGGTACTGGATGGAGATGCGATCGTATTTCAAAAGAAAGAAAGAGAAGTAGACAAAACGAGCGGGAAGAAGCACACTACAGAGTAGATATGGAACCTCAACGCAACGTGCGCGCATTGCTCGAGTTAAGTGGATGCCACGACATTCAGATCGAGTCTGCGATGAACGATGTGATTCAAAGTGCTCCGGACCCGGAAACGGCAGTGCAGTATTTGTTGAAGCTGATGCCTCATCGCGATCACTTGCTGACGCATAAATGGAGAAAGCACATTACCCAATTGTGGTTTCTTGCGCATCCCAAAGTGCCGAAAACGGCGTATCTGCCGATTGCAAGCAAGGATGTCGCCCATGCGGACGTACTGATGGAGCTCTATGGCCTGATGCAGGAGCTTGCCGAACATCCGGCGGCGCTGCATGACAATATTCATGAACATATGCTGCACGGAGAGGAAGAAAAACGCTTGGCCCATGATATCGCGATATTCGGCCAGGATTCCATGCATGTGCGCAGGGTATGCGATATTGCGGAAGAGTTGCGCTTGATACGCCGATACAAGGGGCATGTGCGCGTTATCGAATCCCGCTACAGCGTATTCCAATCACTTCCGCTGCCCACGCAGTATTATTTGATTTGGCACGTGGACATGTATCACTTGGACTGGCGCGATTATTTTCCGCAATGGGAGCCGCACGTGGTTGTATTCCAGCAGTACTTGCCGATGGTGTGGGAGATCTTGTCTCATATGCAGGTAGCGCATGGCCAGTCCGTCGACGAGCTGACGTGGAAAATCGTCCGGGCATTTCGTCCGATGTGGCAGCAGGAATTGGAAACGGGCGATGCACTACCCCTCAAGCCGCCCCTGGGACTCTACGAGCAGTCCATGTTGCAGGGAATGGTGGAAAAATGGCTGGTACATGGCGTGTTAAAGCGCTACGGCATCATAGAACAGCAGGAATCCGGTGCCATCCAATGGACGCAGAAGGGGAAACTGGTATTGGAGCTGGAGCGGACCACGAAACTTCCGTGCTCTACGGACGTTTTGCAGTAAAGTGATATTGTTCGTGGATATCTTTGAGATGGGTATCCGTGATGTGTGTATAAATTTGGGTAGTGGTGATGGAGGAGTGCCCCAGGAGCTGTTGAACGTGGCGGATATCGGCACCATTACTTAAGAGATCGGTCGCAAACGAGTGGCGAAGCGTATGCGGTGTAATATCTTTGGTAATGCCGGCCTGAACCGCTCGTTTCTTGATGATCCTCTGCATGCTTCGTGTTGTAAGGCGCAAATTATCCGTTTCTCCAACGCCCTTTTTATGGCGGATGAAGAGGGCGGGGTCGATATCGGTGCGCTTTGCCTCATATGCGGCAATGGCGGCGCGGGCGCCTTCAGACAAGAACACCACGCGAATTTTATTGCCTTTTCCGCGGACGGTAAGCTCGCCTCCATGCTCTCGAATATCATCCCGATTGAGTCTCGCGGCTTCGGAGATGCGTATTCCGGTCGAGAATAACGTAGAAATGAGCGAAAAATCCCGTAAATCATCCATATCTTCATGCTGGAATGATGCAAGCAGCTGATCGACTTCTTCGGGATAGAGCACGTCTATATCGCGATCCGGTACTTTCGCCAATTCTATTTTTTCCGGTGCAAGGCAGGCAATATCCCGTTTGGCAAGGTATTTTAAGAATTGCCGGATAGCAATGAGGTAGTAATTTTGTGTGACGAGCGCGACGCCCCGCCCCTTTTCGCCCGCTTCATCATGGAGCCATCGCCGAAACAGCCGGACGGCATCCAGCGTGATATCCGACACGTCCTTCACCTGCTGCTGGGTGAAAAATCTGGTAAGGTAGTAATCGTAATTGCGGGCCGTTTTCGTGGATCGCCCCTGGCCTATTTCCAGGTGTTCCAAGAAATCCGCCTTGAGGGACTGCAGGGTGCTTGCCATGAAAATAAGTATATATCCTTTACTTTTTTTGAGATATATGTACGATAGGGGAATATGAGTAAAGTAGAAGAACGAAAACAGGCGATTATCAAGAAGTACAAGATTCACACGGAAGATACCGGCTCTCCCGAGGTGCAGATTGCGATTTTTTCCGAAAAGATCGATGAGCTTGCAAAGCATCTGAAAGACAACAAGAAAGACCATCACAGCCGCAGAGGTCTTCTTGGCATGGTCAACAAGCGCCGCCGCCTGCTTGCATACTTGAAGCGCCAAGACGAGAAGCGCTACAAGTCTCTCTCCAAGAAATTAGGATTAAAGCACGTGTGAGCACGCCCGGACAGTTTCCCCAGCAACGAGTTGGGGTTTTTGTGGATATACAGAACATGTACTACTCTGCCCGTGCGTTGTACGGCAGAAAAGTAAATTTTAAGAACGTATTAGATCAGGCGGTATCCGGCAGACAGCTGGTGCGAGCGCTTGCATACGGGATTACTACGGAAGAGGCGCATGAGGAGGAATTCCATGAAGCGCTTTCTGGCCAAGGATTTGAAGTGCGGACAAAGCCGCTTCAGACATTTGTGGGCGGGCAGAAAAAGGGCGACTGGGATGTCGGGATCGCGACGGATATTTTGCGATTAGAGCCAAAAATAGACGTTGCGGTGCTGGTATGCGGCGACGGGGATTTTGTTCCTCTGGTAGAATTTGCAAAGGAGAAAGGCCTGCGCATGGAAGTGATTGGATTCCGCGAAAGTACGTCCAAGAATCTTATTGATTCCGCAGACAGCTTTTTTGATCTTTCCGGAGATACGAAGAGATTTTTATTGCCGGATGGCAAGCGGCCGTTGCGGCGGAAAGCAAATATTATTTTTTAAGAGGAGATACGTATGGCACACGAAGGAACATTTGAAGTAGTAGCAAATATCGGCGGACAAGAGATGCGCGTGAGTACCGGAGAGTTGGCAAAGCAGGCAGGGGGGTCGGTACTGGTTCAATACGGCGAGACAATTGTGCTCGGTGCTGCGACGATGGGGAAGCCGATGTCTCCGGATGCCGATTTTCTTCCGCTCCTCGTAGAATATGAAGAGAAGTTTTATGCTGCAGGAAAGATTAAGGGAAGCCGGTTTATCAAGCGAGACGGCCGACCTCATGATGATGCCATATTAACCGCCCGCCTCATTGACCGGTCTATCAGGCCGCTGTTTCCGAAGGGGATGATTAATGACGTACAGGTGGTATTAACGGTGCTCTCCTATGATGGGGAGAATGATTCCGATATTCCGGCGATGGTTGCGGCATTCGGAGCGCTGATGGTAAGCGGTATTCCGTGGCAAGGTCCGCTGGGCGCAGTCCGGGTGGGGCTTATTGACGGCAAGATGGTTATTAATCCGACTGTGGAAGAGCGGGCGCAAAGTACGCTCGATTTGATCCTCGCAGGTACGGCGCAAGACGTGACAATGCTTGAGGCGGGCGCGTTTGAGGTTCCGGAAAACATCATGCTCGACGCAATTGAAGCGGGACAGCGGGGGATTGCAAATGTTGCCGCACTGCTTGAAGAATTGAAGACAAAGGCTGGCAAGGAGGAGCAAGAGGCTATATATGCCAAGAAAAATGAAGAACATATTGCAAGAATAGAAGAGCTGTCCGAGCCTATGTTAAGAGATAAGCTGTCCTCTTCTCGAAATAAGGATGACATCGGACAGGCGGAGCGCGATGTGGTTGAGTATATACTCTCGAACATGACTGATGAGGAAAAGGAAAATATTCCGGAGCAGAAAGCGCGAGCAATGATCCACGATGTGCATGGCAAGGTTGTGCGCAAACGCGCATTGGAAGAATCTGCGCGAAGCGATGGCAGGGCGTTGGATGAAATCCGTCCCATTACGGTGAAGGCGGGACTCTTACCTCGAACGCATGGAAGCGGATTATTCCAGCGCGGCGATACGCAAGTGCTCACGATTCTTACGCTCGGCGGTCCTGATGACGTACTGATCATGGATACCATGCA
>CAYUBL010000018.1:554-9028 GCA_964443125.1 uncultured Candidatus Saccharibacteria bacterium | reverse complement strand
GCAAACGCACGAATAAGCGAAGAGATATTTTTCCTCCGATCTTTTGTCCCGACGAATAGGATATACTTGCCCGCCGATGTGCCGCCACGGGACGGTTGAGGACGAAAATGGGAAGTATCGACCGCGAGCGGCGTCACAGTGATTCGAGACTCTGCAATACCGTACCGCTCTATGATATCCTGTTTGCTCCGTTCGGAAATCGTCATAATGTGGCTTGCATGAGTTGCGGCGTAAGAGAGCACCGACGGCCAATACAGGCGCCGCAGAGGAGACTGGCTTTCGGGAAGCAGAATGGGAATAATGTCGTACATGGTCACAACAACAGGGATGCCGGCGGGTGGTTTCGGGATAGCCGCTTTTGTAAAGTGCAGCACATTCATCCAGCGGCTTTGCGCATACGACTTCGCGCGCTGCATCCAAAACGGAAGCAATGCATCCGATACAAGCGGAAGCACTGTTTCTTGCGCTCCGGAGAACGTTCCTACCGCACCGCTCTTGCCGTACAAGATTTCGTACGAGTCATTCGGATACAGAGAAAGCAGGTTAGCGATCAACTCTCGGGTGTATGTTGCAACGCCTCCTCCTGTTGCACCCAGAGACCTTGCTTCAAGTAGAATGTTCATAGGCATGGCAGGTGTCGATAATAATACGTTCTATCTCTTTTACGGTCCTCTCCAGGGTGTACAGTGCGGCATCGCTCTTGTTCTGATGGGAAAATCGCTGCTGCATGGCGCGATCCGACCGAATAGCCGCAACAGCCTGTACGATTGCAGGCGCCTCATGCGGCGGCACGAGAATCGCATTCTTGCCGGGAATAAGAAAATCCTTCTGGCCGCCGTCGTTCGCGGCAACGATCGGCAACCCTGCATCCATGGCTTCCAAAAACACGATTCCAAACCCTTCATGCTGCGCGGCAGATACATACAGCGATGCCATATGCAAGAGCTGCTGCTTTTTCTCATCATCGATGCGGCCAAAAAGACGAACGCGATCCCCTAATCCGTATTCGCGAATCTTCGCATGGAGCGATTCCCTCAGCGGACCGTCTCCGATAATGGCAAGCTTCGCATCAGGAATATCTTTCCATGCCGCAAGCAGGACGTCATACCCTTTGCGAGGAACAAGCCGCCCGATAGATACGCACAGGAAGTCATCGTCCGTATACCCGAAATCCGCTCGCGTAGCGGAAGAAAACTCCTGTCTGCGAAATCCGATCGGCACCACCGTAATATCCCCCTTGACCCCATGCAGCTCGAGCGTTCGCGCTTTCGTATCATGCGAAATTGCCGTTCGAGCTTGGGCGGAGGATGCGACCCACCGAATAATTGCGCGAAGCAGCCCATGGCGATGCGGAGATATTCCTTTCGACGGATCGTAGATGTCCCCTCCCACAAACGTCAGAATAAACGGGATACGGAACATGCGTGCAAGCAACGCAGCAGGCAGCCCCGAAGGAATGACGAATTGCGCATATATGGCATCGATCGCTTCCCGCCGCAACAGCCGCACGCCCGCCACAAATGCGGCCGGCGCGAATGTCACAAGCGATACGAACGACGCGGTCGGAAGCTGCGTTCTTCCGATAACCCGAATACGATGAATATGAACGCCGCGCTGCACTTCGTCCCTTGACAGATCCCCGTACGCGGTCGTCAGCACATGGACGGTATGGGTTTTTGCAAGCTCTTCCGCGATGTCCCGACTTGCGACTCCACCACCTCCGCCCAGCGGCGGATATTCAAAATTAACCAGAAGAATCTTCATACTGCTGCGATCTATTGCCCCTCTCCTACGCGTAACAGGGGATTTTTCACGATCGTATTTTTTGACCCCGTATTTATCAGCATAAGATTCGTTTCTTTCTGGTAGAGCAAGAATTCATACACGACCTTTCCGTTTTCCTGCCTGACCGGAATATCCTGCCCCCCTGCGCGCAACACCGGCAAAGGACTGCCGCTTGGCGGCGCATCAAACAAGAGAGCCACTGCGGTATTGTCTTCACCGACATTCACAATCGTCAGGTATGCTTCGCTCGGAATTTCGCCGAACACGCTGTCGCGCTTCGGATCGTATCCCACATGCTCCCATCCATCGCCTCGCATCAAAAAGACCCCGTCGCTCCCGGCTGCGGCATGGTTCAAAATATATACGTCGGCATCGCCGAATGATTCTTTCGTAAAGCCCGTGCTCTGTGCAAACAATGTTCGCAATGCGTCATTTTGTGCGTTTGAAAGCGAATCGGTATGCACAATCACCGCATGGGCATCAAGCCATGCCATGGCATCGGGCAGCGTTTCCGCAATATTTTGGTTAAAAAATTCATATCTTCCTTCTAGCAACTCCGTAGTCCGAAGATAAAGCAGCTGGCGAATACCGGGAGCGGCCTTTTCCGTATTATAGGCATCTTCATCGGCTCCGCGCTCGAGCGCAATGTTCCCCAGCGACGTTTTTCCATGCAGCGCACTTGCATACAGTGATCGAGAGGCAGCGGTATAGTTGGTCGCGGATGGCACTTCGATAACGGCGGAACCGGGAAGAGATGAAAGTCTGCCATATACCGGCGAGAGCTGTGCGGATTGCATCGGAAACGGCATAAATAAAAACTCCAATAGCACTAGCGCGCCGATTGCAATGGCTCCTTTTTTCTCCCGCGTCTTGATATTGGTTGCCACCACCCATCCGAACAGGGCGCACACCGCAAGACCTACGAACGCGCCAGATCGCGCCACGACCCGCATCGCAGAAAACACCGGCAAATCCTGAAGAAGCGCGTACGGCAATGCAATCGATGTAACCTTGCCGTATACATGGAGAACCGGCCCCAAGCTGATGAGATAGAATACGACCATCACGCCGATCCAAAACCGCTTTTGCCGTACGGGAATATGGCGATGGAAGAACAAAAGCGCAATAAGCAACGAAACGCCGACGTATTGCACGGATTCGGAACTATTGCCGGTAAAATATCGTCCGAACAGCGAATGAGAAAAATCTCCCCACAGAGGATGTTGTCCGGAAGGAACGAGAAATGAAAATGCATCAGCGGAAAAGCGGATCGTTTGCTCCTCTCCCAACACAATCGCACCGGAATTCGTCGCGGCCAGCTTAATAGTAGGAAGGTACGGGAGAAATACGCCAATAACCACGATAAGCGATAACAGCATAAGCCCTCGCTTGCTGTACCCGTGCCAGGCTCGCAATTCCCTCCGCCATACCCATGCGGCAAGAAGCGTAAATATTCCCAGATACAGCATGTAGTGATGCTCTGTCCATGCCTGAATGGATAGCAATACCCCAAGAAGCGCATACTTCCAAAGAGCACGGGAGCGAAACAGCGAAAGTGCGGTTGTGATAATGAACGGGATCCATTGCATCTGCATCGCCCCGAAATGCCCGAGCGCATGCGCAGTATGAAAAGGAAGAAACATGTACGCAATCCCGGCAAGCATGGGCGCGGGAGCAAATACGCTTGCCTCGCCTGTGATACTGCGCACGAGAAGCGCCATGGCATATCCGGACAAAATAAAACTCAGCAGCCACACGGCGTTATACGTAAACGGCTGGCCGAACAGGAAATGGAGGGGCATCCACACCCATACCGAAAGATTCGCAAGACGCGCCTCCCCTGTCCCCAGGAGGTCTTTGAAAAATTCCGGAAATCCGAGATTCCCCTTCTCGGTAAACCGCCACATGGCCTGCCACGGATCGCCCCCTTGTCCGGCGATGCTGTCGCCCATATGGAACAGGACCGGAAACGTCATCAATGCCGCCAGCACAGAAAACACAACCAAAGACAGAATGTGCTGCCTATATACCTGCTTCATGCTTTATACTATATTCCATAGTATGAAAGCTGTATATATCGTCATTCCCGCATACAACGAAGCCACTGTTTTGGGAAAAGTTATTGACA
The DNA here is from genome assembly GCA_964443125.1 of uncultured Candidatus Saccharibacteria bacterium. Taxonomy (GTDB): domain Bacteria; phylum Patescibacteriota; class Andersenbacteria; order UBA10190; family UBA10190; genus HO2-45-11b. Next base: position 5,115 of record CAYUBL010000018.1, on the reverse strand, counting down.
ATATAAAGAAAGAGGGTTTTTCTGACATTATTGTTGTTGATGACGGCTCATACGATGCTACTTTAGCAATCGCAGAAACCCACGGCGCGCTCGCAGTCCGTCATCGATTGAACCGGGGCAAGGGCGCGGCTACAAAGACGGGTATTGAAGCCGCTCTCGCGCGCGGAGCAAAGATCATCGTCACTATGGACGCAGATGACCAGCACAACCCGGCCGAAATCAAGCAGCTAATCGAACCGATTGCCGATGGAGCATGCGACGTAACACTCGGAACCCGGCAATTCAGCAAAGAACATATGCCGACATACAAAATACTCCACAATACCGTAGCAAACCTCGTGACGGCCATGTATGCAAAAATCCGCGTTCAGGACAGCCAATCGGGATTCCGAGCATATTCTCGAGAGGCCTGCCTGCTTTTGGATACCAAGACGGACTCCTACGAGTACGAGAGCGAGATTATTCGGCTTATTGCCATTCATCGGCTTTCATTCCGGGAAATCCCTATTTCTGTTGCATACACCCCGTATTCAATCGGGAAACTGCACAAGCAGAATATCTCAAACGGCATCCGAACAGTTTACAAAATGATCTGGAACGCGTTATCGTAAGCGAGTATGCCAGGGTTTCAATTTTACCAAATTGCCGTAACAGGCATCTCGGCCTTCATGATATATGACGGCCTGCAAAAATATCTGCGAAGAGGAGTAGGGCAATCGTTCATCAAGCTTGTTGTCCGCCTGCTCGTGTGGGGCGGAATGGCAGCCATCGCCCTCTTTCCGAACGTCACCAATGTCCTTGCGCGATTCATAGGACTGGAAGGCAACATCAACGCCGTTATTTTAATCGGATTTTTGCTTGTGTTCCTGATTATTTTTAAAATCCTATCTGTCGTAGAAAGAATAGAACAGGATATAACGAGACTTACAAGAAAGGATGCGCTGAGCAAGCTACGGGACGAGAAGTGATATGGAGGAGCTTCTCCGGACTATCTATTCGCTTGGAAGAATATTGGTATTCTTCTGCATCCCTGCAATAGCATCCTCAACAATCCTTCAGAAAAGATACAAAAAAACGCTCGATACATTTGAAATACTTACCATTGCATCTGCGATCGGGCTTTTTGTACTGCCTATCGCAAGCCTTATGACGATTAAGCTCATATCGCATGCCTCTGCTGAACTACCGTTTCTATTCGCTTTCGTTGCAGGAGCAATCATCATCATAATCAATTGGCAGCCCCTTAGTATTCCGAAAGAAAACACCGCTTGGATATATATCTTTTTGTCGGGATTAGGCGGGATCCTCATATGGCATATGACCCATGCATATTACCCGCTTCCCGATCTCGACCCGTACTACTGGCTCAACACCTATAGCGCGTTCTTACACTCATATCAAACAGCAGCGACCATCATCCCCGATCGCCCGGGATTTTTCGGTTTTCTTTTTTTGTGGAATAAAATTTTCGCAATCGATCTCTATGCGCTGCTCAAGTATGTCATTCCGCTCCTCTTTGTATCCGCAATGCTTCCGCTTTCTCTCGTTGCAAGACATATCCGAAGCAATACGGCAAAAATAGCTCTCATTATTTCACTGTTCTGGAGCTCCTCGACAGTTCTTTATGCGATAACGCCGATGCCGCAAGCGATTTTTATCACTGCGCTCATATATGCTGTGTGCTTTCTCCTCTATGCCAGATTAACCCAAAAAGGCATATTTAACTATCTCGCCGGAGGAATCCTGTTCATCACTTCGCTTATTCACGAAATTTCAATTCTTCCGCTCATTCTGTGGTTCCTTCTGATGCTCTGGCACAAGCGCAGCATGATTCTTCGATACATGAAAAAAAATCCCGTGCTAGTGATACTGCTTGGCATCATCCTGCTTGACCATATTTCTATCGTATCTGAAGCTGTTTTCTTTGTTCTGTATTGGCTCAAACAATTAGCGAAAGAACTATCGTTGACTAATGGAAATCTTCTGTTTCCGGCAGACTATGTCAATGTAGACGGCATGCAAGTCGGCTGGGCGGGTCTCGATGGCGTTATCAAATACTACCTTTACTACGTAGGCCCAAGCATTATTGTTCTTTGCGCGATGATCGCATATTTTTGCATTGCGAAAAAAACGAGAAAGGTCGTATGGAATGAAATAAAATCCCATCCTGAAACGCAGATCATCGCGAGCATCGCTGCTCTCTTCATCCTTATATCAGAAGTGCTTCCCCGAGCGACAAGTATCGCCCTTTTGCCGGATCGCGCATGGATACCCACGAGCATTGCACTCATATATCCGTTTTACTTCGTGCTCAAAAAGCGATCGTTTCACACAAAGCCGTTTATCCCTTGGCTGTTTATCGCACTGACGGGAGTGAGTATTGCAGGAGCAGTATTCATCAATTACCAGAAGAAGTTTCTCATTCCTTCCTACCAGCTTGATTCCGCAACATGGATTCGAGAACAATTGCCTAAAAACAGGATTGTCATCTCCAACGGGAATAAAAACCTTATTACGTTTCATGCGCAGTCCCCTATTGCGATCGTGTCCGACCTGTACTGTAACAATGCATATAAGGATCCGGAGAATCTCTTGGAAAAATCATCCATTCGAATACTCGATCCTGACAAACATCTCATACGAACAAAGCTTCTCTCAGAAATCCAGCATTATCTAGAACAAACATCAACAATAGATCCAAGCGAGATATCATCCATAACATCAAAATACGCATTCCAGTTAAACGTAAAAAATGACCGGGCAGTCAAAAACCCTCTGGATAATATCTATATTTATTATTATTCCGATGACCCTCGCAATCCGTATATCGACAGGCCATATGTACAGCCTCGAAAAGATTGCGGTCCGCAAGCATTTGACGGGAATCCGGAAACATACAAGCGCATATACGAAGACGGCAATCGGGTGATCATATGGCAAGTCCAATAAAACTACTGGTATTTTCCCCGTATTATCCTTCCCATATCGGCGGGCTTGAGTCGCACGCCCAGCAATTTAATGAGCGCTTTTCAGGCGATACGCACTCCATTACCGTCTTCACGCCCCACATTCCCGCCCATGCGCCGCAAGAAGAATTCGAGCAAAAAAACGTGCGTATTATCCGCTTTCCAGCATGGGAAATCATCGAGGGGTTCCCTATTCCCGCCATTTGGAACCCTGGATTTTGGAAACAATGGCGAAAAGCGAAAGATTTTTTACCGGATATCACAATAACCCGTACTCGCTTTTTCATATCATCCCTATTCCCCCTGTTTCCATCGCTTCGATCAGCTGCATGGCTGCATATCGAACACGGTTCGGACTTCGTACGCAGCAGCAATCGCGCCACAAGCAGTATCGCAAAACTATATGATTATACATTCGGCGCGCTGGTGCTGCGCCGCGCGGATCATATTGTTGCAATCTCGAAAGAATCCGCCAATTTCGTAGCAAGGCTGTCACGCAGAAACGCAACGGTTATTTATCGCGGCGTAGACCAAGAGCGCATTTTAGAAACTTCTCCCGAAGAAGAAAACCGCGAACCGGGTACGAGTCGCATCGTCTTTACAGGAAGACTCATGAGCGGCAAAGGCGTTCAAGATTTGCTCCACGCGATCCACCGGTTAAAAAATGCTCCGCCTGTGCACTGCACGATTATTGGGGACGGTCCGGAACGCACACGCCTTGAAAGGCAGGCGCGCCAACTAGGCCTTGCAGACCGGGTATCGTTCACCGGCTTTCTGGCAAAAGACAACGTTATCGCCAAACTCAAAAGCTCGGATATTTTCGTGAACCCGAGCTATTCCGAAGGACTTCCCACCTCTGTGATAGAAGCTGCGCTGTGCAAATGCGCAATTATTGCGACAAATGTCGGCGGTACGCGAGAGATTGTCACCGACCAAACAAGCGCCCTCCTGGTTCCGCCTGGGAACATACCTGCCCTATGCGGCGCATTGCAAACACTGGTGCAAGATAAGCAGCTACAAGAGAGCTTGCGAGAGCGCGCATATCATGAAGTTCTGCCGAAATTCCAATGGAATCGGGCAATCGAACAATATACAGAAATCATACGATCACTACTTGTATGATCAAGTACGAGTAAGGTATTCTTGCGTCTTTGCAAACGCGGGCAAGTTACCAGTATCAAGCCACGGGTCAAATAGTACGCTTGCAAATGGAATTCCTTGCTTAATCATATCGTCTACTACATGCACATCCGACCAGCCGGAATCTTTCGGATTGCTCTCATAGAGCCTGGTTAATGTTTCCCAGAATTCTTTGTATGACGCTATGCCGGTAACGCCGATATGGATTGCATTACAATCAGGTTCGCCCTTATCGCGAAGCGCGACAATTCTTCCATCCTCAATCTTATGCGTCCTGTATTGCGATGCATCCATTCCGGCAGGAGGCACGTACCCGGCAGCCCAATTCTTATCAGGGGACGGAACGTCTTGCAACAGAATCGTATCGCACGCATGAAAGACAAACGGCGTCTGCAGTAGCTCCTTTGCCTGAAGCATTGAATATCCCAGGCTGCTACCCGGCCCTTCGTAAGGAT
>CAYUBL010000018.1:0-544 GCA_964443125.1 uncultured Candidatus Saccharibacteria bacterium | reverse complement strand
AAGAACTCACGGACCTGATCACCCAAATAGCCGACGGTGATCACGATCGGAATAGCAGCATCATACCGATCGAGAATATAGGAAATTGTTGGCTTCCCTGCTATGGGAACCAGCGCCTTGTTCGTATTTTTTGTAAGCTCCCCGAGCCTGGACCCCGTGCCAGAAGTGGTGATAAAAAGCTTGTGCATTATCAAACGAGAGTTTTTCGAAACTCTTGGATCTTTTTATCCAATGATGCTGGGGGCTGAAATATTGTCCCCGTTCCGCAAACCAGCATATTTGCTCCAGCTTCCACCATTTTAATTCCGCTTTCCGGCGTAACCCCTCCATCTATCTCCAAAAGAATATCCTTACCTATTGCGTCAATTTTTTTACGCAAATCCGCAATTTTTTCCATCGTGCGAGGAATTAGCTTATGGCCTACAATACCCGGATTTATAGCCATCAACATCACAAGATCCAAGTCTTCCAGCAGATAATCCAGCGTTGCAAGCGATGTTCCGGGATTCAATGCGAGCCCTGCTTGTGCTCCCGCGTTTTTAAT
>CAYUBL010000017.1:3931-9631 GCA_964443125.1 uncultured Candidatus Saccharibacteria bacterium | reverse complement strand
GCTCTTCTTCAAGTACGGGCATCCGTTGGGAGAGACATACTCCCACCGGCCCTCGAGCACCGCGTTGCGGCGCCGAACCGTTTCGATGGAAACAGAAATCAATCCCGGAGCCATGCATTCCGTAAGCCGATAGAGCAGCAAATTCCGAGGAAGCTTTCTGGAATCCAAGAGTATTCCGAGTTTTTGGGAAAGCTCCGTATTGCTGCGCACAGGTAACTGCGATTGGGCGGGTTCATACGCGCGGTCGATTCCGTGCCAATACTCAACGATCTCCAAACGGTCCATTCCGGCGCCTTTCAGCATTCCGCAAAATTCCTCCCAATCATCCTTTTGACGGGCATGCCCCGCCCAAAGACCAAGACGAATCACATCGCAAAGCGCCATCATGCATCTCCTTTATGCTATACAGAGAAAGAACAGGTACCTATACATAAGCTCCCAGTAATCCGGGAGCTTATGGAAATATCCTTTGCAAAAAAGATCCTGCCATCAACTTCCGGAATACGTGCGCACGTACATACGGTGCTGCAGCATATTCAGCACAACGCACTTCGCGGAAATAATGGACCAAGAATTCATATTTGTATAATAACTCGAATAGAGAATTCGTTCAAATAAGCCCCCTAAAAACTACAAGCTATCAGCTAGAAGCTGAGTAATTACTTCCCGATCATTCCACGGGATAATTTCTTTTCCCACAGCCATGCCGCGCTCGGCCCCCTTGCCCGTTACCACGACAAAGTCGCCCGACTGTGCACCTTTCAAGAGCGTAGCAATCGCTTCTTTTCTATCGATAATTCGTTCCCATTTTTCTCGAGAAATACCCGTAAGGCCGCGCTCCAAATCGCTGAATATCTGCTCCTCGCTCTCCGTCCACGGATCTTCCCGCGTTACAACAATGCGATCCGCATACTTGGCAACGGCGCGAGCCATATCCGGACGCTTGCCGCGATCGCGAAGACCGGCAGCGCCGAGGATGGCAAGCACCCGCTTGTTTCCCGCCTGCCTGCGAACATCCGCATACAGACGCTCAAGCGCATCGGGCGTAACGGCATAATCGATAATAACGGTAAAGCCTTGCGCCGCTTGGATGACTTCCATTCTTCCCGGAACACTCTTTACTGCCGCAATTCCCGCATAAATCATCTTGTCCGAAATGCCAATTGCTCGAGCAAGCAGCGCTGCCGATGCGGCGTTTTCTTTATTAATGCTTCCCGAAAGCGGCGTGTCCGTACGTTCAATGTCACGAGCCGTCACACGAACAACGCGCCTCCCTTTTTTCTCTGCCCTATCCAACATGCCGCGAACATACCGATCATCCTGCTTGCCGACAAGCAAAGCTCCCGGCTTGAGATACGATACGATCTTTTCTTTGGCAGAAGCATACTGCTCCATTGCCTTGTGATAATCCAAATGCTCCCGCGCAACATTAAGGATAATCGCGCCATCCAAGCGAATGCCCGCGATCCGGTGCTGGTCAAGCGCGTGGCTGGTTACTTCCAACACCGCATGCGTGACGCCGGCGCGTTTCATCCGGGCGAGATACGCGAAGATTTTTCTGCTGGGAAGCGTGGTCATTTTTGTCGTATTGAATTCCTCCTTGCCTGCAATCCGGAACGAAACGGTTGTCAGCATGCCAACTGCATGCGCGCCATACGCATGCTCCAGCATGCTCGCAAGCAGATAGCTCGTCGTCGTCTTGCCATTGGTTCCCGTCACGCCGTACACATGCATTGCCGTATCGGGAAAACCGTACAGCAATCGCCACAAATGCGCTTCAATCAAATGGCCGGCATTTTTTAATTCCTGAATCATGGATACTTCCTATCGTTATCCATGTCGCACTATTCGTCCAGCACGCAAAAAGAAAACTCGCGGATGCATGATGCATTCGCGAGTATAAGAAACAAAGAAGCGACGAACTAGGTGGGGGAAACGGGGGTTCCGGCAATCATGATTGGCCCCAATCCCTTGCGATGGCGGAACGCACTGGCAACCACTTTGCCATCTTTCACTTCATACACCAGATAGCACCAGTCACGATTCGCATCCTGCCAATGAGTTCCGTTTTTATACTGACGGGTAAAGTCAGTATTATCTATATTGACGGATGCCACCGCATATGGATTGGCTGCCTGCAATCCCCGAGCCGCCAGCTGGTTCTCGATCTCGTCGTCTCGGGTGAATTGTTTCAATTTGAAAAAATGGACATCTCCAGCCCCGTCGGGCACCGACGGCATGGACTGAAGAACATCCGGGTCGCAAGAGCGCATTGTTCGCAATGTGCGAAGAACACGATCGCGAGAAACTACCGTGCGACGCACCACTTCCTCGCTGAACTGCTCCACGCGCTGACGAAACACCGCGAACTGTTCGGCGGCAAGCCGTTCTTGCTTCAGGGCTTTTTCAACCGCCTTGTAGTCGAACTGATGCACATGCGCTTGCAGCATATCCCGATACAGCTGAACAGCCTGCTCGATACAATCATTCAAATCTGCCATTGCTCCATCTCCTTCTCTTTGTATGGGATCACCAAGAAATTCGACTACGTGCCGAACGAGCCTTGGTATCGATCAAAAGAACATGCGAATACTGTGGAATGTTCAATATGATGTTATTTTATTAATTTGTCAACTCTTCTTACAAAAGAACCCTCTACGACATGCTGGTTTTTACGATATTCCGCACCGCCCGCGTAATCGTGAACATTGCGTACAGTGCTTCGTGAAAAACCAGGTCATACGCGCCGCAGTAAGCTGCTCGCATTCCGCCGAACCCCATTTTCATGCGCGTAATTCCCGCCCATGAATGGCTATCTCCGGCGCCCTCCGGCGCGACGCCGAAGAAATCATACAAGTGAACGCCTTTCTCCTTTGCCCGAAGAATCGTTTTCCAGTACAGCAACGCGGGTGCCATCATATCGCGAAACGCATGATCGCTTGCGCCGTGCGCGTAGGTCGCAATGCCGTCTGCATATATCATCAGATGCGCCGCCGCCGCTTTTCCTTCAATTTCAGCGATCGCAAGCTCCGCCATACCGCTTGGCCCAAGCTCCTCCAGAATGCTTCGATAGTATGTATCCGGATGATACGAAAATCCCGTCCGTTTCGAAACACTGCGGCATAACGCGAGAAACAGCTCGACGTCTTTCGGGTCGGTAGAAAATCGCACACCGACACCCTTGCGCTCCGCAAGCCGGATATTGTACCGCGTCTTCGGGCGCAGGTCTTTTGCGAGCGCCTCTTCAGGCATTGCAAGATCGAGCAGCAATGTATGCTGCGGCTGCACTTCGCGCGATGATTTGCGCCAATGCGGACGGGAAAAATCCTGCAGCGCCGGATCGATACGGACGAAAAATGCACCTCTCTCTTCTGCAAGGCTTGCGAGCTTTTTCTCGAGCGCATCCCATGCCGCATCACGATCGGTACGAGATAACGCTTCGGAAAAAATAGGTCCGCGGGGAATATACAGCCAGGAGTACCCCAGCTGCAGTTTTCGCTCCAGCACCAGCGCCGTTGCCACTATTTTCCCTTTATCCTCTACAACAATGCGCCAATGCGGCACCCCCAAACGGCTCTGCACATTGCCCCATTGCCACGTCTGCAAAAAGGATCGCGCAGGAGATGCGGCGACAAACGCGCCCCACCTGGACTCTTCCGCCCGCACCGCCTCGCTTGCCTGCATAGGACCCAACCCGCTACGAAACGGTTTGCTTGAGTACCGCTTTTACCCCGTCCGCAACGGACGCAATATCCTTCGGCAATTGCGAAGCCGCCTGCCGCGCCTGCACTACCGTAAATCCGAGCGCCACCAACGCGTCGGCAACTTCCTGATGCACAGATCCTTGCGCAGCGAACGATTGCTCTTGCTGAAGCTCGCCGAGCTTCCCCTTCAATTCCACCACAATCCGCTCCGCCGTGCGCTTTCCGATCCCGGACAAGCTGGTCAAAAGCTTCATATCTTCTTGCAAAATAGCCTGTGCAATAACAGGGATCGGTGCTGCATCCAGCACGCCGAGCGCCGTTTTGGGCCCAATCGAGGGGACCTGCAGCAATAGTTCGAAGTATTCCAAATCGCGGGACGTTTCAAATCCAAATAGCATTTGGTCGGATTCCGTCCGATGATCGTATGTTGCCAGCGAAATTTCCGATCCCAGCTCCGCCTTCTCTCGCAAACTCGATACTACAAATACCCGATACCCGATACCGTGGACATCAATAATAAGGGCCTTCTCTTCACGGTCCGCAACAACTCCTCGAATGCGCGCAATCATACCCCTACTATACGAGTGTTGTTGAAATCGGTAAAGAAAAGCGCTCCGAGCATGCAGCACGGAGCGCCTAGAAAACAATAGAGGTATCGGACGTGGGGAACCGAAGCAGCACCTCCCGAAGCATGTCTGCGTTATACTCCGTTCGAAGGAGCGGCAACTCTTCAGGGAGCGGAGCTCGCGCACCTGTTAAAAGATGTACGCGCGCTTCGTCTGGCAGTGGAGCTAAGAGAACAAACAACATGGACCACAGCTCTCGCTTATCCTGTAATGGCAGCTCCATTGAGCTGACGCGCGGGCGTTCATCCAGGATGACCCAAACCAACGGATCAAAATTCGCCGTTTTGAACATGGCACCTCCTTTCTAAAGAACATGTACCATCGTACGCCTTGCCATTACACTCTTATTTGCTTGAAAAGTCAATCAGTGCCACTATGGAGGGGTGAAATCACCCTTTGCCCTCAAGGCCCCCTTTGCACCCGCCGGCGACCAGCCAAAAGCGATTGAGCAGCTCGTGCACGGCATCCGAAATAACATGCAAAAACAGACGCTCCTCGGGGTTACGGGAAGCGGAAAGACGATGACGGCGGCATCGGTCATCGCGGAAACGAATATGCCCGCCCTGGTCATCAGTCACAACAAAACGCTGGCAGCGCAGTTGGCGGAAGAGTTTAGAACATTCTTCCCCGACAATGCCGTGGAATATTTTGTCTCGTATTACGACTACTACCAGCCTGAAGCGTATATTGCCCGCACCGGAACATATATCGCGAAAGATGCCGCAATCAATGACGAGATTGACCGGTTGCGCCATAGCGCAATGGAAGCCGTACTTTCGCGAAAAGATACTATCGTCGTAGCGTCGGTATCCTGCATCTATGGCTTAGGGTCCCCCGAAGACTACGTCCAATCCCGCATACTGGTAACGCCGGGGGAAAAGCGGGAACGGCAGGACTTGCTGCGGGATTTGCATAAGCTGCAATACGAGCGCAACGATACCGAATTGGAGCGCGGCAGATACCGCGTGCGAGGAGATACGGTCGACGTATTCCCGTCAGGAGAAGACGCGCTGGTGCGCATCGAATTTTTCGGCCCGAACATCGATAAAGTATCCCGCGTCGATTCCGTTACCGGGCACGAACTCGCCTCTCTCCCATCCGCCTCTATTTTCCCGGCTACCTTCTTCATGACGAACGACGAGAAGAAGCGATCCGCGCTTGATGCAATCCGGGAGGAAATGGAACAGCAGGCAAAGATGTTTGAAGCGCAAAAAAAATTTGCGGAAGCCGAGCGCATTCTCGAACGAACAAAGTACGACCTCGAAATGATCGAACATATCGGATACGTGTCCGGAATCGAAAACTATTCCCGCCATATGGACGGCCGCGCGCCGGGCAGGATGACCGGCGTATCCAGCCGCCAGCCCGAG
>CAYUBL010000017.1:0-3921 GCA_964443125.1 uncultured Candidatus Saccharibacteria bacterium | reverse complement strand
CCGCCATCCACCCTGATCGACTACTTCCGGTTCGCGTACGGTGAAAAAGGCTTCCTAACCTTCATCGACGAATCCCATATGACAATCCCGCAAATCGGCGCGATGTATGCCGGCGATGCCGCGCGAAAGCAAAGCCTGATCGAGTATGGGTTCCGCCTGCCGAGCGCAAAAGACAACCGGCCGCTGAAATTCTTCGAGTTTGAAGATAGGATCGGACAAGCCGTCTTCATCTCGGCAACTCCGGGACCATACGAGAAAAACACCAGCCAGGCAACCGTGGAGCAAATCGTACGTCCAACAGGGCTCGTCGATCCGGAAATCGAAATTGTGCCGACCAAGCACCAGATAGACCATGTCATGGAAAAAATCCAGGAAACAATCGAGCAAAAACATCGCGTACTGGTCACTACCCTGACCAAACGGATGGCGGAAGAGCTTGCCGGATACCTTACCGAATCGGGGACAAAGGCAGCCTATCTGCATTCTGACATCGACACGATGGAGCGCATCGACATTCTGCGCAACCTGCGCAATGGAACGTACGACGTACTGGTCGGCATCAACTTGCTCAGGGAAGGATTGGACTTGCCCGAAGTCGCGCTGGTTGCCATTATGGACGCCGACAAAGAAGGGTATCTGCGCAGTGAAACCGCGCTCATTCAAACGATGGGACGAGCGGCCCGGCATGTGAATGGCCGCGTCATCATGTATGCGGATACCATTACGGGATCCATGCAGCGCGCAATCGACGAAACCACCCGTCGCCGAACTATTCAGATTGCATACAACAAGCAACACAGCATCACTCCGAAATCGATCGTAAAAGAGATCAAGGCTTCCACCCTATCGCGGCCGATAGAAGAAGTGGAGGTGCCGGAACGCCTTTCCAAAGAAGAGGCGCAGCATGCCATCAAGCGCCTCACCGACAAAATGCATCTCGCAGCGCAAAACATGGAATTCGAAAAAGCCGCACAATACCGCGACGCCATCGCCGCCATGCGGAAAAAGGCGAAGTAACGCTATTGCCCGAACTGCTCCACCAATTTCGCCAGTGTCCGCACGCCGTATCCCGTTGCGCCGTACTGCCAGTAGGGAATAAGCGGCAACTCTGCATAGATAGGTCCGGCAATATCAAGATGCGCCCATGGAATCTGCTTCTTGCCTCCTTTTTGATTACCCACAAACGCCTGGAGAAATAATGCGGCGGTAATCGCTCCGCCCGTTTTCATAAGCGATGTATTGCGCATATCCGCCACCTGGCTCTGTACCGTGGGGATATATTCATCAGGCAACGGGAATTCCACAACGCCTTCCCCTGCTTCTTCCGCGGACTTCTTAATCGCATCGTTTAATGCCGCATCATTCCCAAATAATCCCGCGTAGGTTTCGCCGAGTGCGACCACACACGCGCCCGTAAGCGATGCAAGATCCACAATGGCATCGGGGTACAGCGTACTTGCATACGAAATTGCATCCGCAAGCGTGACTCGTCCCTCCGCATCCGTATTGAGTACTTCAATGGTCTTGCCATTCATCGCTCGTACTACGTCGCCCGGCCGATATGCATCTCCGGAAGGCATGTTTTCGCACGCAAACATAATGCCGTGGATTGCCACATCCGGAGCAATGAACGGCAAAATGGAAAAGAGTCCCAGCACGGTCGCAGCACCAGCCATATCTACTTTCATGGTCTCCATCGATTGCGCAGGCTTGAGCGAAAGCCCTCCGGAATCAAACGTAATCCCCTTGCCGATCAGAGCAATGGATTTTCTCGCTTTTTTCTTGGGAGTGTATTGCAAATGGATGGCATACGGCTCTTCTTTGGAACCCTTTGCAACAGCAAGAAAGGCGGTAAATTTTTTCTTCTCTGATTGTTTCCGATTAAATACGCGCAGAGAAATCTGCGGAGACGACGATGCGATGCTTCTCGCCTCTTCCACCAGAACGGCGGGGGATATGTGGGATGCCGGCTGGTTCACGAGCCGCCGCGCAGTATCAACTCCCCGCATCATCTTCTGTACGCGCCGCATGTCCTTCAGCGCACTGGCGTCATCGCTGTCATCGGCAATATGGAGCGCCACGGACGTAAGCGATCGCACAGATTGATCGAGCTTCATCTGCGCGCTGTGTTCGGAGAACCAATAATCGGTCAGCAATACGGACTCCGCAACAGACGCGGCATAGGAAGCATCCGGGACGGCAACAACCATCTCCCGCAACAGATGGTTCCTTCCGTCTACGATAACCGTTGCCACTCCTCGGCGAACCCCTTCAGCCCGATTCGCGGCCGAAATATCGCTCCTCCCCATGCCGACTACAGCCACAAATGGCACAGACAGGCTTTTCGGAGCAATAAACAGCTCAGCACGGCCCCACTGCCCGCCGAACTTTACCTTTTTCATAAGCGCCTCGATTTCTTTCGCGATACCGCCGAGGCGATATGCCGAGAGATCGAGCGTATCATCAAGCAAAAATACAAGAACATCTCCCGCCGTATCGGCAAGAGATTTCTTGTGGAGAGAAAGTGTAAGCATAGCCCCCCATCGTAGCGCACAAGCGCCAAAAAGAAAAGGTTTGCCCGCCTATGCTTCCGCCTTATCGCCCGCGAACATCACCAATGCAACAATAATGGACAGAATACCGACGATAATTTGAATCCATGGCTGTCCGCCGGTCAAATTCGACAAACTGGTATACAGCGCGGGAATCAAATGCACGAGTCCTCCGATCAACAGCAGCACTGCCGCCCACAACTGCAAACTCTTATTCACCATATGTACCACCCCCCTTCGCAGCAAATAACTCCTTCGCAATATTCCAATACGACTCGTCATTGTTGTTCACCTTCTCCCAGTACCAAAATTCCGCGCCCCACCAGTATGCAATCGGAAACTGCGTCCGCTCCGCGAATACCGCAAGCTCTCGGAACCGATCCGGAGAAAACGATGCTCTCCGCTCTTCGCGCGTCATGTCTGCAAGCGGCCGTATCCCCCACGGCTCGCCTTGCAATTCGGAAATCAGCACCTCTTTTCCTCGAAGCAACCCGACATACCGCGCCTTGAGCCGATACAGCCACGAAGGAAATAGGTAGTCATAATGAAACAGCTTTTGCATCCGCTGCGAGAATACTGTGCGATACATGGTCGTTCCCAGCACATCCCCGTACCGGGAAGCCCCCAGCCACGAGTTTAATTCTCCGGAATCCGTAATAAGAATGGGTTTCGACGGATCATGCATGCGCACGGCGTCCTGCTCAATGGCAAGAAACGCTTCATCAGCGGGAGGACATTCTCCGAATGCCAAGAGCGGCTCGTTTTCCAGCTGCCACATCACAAGGTGCTCCGCATGCTTGTACCGATCGACCACGCGGGCAATCAGCTCGAGTGTTTTCTGCTGCTGCATATCTTCCGGCAATGCTTTCGCCCACTCTGGCATATGGCATTCCGGCCAGCGGGGCAGCTTTCTTCCCACCGCAAGAATAACGTCCGCATCGCGCTTGCCGGCTTCTTCCATTTGGAAATCGAGCGAAGAAAAATCATATTCACCTTCCTGTTGTTCAATCAAATCCCAATACGCCGAAAGCCGCAGATGCCGCACACCCACGTCATCGAGCAAAGCCGTATACGCCTCTTTCCAATCCGTACCCAACCCCTCTGCTTCCTTGGGAGAAAATGACACCCCGTATTCTTGCGTATGCGAAGACAAGGACGGAAATACAAGCAGCAATACGCCAACCAGAACAACGCCGGCAACCGCGGCAGTTCCGCCTTCGACATCATCAGCTGGTTGAGGCCGTAGGCCAGCAGCATGCCGATGATGATGCCGGCGGTGGCGAGGATGAAGTTCTCGGTCTGGAAGTAGTGCAGGATCTGCGCGCGCGTCGCGCCGAGCGCGCGGCGCACGCCGATCTGCTTGGTGCGC
>CAYUBL010000016.1:0-14211 GCA_964443125.1 uncultured Candidatus Saccharibacteria bacterium | reverse complement strand
TGTTGTTAATTTTGTTTCCCGATAAAGATAGTGTATCATTATGGGTTTGTTTAGCCATTTTATTGGTGCTGTTCCTATCTGGTATGCCGGGATTGGTGCAGATATTCATGGTGCTCTATATAGCCATATTGCATGCAACATAATTACAGTTATGTTGCGCAATGACAGACATATTTCATGCAACAACATTGACTAGTAAGCAAGTTGTCTGTCAATTATTCTCATTCCTATATCAAAAGCGCGAAGTAAACCATTTGCACAATATCAGACAACAACGCCCATTCCGGATAACAGACCAGTCAACCAGCCATAACAGAAACAACACCGCAACAACGACTATCAATATAACCGCCTGAAATACCCCTAAAACCACAATATAAACTTTTGGATGGTTGGCTGGCTACATTCGGGGGTGATACACATACCCCCCACACCCCCTACATACCTAATTGAAAAACTATAAAATAAGCGGACTATTCACTTTCCCTATATTGACCCTTCAACCATCCAACTCTACGCAATATCTGCCAGTGTTACATTGATCTGCTGCAATTCTGTGCCGTCTGCAATACACTCCTGCAGGTAGGCAAGCTTCCTGGGATTACCGCTGTGTATTTCCATGAGCTGAACAATACCCTGCTTCCGGTATTCCTCCTGCGGGATGGGGCTATATTTCTCCTGCATGTGGCTGATACTTCTGTAAGGCCTTTTCCAGTATTTCCTTTTTGCTATCGCTATCCGTAAGCCCCTGGTAGATATTTACCTGCCTTGCGTCCACGCTTGGGCCTCTTTCCGGATCAAGCCCTGCGCGGGTGAGTATCTTATCCAATATCTTCTCCCGCACTTGTGCCGGGGTATGCGGATCGGCGGCCATTTTCTTCAACTCCTTATACGCTTCTGGTGCGTCTATCTGCATTTGCTGGTGTACGGCCTCCACAATAGCTTGTACATTAACGTTTTTTAATAGGCGGTGGCCGCTTACTCCTGCGGCAATGTTGGGCGATTTATCATAAGCCTTCGCATACGCTTGCGTTGCGTTCATGCCTTCAATTGCAACATTCTTTGCAAACTCCCGCTGGCGGCGGTTGAGCCTGGATGCGCGTCCGGCACTCTCCACAAGGCTGCGCAGCTTCTTTTCTGAAATACTCATGCCTTTATTATACCAGCTGTGGATAACTTTCCCTAGCGTAATACTTGTATATCTTGTAATATAGTATTACATGACATACAAAAGCACTTCCCCGAATATACGAATGGTAACTGTGCGAATAGAAAGGGAAACGTACAAAAACTTGCGCATTGCTTTGCTAAAGCGCGGGGAAACATTTAGCGAGTGGCTACGAAAAAAGGCAGAAAACGAGATCATTCGCGACAAGAACCAGCAGACATATGGATAATACTGCAACGCTTACCCCGCATCGGATCATACTAGGCGCAAACCAGCAATTAGCATTGCTGAAACAAAAGCAGTGGGCGCAGGTTTCTCCCGTGTTGGATAGCCTGGACATTGAGGCATACGTGCATAGCAATACCGTATTCAACCAAAACGTATTCAAAGACTACGCATACCACGCGAGAGGCTTCTATTCATTCTTGGCCGGGGTGTCTTGGCTGGATATGCAGGACAATATGCTTTCCCAATACCAGGAACACTTAATGCAACAGGAATACCGAGCGCGGACCGTCAACAAAAAGGTAATTATCGCAGGGAAAATCTTGGAACATCTGCACAGCCAAGGGTTTCTGCCTTCTTATCGTATGCCGAAACCCTTGCGCGTATCGGATCAGAAGAAAGGCTTTACCCCGGAAGAAGTCTGCCGCATTGAAAAAGCAATCACTGATCCGGAAACAACAGCATTGTTTTATCTTTTTTCCATTGAAGGCTTTAGGAAGGCGGAAGCGCTGGCACTGACGGTTGAGGACATACACGGCAACACGATCCGCCTGCTTGGAAAGGGGCGGTATGAGAAAATAGACTGGCAGGCTGATGCAAAAACCATTGCTGCAATACGGGAACACCTGGAAGCGTCTGACATACATTCCGGAAAAATCTTTCGCATGGACGCCAGCACGGTAAACCGCCGGTTTGCGAAGATACTGCAGAAGCTTGGAATACACGATAAAACCGTGCATGGTTTCCGGCATTATGTTGCAACGCGCCTGCTGGATAACGGGATGCATCTGCGAAATGTGCAGCTGTACCTTCGGCATCTATCCCCGCAGACAACACAGCAGTATGATGATGCAAGAACGACCGAAAAAACCACGCAAGAAGCCCATAATATTCTAACCATTACATTATGAATAAATTGATAGAGGACATTATCAACAGACCAGCTACAGGAACCGGAGAAGGAACCGGGGCCGTTGCTGCGATTATTGGAGGATTCCAAAAAGAGCAGGCCACGACTGCCGAACCGGTGCCGCAAACCCCTGCTACGGATGAGCCGCTAAGCGACTTAGAAGCTGCATCTGCGCGGGAGCTAGGATATACGCCAAGCGAGTACCGCCGCTGGCAGGCAGGCGAGGAAATCCGGGAACCAATCGGCAAGTCTTCGCATTGGCAGGACCAGCGCAAAGTGGAAAAGGAATGGAAAGCGCAAGAAGAAGCTACAAATACCCGAAGGGGCGCTGAAATGATGCTAAGAGAGAAAGAACAGCAGGAGCGACACCACGCACTGCAGGATCAAGCACGGGCGGAGAAAGAAGAACGCTTGGAGCGCGTGGAGATGGATCGGCAGGCAAAAGAAGTGCCCGTGGAGGGACCTGGCACTTCATACTTCCCGGAAGAATCCTTTAGGCAGAACAAAGAAACCAGGCAGCCAAGAAAAGATAACCATACCGGGTACTAGGATATGATGAGGAGGGTGCGGAAAAGGCTAGTACACAAAAGGCCTTCTGTTATGGAAAAAAACTTCGTAATGACTAAAAACGGGAAGCCGACGAATATATACTTTACAGCCGAGTATATACAGCAAATACGGGATCAGTATGGCAGCAAAGCTGTCCATGTTCTTAAACGTGAAATTGAATATGAAATGAGCCTATAGCAAGCAAGAATATTTTATTTTTAGTATTCGCAGTATAAAGGTAAACGCTTTTCCGTAAAGACTTCCCTGCGTAAGTGTTTTTATGCTTACGCTAGAAGAAGCAAGAGAGGTAATCGCAAACACAAATATATCAGACGCACAGCTTATGCAGCTTGTGGAGGAAATAGACACTATCCAAGACAAGGTTTTAGATGAATATTTTGGGGAAATCCTATGAAGAACAAGACAACACAGCAAGCGATCATATATGCCCGCGTATCTTCCAAGAAGCAGCTGGCCACTGGACACGGAAACGAATCGCAAGAGCAAACATGCCGCGCGTATGCCGAGAGCAAAGGGTATAAAGTGATTCAAGTATTTGCGGAACCGGGAATATCTGGCGGGACGGTAGACCGCCCTGCATTGTTTGAAATGATGGAGCTTCTAAAGAAGCGCGCAAAGATGCAGCAACGCACGGTTGTTATCGTTGATGATCTGAAACGATTTAGTCGTGATCTGGAAGGATATATATTCTTGAAAAAGAAGCTGCATAAATATCGAGCTACGCTGGAAAGCCCGCATTTTACCATTGATCCAACACCAGCCGGAAAACTCGTTGAAACCATTATTGCCGCAACAGCCGAATGGGAAAGAGCCGAGAATCGTTTGCAAGTAATTCGGCGCATGAAAGCGAGGCTTGAAAACGGGTACTGGCCATTTCCCGATACACTTCCGGGCCTGAAATATAAAAAAGAGCCAGCGCACGGGAAGGTGATGCGCAGGGATGAGCCAAAAGCAACTATTATTCAAGAAGCCTTGGAAGGATTTGCTGCGGGCAGGTTTGAAATGCAAGCGGATGTGCAGGCGTTTTTGCAGCATCACAAAGTATATAAAAAAGTTACGGGCGAACATGTCCGGATGCTGCTGGAACGCGCGGTATATTACGCCGGATATATTGAGTACAAAAAGTGGAATGTATCCCGCAGACCAGGCCACCACGATGCCCTTATATCCAAAGAAACCTATGATCGAATACAGGATCGCATCGCCAGCAGTTTTAGGGTGTATGTGAAAAAAGACCGCAGTGCTGACTTCCCTATGCACGGATACCTGCGGTGTTCGGAGTGTAGCTTTCGGCTTCGCGCAGCATGGTCAACCGGCAGGCACAAGAAATATCCATATTACCGATGTAATCGAAAGGAGTGCGCCAATTATGGCAAGTCCGTAAGCGCTGAAATGGCCCATGAATGGTTTGAAGGGTATCTTGCTAGCATTACCCCTTCCCCGGAGCTGTACGCGCTTTCTAGGGCAAATCTGGTAAAGAAATGGGATGAAAGAATGGGTACATTGCACAGATACCATAAAGCAATTCAGAAAGAGCTTGCAGAGATCGAAGAACAACAACAATCGCTTGCATTGAGAATCGCTAAGACCACAAGCGAAGTTGCTGCCGCTGCCTTTGAACGAAGCATCGAAACACTGGAATCAAAACGACTAGAGCTTATGGAAAAAGAGGCAAATACCGAGCCTGGCAACTTTTCGTTGGAAGAAGGGTTGAACCGGGTCAACAAGTACCTAGAAAACCCCCTGGAAGTATGGAAAGGTGGCAATAAACGCGATATGCGCAGAGCGGTAAAATTGTATTTTTCAGAGGATGTTCCGTTTGATGTAATTTCAAAAAGTGGAACCCCTACTTTATCGCTTAGTTACGCCTTTTTATCGGGTAATTTAGAGCAAAATGATGGCTTGACTAAAGGATGTGGACATGGGCGGAATTGAACCGCCGTGACACATGGTATTCCACTATGTTCTCCGTGTGCAGCTGTTTTGGATTACGCATTTCTGAACGAGAAAACAGCAAAGAATCAGATATGCGGATCGTGAAGTGCAGTTCCGATGCGCTCGTCACGAAAGCAAGCGATCGTATCCGCCTAGGTTGGCACCCTGCTTGTATCCGGCGGATGATGCAAGAGGATGGCAATTGGAATTTACGCCAATGCAGTCGCAAATGAAGGGGCGAATGCGTTTGCAAACGCTGCCTTCACGCGATTTGTGAAGTTTGCACGTAACTTATGAATCGAAGAGTTTTTTGTGTGCTCAATTCGACACACAACACGCTCATAGGTGGAAAGAACACGCGTTCGAGGCCTAGCATGCCCGTTTTTTAAGTATATCATTAAATTCATATCATGTCAAATGGTATCTCTTTTGCCTTTTTATTTGCACGGGAGTATAACGGAGGGGAGAGTTTGCCTGATCGCACCTTCACGTTTCATACCAGAGAAGGAAGGAGCAGTCGTATGATGGATACCTTATGGATTCGGAAGAATCAAAGCCAAAGCCGAGGGGGAGTGTTTTTCTATGATGACGGCGAAGACGTTGCGGCGTTTGCAGCTCGCCTTGCGCGGGAAATCGTACGCGCCGGGGAGGATCATCGTTGGCCGGAAGCGGTCCGTACCTGCAGCGCTATATCCGGCGGGATTGATGCGTTATGCGATGCAGTATTAGCCATTGCAAGTGATGACGCATACACATTCTCCTATTCCGATGCTGCGAACGTGTGCGACTTGATTCGCACGAGTAGCTAACTCTTCCATGAACCGTCGAGCGCAACATGCTCTCGGCGGTTTTTCTTGTCTGATTTCGTGGTATCATCATTGTATGGTCGAGGCCTCGAGAGAGCATTTGGAGCGGGTGCGCCAGGCGGGTGATGATGCGCGGCGCGCGGGCGAGGACTTGCTGGCGTACATTGAACAGCTCGAAGAAATTTTGGATGCGGAGGAGGATACCATGCGCAGGCAGCGACTCGTGTTTCTCGCTGCGCGATATTATCGACTGAAATCGCAGTGGAGGATCAAGTTATTCGACTACCTGGCGGTTCAGGGCCATAGCGCACAAGAGATACGATCGTTATTGTCATCCTCGGAAAACCAATAGCCGACTCGTTCATTTCAACGGTAAGGAGTACTGCGATGAGGCGTGAATCGATGAATGTCATAGCATTAGAAAAACATGGCGAGCGGTATGTGTTCTTGTTTGACGATAAAAGCTTCGATGCGGCGGTTGAAACCTTCTGGAAATTCGCGAAGGACCCGGAGCTGAGTTTTAATTGGTATGATGCCGCGGTTTTGAGAAAAAGAGCCAAGGATCTTCGCAACATTTCTCCGCAAAAGTAGAGAGCATGCAAGCCGCCCCTGGGTTTCAGCGGGCGGTTTTACAATTTTATTTATTGTTTTGATGTATGGCGGAACAGCGCTGCGAGCGGGCGTGTTACGCGCGTATATGTCACGTGATGGTTATGGAATTTTCTCGCAATGACGGCGTGGTCGACCAAATAGTCCAAGTCTTCGGAAAGTTTCGCTTCGTCTTCTTGGATCGCTTGCGATAGCTGCTGAAATGAAAGTTCGCGATCGTTGAGCAGGCGCACAATATGCGATGTTGATGTTTTGTAATGGGAGTTGATGCGTGTACTCATAGATTATTGCTGCGAAGGGACCTTCTCTCCTTCTTTTCGCGCTTTTGACAATCCGATTGCAACGGCTTGCTTGCGGCTGCGTACGCGCTTGCCGCTCTTTCCGCTTGTGAGCTTGCCTTGTTTGAACTCGTGCATCGTTTCCCGCACTTTCTCTTGAGTCCCTTTGCTATATTTATTCATATATTCACCTCCTTTCCTGCACTGTGCCAAAGCGACGCCTGCTACCCCAGTGCTTTTGAGCGGGAAATTGTTATGTATTGCTGGCAAAAGGCATTTCGCGTAGTATGATTCACCTATGGTGAATATACGGCGGGCGCTCACATCAGATATATCGGAAGCGATTTTAGCGGCTGTACGCGCAGGGGATCTTGCGGAGTTTCCCGAGCATCTTGCTGTGTCCGTAAAACGCGCGGACGATACGCGGCACGGGGATTATGCAAGTTCCGTTGCGCTTGCTGCGGCGAAGCTGCTCAAAATGCCGCCAATGGAAATTGCCAAGGCGATTGTAGGCTATATGCCGGAGCGGGAATACATCGGCGTGGCGGAAGCCGTGCAGCCCGGATTTGTGAATGTGCGGATACACAGCAACTATCTGGCGTCTCGCATGGACGATATGCTCCAGGAGGATTTGTGCGCTGCATGCGATATCGGCGGCCATAAAACGGTGAATCTGGAATTTATTTCCGCGAACCCTACCGGACCGCTTACGCTCGGCAATGCTCGTACGGCATTTTCCGCGGATACGCTCGGCAATGTTATGGAATGCGCAGGCTACAACGTGATTCGGGAGTATTACATTAACGATGCCGGCGCGCAGATTGCACGGCTCGGGCAATCGGTGTTGCGAAGGATATTGCAGCAGCAAGGGGAGAGCGTGGAATTTCCGGAAGATTTGTATCAGGGGGAATACATTGCGGATATCGCATCGCACATTGCGGAAGAATATCGCGAGCAGTATGGCAAGGAATTTTCGCTGTCGGACTTGGAAGATGCGAAGCTGTTAGAAGAGATAAGCACGAAGGCGATGCTCGCTTGTTTGGAAGCGATCAAGAAAACCGTGCGCGAAGATTTACATATCGCATTTGACGTGTGGAGCTCCGAGCGGGCGATCCGCAAGAGCGGGAAAATCGAAGAGGTCCTTCGTACGTTAGACGAGAAGGGATTGCTCTACGAAAAAGACGGCGCAAAGTTTCTCCAGACGACGAAGTTCGGAGATGCGGAAGATCGCGTCATCGTAAAGAAGGATGGCGAGTATGCGTACATTGCTCCGGATGTTGCATATCATCAGGACAAGTTCGATCGAGAGTTCGACATGATGTTTACCTACCTGGGGGCCGATCATCAGGGACATGCGCCGAAACTGACCGCCGCGCTCGCCGCGCTCGGCAATGATACGAGCAAGCTGCACATCGTGTTTGCGCAATTTCTTTCCATTCTGCAGGGAGGCAAGCAAGTCTCGCTTTCCAAGCGGAAGGGCAACGTGTATGGGCCGAAAGATTTGATTGGCGAAATCGGGTATGATGTCGCTCGGTACTTCCTCATATCCCATGCGTTAAACAGTCACATGGCGCTCGACTTGGACAAGGCGAAAGAAAAAAGCGAGGCGAATCCCGTGTATTACATTCAGTATGCGTATGTCCGCTTGCAATCCATTTTGCGCAAAGCAAAAACGGCGGGCATATTTCCTCCCGGCGAGATCGACGCGGAGATTACAAGCGCGGTTACGATTTCGCATGAGAGCGAACGCGCGTTTGCATTAGCGCTCTTCGCTTTTCCGGAGGTTATCGAAGATATCGCGCAAACATTTCAGATACACCAATTGCCGCAGTTTGCCTACGAGGTTGCAAGGAGCGCAAACGCATTCTACCGCGATGTGCAGGTGCTGAGCGAGCCGGATGAGGCGCTTCGCCTATCCCGCTTGCAAATGGTGCGCTGCGGACAGGCGGTGCTGGGAAAAATCCTCGATCTTCTCGGAATCGGCAAGCCGGAAGTGATGTAACTTGACTAAATATACCGAAAGGTGTATAATTATAATATACCATTTCGGTATGTTCATTGAGTCTTTTTTGCCTCTGGCTTGTTGCCGGAATGCAAAAGAAGCCGAAAATTTTACGAAGGGATGATGACGATGAAAAAAGCATCGATCACGTCTGGCCAAAGAGAGTCGGTGGAGTCATTAGCGAAGGCGGCTGCTATGCGCGGAGTGGAACTCGGGTTCAAGAAAGCGGATCCCGATTTGGAGGGAATTCAAATGCTTCTCGAACGTGGTGATGATTTTCAGGTTCCGGTTATCGACGCGGTTATCGCGGCGATGAAGCAATTTACTGTTGTTAATCAGTATGCGCACCTCAAGACGCCTTCAAGTATGGATTATCCGGACGAACACATTCGGGGAAGTCTTACCGTTGAGCAGCAAATCGACACTTTGCGTGCGCAGTGGCCGTCACTGAATCCTGACCATGCAATTGCGTATGTTCGGAAGGTCTACTCCACACTGAATCTTCCGGAGTGGGTGGAGGGGCCGTACGTGATTATCCGCCCGGGTTTCTTCAGCAGTACGTATGGTGAAGAAGTGGAGGAGATGTTGAAAGCCATCGGATCCAAGCGGAAATTACACAATTACCGCGAAGGATGCCTTGGCCCGCAGTATCTTCAGCGGGAGGAGCGAAGCTTGCGCTATGAAGCGCAGATGAGCAAATTCCAGTCTGGCGATCTCTGGGTTGTTGGAGCTCAATTTGGCAAGCTTCATCGCGGTGAGGCGGTACTTCGGGCGCGCGAGGTTATTAGTTGTCGGCGTCACGAATGGGCATTTGGAGCTCGTGATGTGGCATGCATGATCTTCACGCATCCACAACGGTTTGTCCGTTGGGAGCAGCTTCATGCCGATTGTGCTGGCGATAAGTACAGTCCGGATGCTGATGGCCGGTTCTCGGAGGCGCCTTACTTCCACTTCGGTGGTGGCGGGCTCAGGTTCGGCACGTGGGATGTCGGCCATGCCTTCGGCCGCTATGGGTCGGTTTCTGGGCTCCTCCCGCAGGAATCTTGATTGTTGAGCTCTTGAACCTTTTGATCGTTTGTATCTTGACCGGATTTTCACAAGTGTGAAAATCCGGCTTTCTTTTTTCGCGATTTTTTGTATGATGGATTTGAGCTTGAGGCTCGTGCATGATTGTCATTATTCGTCGGCTTAAAACAGCTTAGACGAGCCTGCCGTTTGGCGGGGATAATCGTCGCCTTAGCTTTTTCTCTTTTACGAGATACGCAGCCAGAATCTGGCCGATTACGATTTGTCGGAGCGTGTTGCCAAAGGAGATACTGCTTGTCTTTGTTTACGGCGATTCTTTCGCCACAATCTCACAGGCGTAAGAGGCGGGCTATACCCGTTTCAAGCTCTGCTGATACGGATGAACAAAGACAATATCCGGATGCTGATGGCCGGTTCTCGAAGGCGCCTTACTTCAACTTCAATGATGACAAGCTCAAGTTCGACACGAAGGATGTCGACAATGCCAACGACAACTATGGGTCGGTTTCTGGGCTCCTCCCGAAGTCTCTCCTGAATATATTATCGTATCGAGCGCAGCCAGCCGCCGAGCATTCGGCCTATTTCATCAATAATTTCTTGCAGAGCAACGTATTGCTTGGAATTAAGGGTGGCCGTATCTTTCATGAGCCGAATGAAAAAGCGCAGCATGTTCAGTTTTGTACTTGTTTGCTCAAGAATGACGATTTTGTCCGTGTTTTTGCTGTACCCGGCTTGAAAGATACACTCGATCATATCAAGAATGATACGGTCGCTGCGCTCGTAGATAGTATGACGATCATGTTTGTTTACTGTTTTACGGTACTCGTGAAAGAGCTTGTAAAGGTCATATGTTTTTTTCAATATTGGAATTTCATTATCATTCATAGGCATGAAAATTTACACAAATATATTTCATAAAACCATTACTCCCAAACATCTTTTTGCCGATTGGGGCGAATTTCAAAGAGGTAAGAAATCGAAAGTAGATGTTATGCAGTTTGAAAGCGAATTGGAGCAGAATATTTTTGCTTTGTATTATGATTTGCGTGAAAAAAGGTATCGTCACGGTGTGTATCATGGTTTTACGATTTCTGATCCAAAGTTGCGTCAAATCCATAAAGCGACTGTGCGTGATCGAGTTGTCCATCATGCTCTTTTTCGCGTGCTGTATCCCATGTTTGCTTCCACGTTCATGGCTGATTCGTTCTCCTGCCAGATCGGCAAAGGCACGCGCAGGGGAGTTCGCAGAGTTCAGGCGATGATTCGTAAAGTTTCTCAAAACGGAACGGCGCCTTGCTATGTGCTCAAGTGCGATATTAAGAAGTTCTTCGACAGCATCGACCATGAGATTTTGGTTGCGATTATGCAAAAAAGAATCAAAGATCCTGATTTGCTTTGGCTGTTGGAAGAAATTATCGTAAGCTATTCTTCGCCGTATTCGAGAGAGAGAGAGAGAGAGAGAGAGTAGGTTCGTCCCGAAAAGGCATACCTATCGGCAATTTGACGAGCCAGATTTTTGCCAATATCTATATGAATGAATTTGACCAGTTTATGAAGCACGATTTGAAAATTAAGAATTATGCCAGATATACAGATGACTTTGTCGTTGTAGCCAACTCCCGAGTATACCTGGAAAGCCTTTTACCGCAAATACGGGATTTTCTGCAGTATCATTTGGCGCTTTCGCTTCATCCCAACAAAGTTTCTATTGCCCCTGCGCATCGAGGCGTTGATTTTTTAGGATACATTGTTTTTCTGCACCATCGCATTCTTCGCACAAAAACACGTAAACGCATGATAAAAAAACTGCAGAGCAGACTGGAAGAATACGAGAGGGGCTTGTGCGCGCAAGAGTCGTTCAATCAATCGCTGCAGTCATATCTGGGCGTCGTGTTTCATGCAAATGCTTACGAGCTAACTGATATTCTCAAAAATAGGTTTTGGGTTCCGTAAGCATGTTTGCGGTTGCTGACACCCTCTTTTTGCCAACAAGGCGCAACTGGTTTATGCTTGGGGCATGCGAATCGGGATAGATGCACATATTATTTTAAAGGAGCACAAGCGGTATGACCGGCGGATAGCTAAGTATACCGAAGATTTGATCTTGAATCTGATAGATTCCGATGAGAAAAAAGAACATACGTGGGTGCTGTTTTTCGATAACCGCATGAAGGATACGAAGAAATTCGAGCGTGAGAATGTCGAAATCCACCATTTCCCGTTCGTCCAGTACCGCAAATACATGCCGGTAGTGTATTCTCATATGCTGATTGCGGGATTCTTGACCGCGGCTCGGCTTGATGTGTTCCATTCTCCCGAAGGGCTTATTCCATTCATGTACCCGGGCAATATTATCACTACATTCCACTACGTGCCGAAGGGGGATAGCGAGAGCAATGTGTTTGTGCGCACATTCATGCTCGGTGCGCGCGTTGCATTTGCGCAATTGTGCCGGCGCGCAAGACGGATCATCGTCAACACGGTGTCCGACAAAGAGTTGCTTCATAAAAAGCATGGGTACCCGAAAAAGAACATCGTACTCATGGAGCAGGACAATATTAACCAGGTCGATTGGGCTCGCAGGGTTAAAGAGCTCAAGAAACTCTACAAGCAGGTAGCGGGGAAATAAGCGTTGCCTCGCCAAGCCAGGCATGACAATATAGTGCAACCTGTATAGTATTATTTTTATGGCAGATATATCGAGCAGACATGTGCCGCGCGAAGTTTCGTCCCGCGTCGACAGCGATGAGCTGGAGCGAGGGATTCTTGCCTATTGGGACGAGAAGGGGATGTTTGCCGCATCGATTGAAAAAAACAAAGACAAGCCGCTGTTTACGTTTTATGACGGTCCTCCGTATGCCACGGGCAAGCCGCATTACGGACATGTGCTGCAATCGGCAATCAAGGACACCGTGCTTCGATATAAAACGATGCAGGGATACTATGTGCCGCGTCGGGTTGGATGGGACACACATGGATTGCCAATCGAGAATATCGTAGAGAAAGAGCTCGGTATCGTATCGAAGCGGCAGATCGAAGATGATATCGAAGGGTTTACCAAGAAATGCCGAGAAGTGGTGTACCGCTATGTGGAAGAGTTTCGCAGTACGCTCAAGCGTATCGGCAGGTGGGCGGATTACGGCAATGAATATTCCACTTTGGATCGCAATTACATGGAATCGGAGTGGTGGGTCTTCTCCCAGTTATGGAAGCAGGGATTGATTTACAAGTCGTTCCGATCTACTCCGTACTGCATCCGGTGTGCGACGCCGCTGTCTAATTTTGAGGTGAGCAGCAGTTACAAGGACGTGAAGGATATGTCGGTGTATGTATCTCTTGTCCCGCTTGGCTCTTCGAAAGAGCAACGCGAGGCAGAGAAGCAGCCGCGCCTGCTCGTTTGGACCACGACGCCCTGGACGCTTCCGGCGAACGTTGCAGTTGCGTACAATCCGGAGCTTGCATATGTCGTGGCCGCGAAAGACGGACAGGAATACATGATTGCAAAGGATCGCATGCAGGCGGTATTGGGCGACGGGTGGGAAGCGGTGCGGGATGTTTTCGCGGATGAACTTGCCCGGCTTTCATACGAACCGCTGTACGAATCGACGTTGTCCGAAGAAGAGAAGGCGCAGTCATTCCGGCTCGTTGCCAGCGACCATGTAACGGCGGAAGACGGAACGGGTCTCGTGCATATGGCACCGGCATTCGGAGAAGAGGACCACGAAGTCGCAAAGCGGACAGGGCTTCCGGTGTTGCGGACTGTCGACACGATTGGGAATTTTAACGCCGACGTGCCGAAGTGGGGCGGACGGAATATTTTTGAAGCGCAAAAAGATATTATCAAAGATTTGCGGACACGGGAGATGCTTTTCAAGCAAGAGCTCGTCAGCCATAGCTATCCGTTCTGCTGGCGGTGTGATACGCCGCTCATTTATTACGCGCTCGACACGTGGTTTTTGAAGGTGTCGGATATTAAGGAGCAGATGCTGAGGAATAACGAGCAGATTTCCTGGGTGCCCGAGCATGTGAAAAACGGAAGGTTTGGAAAGGGAATCGAAAGCGCGCCGGACTGGTCGATATCGCGCAATCGGTTTTGGAGCGTGCCGATGCCGATTTGGGAATGCGATGCGTGTGAAGCGCGGGAATGCGTTTCAAGCATCGCTGAGCTGCAAGAAAAATCCGGCGCGAGCGATGAACAAGTTGCCGATATTCACCGGCCGTATGTGGATGATATTACGTGGTCTCATGAAGGATGCGCGGGAACTCTTCACAGAGTCCCCGAAGTTCTCGACGTTTGGTTCGATTCGGGAAGCATGCCGTATGCGCAGTGGCATTATCCGTTCGATAATAAAGATACAGTAGAAAGCGGATATCCGGCAGATTTTATCGCGGAAAGCATCGAGATGACGCGCGCGTGGTTTTATGTCTTGCATGTCTTGGCAGCCGCGCTTACCAAAGAGGATATAGGGCTTGGAAAAGGCAAGCCGGCCTTTACGCATGCGATTGCATCGGGGCTCATTTTTGCGGAGAACGGCGAAAAGCTTTCCAAGAAGCTTAAAAACTATCCCGAGCTTGATCCGGTGCTTGCCACCTATGGTGCCGACGTGCTCCGGTTTTACCTGCTTTCCAGTACGACGCTGGGGGAGCCATACAAGTTCTCGGAAAAAGATATGCGGCGAATC
>CAYUBL010000015.1:221-20852 GCA_964443125.1 uncultured Candidatus Saccharibacteria bacterium | reverse complement strand
AATAGGTGGCGAAAAATATGATACTGCCAGGATATGACCGCATGAAGAAGGCACCTGCCCGCCGTTTGAATTGAAATAGGAACGGGAGCGCCCCCCTGGGTTGGTCTGCGCGGTTTCCGGATCGGTATGTACATGAAGTGTCGGGTCTTCTCCCATGAGTGCCTTCAGGGCAACTCCGAGTTTTTCCTGATCTGCCTTGGACTTTGGCTCTACGGCAATGGAAATAACCGGATCCTGTCCGACAATGCGCTCAAGAATAATCGGATTGTTTTCATCGCACAGTGTGTCACCCGTCGTAGTCGCCTTCAAGCCGACTAACGCGCCGATTCCCCCTGCGGAAATCTCTTCCACTTCTTCCCGATCATTGGCATGCATACGAAGGATGCGACTGATGCGTTCGCGTTTGCCGGTTGAGGCATTCAAGACATACGAACCAGTTGTCAGTTTTCCGGAATAGACGCGGAAGAATGTAAGCTGCCCTACATACGGATCGGTTGCAATCTTAAATGCAAGCGCGGCAAACGGCTCGGTCGGAAGCGGCTTCCTGGTGAGCACCTTTTCCGGATTGTTGACGTCAACTCCCTCAACAGCCGGAACGTCAGCGGGAGACGGCATGTAATCAACAACCGCATCAAGCATGCGCTGAACGCCCTTGTTCTTCAGTGCGGTTCCGCACAATACCGGAACGATCTTTCCGGCAATAACTCCGATGCGAAGCGCCTTGTTCAATTCGTCTACCGAAATGTCTTCTCCGTTCAAGTACTTCTCCGTAAGCGCATCGTCCAGTCCGGCGATTGCTTCGACCATTTCCGCGCGGCGCTTTTCCGCTTCCTCCTTCAGCTCTGCAGGAATTTCCTTCTTCTCAATATTCTCGCCCATCTGCCCTTCGAAATACCACGCCTGACTTGTCAGCAAGTCGATAATGCCGGCAAAATTATCCTCTTCCCCGATCGGAAGCGTGAGTACAACCGTATTTTTCGTAAGCCGTTCATGGATGGAATCCAGCACTTTCCAAAAATTCGCTCCTGTGCGATCCAGCTTGTTCACAAAGCACATGCGAGGGACGCGGTGCACATCCGCCTGGCGCCAAACGGTTTCCGATTGCGGCTCTACGCCTGCAACGCCGTCAAACACTACTACCGCGCCGTCGAGCACGCGCAAGCTGCGCTCAACCTCTACGGTAAAATCCACGTGCCCGGGAGTGTCAATCAGGTTCAAGCGATAGTCTCTCCAGAAAGCGGTCGTCGTTGCGGACGTAATCGTAATTCCGCGTTCGCGCTCTTGTTCCATCCAGTCCATGACCGCATCCCCTTCATGTACCTCTCCGATCTTGTGCGTAAGACCGGTGTAAAAAAGAATGCGTTCCGATACGGTCGTTTTTCCCGCATCGATATGCGCAATAATGCCGAAGTTGCGCACTTTCTCAATAGGAACTTGCGGGAACTGTTTGAGTGCCATAGGAAAACGGTTTCAGATTATCGAGCAAAATGGGAAAATGCGCGGTTCGCTTCTGCCATCTTGTGCATATCCTCACGCTTTTTCATTGCTCCGCCTTGTTTCTGCGAAGCGTCGACGAGTTCTGCAGCAAGTTTTTCTGCCATCGTCTTCCCTCCGCGCGAGCGGGCCGCATCGCGAAGCCAGCGCATTGCCAGCGTATCTCGGCGTGCAGGGCGGACTTCCTGTGCAATCTGATAGTTGGCACCGCCCACGCGGCGAGCCTTTACTTCCAAAACAGGAGCGACATTTTTCAAAGCGGAATCAAAGACGGACAGAGGATCATTCTTTGTAGTATCGGAAATGATATCCAGCGCCCCATATACGATCTTCTGGGCAATACTCTTCTTGCCATCGTACATGATGTAGTTGATAAATTTTGACAGCGCCAAATTCCCGAACTTCGGGTCCGGCTTGAGATATTTTTTATTCTTATATACTCGTTTCTTTCGTGGCATAGATAATAATTTCGTCTAACAACTATAGGTCGAGGCTACTCGCTCGCTTTGGGTTTTTTCGCTCCGTATCGACTGCGCCCACGCCGCCTTGCTTCTACCCCGACAGTGTCGAGCACGCCTCGCACGACCTGGTATCGCACGCCCGGCAAGTCTTTTCGCCGTCCGCCGCGGATAAGCACAATGGAATGCTCTTGCAGATTGTGGCCTTCTCCGGGAATAAATGCGGTAACTTCCATTCCGTTGGAAAGCCGCACGCGGGCAACTTTTCGAAGCGCGGAGTTCGGCTTCTTCGGCGTCATGGTCTTTACCTGGAGGCATACGCCCCGCTTAAACGGGCTCCCCTTCTTAAATCGGACTGGTCGGTCAGTAAGCACGTTAAACCCGCGAAGCATGGCGGGAGCCTTGGACTTTTTCGTCTTATAAGTGCGTCGTTTTCGTACAAGCTGGTTAATCGTTGGCATTTTTGTACTATAGAGAAGCGGCAAAAAAAAGTCAAAGAATATTCACGAGCTCGAGAAGAGAAACCCCGGTAGCCATGCTCACCAGCTGCAATGCCGGAAGAAAGACCAGATTCACAAGAAGGCCGCGGGCAAACACGATAACAGCCAACAAGATGAACATCCCGTACCGTTCCAGCATCATAACAATATCCGGCCGGCGATCCAAAAAGAGAAACAAGACTTTCGATCCGTCCAGCGGAGGAATGGGGAGCAGGTTAAACAGCATCAGAAAGGCGTTTACCAGAGCAATAATGAGGAATAGGTACGGAAATGCCGTTTGCGCTGGCGATATGCGGAACAGGAAACCGCAAATCAGTAAAATGAGAAAATTCGTTACCGGACCCGCAAGTGCAACTAATACCGGACCCCATTTTCCATAGCGAAGGTTGTAGTAATTCACCGGAACGGGCTTTGCCCATCCGAATACAAACCCGACCTTACTGAGAATAAGGAGCAACGGAATGATGACTGTTCCCAACATATCGATATGCCGGATAGGGTTGAGAGAAAGCCTCCCGGCATATTTCGCCGTGCTGTCCCCAAGGTAATTCGCCACGTAACCATGCGCCACTTCATGAAAAATAACCGCGATGGCAATTGCAATAATCGACGTAGCGGTTGTAAGCCCTTCCGGGACTGTGGTAATTGCAAACATGATTCCATCGTAGCATATATTCCTCTCCCTTGGGTATGGAGATTTGCTTTTTTCAAACCCATCTTTTATAGTAAGACCTATTCTATGGCACGAGTATGCGCAATCTGCAACAGAGGAAAATCGATGGGAAACCACCGAAAACTTTTGCGCGGCCATTATAACGTGACCGGTCGACGGACATTCGCAAAAAATCTGCAATCCACGCTCTACGAAGGCAAGCGCGTCCTTGCATGCGTCCGCTGCATCCGCACCCAGGCAAAGCACCTGCGCGAAGCGTAACTCTTGACACATCTATAAATAATACATATGCTCATTTCAGTGAGCGCACTTGTTGTGCGCAAGAACCTTACCAACTAGCGCTGAAAAAGAAAGAGAGGTCAGGATGAACCTGGAACCAAGCTGTGCGATCGGCGAAAACGGAAAGTATGGCGAAGTGACCTATATCGCCTCGCTCGAAGGTGGTCGGCTCTCATTTCTGGTATTGCTCGCACCGGCGTATCACCATTTTGCCAACTTGGTATACTACACCCTTGGAGACCAGGACGCTGCGAGGACCTGTGGCGTGACTCCCACCAAGAGCTTCGCCATCTTTCGGATAGTCCCGCGAGCATTCTTCCGAGAATCGGCGAGCTCTCCCGAAGGCGCATGTGCGCACTTCGCAAGGCATCTCGCAGAACTCTGCGCAAAAAACGAAAAGCACCAGCACACCAGCCTAGAAGCGATCGCCGGCCGCGTCATCGATGAAACGCGGTTCAAAGCAGTAACGTAGCCCTTTCATAGCCCCGCCCCGTATAAGGTGCAGGGCTATATTTTTTTATGGAAGTACGCTATAAAAGCAAACACGGGATGTAGTATAGTGGCAGTACGCAAGCATGGGGTGCTTGTAGCCCGGATTCGATTTCCGGCATCCCGACCAGCCTCCGCCAAGGCTTCGGCTGGCCTGGCGGCCACAGCGATAGCGAGGCCAGCCAGGGGCAGTCGAAAACGAAGGCGGGGCTGAGTCCGCCGAAGCTCTATGCGAAGGCGGACATACGCCTATGTATTATGTCTACATACTCCGTCTATCGAATAATCTATCCTATGTAGGATCCACGCCAAATCTGCAAAGGAGAGTTCAGGAACACAAAACAGGGAAAAACTCTGCAACAAAACATTATCTCCCCTGTAAACTGATCAGCTATATTTGTTTTGAGGAAAGAATCACCGCTTTGCGATTTGAACGCTACTTAAAAACCGGATCGGGAAGAGCGTTTCGAAAAAAACATTTTGGAATCTAACCCATGCATCCCCAAACTCTCGAACAAAAGAAGCGGCGCGCGAAGATCGTTCATGACGAGCTTGAGCGCCTGTTTCCTGGCGATCTTGCAACGCCTCTCAACTACAAGACGCCGTTCCAGCTGTTTGTTGCCGTCGTATTGTCCGCGCAGTGTACGGACGAGAGGGTAAACATGGTGACAAAAATGCTTTTCAAAAAATACCGAAGCGTCCGCGCATTTGCGGATGCAGATATTCGCGAATTAGAACAAGATATATTTTCTACCGGATTTTATCGGAGCAAAGCAAAAGCAATCAAAGCAAGCGCGCAAATACTCCTTGCAAAGCATGGCGGCAAACTTCCGAAAACGATGCAAGAGCTTCTTGAGCTGCCCGGAGTCGGAAGAAAAACAGCAAACGTCCTGCTCGGACACATTTTCGATACCGTGGAGGGCATCGCCGTCGACACCCACGTACGGCGCTTGGCGCAAAAATTCGGCCTTACCAAAGAAACCGAACCGGATAAAATCGAGCGGGATTTATGTAAACTGCTCCCGCAGCAAGATTGGTGGAATTTTTCCTACCGCCTCAAAGCATACGGCCGCATATATAGCAAAGCGCATCAAGTAAAATCCGACGCCGATCCGATTAGCAAAGCGCTCGCAAGAAAACACAGAACGTAAGAAACAGCGTATCTACGTTCTACAACACTATGCCCTACCGTCTATTCAAGTATTCCGTCCAAGTTTACGTCGTAGAGAATTTGCTCCTGTACGAGACGATACTTCACGATTTCTTGTGCATCGAACCAAATCGGAATTTCTCGCTCCGCTTCTTCGGGGCTGTCTGAACAGTGGATCAAGTTCCGAACTGCGCGATTATCCACACTGGAAAGTTCGTAGGAGTCTATAGTTAAGTCTCCTCGAATCGTACCGACATCGGACGTGGTAGGCTCCGTGCCTCCTACAATCTTCTTCACGACGGCAACCGCCTGGTTTCCTTCAATAACAACAGCTAATACGGGCCCGGATGTGAAGAATGACACATTCGCGGCGATAATGTCCCGACCGTACTCAATCGCGTCTTTTTCAATCGGCAATCCATGGTTCTTCCGATCCTCCACAATGCGATCGCCTTTCGTACGGAACCATGTTTCATCTTTATTATAATGCTTCCAGCACTGGTCCTCTTGCGGCACCAAGAACTTGAATGCGGAAAACTTGAGCCCCGTACGCTCCAGCCGGCTCAAAATATCCCCGATAAGGCCTCGCTGTACCCCGTCGGGCTTGATAATAACAAGTGTTCGTTCAATTGCCATAGTATGTTTCTATTCATTCTTCATACATAACTCTTGCCAAAAACGCAAATCCGTTTTTCCCCCGCAAGAAATACTCCAAGACGCTCCCGTATAGGTAAATCGCACCGTTCCGTCCATATCCGTACGAAGCACCGGCATGCCCCGAAGCCGCTCAAGAACCGTTTCGGTGGGATGCCCATAGGAGTTACCTTCCCCCACGGAGACGAGCGCAGCCAGCGGAGATGCCGCTTGTACAAATGCCGCGCCGGTCGAAGTCTTGCTCCCATGATGCCCGACCTTCAGCACATCAGTATCCAGCGCCTGCGCTTCAACTGATGCAAGCAGTTGGTTTTCCACCGCCGCCTCCGCGTCTCCGGTCAACAGAAAGGAAAGCGGCCGCGCACCTGGCACATCCGGCACTGCATCAAGCCGGATCACAATCGACGCGTTGTTTGATTTGCTCCGCGATATCCGCTCCCACTGTGCGCCGGGAATCGGCGAGAGCACGCGTAAAGAAAATCCTCTGGTCGTAATTCTTTGTCCATACCACGCAAATCGA
Organism: uncultured Candidatus Saccharibacteria bacterium; assembly: GCA_964443125.1. Taxonomy (GTDB): domain Bacteria; phylum Patescibacteriota; class Andersenbacteria; order UBA10190; family UBA10190; genus HO2-45-11b. The sequence goes on along the minus strand of CAYUBL010000015.1, from coordinate 14,635 downwards.
TAGGGAATATTCTTTTCTTCCAACAGGCGGAGAAACTGCTGTTTCAGATCCGATGACGATATGCTATCGCGAGGGATGAGGACCATGGCCACGCGGTACTGATTGAGCACATGCGTTAAGCCCTCGATGTGATCACGATCAAAGTGAGTCGCGACCATCAGTTCGATCGTGCGATCAAAAAATGGCATCTCTTCCGAAAGCCGAGAAAGCACATGAGATCCCGGTCCGCCATCGACGAGGATTTGCACATGGCCGCGCTGAAACAGCAAACTGTCTCCCTGCTCCACATCGAGCATGGATATTCTCTGATACGGCATCGGAACCCCGGAAAGAAACAAGACGGCGGCAAGCATCGCCCCGATCGCATACACAATTGTACGTCTTACACCCATAGCTGGCGCGCGGAAATGCGATTCACCTTCATCACCACAAGAATACCTCCTAGAAGGAGCGCATAGAAAACGCCGACCGCCCACAGCGGAAATACCGCATTTTCCACATACCCATAGGGAATGCGAGCAATCGCGGTTGCAACAAACACGATCCAGCTCATCAAGAGGTGCGCACAATATGCCGTAACCATCGAAAGTGCCGGTAACACTCCGACAAGCATCACGGACGCCAGCGCGCCATACATCAAAATCGGAAGCAGAGGCACCACAAGCATATTTGCAACGAGCCCGAGAAGCGAAAGGGTGCCGAAATAGTGGAGCGTAAGAGGGGCGGTCGCCAACGTCGCGCCTGCCGACACGACGAGTAGCGTTATTACGGGATTTCTTTTTTGGGTATGCATCAGCTGTTTCTGCAAAAACAGTGCAATCGCAATTCCCGATACTGCGGCAACGGACAGCTCAAACCCGATGGATTGGATGATTGGCGGATGAAGCGTTACAAGCACGCACAGCGTAAGCAGCACCACCGTTGAGACGCCGATCAGCGCATGTGCGCGATAGGCGATCACGTATAATGTCCAAAATACTCCCGCGCGAATCGCCGACTCCGGAAACCCTACGCCTGCGATGTAGCACCACAGCAGCGCAAGAATAATCCCGGATCGCACGCTGCTTCGCAACGGCAGGGCGCCTATGATCGCCGTCGCCATAAGCGCAATTAAAGAAATATGCATCCCCGAAATGGAAAGGATATGGATAATGCCGCTCCTGCGATACGCATCTTTCATGGAGGGTAAAACCATTCCTTGATCCCCCGCCAGCATGGCGATAAACAGCGAACTGTCCGGTTCCGGAAACAGACGCACCAGCGCATCCATAGTTCGAATTCTCATGCGATCAAGCATATGATCTCCTTCTCGGATATTTTCCAGATTTGCATTGCGAACCACGAGGGTAATTCCGTCATCAACAAGCGCGCTCGCATATTCAGGAAGAAAAGAAAATGCATCATGGGGAAGCTCTTGTTCTCCGAAGATGCGCGCAGTTGTTCCTCGAACCAGAACAGGATACCGGTGAGCGTACACCAAAAGAGAACAACCATCATCGCGTGTGAACACATATCGTGCTTGCGTGGGAGAAAGCGAATACGTACGCGCAAGATACGCCTCGCTCCCCTCTTCAAAAGCGCAGGGAGCAGCCAGGGAGACAAGTCTATCGACTCCGTATACATGGCCGAGTAGCAAGAGGGCAGCCGATGCGACTACCGCCTGCTTGCCGATCCGCAATGCCGCGAAGCACCATATACTACCTCCCGCAATCAGCGCAAAAAACACAAACGGAGCGCCAAGCGCTCCGCTGCTCACTCCGATTATCCAACTAACCACAAGGCATGCAATCCGAGAGCGCATGCCATATATTATACGCCCGTTTCTTCCCCTCGAGACTGCTTGCGTTCCCGCATTTTTCTGCGAATAAACGTAGGCACTTCCAGATCCTCCTCTTCTTGGGATCCGAATTTGGAAGGCGCCGACTGCACCGAACGGTTCATGGAAGAAGATGGCATATATGGGGAGCGGATCGGCTGCTTATGCACAGGCTCGCTCGACATCGGCATATCTTGAGAAACGCTTCCGCGCATCGGTGGCATTGCCTGCATCGGCGCATACGAAGGAGCCTGCTTCGGCCGAACAATATCCTGCCCCTTGTCGAATCCGGTTGCTACGACGGTAATCTTGATTTCCCCTTCTTCCACCTGTTCCGGATCCATCACGGCACCGAAAATAACTTTTGCATGCGGATCGGCATGCTCGGTAATCGTGCGCGCAGCCGCTTCCACTTCATACATTTTCAAATCCGATCCCGCAGTAATGTTAAAGACAACACCCTTTGCTCCATCGATGGTAACATCCAGCATCGGACTTTCGATGGCGGCGCGAGCCGCTTCTACCGCGCGATTTTCTCCGGTAGCTCGACCGATTCCCATGAGGGCAGACCCGGCATTCTGCATAATTGCCTTAATATCGGCAAAGTCGACGTTTACGATTCCATGATGGGTAATCAAGTCGGAAATTCCCTGAACGCCCTGCCGAAGTACGTCATCCACCACCCGAAACGCATCAATCAAGCTTGTCTTCTTGTCGATAATCTGCAACAGCCTGTCATTTGGAATAATCACAGACGCATCTGCGCGGCTTTGTAATTCAACCAGCGCCTCTTCCGCAAGCGTCATACGCTGCTGTCCTTCAAAAGAAAACGGCTTTGTAACAACGGCAATGGTAAGCGCACCGACTTCCCGGGCGATTTCAGAAACGACAGAAAGCGCACCGCTACCCGTGCCGCCGCCAAAACCTGCAGTGGTAAACACCATATCAGCCCCTTTGAGCAATTCGTAGATTTCTTCTCTGGACTCTTCCGCCGCTTGTTGGCCAAGCGATGGGTTCATACCCGCTCCCAGTCCGCGAGTGACAGTCTGTCCGATATGCAGCTTTACCGGCGCATTCGAGTAATGCAGCGCCTGCGCATCCGTATTTACCGCAATGAATTCCACTCCTTTAATGTTTGCCTCGACCATTCGATTCAGTGCGGCGTTGCCGCCTCCGCCAATTCCAACAACTTTAATATTCGCTACATTTTCGATCGTCGGTCGTTTCAGTGGCATATGTAATGTATGGTACGAACAAAACAAGTAATGTCAACACGATTTCGTGTTCACATCGAACACACTTAGTGTTCTACCTTACGGAAGGAAGTTTTTCGCCCAATTGCGGATAGTGGAGATGGTAGATCCAATATTCGGCAAGCGCACCGACCGGAAAGACGACGACCTGTCTTGGTCTTGGATAGCGAAATAAATCAGTCCGATTGCTACGGCAAAATCGCTCTCATCCGTACTATCTGACAACCCGGAAAGCATTTGCGGGCGACCGATACGCACCGGCAACCGAAGCCGTTTTTTCGCGAGCTCCACAATACCGTCCATGTGCGCTCCGCCTCCCGTTAAGATAACTCCGGCAGGAAGAATCCCGGACCGTCCGATGCTTTTGAGTTCCCGATCAACAAATGAGAACAGTTCATCCAAACGAGCAGCAATAATGCTCGCCACTTCTTTTCGCGAAATAGATTCCTCTTCGCCGCTATCCCCTTCAATAGACAGAGACTCGTTTTGCGGAACATCATTTGCCAATGCAGTGCCGTGGGCGGTTTTAATTGCTTCCGCAATATCGAGCGATGTGCGAAGCCCGATTGCGATATCGTTGGTAATATGAGATGCCCCCACCGGCAGCACGCTCGTATGCAAGAGTACATTTTCCTCGTATACCACCATACTCGTCGTACCTGCCCCCAAGTCAACCACGACAACGCCCAGTTCTTTTTGGCGCTTATCGAGCACGGCAAGGGCCGCTGCGAGCGGAGCGAACACGAAATCTTCAATGTGCACACCAGATTGGTTCACTACTTTCGCAATGTTCTTAATCGGGGGAGTCGACCCTTCGATGATATGAGCCTCAACCTCCAACCGAACGCCCGTCATGCCGACCGGATCACTGATATGCTCCTGGCCATCAACAATATAGTTCTGGGGGAGTACATGGATAATCTCCCGGTTCGGAGGAAGCGAGATGGCTTGCGCCGCATTAATCACGCGGTCAACATCATCGGGAGTAATTTCCCCATCAGCGCGGCTGACCGCAATAATTCCCCGCAAGTTTTGTGATACCAAATGGGACCCATTAATGCTCACATACGCCTTTTCCACGATTACGCCGGAAACTCTCTCCGCCATATCCCGAGCTTCCGTAAGAGCGGCAACCGCCTCTTCCACGTCCGTGATAATGCCTTTTTGCATCCCCCTCATCGGCACGGAACCGATACCGAGAATTTTTACCTCTTCGGATGCTGTATCTTTTTGCGCCACAACAACGCGAACGGTACTTGATCCAATATCGATACCTGTAAACGTATTCGAACGGTTCATAAGAATGCTGTAGTTATTGTACCCGACACAACGGCAATTACAATAAATCCATAATTGCCGGAACGAATATCAAAAGGCCGACAATTGCCGCTGAAACGCCGGCAACTAATACCGCGCCCGCAGCAATATCCTTCGAGCTTTTAATGGCCTTATGATACTCCGGATGGACGATATCGGAGAACAATTCCAAAGAAGCGTTGATCAGTTCAAGCACGATCACAATCATGCTCGCAAGAATGAGGATTGTCATCTGCACAGGCGGGATGCGCAAAAAGAGCATCATGCACACCACAAGTGCTCCTACAACAAACTGGATGCGCACATTTTGTTCTCGTTGAAACGCATCCCGAATTCCTCGCAGCGCAAACGTAAGCGCTTCGGTAAATCCCCTACTCTTATGCCACTGTTTCATATGGCTTAGTATACATCAGACAAGGCTTGTGAGACGAACCCGCATGCCGCCAATACGATGCGCTCGTATTCCCGCGTACGATCCGCCTCTTCCGGAGAACGATCATGGTCAAGCCCGGCAGCATGCAAGCATGCATGCACAACAAGGAGCGCCGTATAGTCGCGAATGTCCACGTTTCGTTCATTTGCTTCCCGCTTTGCCACCTCCATGCATATAGCAATATCATGTTCCGATTCATACGAGAACGTCAGGACATTGGTAGGAGCATGCTTGCCCCGGTACCGAGCGTTGAGCGTTTGCATTTCCTGTTCATCAACGCATTGAATCGATACTATGTCATCTACGCATCCGGTTACGCTTCGTACTTCATCCCATAACGCCTGTGCCTCCTCAATGAAGAGAGGAAAGTCTTCGCAGCGCAAGAGCGAGACCATAGCACGCTCGGGAGCTTACAGCTTATCGTTTGGAGCAGGAATCAGCGGATTATGCCCGTTGGCAATTTCATCCCCGTCCGAGTATCCATCCCCGTCCGTATCCGGATGGAACGGATCGCTTCCGAATTGCCTCTCATCGGGATCCGGAAATCCATCGTTGTCGGAATCAAGCTTGCCGCCGCTCAGCGGATCGTATCCTGCACGAACCTCTTCCCCATCGGTATATCCGTCCCCATCCGTATCGACCAAGCGAGGATTGGTACCGTAGAACCGCTCTTCGGCATTGGTAAGCTCATCCTCATCTTCATCGGCAATATCATCAGATTCTCCTTGCTGCAGTGCTGCAGGACTCTCCTGTACAACAGCAGGAGTCGGCGTTGGCGTTGGCAATACAGTCGGCGTTGCGATTACAAGCGGGCTTTCCAGTGCTACCGGAGCAAAGGAGGGAGTCGGAGCTGCGGGGGAACTGGTATCTTTCAACAAGGTATATGCAAAAAACCCGCCGACCGCCAAAAACGCCACTGCAAGAAAAATACCCAGTCCAAGAAAAATACCTCGCTTCGAATTTTTCTGTTCTTTCGCCGCCTGCTGAAATACCGGCGGAGCAAGCGGAGAAGGCGTCGCGGTAGGAACGCCGGGAGGCGTAATGAGCGGATTTGGCTGCGTTGTCTTCTCGGGCATCGGGACATTCTTACTTCCTGCAGGCGAAGGAGCTGCTGCAGATTCCGAAGGCGCAAATGGATCAGGCGCATCTACACCGCCTCCCGCTTTCGGCGGAATCGGCGGAACGCCCGGAAGGTACGGATTTTTCTTTGGCTGATTCGGAGCACCGGAAGGAGTGCCGGGAACGGGAAGGTTAGGAGGAGGCGTCGCCATATGCCATATAGTATAAATCGAAAAAGGCAAAATAAAAACCCCGAACGTTTCCGATGCGGGAGTTTTTATACGAGCGCCTTACCAGCGCTTCTTTTTATTGGGATACGAAAACTCGTCAATTTCACCGAGCTTGATCAATCGATCTCGCTCTGACTGCAGCTCGCTTCTTCGCTGAGCTTCTTCACGAATCCTATTCCTGCTCTTCTTCGGTTCATAGTACCGAACCTTCTTTGCTTGAATAAGTACTCCGCTTTGTTGAACGATACGAGTGAATCGGCGAACTAATCCTTCGGAATTTTCATGCTCCCGCTTTCTCGCCTCTAACACAAAAAGTCACCTCCTATAAAAATAAACAATGAGTTAAAACCTCAATAAACATCGTACCACGTCAAAACGGCGCAGTCAAGAGCATCTGTTTTGCGATTTTATTGGCCCAAAAGTTTCGTACCCCTAAAAAGATCGCTTGCGTCCGACCCTGCCAATCCGAGCGCCGACAGAAGCGTATTCACAATCACATAGGCAAGCGCCGTAATAGCCAGTCCGATAAGCGCCTGCATGACCGTCTTCTTCCCGCTTGCCAAATATTCTTCATCGACCGTATACAAAAACATCTGCACCGCTCCGTAAATAAGAAGTCCGAATGCAACCACAGCAGCCGCCCCAAGCAGGTAATTATAAATATCCACCAGCAGGATAAATATATCCTGGATCGTACATTCTCCCTTTGGGAATCCCGGACCGCATTTCACGATACTGCTCTCATTCTGCGCACGAGCAACAGACGGCATTATCATGCCGAGCGCAGCCAACCAAACTTTGCGCGCTACGAACATCGCAAAGGCCCCAGCGGCTCTCCGCCGAGAATATGGAAATGCAAATGAGGAACCTCTTGTCCGCCGTGAAGGCCGACATTCGTAATGACGCGATAGCCGGATTCGAAAATACCCGCATCGCGCGCCACATGCGTCGCATCATGAAGCAGCTTGCCGATCGTAAGGTGGTCGTCTCCGACCATCGGATCAAGTGAGGTTAAATGTTTTTTGGGGATACCGAGAATATGGACCGGCGCTTTGGGATGAATATCATTAAAAAACAGCGTATCGCCGCCATCGAATACAACATCCGCCGAAGCGTTTCCGGATACGATTTTGCAAAAAATGCAATCAGGTGAAAAATCCTCCATTGAAATACGTTATTGCCGTACGATATTGAGCCGGCGTTCAAGCTCAGGAATAAGCTTATCACGATCAATCACTTCCTGCATGCCGCTTTCCATATTCCGCAGAATAACCGTCTCATCCAACACTTCTTTCTGGCCGATAATAATAGACCACTCCACCTTTAGCCGGTCCGCCATCCGCAGCTGCTGCTGCATGCCATCCCGATCAATACTCTCCGCAAATGGAATATCAGCTTCCTGCAATTCCTTCATAATCTTCAGTCCTATGATTTTCGCCTGGTCTCCCAGTTGTGCAATAAACAATTGCGGCTGATCGATAACCGTGAGCTCGATCCCTTCTTCTTTCACCCGCTCAATAACGCGCTCCACGCCGATTGCGGCGCCCATCGCGGGAGTGTCCCGGCCGCCCAGCTCCTTTACCAGTCCGTTGTATCGCCCTCCGGCAGCAAACGTATTCTGCTGGGATTCTCCTCGCGTAGACCGCGGCACGAACTCGAATACCGTATGAGTGTAGTAATCAAGTCCGCGTACGAGAGAGGGAGAAACTTCATGCGGCACATCCAAATCCTGCAACCCCTTCAAAACGAGCTCGAAATGCTTCTTGGAAGATTCCGACAGATGGTCAAGCAACCGCGGAGCGGTGTTCGCGACCTGCTGGCATTTTTCTTCCTTGCAGTCCAGCAAGCGAAGCGGATTGGTCACGAGCCGCTCTTTGCAATCCCGACATAGCTTGGACCGGTTTCTCCGATAATGTTCCTTAAGCAGCGTGATGTATTCCTTGCGCTCGTCTTTCTCGCCAAGCGTATTTACCAGCACTACGTAATCTTCCAGCCCCAGCTGTTTAAAGAAAAGATGGATAACGTACATCGTCTGCACATCGGTAATAGCAGCAGAGGAACCGATTACTTCCAAGTCTATTTGATGGAACTCCCGCAACCGGCCAGCTTGAGGTCGCTCATACCGGAAAAACGATCCTGCCGTAAACAGTTTGACCGGGCGCGGCCAGCTCCTCATGCCATGTTCGATGTATGCGCGAATCAGCGACGCCGTGCCTTCCGGTCGCAGCGCATAACGGACCCCCTTGCTGCGGGACTTCACTTCAAAAAGCTCCTTTTGGATAATATCCGTATCGGTTCCGATTCCTCTCGTAAACAAATTCGTATCTTCGAACATCGGCGTATCGATCTGCTGGAAATGCCATCCGCGCAAAAAGGCCTTCGCGCCCTCCACGACATATTCCCAGTATTTCTGATCTTGCGGAAGCAAGTCGTATGTCCCCCGAGGACTTTGGAGCGGAAACTGGACCGCACCTTCAGAAGTTGTCTTCTTTTTTGGCGCCATATGGTGGGCAGTATACGCGACCCGAGCCGAAAAAATCAAGGGACCGAGACGTATCCGATCCGCTCAAGCCGGAACAATCCGATGCGATCGAGGGGCCACGCGCGAATCCACGTGCGTCCGATAATCTCATCGCGAGTCACAGGTCCCCACGATCTCGAATCGGAACTGGCGGGCCGGTTATCGCCAAGCACGAAGTATTCATCGCTCCCCAGCTGGACATGCACCTGTCCGCCGGTGCGGACATCGGAAGAAATATACTCCGACTCATTTAATTCGATGCCGGCAGGGTACGAGGTGTTCCGAATAATAATGCGCCCGCCCTCAATGCGAACTTCTTCGCCCGGCAATCCGATGACGCGCTTGATAAAAAACTCCGACTCATCTTGCGGATAGTGGAATACCACCACTTCTCCTCTTTTCGGATCCCGAAACTGATAGGAAAGCTGATCAATCACCAAATACTCGCCATCATAAAAACTCGGCTCCATGGAAGCGCCGCGGACAAAGAATGGCTGGACAACAAAGTATCGAATCGGGACGATAATCACCATCGCCAAGATAAACGCCTTGAGCAATTCCCAGAAAAAAGATCCTATGGATTTCCCTAATGATTCGCGCTCGGTTACCGTTTCGTCCATACCTGTGTATTGTACGGATGAAGTTGCATATCTGGCAAGCTTTATATTATGATTGGTGAAACATGAAAGACTTATACAAGGGGCGCATGGACGCCGAACGGCGAGCGCTTGGGGAGGTGCGAAGGCGGCACCATGTTCCCGTGTCGTCCCCTCAAAAACATTCGCGACGCTTCCGCATAATACGCCTTTTTTTGCTTCTGTTTTTCGTGGGCGGGCTGTTTGTTACAGGAGTATTCGGATACAAAATTATTGCTGCCGGAAACAGCATCAGCACGGCAAAGCAGTCTATCTTAGGACAGCTTTCCGATCTATTTTTGAAGTCGGGAAAAGAACTGCAAGGAGAAACCGAGGGACAGATAAACATCTTGCTCTTGGCAGTCGGCGGTGAAGGCCATTCCGGAGAAAACTTGGCGGATACGATTATGGTGGCGTCCATTCGGCCGAGAGAAAATGCCGTTGCGCTCTTCTCCATTCCGCGAGACCTCTACGTCCAAGTGCCGGGTCAAGAATTTTACTCGAAACTCAATGCGGTTCATGCATATGGCGAGTCGGGCAAACAAGGTGGCGGACCGGAACTCTTGAAGGAAAAAGTGGAAGAAATAACCGGACTTCCCGTCCACTACTTCGCGCGCGTCGACTTTACCGCATTCAAGAAAATCGTTGACGCGATCGGGGGAGTAAACATTACGATTGAAAACGGGTTCTTCGACTACTGGCACAAGATCTCGTTCCCCAAAGGAACGGAAACCATGAACGGCGATCGCGCGCTTGCCTATGTGCGAGCTCGATACATCGAGGGGCCGGAAGGCGGAGACTTCAAACGCGCAGCGCGCCAACAGCAAATGCTTGTCGCAATCCGCGATAAGGTATTCTCGCTCAACACCGCACTCGACTTCACTGCAATTAACGGCATTCTCGAATCCGTATCCGAGGACATCCGAACAAGCATGCAGCTATGGGAAATGAAGCGATTCTTTGAAATTGCGCGGCAACTGAACACATCTTCCATGAAATCCATCGTGCTCACGACTGGTCCGCGAGGCGTTTTGGTCGGAGACACGGTAGTGCTCGGCGGAGTTCCGGCATCGGTACTCAAACCCCGGACGGGCGATTACTCGGAAATCCAATCCCTGGCACAGAATATGTTCTCCGAAGGGGTAGGCAGAACAATCGCAGAAACATCAAATCAAACCAGCACCCAGCCTACGATCGGTCCGGAAGGATTGCTGCCAACAACGCCAAGCCCAACTCCTGCCCCAGAGCAAGCAGCTGCTGCGAAGCCGACTATTGAAGTTCGGAACGGAACATCCGTAAACGGCCTTGCAAAAAACATAGGAGACCAGCTGAAAAGCGAAGGCTATGAAGTGATTGCGGTAGCAAATGCAGCGACAAATACAATTGAAAAAACAGTTATCTATGCGCCCAAGGTAACGCAAGCAGACTCCGCGCAACACATCGCTTCACTTCTTGAAGCATCATCGGAAACAGACATTCCCGCGAGCGAAACACAAACCTCTGCGGATATCTTGATTGTGCTCGGCAAAGACGCGAGCAAGTAGCCGCTCCCCTCTCCCCAATTAGGGAGAGGGGGACACGAACTCACGTATTGCTTCCAAAATTTCTTTTTTCTTGCGTTCCAACACTTCCCGCTCTTCTTCCGTAAATTTCGATAACACAAATCTTTCAACAGGAGTTTCATCTTGCGGTCTATCGATGCCGATTCTCAGCCGAGTAATTTCAGCATCGCCCATATGCTCATAGATAGACCGAACTCCGTTATGCCCCTTTGCGCTTCCTCCTGTCTGTATCTTTATTTCCCCGAGCGCCAGCTCCAAGTCGTCATGCACGACAAGAACGCTGTCTTTTTCCCTCTGGTAATACCGCATGTATTCCGCAAGCGCTACGCCGGAATCGTTCATAAATACGAGCGAAGCGAGAACGGTAACATTTTTTTCATCAAACGAAACCGTACGGGTACGGGCGCGGAGCGCCTCCTCTGTTTTCCAATCAGACACGCGAGCGCCGGACGCCTGGGCAGCATCAATCCATGCGCGCACGACATCAGCGCCGAGATTATGGCGCGTACCGTCAAACTTTTCCCCCGGATTTCCAAGCCCGAATAGCAATAGTTGTTCCATACCCATGTATCGTACAATCCCCTCAAATGTTCCGCCAGCGAACATATGTTGCTGGAATCTTGGAGGGGGTGATTCCAACTCGATACGCTCGCTTACGCGGAACGCTTCAGGCGATTGAATGAGCTTATAAGTATATCGTCCAAGACACAGAAGTCAAGCAAAAGCGTTTGCCGCCCGTCAGGTAGCATCACGTTGAAAAATATACTGCTTAATAAAGAAAAATCCCGGGTTCCTTATATAAGGACCCGGGGGTTGCTCACAAATCCAATGAGCTTTTAGCGTGCGCTTTTAGACAACTTGCCTAAAAGTTTTCTGACCCTTTGCTGACCCCTCTCCTCAGTGAGAGAGAATCAAGGTCAATGGATAATTATTTACCCATGTCATATCTCCTCTTGCTAGGGGCTTTAGAGCTACTCCTTTTCCACGATTTCAACGTGCGTTACAAGCATTGCTGCCTGTAGATTCTTGCTATCTCACCCTTCCTTGGGAGAGAGTTTGCTGAGATGGTGTATTATCCACCCATGGCATGGTCTCCTCCTGTCAAGATTGGGGTTGACATTCCGTCTGTTTCGCTACGAAAGAACCACTCTTTCGCTCTACATCCTACACTAGCGGTAGATCGAGCATGATTGCGCAGTCAAGTACCCGACCCACCTTTAACTATATGACATTCATCATGAATGTCAATGTTTTTCTGCAGAGTCCCATGCGAGGTCGAATAGCACTCTCATCATATCCACCATTTGCTGGCTCTCAATAATAACTCCGAATAGTTTTCCCGAGTAGGAACCCGTTGCGATTCTGTCACGATAGATTGTCATGCCTGCCGAAACAGGAAATCGCTCCGGTGGAACAAATCTTGATTCAGTAAGTTGCCGCGATTGTCGAGATAACCACTCTTGCTTTACCCTATCCCGCCTTGTCGTGAATAATGTCTTTGCGGTAACTCCCTTGGCAATTCGCTGAGAATAGTATGTAGCCTCCTCTCTCGGGAACACGCCGTGCATATGGTCTACTGGAGTGAAGTTGTATATCACATCGCCAGGACGAGCATACATTAAAACCTCCTGCCGTATGGCGCGCAGTCCTTCCTTTCCCTCAAAGTATCTCACAGACGGCTTGCCTGCCGCGGCTTTCGTCAGGATTTGCAGCTCCGGCAAGATACTCTCGACATCACGCTTTTTTTCCTGAATTTGCTCCTGCTGGCGTTCCAGCAGCCGCAGCAGCTGATGGGGCGGCTCCGCGGAAAAAAGCGTTTTCTTTCCTTCCTTGTATTTCGTAACCAAACCCATTTGCATAAGCTCTTCCAATACAACATACGTGGTTGCTCGAACCACTTTCGCTTTCTTCGCGATCGGCTGAACAGGCGAAGGCCCGAGAGAAAGAGAAGCGAGATACACCGCAGCCTCCTTGTCTTTCAATCCGAGACTTGTAAGTTCCTGTATGTATTCCATAATAAGACCTTAGAACATACTATATTCCCAAACTCATGTCAATCACAAGTGCGTACTGCCAAAAAGCCCTGACAATTCTCGGACCGGACTGGGACGAATTTTTGCATGACATCCAGGCGGAACTCTCGCTACAAAAAAATCCGGTACGGCTTTTTCTCCCCCAACCGCTCATTCCGGTTCTTCTGTACTCTATCGCGGAAAAAATCCGACATAGCATCATCATGGAAACGCCCCAAAGCCTGAGCATGCCATCCGATACGGCATGGCATGTACTGGACTTGCCGCTTTCCGACCAAGAAAAAGAAGGCGTAATCCACACTCCGCTTTCCGATGCGTACCATGCGCTGTTATCAAGGAGCGGCAACGGGCACTTTCTCATATCCGGCAGCATGATGCGCCAAACGGTTCCCGATCAAGAGGCGTACCGGAACGCCGGCATTACGCTTGCACAGGGGCAGCGGGTAACGATCTCCGCGCTATCCGCAAAACTGGTTCAAGCCGGATATATCCGGTACGCGAAACAAGCATCTGTCGGCGGATTCCATATTACCGGAGATACGATCGACATATTCATGCCGCTTGCAAAAGATCCCATCCGCATCGAAGTTTTCGGATCCCATATCGAAAGAATCACCCAAGTAAAAGAGAGGCGATCGAATATCATCCATTCCATTGCCATCCTCCCGGCACGATTCCCGGAGGAGACGTCCTTACTATCAGAAACAATAGCCGGCATTCCCCGCATCACGCTCAACGATCCGCATCCGGATATCCCGACACCGGAACGCATCCTGCACGCAACCCTTCCTCCGTATCCATCTGCGCAGCAAGCCGCTCCTGCGAACGCATATACCAGCTCCATCGGCACAGCGCGCGCGCTCGAACTCATCGGCCGCCTCACGCCGGGCAATCCTGCCGTGCATGCCGACCATGGAATCGGAATATATGAGGGGTTGGAACGCCGCCGGATCGGCGATTCCGAAATTGAATACATCATACTGCGGTATGCCGGGGGAGACTCCATCGCCGTACCCGTACCATTCGCCCATAAAGTCTCCCCATATATAGGAGAAACCGCGCCGGCAATACACCGCCTGGGAGGAACGCTCTGGAGCAAAACAAAAAAGCGGGCGCAAGAAGACGCCGCGGAATTTGCGCGGGAGCTTCTCGAGATAGCAAAAAAGCGGAACGCCGCAAAGCGTCCGCCGTATGTCATCCGCCCCGCCGTAGAAACGGCAATGGAAAAATCATTTCCATACGAAATGACCCCGGACCAGAAAACCGCTTGGGAAGACGTGCTGCGAGACATGGAAAAAGACACTCCCATGGACCGGCTTATTATCGGCGATGTCGGTTTCGGCAAAACGGAGCTCGCCATCCGCGCCGCCATGCATGCATATGCAAACGGAAAACAAGTCGCCCTCTTGGCGCCCACAACGCTCTTGGTCCAGCAGCACATGGATACCTTTACCGGCAGGCTTCCCGATATCGCAGATTCCATTTTTCTCCTCTCCCGGTTTACGCCGGCAAAAGACATCAAGAAAGCGAAGCAGCATCTTGCAGATGGAAAAAG
>CAYUBL010000015.1:0-211 GCA_964443125.1 uncultured Candidatus Saccharibacteria bacterium | reverse complement strand
TAGCATTCCTTGGAAAAACCTTTCGCTGCTTATCATAGACGAGGAACAGCGCTTCGGAGTCAAGCAAAAAGAACAGCTCAAAAAAATGCGCGGAGCGCTTGATGTCCTCTCTCTTTCCGCAACGCCCATCCCCCGCACGCTTTCCCTTGCGCTCTCCGGCATGCGGGAGCTTTCCGTAATCGCAACGGCTCCCAAAGGCAGGCAAGATATC
>CAYUBL010000014.1:5147-25138 GCA_964443125.1 uncultured Candidatus Saccharibacteria bacterium | reverse complement strand
AGCGAAGCTTGCCCTAGACTGATGCCACGGGCGGAAGCCCGTGGAGTTTCACTTGTCAAATAGTACTGTTGAGCAGTTGCGCTGTTTGTACGAAACACGTACACTTGTTCCATGTCACAATTTCCTTTGATCAAAAAAACGTTGCCTTCAGGCCTTAGAACAATTATCTTGCCTCGCAGCGAAATGGCGTCGGCAACCATCTTGGTATTAATCGGAGTCGGTTCCAGATATGAGACGCCGCGGCAAGGCGGACTGTCTCATTTTCTTGAGCATATGTTTTTCAAAGGAACGGAAAATCGCCCGACCACAAAGGAAATCGCGGAAGCGATCGACAACGTGGGAGGGGAATTTAATGCATTTACAACGGAAGAATTCACCGGATATTACGTAAAGGTTGCATCGGAGCATCTGGATCGAGGGGCGGATGTGGTGTCCGACATCTTGCTCCGGCCGCTCTTCCCGGATGAGGAAATCGAACGGGAGCGGGGAGTTATCCAGGAAGAAATCAAAATGTATACCGACAATCCGATGCGGCACATCCACCATTTATGGCAGCGGGCGCTGTTCGGAGACCATGGTTTGGGGCGCAGGGTGGATGGCACGAAGGAAACCGTCGGCGCAATGAAGCGGAAGGATTTTCTCTCATATGTAAAAACCCATTACCACACTGGAAACGCGATTGTGGTTGTTGCCGGCAATGTGGATGCGAAAAAGACGCAGCGCATGCTCGCGCGGATGTTCAGTCCGCTCGTACAAGGAGATGAAACCGCGCCGAAAGCCGCTCCAAAGAAGTCTCCGACGAACCGGTTTGTCCATGAGTATCGAAAAACGCTCGACCAGACGCATATGATGGTGGGCGTTCCCGGCGTGCATGCGTCGGATCCGAGGAAGTATGCCGCCTCTTTGCTTGCCGATATCTTGGGCGGAGGGATGAGCAGCAGGCTGTTCTTGAACGTTCGCGAGCGGAACGGATTGGCGTACATGGTACGCACAAGTTCGGATTCGTATGCTGATGCGGGCAGCTTCGTAACGCAGACGGGGGTGCGGACGGAAAAGGCGGCAGATGCGCTCAAGATTATTTTGGAAGAATACGACCGGATCATGGAAGAAATGGTTTCTGAGGAAGAGCTTGAGAAAGCGAAGCAAATGGCTCGCGGAAATATGGTACTCGGACTGGAGGAGACGAATTCACTCGCGCTGTTCGCCAGCGTCCAGGAGCTCATTGAGCATCAGATTTTGACTCCTGATGAAATGATGAAGCACATTCTTGCAGTCACTCCTGCTGATATTCAGAATGTCGCTCGAGAACTTCTCGGCAAGCAGCATCGCGCAGTTGCACTGCTCGGACCACAGAAGTCTTCAAAGGCATTTGAAAAGTTGCTCGCATAAGCGTACGCTAAGCGCTAATGGCTCTCTTTGAGACATGCGCGCTCGTATGAATACCGTCCAAAAAATCGACATCTCTTCGTCTACCATCTTACGCATCTTTCTCATGATCGCTGCGTTCTGGATGCTGTATCTGATCCGGGATGTCTTGGTGATGCTGCTTGCGTCGGTCATTATTTCCTTTACGATAGAACCGCTCGCCAACCGGCTTCGCGCATACACGATTCCGCGCGGCGTTTCGGTGGTGATCGTGTATCTTGTATTTCTCGGCGTGCTTGCCGGCGCGGTTACGCTTATTTTGCCGGCGCTTGCGCAGCAGATGAGCCAGCTTGCAGTGCAGATTCCCGAGGTGGTGCATGACTTGGAAGTAAAAATCGGCAGAATCCCCGGCGTTGATCCTGCGTCTGTTGTTCCGCAGCTGCAGCGCGCATTGACCGCAATCGGGGAAAATCTGACAAATCTCGGCACGACCGTAATCCAGCGGACACGATCCGTATTTTCCGGACTTTTCTCGTTCCTGTTCGTGTTCGTGATCGCGTTTTACCTTGTGATCGAAAAGGATGCGCTGAAAAAGCTGTTTCGGTTTATCGTGCCGCGGCAACACATGCCGTACGTGGAGTTTATCCTCGAGCGCATCGAGAAAAAATTAGGGCAATGGGTGTTGGGCCAAGTATTGCTCGGGGTCGTGGTCGGCGTGCTGGTCGGTGTGCTTTTGTGGGCGTTTGGAATAAAATATGCGCTGGCACTCGGACTTATTGCGGGGCTGCTCGAGGTGTTTCCCATTATCGGGCCGCTTATTTCCGGAGGGATCGGCACGATTCTTGCCCTGTCTCAATCGTTGACGCTTGGATTCGTTGCGCTCGCGGTGTATATTCTGGTCCAGCAGGCGGAAAACCATTTTCTGACCCCGAAGATTATGCATCGGGCGACGGGACTAAATCCGCTTGTAACGCTTCTTGCGGTGCTCTTGGGAGGCAGGCTTGTCGGGTTCGTGGGAGTTATTCTTGCCGTTCCGGTGGCGATTATTATCAGTATCCTTCTTTCCGACTTTTTCTCGACCGGGGCGGAGGATCATGAGTTAGCAGGATAATTTATTCTTAAGCACTATTTCTATGTCTAACGTTTGGCACGATGTTTCTTTCGGGGATGCTATGCCCGAAGAAGTGAATGTTATCGTCGAGATTCCGATGGGATCGCAAAACAAGTATGAAATCGATAAAGAGAGCGGGCTGTTGAAGCTCGATCGCGTACTGTTCTCTCCGTTCCATTATCCAGGCGATTACGGATTTATTCCCCAAACGCTTGGGCAGGATAACGATCCGCTCGATGGGCTGGTGCTCATGAATTTCCCGACATATCCGATGACTATTATCAATTCGCGACCGATCGGGGTGTTGCGCATGGTGGACAATGGCGAAGGCGATGAAAAAATCCTTTGCGTTCCCGTGGATGATATCCGCTACGGGGGTACGAAAGACTTACACGATGTTCCGCAGGCCGTATTGGATGAAATCGCTCACTTTTTCGAGGTGTACAAACAGTTGGAGAAGAAGAAGGTTGAGATTAACGGATGGGGAGATGCCGCAGAGGCGAAGAAAATTATCCAGGAAGGCGTTAGCCGCTATAACGAAAAGTTCAAGCTAGGTACATCGTAAGCATAATCGCGAGTCCTCCGACGATTATTTGAGATAGCCCGCCCACAAGCGGGCTGTCTGTTTCCCATTGGATTCTTTTGTGGAAGGAAAACCATGATTTCACCCATTTGGGCGCGCGGGCTTTTGCTGCGCTTGGCATAAAACTCCACACCCCGTGCAGTACGTCCGGAGCATTGCCTCCCGCGATGGCGGCAAGGATCGGTAGCGAGAACATGCGTGTATCAAGCAGAGCATATGCAAGCAAAAGTCCGCTTGCAATATCGATGGCAACTTGGATGTATGGGTATTTTTTATAATGATGGGGATAAATATTCCAGTGGAGCATCATATCGGATAACAGATGCATGCAGAATGTCGCACAAAAGCTGATGAAGGGATTGTTCAACAGCAGCCCGAAGGGCAAGCTGATAATCGTGTGCGATACCGATAGCATATGCGGAAAGTATATCGTATTCTGAGAAGGATGATAGATACCCATGCGCACATTTTGGACGAAGCGTTTGATGCCGATCGCGAGGCACTTATTTCAGACGCGAAAGAAGCCGGATTGGGCTGGGTGGAAGTGGGGACGGGAATTGCAGAAAGCCGAGCCGCAGAAGCGCTTGCGCGGCTGCATGGCAATATTTGCGCATCGGTAGGAGTGCATCCGGACAATATCGCGAATCTCGCAGAGGGTGATTGGGTCGTGCTGAGCGATCTTGCGGCGTCCCCCGCCGTGTGCGCAATCGGGGAAGTCGGATTCGACACATTCCGCAACGGAACGATTGCGGAGCAAGAGCCGGTGCTAAGGAGATTTATTGCGTTGGCTCAAAAAGTCCGCAAGCCGGTTATCTTTCATGTCCGGAGCGGCAACGGGGTTGACGCTCATGCCGAGCTGCTTCGGGTGCTTGCATCGTATGATGCAGCCGATCGTCCGCGCGGCGTGATTCATACGTTTTCCGGAACGCTCGATCAGGCAAAGCGGTATATCGAGCATGGCATGATGATTTCGTTTTCGGGCGTTCTCACGTTCAAAAATGCGGGAGAGTTGCCGCAGGTTGCAACAGAGCTTCCGCTTGAGAGTGTTCTTGCCGAAACGGATTGCCCGTACCTTACGCCGGAGCCGAATAGGGGAAAGCGGAACGAGCCGAAATATGTTGAGTATGTGATTCGAAAAATCGCAGAGCTGCGCGAGCGTTCTTTTGAGGATATTGATGCGGCTATAAGCGAAAATGCGCGAACGCTTTTTGCGATTGACAAATAATATCTGCAGGAGTACGTTTTTGTCATGGAACTTTGACATTTTTATTTTGGGAAGGGCAGAGCGGCGTTGCTCTGTGACTATACGTATGGATGCTAGGTGATGGAGTATCGGTTATGACAGAAAGAGCGTATGTGTTACAGTTTGGTGCGGAGGTTTCCAGAACGTTGAGTGTGGAAAGAAGACTTCGAAGAAAGCGAGAGATTCTTCTTCCGTCGGACGATTGGCCATCGGCAGAGCAGCAAAAATTCGAAGACAGCTTAACATCCATCGGCTTGAACGATCCCAGCGGCCACGTCATCTCGAAGTGGTAATCCCTATGTTATCTCGCCTTATTCGCCCGCCAATTACGAGCCATAGCAGTTCTCCACTGCCATGGCTTCTTTTATTTGATATACTTTATTAGTGCGAACAGAACACAAACAAGAAGCCGCATATACGCCGCTTGCAGCCGCAATGCGCCCGAAGACGCTGGATGATTTTGTCGGACATGCGGGTATATTGGGCAAAGGCACGGCGCTTCGGCGCGCGATTGAAGAAGGTACGGCAGGTTCGATGATTTTATGGGGACCGCCGGGCGTGGGCAAGACGACGCTTGCGGAAATTATTGCCCGCAACATGGACGCCGCGCTCGAGCGCGTAAGCGCAGTTACGGCGGGCGTACAGGACTTGCGCGATGTCCTCGCGCGGGCGCGCGAGTGGCGGAAGATCCAAAAAACTACCGTGCTTATCGTGGATGAAATTCATCGGTTTAATAAGAACCAGCAGGACGTGCTGCTGCCCGCAGTGGAAGAAGGGCTTGTGGTGATGATCGGCGCAACAACGGAAAACCCGTATTTCGAGGTCGTCTCCGCGCTTATTTCGCGCGCGCAGGTGGTACGGCTGGAAATTTTACAGGATGAGGATATGAAGAAGATTGTTCGGCGTGCGCTTACCGAGTATCCCAAGATCGCAATGTCTTCCAAAGCCGTTGATGCGCTCGTGAACGTATCTTCGGGGGATGCGCGCCGCGCGCTCAATACGCTCGAGCGCATTTTTGCGGGGAAGAAGTCTACCAAGCCGATTTCCGTGCAGGATGTGGAATCCGCATCGCAGCAGGCAGGGCTGCATTACGATAAATCGGGCGATTTGCACTACGATACCATTTCCGCATTTATTAAAAGTTTGCGCGGATCTGACGCCGATGCCGCGCTGTTTTACTTGTTTCGGATGATCGTATCGGGAGAAGATCCGAAATTTATTATTCGCCGCATGTTCATATTCGCTTCGGAGGATATCGGCAATGCCGATCCGCATGCGCTCATGCTCGTATCATCCGCCGCGCATACTTTGGAATGGGTGGGCTTGCCCGAAGCGGAATATGCGCTCGCGCACGCGGCAACGTATTTGGCCGCCGCTCCAAAGAGCAATGCCGTGAAGCTTGCAATGGAGTCAGTGAAAGAAGACGTTAAGCGGCACGGCAACGACGCTCCGCCCGGTCATATTACGAACGCTCCTATAGAGGGGATGAAACAGCATGGAAAGGGCGTAGGGTATAAATATCCGCATGATTTTCCGGGGAATATCGTGCAGCAAGAATACCGCCCGAAATCGATCCAAAAAAATATATACTATGAGCCGGGGACAGAAGGATTCGAAAAAGAAGTAAAGCGCCGTATCGATGCTGCGCGAAAGATGCTATACGGGAAATAGTCTAATGTTTCTATCCAAAATGCACTTGACAAAATTATAATAAATAATGTATAATAAAGCAGTTCTTTACAATTACGTAGACGTAAAGCGCCATGTGCCCCGCGCATTTTAAAGTGGGTACGGAACTTTTTTGGAGGATTGAACCATGGCAGGCATGAGCAGGGAGCGGCAAGGAGAGATCGCACTAAAGGTTCTGAAGTACATGTTGCGGCAACGGGGTGTTACCCTATCGCCGGACAAGATGCGGGAGTTTGGAAATCTCGCGAAGGAAACAGGGATACCTGTTGATGAGCTGAAAACCTTCGCTAAGCCCATTTTCCAAGAAATGCTGGATGATTGCTTTGCGTCGAAGTAGGAAGAAAGCCAGGGTGAAGCCAAGGGCTTCCTAAAAGGGTAATTGCACCTCGCTGTCTTTACAGCCAAGGGCAGAACAAGAACCTCTCCCCGCCTTCTTCTTTCGCCTCGTATCTTCGGATGCGGGGCTTTTTCTTTTATATGACAATTTCTTCGATATCCATATATACTCCATATATGGCAGAAGAGAGATATGATCACAAGCAAATAGAGCAAAAATGGCAGAAAATCTGGGCTGACGAGGGTGTTTTTACGACTCCTGATATTCCGAATAAAAAGAAGGCCTATGTACTCGATATGTTCCCATACCCTTCCGGCGACGGGCTCCATGTGGGCCATCCGAAGGGATACATTGCAACGGATGTGTACTCGCGCATGAAGATGATGCAAGGATACGACGTGTTGCACCCGATGGGGTGGGATGCGTTCGGCTTGCCTGCGGAAAATTACGCGATCAAAAACAAGGTGCATCCGAGAGCCGCGGTTGAAAAAAACATCGCGCGGTTTAAAGAGCAGTTATCAAAAATAGGATTTACATATGATTGGGATCGGGAGATCAATACGACGGACCCCGCGTATTATAAATGGACGCAATGGATTTTCTTGCAGCTTTATAAAAAAGGATTGGCGTACGAATCGTACGAACCGATTAATTGGTGCCCGTCATGCCAAACGGGACTTGCGAACGAGGACTTGGATCAAGGAAGATGCGAGCGGTGCGGTTCGGCGGTGGAGAAGCGGCCGATGCGCCAATGGATGCTGAAGATTACCGACTATGCGGAAAAGCTTTTGGATGGCTTAGATGACGTTCCCTGGCCGGAATCCATCAAGGAATCCCAGCGCAATTGGATTGGAAAGAGCGAGGGGGCCACTTTTAGCTTTCAGCTTATCGCTTCTAACTTTCAGGATGACGTACGCGTATTTACGACGCGGCCGGATACGTTATTCGGCGTTACCTATCTCGTAGTATCTCCCGAACATGAGCTTATTGAAAGGATCTTGCCGGTCATCGAGAATCCTGACGAAGTGCGGGCGTATGTGGAAGCGGCGAAGCAGAAAACGGAAATCGATCGGACTGCAGAAGGGAAAGAAAAGACGGGCGTGCAGCTGAAGGGTGTTTTGGCGAAGCATCCGGCAACGGGAAGAGATGTTCCCGTGTGGATTGCCGATTATGTGCTTGCGCATTATGGAACCGGGGCGATTATGGCAGTACCGGCGCATGATGAGCGCGATATGGAGTTTGCAGAAACATACGGCTTGCCGATTGCTGTTGTGATTGGCGAGCAAGGCGCGCTTATTGATTCCGGCGAATATACCGGCATGAAAAGCGAGGAGGCGAAGAAGGCGATTACGGAGAAATACGGACAAGAAAAGATAACGTATAAGCTGCGCGATTGGGTGTTTTCTCGCCAGCGGTATTGGGGAGAACCGATACCGGTCATTCATTGCGCAAAAGATGGCGTGGTTCCCGTTCCGGAAGATGAGCTGCCGGTATTGCTGCCGGACGTTGAGCGCTATGAGCCGACGGGAACGGGCGAGTCGCCGTTAGCGGAAATTACGGAATGGGTGAACGTGAAATGCCCTTCGTGTGGAGGGGATGCAAAGCGCGAAACAAACACCATGCCGCAATGGGCGGGGTCGAGCTGGTACTACTTGCGGTATATTGACCCGAACAATTCCCAGCAATTCGTTGATCCAAATAAAGAGCAAGCATGGATGCCGGTTGATGTGTATGTCGGCGGAGCGGAGCATGCTACGCGCCATTTGATTTATGCAAGGTTCTGGCACAAGGTGCTGCACGAGTTGGGATACGCAAGCACAAGCGAACCGTTTTTGCGTTTGGAAAACGTGGGTCTTATTTTGGCGGAAGACGGCCGAAAGATGAGCAAGCGATGGGGTAATGTCATTAATCCGGATGATATTGTTGAGCAGTATGGCGCCGACACACTGCGGGTATACGAGATGTTCATGGGGCCGTTTCATCAGGCGGTAGCATGGAGTACGGCGAGCATGAACGGGCCGAAACGGTTTCTGGAGCGTATCTGGCGGCTGCAAGCCAAATGCGAAGAGCGCTATGAAGATGATGCTGAACTCATCTCTCTCTTGCATCGGACAATTGCCCGCGTGACGGAAGATACCCAGGCGTTTCGGTTCAATACGGCAATAGCTGCTTTAATGGAGTTTTTGAACACGCTGGAAAGAGCATCGAGCATCTCACGCAGCACGTTTGAAACGTTTCTCTTGCTGGTAGCTCCCTATGCACCGCACATTGCGGAAGAGCTATGGGAACGGCTGGGGAATGCGGATCGCATTGTGCGTCACGCGTGGCCGGTTGCAGACAAGTCGCTCTTGGCAGAGCAAAAGCTCGTTATTCCCGTACAGGTAAACGGAAAGGTGCGCGGAGAAATTTCGATTGAACCGGGGTGTACGCAAGCGCAAGCGGAGTCTCTTGCGCGCAGCGTGCCGAATGTTCAAAAGTATCTTGCGGCGGGAGAGGTTAAGCACATTATTTACGTTCCGGACCGGCTGATCGGGTTCGTTCTGTAGGGCATAAAAAGTGGTACTATACAAGGAGTATGGATAATCCCCATGCCCGTATTCGAGTTAGCCGCAGATCCGTTCGGTTTGCAGGTATAATTGCATTTGGAAAAGCGGTCATTTCCATTGCGCTTCTTGCAGCTGTCGGATTCGGGATTGTCAGATATATTCAGCGATCTGATGTTGCATTCGCGCTGCAATTCACCCAGCATATCGTGGGAACGAAGTCGGGTGCGGTCGGGGTGAACGGAGTCGCTCTCGGCGATATGCAGAATGACGGCAAGATGGATGTTGTGACGGCGGGCAGGGATGGAATAAAAGTATATACCCAGAACAGCAATGGCACGTTCGATCAATACCTCATCGATGATGTCGACGGAGAGCGCATAGAGCTTGTCGACGTGAACGATGACGATCGATTGGATATCCTTGCGACGATCTCGTCCGATCCGAGCGTGAAGATATATATCAACCAAGGAGGAGTGGAATTTTCCGGCACATGGCTTGGTACCGGATCCCATGCCGCCGCCGCAGCCGGCGATATCGACGGCGATGGAGCGGTCGATATTGTAACGTCGCTCGATCAGGGCGGTGGCAGTTATACGCTTCAGAGGTGGATGAATGACGGTTCGGGAATGTTTACGTCCACAACGCTTGCATCTGATACCGGCATTACCGCCTTGGCGATCGCAGATATTAACAGTAACGGATACCGCGATGTTATTGCGGGAGGGTCGAAAGGCTTGCAGCATTGGGATACCTCAAATGGTATGACTTGGAGCCGGGAAGATATTGACTCTTCTCAAACGAAATTTACATCTTTCGCGCTGGGGGATGTGAATGATGACGACAAGGTGGATATTATTGCAGGAAGCCACTCGAACGATACGCTTACATACTATCAGCATCTCCAGCACGCCTTTTATACGAAGCACGTCCTTTCTACGAATACCGATGCTACCAGCATGCAAGTGGTTGATTTTAATGAGGATGGGTTTGTTGATATCGTTGCGGCCAGCCAAGACGAAAATACCGTGTATTGGTTTCAAAATGACGGAGAGCAATCGTTTACGAGGCAGAAAGTTGCGGAAGGGCTCTCAAGCGTGTTCGCCGTTGCGGTCGCGGATATCGACGGGGACGGCGACTATGATTTTTCGGCCGGCAACAATGCTCAAGGCACGTTGTATTGGTACAAGCGCACGCATGCCAAACCTGTCGCAACGGCTCCGGAAGAAATCGCGCAGATGACGGACGGCAGCGGCCGCGTGGTGTTTACCACGACGGTTTCCCAAGAGGATCTGTTCCGGACGAGCCTGCGGGCAGAGTACTCCGTTGACGGAGCTCTCTGGCATAAGGCGTACATTGCAAAAGCGACAGCGAGCACGGGAACGGTGGACGCAAATCATGACAATCCGTACCAAGTCGGTACGGCAAATCCGATCGATACCGATGCGTCCGGATCGGTAAAGCTTACCTTGACGTGGGACACGAAATCCACGAAAAATGCGGGTGGACCGCTTACGGGCCATGTCAGTGCGGCGCAGATTCGGGTTATTCCGAAAGATGCCGTGGGTCTTGGGGATGCGGCAGCGAGCACGGCATTCCAGCTGGATAATCAGCCGCCGCGGATTGCGGGAACGGTGAGCGTATCATCGCCCGATGCGGATAGCGCGGTTATTACATGGAGCGAGGCGCAAGATAGGGCCACCGCTTCATATCGGGTGTATTTCGGAACGGATTCCGATGCGGTAAAAAGCCACACATCGGACGCGTGGGATCGGGAGGATGATGATGCGCTGGAAGACCGCACTACTACCACGACGACGATTACCGGCCTTGCTTCCGGATCTTTGTATACATTCAAACTGGTCGTGGAAGACGGGTTTGGCAATGAAGCATCGTGGCCGTCGGTATCCGCAACGATCGGTTCAACGGCAGAGCCTGTGGTGGGCATTGTTCCGGATACGTCTCTTGAGGCGCCATCTGGCGAAACGGATCCGACGCCGCAACCGCAGCCGACGCCTAATCTGCTTCCGTCCACAACGGACAATAACACTCCGCCGGTTGCTGATGCCGGCGCAAACCAATTGGTGCGCTCGTCCGCCCTCGTTATTTTAGACGGTTCCGGTTCGTATGACGGCGATGGAGGAACGCTTGCATATGCATGGACGCAGCTTTCCGGTCCGGAGGTTGAGCTGGTTTCTTCCAGAACGATTAACCCTTCCTTTGCCGCAGGGGCAACAGGAGAGTCGTATGTTTTTCAGCTGATGGTGAAAGATGCAAACGGCGCGAGCGATATCGACTTGGTAACTGTGCAGGTGAGCGAGTTGCCGGAAGAGGTTGCTGTTCCGGTTGCGGCGGTAGTGTCTCCTATGCCTGTTATTTCTCCAAAAGTGCAGCCGCAGGAGCAAGCGGCAAGCAGCACATTGGTAGCGATTCTTCGAGGGATGAATATCGCGTTCTTTGGTTTTTCGGCTGTCTTAATTCTTATTGCATTCGCCGGACATGCAATCCAAGGGGTGCGCGCTCGGGAAATGGAAGAGATCCGGCCTCCATATAAAAATCTTTCCGCACCCAAGACCGCCACGCTGCATGCATGGCAAACTATCCAGCGAGTTGTCCGCGCGCTTTCATGGCCCGTGTTTATTATCGGATCCCTCGCGAATACGGCCATGGTATTCTTTTATCCGGAAGTTCTGCTGCTTGCGGTTGAGGTGATGTATATCGCATGCATTATTGCGCGAGTTGTGATCGAAATCCGATCCCGTCCTGCATACGGGCTGGTGCGCGATGCCCTGACCCATGCGCCGCTTGATCTTGCGGTTATTCGAATATTTGATCAGGGGACCAATCGGCTGGTCATGACGCGCGTTGCGGATTCGGACGGGAAATTCTTCGCCCTGCCTCCTGCCGGCACGTACACCATCTCTATTACCAAGCCGGGGTACGGCGCGTTTTCTCGGGAGGGCATCGTGATAGAGTCCGGCAGCAGTTCCATTATCGCCATCACGGCAGATTTGATGCCGCTTGTCCCTCGCGGAGGGTATGCGAGCCTTCAGCCCACTGTGTAAAAAGGCCCTAGAAAATTTTATCCACTAATGCTACAAACATACCTATGCAAGCGGTAATTCTGATGGCCGGGAAAGGAACCCGGATGGCAAAATACTACGAAGGGCCAAAGCAGCTTTTGCCTGTTTCCGGCAAGCGAGTGGTTGAGCATCTGCTCGATGCGTTGCCGGAGGAAGTAAGCGAGCTGATCTTCATCGTGGGCGGTCCTCATGAAGCGCGGATTCGCGAATATTTCGCATCTGGAGAATATAATGGCAAGCCGATTACGTTTATTCGACAAGATGAGCAGCTCGGATTGGCGCATGCGTTCGGCATGGCGAAAGATGCGGTGAAGGGCAAATGGCTCGGAAGCGTCGCCGATGATATTTTTGATCCGGATTCCATCAAGCGACTGCTGCAAGAAGATATGGCGGTGCTCTCGTATCGCGTACCGAATCCGGAGCAGTTCGGCGTGTTAGTTGCCGATGCCGAGGGGAATCTGGTAACCGCGATTGAAAAGCCGAAAGATTTCGTTTCCGACTTGGTGTGGACAGGCGCGATGGTAATGGATGAATCGTTCTTCGATGTGCATGTAGAACCATCTGCTCGCGGAGAGTACGAGACGCCGGATGTATGGATGAAGCTCATCGAGCAAGGCAAGAAAATCAAGATCGTGGAATGCAAATACTGGTTCCCGGTCAACGACAAGCCGCAGCTGGAAGCAGCGGAAGCGAAGATGAAAGAACTCGGGCTGGCCTAACCTCATCCCCAACCCTTCTCCTTCGTAAGGAGAAGGGAGTCGCGGACGTTTCCTCTCCTTACGAAAGAAAAACGAGATAATTCCAGTGTAAATCCCGCTCCTGCCTGCAAGCGAATGCAGCTAAGGTCTACCCTCTGCCTACGCTGTGATACACAAATCCTTTCTTTTCCATGTCTTTCGGATCGAACATGTTGCGGCCGTCGATGATAATAGGATTGTGAAGCGTTTTGCGGACCATCTCCCAATCCGGTTCTTTGAATTCATCCCAGTCGGTGACAATGACCAGCGCATCCGCGCCTTTGAGCGCATCTTCTTTTGAAGACATATATTCAACCTTATCGCCGAGCACCTCTTTTGCCGTATGGCGCGCTTCTGGATCGTATGCCTGAATTTTCGCGCCGTCTTTATGGAGCTGCTCTGCAATGGTAATGGAAGGGGCGTTGCGCATGTCGTCGGTATTCGGCTTAAATGCCAGTCCCCACATGGCAATCGTCTTGCCCTTGGTGACCCAGAGCGCTTGTTCGATTTTCTGGATGAACAAATCCCGCATTTCTTCGTTTATTTTTTCCACTTCTTTCAAGATATCGAACTTGTATCCCAAATCTTCGGCAATCGTGATAAAAGCGGAAACATCTTTCGGGAAGCAGGATCCGCCGTATCCGATGCCGGCTTTCAGGAATGATTTTCCGATGCGTTCATCTAATCCCATGCCGTACGTTACTTGGTCAATATTCGCATTGGAGAGTTCGCAGATCCGCGCGAGTGCATTCGCGAATGAAATTTTCATAGCCAGGAACGAGTTGCTTGCATGCTTGATGAGTTCCGCGCTATTGATGTTTGTTTCGATGAATGGCGCCTTGATCGGCTCGTAAATTTCCCGCATGATTTTTGCCGCGCGTTCGTTTTCGACACCGACTACGATGCGATCCGGCTTCATGAAATCTTCGATTGCGGATCCTTCGCGCAAGAATTCCGGGTTGCTGACTACGTCAAAGTCGATATTGTGCTTGTTGTATTGCTTGATGGTCTGGAGCACGCGTTCGCCTGTTTTTACGGGCACGGTGCTTTTGTCCACGACCACTTTGTATGCGTCAGCGACTTCCGCGATTTCCCGCGCGGCGCCTGCAACATATGACAAGTCTGCCCGCCCGTTCGCCTGCGGGGGAGTGTTTACCGCAATGAAAATCACGTCGGATTCTTTAACGGCTTTTGCAAGGCTTGTGGTAAATGATAATCGTCCTTCTTTTACGTTTTTCTTTACCAAATCTTCAAGGCCCGGCTCATAGATGGGAATGCGCCCTTCTTGTAACGCATTGATTTTCGATTCGTTGTTGTCCACGAGGATGACCTTGTGGCCGATTTCCGCAAGGCATGTTCCGGAAACCAATCCGACATATCCTGCTCCGATAAATGCGAGTGAATGTGATGTATGTGACATAGGCTCTTTATACATAACTTTGCTATACTTTGTCTATGCTCTTTTATCGGCTGTTTGAAATCCATTCGACGAAGCGGCTACAGGCGCTATACGTCTCTGTCGTTGTCTTTTCTTTCGCGCTTTCGCTTATTACCATATTCGAGCCGATTTTTCTGTATGGGCAAGGCTTTCCCATTTGGGCGATCGGATTGTATTACGCGTTGCACTACGGCGTATATACCGCACTTCTCCCGCTGGGAGGCAGTGTTGCGGCGCGTTTCGGGCTTGAGCGCGCAATTGTGTTGTCGTTGCCGTTCTGCGTTTTGTATTCTTTATGCTTGGTTGCTGCCGCCCGGTATCCTGTCGCCTTGGTTGGCGCGCTTGCGGCGCTTACGATCCATAAAATATTGTATTGGCCTGCCAGCTATACGCTATTTGCGCGTTCCAGCGATGCCGGAAATCGGGGAACGGAAATCTCGTGGCTCAATGCGCTTCGTTCTGGCGCGGGAATTCTGGGGCCGATAGCGGGAGGGTATATTGCCGGCGTGTTTGGGTTTTCGGTACTGTTCGCAACCGTAGCTGTATTGGTGTTTGTGTCGGGGGTGCCGCTGCTTTGTGTTCCCGCTTCGCGGCGGTCGGATTCCTTCTCGCTTCGCAGCCCGTGGAAAATCATCTGGCGCGTCGAGCACCGCAAAGCGTTTCTCTCTACGCTTGGCTGGGCGGAGAATTTGATCGATTCGTTTTTTTGGCCGCTCTTTTTATTTATTGTACTGGGAAGCCTCACTTCCTTGGGGACATACCTTTCGCTTGCGCTGGCGATTACTGCTATCGGGAGCTTTTTTATCGCCGATATCGCCGAACGGTATCCCAAGGATCGGGTACTGCGCGCCTATCTGCCGTTTATGATCATCGGATATGCGTTGCGCATATTCGGCACGGCGCCTGTTCGCGTAGTGCTCATCGACGGCTTGGCGCGCATGTCGTTTTTTGGCGTGACGATTCCGCAAACGTATCGGATTTACTCCCAGGCGCGAACAACGAAGTCGCTGGATTACATGGTTGCCTTCGAGATGGTGCTTGCGTTTGCAAAGACGATCGCAGCACTTTGCATCGTACTGCTGTTTTTGTTCCTGCCCGTCCATGCGGCATTTGTTTGGATGTTCGTGCTCGGGGGGATATTTGCGATGCTATACGGATTACTGTAAGCGGCTTTACACGCTCACCATCCCTTTTTCGTTTTTGATCAAATTATCTTTTACGAGCGATGCGATGATTTCTTCTGCAGAGTAGTCGCGTTCATCTTTGCGTAGCGCGTCTTCGAGGAAGTCGAGCAAATCGGTCATTTGAATATGGTTGTGTTCTTGCGCAAGAAGAAACTTGAGCGCTTTTGCCCGGTATGACCGAAACGACCCGGCAAATGCGCTTTGCTTCGCATAGTGCCTGCTGTTGCGGTTTATGTTCTTATCTTTGAGCTTCATGGCTCCGTAATCAAACAGCGCCCAGTGCCATTCCCGGGGGTTTTCTTTCCATACGGCCTTTTGCGCAATGGGGAATATCTCGCTATCGGAAACATTTTTCTTGTTTGGAAAGAAAAAGTGCAGATATACGCGCCTGATATTCGTATCGATGAATGCTTCGCTGTTGTTAAATGCGAAGCAGGAAATAGCGCCGGCGGTATACGGTCCGATGCCGGGGAGGCGTTTGAGGGAGACAACATCTTTAGGAAAAGTTCCGCCGAATTCTGCTTCCATTGCCTTACATGCTTCTTTCAGGAAACGTGCTCGGCGCCAATAGCCTAATCCGGACCAGAGGGTGAGCAGGTCGGCATCGTCGGCATTTGCAAGTGTCTTGGCGGTCGGGAAGGCGCGCAAAAATTCCTTGTATTTGGGAAGTACTCGGGAGACCTGAGTTTGCTGCAGCATAATCTCGGAAACCATAATCTTGTACGGATCTTTCGTATTGCGCCACGGCAAATCCCGCCGGTGCGTTTCGTACCAGGAAAGAATCGTCTTTTGGAATTTCGGGATTGTCATGCTGTGCCGAAGGAGGGACTTGAACCCTCAAGGTCTTGCGACCAACGGATTTTGAGTCCGTCGCGTATGCCAATTCCGCCACTTCGGCTGTATTTCACACTTTATATGGATATTCCATTTTTAGCCACTCAAGTGCGTTTTTCTAGTGAGTTACAAATATAAACTTGACAAATCATATGATAATATGCTATCATTTAGAAAGTGAATGGTATAGTGCCATTCTGCTCTTTCCCATGGGTCATAGAGAACCCGTTTCCTCAGAAAGGACAAATCTCATGAAATCTTCAGTCCTCTTTTCGGCTTGGGGTACTCCGGACGGTTGTGATTACGATGAGCTTATTGTCGTCTCGGTCCAGGGTAGAAAGGTCTATGTTCGCTATAATTACTTTAATGTATCGAGCCAGCGATACGAGATTATCGGAGTTGATACCCTGCCCGAGACGGCAGAAAGGGAGTTGCCAGCTAAAGTGGTTGAGTTCCTCGAAAAGTTCGGCCAGGATGGTTTCCAAGGAGAAACTATTCTGGAGCTTAACGATTCTCGTTGGCGACGATGGGACTGATGTCGGTTATTAGGATTCGTATATCCTTCAAAATACGAGCGAGAGTGGCGCTACCACTCAACTGTTCACAAGTGTGTGCTTGTGCTGATGAGCTCAAAAGAGCGAAACAGCTGTACTTTCCCAAGGGTCATAGAGAACCCGTTTCCTCAGAAAGGACAAATCTCATGTTTCAGAAAATTACGGTAATTATCGACAGCCGCTTGCGTCGAGAGCTGGATAATGATCCTGAGCTTGGCCGGACTGCTGGATTCCAAGAATGTCTGAAATTAGTTAGCTTTCTTGTCTGCGAGGGGATGTTTGAATATCGACTGCATCATACAAATCCGGGCATTAGTGATAGCAACCTGGAATTTGTAAAATGTCTTGCTAGCTGCCTAGAAAGAGTTGTTTTCAATGTAGCAAAAAGAATCGAAGTGATTATCAGTCGCCCTAACGATAACAGGAGCTGGTTTGACTGGAATATGAAGTTTTACCGCCCAAATGAAAAGAAGGACTGTGTTGAGCTCAGTTGTAATATTCATGTTAGAGAGGGGTTGAGCAGAAATGCTAGTACGATGGGAACATTGAGCCCATCAGAAGGCAAGAGGTGACGAAGGCGACCTCAAAACGCTTCGGACCAGACACAGGTCTGGTCTTTTTTCTTGCCTGTGGAAAAAGGGGATAAGTCATGGTTGTTCGTCGCTTCATATGGGCATATGCTTTAGGTATCGTATGTCAGAAACACTCGCCGTCGTAAATCAGAAGGGGGGAGTGGGAAAGACCACTACCAGCGTCAACTTGGGAAGCTACCTGGCTGACTCTGGAAAATCCGTGCTTTTAGTTGACTTGGATCCGCAAGCGAATGCGAGCGCGGGCGTGGGGATACCCGTGCAGGAGGGCCAGCCAAGCCTCTACGAACTGCTCGCAGGAAGCGCGCCTATCCAGTCCGTTATACGCACCACAAACATCGAACGGTTCCATATTATTCCGTCTACGCCCGATTTGGCGGGGGCGGCAATGGAGTTGATAGATGAGCCGTATCGTGAGTATCGGTTGCGGCGCGCGCTCAAGGCCGTGAAAGAACAGTATGATTTTATTTTAATCGATTGCCCTCCGAGTCTGGGGCTTTTGACGATTAATGGCCTGGCAGCAGCCGATCGCCTGCTTATACCGGTGCAGTGCGAGTTTTATGCGCTTGAAGGGCTTCATCAGCTGCTGACGACGGTGGATCTGGTGCGCAAGCACTTGAATCCTCGATTGCAAGTATTAGGCGCCGTGCTTACGATGTTTGATCGGAGGACCCAGCTTTCCCGAAAAGTGGTGCGAGAAGTACGCAAAACGTTTCCGGGACACGTATTTGAAAGCATTATCCCGCGAAATACCGAGCTTGCGGAAGCTCCGAGCACGGGAAAGACGATATTAGAATACGATCGGAGCTCTCCCGGGGCGCGTGCGTATGAATATTTGTCGGAAGAGCTATTGAATCTCTATCCGTAATTGAGTATCGTTAATGCTATGGGACTTGGACGTGGATTAGCTTCACTTATATCGGGTCGGAACTCCGACGTATCCCCTGATGATGTGCTGGAGCGCATCGATAGTATGGAGTTGGAAGAGGCGGAAGTTGCGGCTCCTGCAAAGCCGAACGTAACCCTGATTTCTGTTGGCGATGATGTTGCAGAAGAGGAGCTGGCGCTTGCTGATGAAGGAACGGATGTTCCTGTCGCCCAGGAAGCGCGGGGGATTCCTGTTGTGGAAGAAGCGGAAGATGAAGATCCTGTGGAAGCGGTTGAAGAAGAGATTGCCGAGGTGGAAGAGGTAAAAGCAGAGGAACTGGCGCAGGAAGAAG
Organism: uncultured Candidatus Saccharibacteria bacterium; assembly: GCA_964443125.1. Taxonomy (GTDB): domain Bacteria; phylum Patescibacteriota; class Andersenbacteria; order UBA10190; family UBA10190; genus HO2-45-11b. Next base: position 6,627 of record CAYUBL010000014.1, on the reverse strand, counting down.
CGGCAGAGGACGAGGAAGAAGAACAAGAAGCTCAGGAAGTTGCAACAGATATCGAAGAGGAAGCAACACCAGAACCAATCGCAGAACCCGAACCGGAAGAGGAGAAAGAAATCCCTGCGGTTCCGGAGGCAGAAGAGCGAATTGAAGAGATTCGACGCGAAGCCAACGAGCGCGTGGAAGAGACTGATGAGCTGACCGGCGACTTGTGGGATCAGCATGAGGGATCAGTGCAGCAGATTCCGATCGGCGACATTACGATCAATCCATTGCAGCCGAGAAGGTCATTTTCTCCGCGGGAGCTTGAGGATTTGCAGGAATCGATTGCGCAAAACGGTATTTTGCAGCCGCTGGTTGTTCGGCGGTTGGAGAATGGAGCGTATGAATTGATTGCAGGAGAGCGCCGACTTCGCGCGGCGACCGCGTTGAAGTGGGATAAGGTACCGTGCGTGGTGCGTCGAGACGTAAAGTCCGACCAGTCTCGCCTGGTATATGCGCTTATTGAAAACGTTCAGCGCGAGAACTTGAATCCGATCGAAGAAGCGCTCGCATACGACCAGTTGAATAAGGATTTCGGGCTTACGCACGAAGAAATCGGAGAGCGTGTCGGGAAAAGCCGCGTTGGTATTACGAATATTGTTCGTGTCTTGCAGTTGCCTGCGGAAATTCAGCGGGGAATGATTGAAGGAAAAATTACGATGGGTCATGCGAAAGCGATTTTGATGATCCCGGATCCGGAAAAACAAATCCGATTTTACCATCACTTGGTGGACGAGGGGCTTACGGTACGGAAAGCGGAAGTGCGTGCGCGCAGAATCCAGCGTGCTATGAACATCACGGATCCAAAGCGGATGATTCATCGAAATAAGAAGGACCCTATTGCGCTCAAGTATGGACCGCCGCTTGAGGATCGGTATGGATACCACGCGACTGTGCGCTATGGCGAGGGATTACATGTATTTGAAGTGGTGTTCCGCGCCACGAGCGAAGCGGAGCTGGACGAGCTCACCGGGCGCCTGCTCGGTACGCGGGAACTTCCCGGGCAAGATCTGGAAAAAGATTTGATTGGAGAATAGTTTTTCTATAGCTTGTAGCTGCTAGCTTGTAGTTTTTAGGCGACGGCTCAACATAAAACTTGACAAATATAAAAAACATGCTAATATGGCATGTTTTGCTGTTTCTGCACGTTCTTTCTTTCTTTACAAGGAGGTTCGCATGTCGGATGACAAGGAAGTGAAGGTGTATGATCCTGAGATTGACATCCTGGTCCCGCTTTCGTGGTGGGACTACTTGGAGTGTCTTGCAATGGCCGGACTGTTTTCCGGGTTTTACTTCCCCGCAGCTTGGCTGCTGATGGATTTGCTCTTCTTCGGAAGAGGAGATCCGGGGCGGTTTTACAATCTGGGCTCGGAGGCCATGATGGCCCTCCGGATCTGTGGGTATGGGTTTGTCTTATGCTTTCTCTTTTTGGTCTGCGGGGCCG
>CAYUBL010000014.1:0-5137 GCA_964443125.1 uncultured Candidatus Saccharibacteria bacterium | reverse complement strand
CGTGCGGAGAAAGCGCCGTCGTCGCAGAGTGGAAGACAATTGACCATGCATACAACATAGATTGGCTGACCATGAATCTCTCTTTGAAGAGCTCGTTTGGATAGATCACCCCTGATATTCGCGTATTGCGAATGGAATGCGAATGGAAGGGGTGATTTTATTTTTCAGCAGATTTTGAAAATCCGCAGCCTTTCGCGCTGCATCGGATCGTGTTTTTTGCGCCGTACACGAGCATGCTATTGCAGGTGGGACACAGCTCTTCGGTCGGCTTGCTCCAGTATGCTGTTTTGCATTCAGGGTACTGGTCGCACGCATAGAATACTTTTCCCCGGCGGGATTTTTTCTCGATGATTTTTCCTTTTTTGCATACGATGCATGATACGCCCGTTTCTTTTACGATGGGCGTAATGTGCTTGCAATCCGGGTATCCGGAACAACCCAAGAACGCTCCGAAGCGCCCTCGCTTGACGACCAAAGGTTTTCCGCAATCGGGACACGTCTTTCCGGAATGTTCTTCTTCTATTTTTTTCTCTTCTCCGATCGGTTCGGTATATTTGCATTCCGGATATGTGCTGCACGCTTTGAATTTTCCGAACCGGCCAAGCTTGATGACAAGCGGGTTTGCGCACTTGGGACACGTTTCATTTGTCGCTTCCTCAGTGAGGTCCGATTTTTTCAGTTCTTTGTTTTTCTCGCCGATCAATGCATGAAACGGATCGTAAAAATCTTTAATGACCGGCTGCCATTTCTTTTCTCCGGACGCAACGTCGTCTAGGCTTGCCTCCATGGTGGCCGTGAAGTCGATATCCACGATGTTCGGGAAGTGGTTCGTAAGGACGCTGTTGACGAGCGTACCGATTTCGGTAGGGGCAAGACGCTTTTCATCGTTCTTTTCTACATATCCGCGTTTCTGGATGACGTCGATAGTCGGAGCATACGTGCTTGGGCGGCCGATACCGTGCTCTTCCAATGCTTTTACGAGCGTTGCTTCGGAGTATCGTGCGGGCGGCTGGGTGAAGTGCTGATCGTGCTTGAGCGATACGGCGCGTAGCGCATCTTGTAATGCAAGGTCGGGAAGAATTGTCTCTTGCACCGCCGCTTTTTCTCCGAGTACGCGGATGAACCCGTCGAAGATAACCGACACGCCGCTCGCGCGGAACCCGTATCCGTTTGCTGTAATGTCCACCGTTGTGTGGTTGAACTTCGCGTCTGCCATTTGGGATGCGATCATGCGCTGCCAAATCAGACGATAGAGCTTCAGCTGCGGCCCGTCGAGTTCGCTTGCAATCTCCTCCGGTGTGCGGGTCGGGTCGGTGGGGCGGATGGCCTCGTGCGCTTCTTGTGCGCCTTTTGATTTCTTGGAAAATACGCGCGGGGTTGCCGGAACGTATGTCTTACCAAATGCAGATTCGATAGCATTTCGCGCATTATGTACCGCTTCCGCTGCCAAGTTGAGAGAGTCGGTACGCATATACGTGATAAATCCGTTTTCGTATAGTCCTTGTGCGATCATCATCGTTCGTTTGCTGGAAAATCCGAGCTGGTTAAATGCTGCTTGTTGCAGGGTACTGGTAGTAAATGGCGCAGGCGCGGACCGTTTGCGCTCTTTTTGCGAGATATCCGATACGGTATACGTAGCTTCCTGAAGATCTTGCAAGATACGCTCCGCTTCATCCTTGGTGCCAATACCGAGTTTGCCGATTGCTTTTCCGTCTTTTGATTTCAACGATGCCGTAAATTCTTGTCCGTCTTTGGCAAGTAGGGCATCGATTGTCCAGTATTCTTGCGGGGTAAATGCCTTGATCTCTTCTTCCCGCTCGACGATCAGCCGCACTGCAACGGACTGTACGCGTCCTGCAGATAGCCCTCTGCGGACTTTCTTCCAGAGCAGCGGAGAGAGTTCATATCCTACGAGCCGATCCAGGATTCGCCGAGCTTGCTGCGCATCCACGAGGCTTTGGTTGATGTCTCGGGGATGCTCTATCGCTTTGGTAATCGCGCTCTTGGTAATTTCCGTAAACGTAATCCGTTTCGCTTTTTCCGGATCAGGGGAGAGCACTTCATATAAATGCCACGCGATTGCTTCTCCTTCGCGGTCTTCATCTGTTGCGAAATAGATGATGTCAGCCTTTTTTGCCGCCGCTTTGAGGTCCTTAATCTTTTCTTTCGCTTTGGGCGGGACGACGTAGCTCGGTTCGAAATTATGCTCAACGTCTACGCCTATTTTTGTTTTTGGAAGATCGCGCACGTGGCCGAAACTGCTTTTCACGACAAAATTCGGTCCAAGGTATTTTTGGATCGTTTTCGCTTTTGCGGGCGATTCCACAATGACAAGATGTTTCATAGCGTCTTAAGGGAGTAAAGCGCGGTTGAAACAAGAAGTCAAGTTACCGTGTATCGCTCTCTTCCTGTTATCGCCGCGCATACTTCATTCCGCCGACATGCTGTGCGATGCCGATCATTTCCAATTCCGCGAGCGCGGCGGATACTTCGGGGATGCTGCTGCCGGCTGCTTCGGCAATATCGTCTATATAGAGGGGAGAGGCAGTTAATACGACGGCAACCATTTGCAGATCTTCCCGAAGGGGGATGTTCGCGCGATCTTCCTGATTTGCCTCCGAGAGCTCGAAGAGCGACAGGATATCTGATGCATGCAGGAGCGGCGCTGCGCCGTCGCGGATCAGCATGTTTGTACCTTCACTGGCTTCATCGGTGATTGGTCCGGGTACGGATAAGACTTCGCGCCCTTCTTCCAGTGCCAGACGGGCGGTGATGAGCGATCCAGACCGTTTTGCCGCTTGGATGATGGCGGTCACCCTGCACAGTCCCGCGATAATGCGGTTGCGAGCGGGGAAATGGCCGAGGAACGGAGAGGTGCCCGGCTCATACTCGGAAACAATCAATCCTCCATGCGTGAGGATTTCCTGTGCGAGTGTTTTGTTGCCTTTTGGATAGAGTGATGCATCATCGACGCCGGATCCAAGGACGGCGATTGTGGGGCCTCCATGCTCTATTGCGGCGCGATGCGCAAAGCTGTCGATGCCATACGCCATACCGGACACGATTCCCACTCCGCTCCGAATTGCAGGAGGCAGCAGGGTTGCGACCGCCTGGCGGCCATACATGCTCGCTTTTCGGCTTCCGACAACGGCCAAGAGGTGGGGATGGCCGAGCAGCTCCATGTTACCCCGAGCGTACAGCACCTCCGGCGGCTTATGCGTTTGCGCCAGGAGGGAAGGATACGCACTGTCTGTTAACGAAATAGTTTGAATGTCGTAAGTATTGCTCAAAATTGGCTTTATGTGGACATTTCTATGCTACCACGCATGAGTAGAGTTGACAAATTATGAAAATAAAAGTACAATATTTCAATTGTTCATTTACAACCTATGTGAGTTGTAAACCCAAGGCACCGGGCAGGGCCGATATCACGGACTAGAAGTCCAAGATCAGGAGAAGAAAGATGAAGTACAATAATGTCACTCTCGGTCAGATCGAAGCTCTGATTAATAAGCTCGGTGGCGAAGACAGCGCTCTCGGTATCCTGCAAGGACACGTTCGGGTAACCACCGAGCGTATCTCCTTTCCCGTATGGATGGAGGTTGAGATTGGGGGAATCCCCAAAGATCAACTTCTCACCCTCCTCGCTGAAGAAGGATTTTTTATGAGCGATTGGGCGAAAAGTATCTTGGGTAAGGAAGCGTTCACAACGCTTCCCGAAAAGAAACGCCTCAAGCTCGTCTGTTGCAAGGTTCGGGATCTCAACTTCACGAGTCAGCCGACCATGGCAGAACTGCAGGAGCGAATTGCCGCGTTTGGCGGAACACTATGCCCTGCGGAAGTCGGGCCGCACCTGCGCCGAAAGTTTAAGGATCAGCCGAGAGGAGATATATGGCTTATCATGAAACAGATCACTGACTCTAACGGCCATTCGGTCATCTTCGGTCTGGGTCGGCATGATGATGGCGAGTGGCTCGATACGAGCGATGCTCCTCCGGATGATCAGTGGGGTCTCGGCGATGGGGTCATGTTCGTCCTCGAATGAGTTTTGTTCTTAGCCCTTTCGTTCACATTGAACGATTGGGCTTCTTTTTATTCTTGAAGCGAATAGATGAACTGATCCACAAGTTCCGGGGTGACAGCATTGGTATACCACGACAGCGTGGTATTTTTTATTTCCCATCGGGCGGCGGTACCGTCCGCGTTTTGTATACTTGAAAGTTTTTGGAGTACGGGAATCGGATCGTTCGCCGCTACTTCTATTTTTACATATGGATCTTCGTCGCTCGGGGTAATGTCGCTTGTTGCGATCGTTGCAATGCCGTGTTTGGTTGCGAGCAATTCGAGGGAAATAATGCGGATAATGTTTTGTACCTCTTGCGGCATCGGCCCAAAACTATCTTCAATCGCATGCGCGCGCTGCTGAAGACTGCCTGGAGAATCTGCCCGGGAGAGGCGAATGTACCATGACGTCCGTTCGTTTGCATCTGATATATAGGACGCGGGAATGTATGCGGGCAAGAGAATGCGAATGTCGGCTTTCTGCACGCTCGCGCGTCCTTCCATCATATCGAGATACAGCTGCATGCCCACTTCGCTCGCCGAACCGCTCTGCTCCCGTCCCATCATGTTTCCGGCGCCCCGCATTTCCAAATCTCTGCGCGCAATTTCCCATCCGGACCCCACGCGGGACGCCTCGGTGAGCGCGGTTAAGCGCTCGCGCTGAGGATCGGTTAAACGCTCCTGTCCGTACAGAAAATATGCATGTCCTTTGCGTGAACGCCTTCCGACCCGTCCGCGCAGCTGGTAGAGCTGGGCCAGTCCGAAATGCGGAGCATCCCATACGATCATGGTGTTCACGTTCGGCAGATCCAATCCGTTTTCCACGATGCTGGAAGAAATTAACACATCGATTTCTTTCGTATCGAACGCGTGGATGATGCGCGCGAGCTCTTCGTCGGACAACTTTGCGTGCGCGATTGCCGTCCTGGCGGACGGAACATGTTCGCGGACTATTTCCCGTATCATGCCGAGGTTCCGGATTTTCGACGAGACCAAATACACTTGGCCGTCGCGGGCAAGCTCCTGCTCGATCGCGTCTTGTATCGTGCTTGTTTCCTGTTTTCGTACGATCGTT
>CAYUBL010000013.1:24274-26484 GCA_964443125.1 uncultured Candidatus Saccharibacteria bacterium | reverse complement strand
GGGCGCTGTTGCCAGCCGTTGTGATTTTCCTGCTCCGTCACCTCGGTATTTCGTGGGTGTTTTCGCTGCTGGGCGGATTTGCCACTGCGCTAGACAATGCCTTTATTGTGGAATCCCGCCTGATTATCACGGACAGTATTCTGCTTGTGGCGACATTCGGATCGCTTGCATATGCGCTTGCGGCAGGCAATGCAACGAAGCGGTCGGCATCGTGGATGTACATGGCGCTTGCCGGGGCTCTGAGCGGCATTGCGGTCGGAACGAAATTCACCGGGCTGCTCGCGCTTGCCTTGGTTGCGCTTGCGGCGTTCGTGCATGCGTACCGATCTCCTCGCGATGTGGCGGCATGGATGCTTCGGCTGGCGCTCGCAGTACTTCTTGCGGCATGCGTCTACCTTTCCGGTTGGTATGCGCACTTCCATATTCTGACAGAGCCGGGCAGCGGGGATGTATGGGGGGTCCCGACAAGGGTGTTTTGGAAAGACCTTGTCGAAACGCATCGCCAAATGCTTTCCGCGAATTACCATTTGATCGCAGGGCATCCGTATGGAAGCAGCTGGTGGACGTGGCCGCTCATGGTGCGTCCGGTGTTCTATTGGCAAGGAGAGGGCAATGCGTTTATATACTTTTTGGGCAATCCGATCGTGTGGTGGGGAAGCTTTGTCGGCTTGTGCGCCGCTATCGTTGTGCTGCTTTTTCGCATGCCTCGTCAGGGGAATTGGATATGGATCATCATGATAGGGTATGCACTCGCGTATGTGCCGCTGATGCGGGTTCCGCGCGTGCTATTCCTGTACCACTACATGACGCCGCTCCTGTTTTCTTTACTATCTGCGATGTGGTTGCTTGATCGCATTGTGCTGCGCAAGAAAGCATTGGCCGCCGCTTTGGCCGGTGTGGCCATTGTTGTCGGATTTCTTGCGATAAGTCCGTTGACGTACGGATTTTTGTTTTCGGAGGCGTGGCAAGATATGATATTTCGCATTTTCCCGTCGTGGAGATAGGGTATGGCAGAGCGCAATGTACACGGAGGGATTCTGATCATGATGGTCGTCATCGCGATGATGGTGACTGTCATGTTTGTAAGCATCGGCGGGGTGACGAATTTGCAATATCACGAAGGAGCGCTGGTAGCGCAAGATGAGACGGCGTTTCAAATTGCAGAGGCAGGATTGAATTATGCGCGGTGGCGATTGGCGCATGATCCCGATAATTTTGAACCTGTAACGCGGGATATCACCGACCCGCTCAAAGGTTCGCTTGGAACGTATTCGCTGACATTTACCGCGCCGCTTCAAGGCAGTACGATCGTTACGATTTCCTCTACGGGACACACGGCGAATGCGCCTACGCGGGATGTGACGCTTGAGGCGACGTACGGAAAGCCGTCGCTGGCAAAATACGCACTGCTTGTCAATGATGATGTGTGGGTTGGCGGAACGGTTTCCGGAGCAATGCACGCAAACGGAGGAGTGCGCATGGACGGACAATCGGACGGTGCGGTGACGAGCGCGAAGGAAACGTACATTTGTCAGCAGCGGCATGGGTGCAGCAATGATCTCAAGCCCGGCGTGTGGGGAAGCGGAGGCGATTCGGCATTGTGGGATTATCCCGTTCCGCTTGTGAATTACGGCGCGCTTACGGTTGACTTGTTGGATATGCAAGAAGCGGCAATTGAGGCGGGTACCTACTATGGTCCGCTTGCCAGCGGGTATGGATACCATGTGGTATTCAACAGCAATAATACGTATTCGCTCTATCATGTCACGGCAAAGCGGCCGGCCGTGCTATCGTGGACGCCGCCTGATACGAATTACAAACATACGTCCGATGATATTCAGTCGGAGACGCTGCTGACTACCGCGTCTGTGCCTTCGAATGGAATTTTGTATTTCGCGGAAACGGTATGGGTCAACGGGGATATTCGGGATCGAGTTACGGTCGCTTCGGGGAAGTTTCCCGATACTCCCAGCACGAATACGGATATTATCCTTAACGGCGATATTTCCTACGATGGCGTGAAGGACGGTACGCGCCTGTTCGGAGCGGTTGCGCAGGGGAATGTTCTGATTCCATATTACGGGGCGGAGGATGACTTGCACTTGGACGGAGCATATGTTGCCCAGCATGGCAGATTCGGGCGAAGGCACTACAATAGCGGCGCGTATAAATTGCGTAATTCCATTACGCGATACGGCATGGTGGCAAGC
>CAYUBL010000013.1:15093-24264 GCA_964443125.1 uncultured Candidatus Saccharibacteria bacterium | reverse complement strand
AGCAGTATTATTCCGGTCGTTACGTATGTGTACAGCGGGAGTAATAACGATGTGGCAAGCGGATATGAGACCGGCACGTCATCATACGATCCGAATCTCTTGCACGGTCCGCCGCCGTTTTTCCCCACCAGCGGAGAGTATCAATTTCTTTCCTGGACGCAAAAAGAGTAAACTTATAGGATATGATTGGCATCGATATCTCGGACCAAACGATTAAAATTGCCAGAATATCTTCGTCCTCGAAACGATCCCTGCTTGCGCGCTGCTTGACCATGATTCCATCCGGCGTAATTGCAAACGGCATGGTGGTTAATAAAAAGGCGATGGCAGAAGCGCTGGCGGATGCGCTGTCCAAATGCCGACTGTCTGCGAGCGTGCGAGATAGCGTTGTTGCGTCCATTCCGGAAACACAGTCGTTTCTTCGGGTTATCGAGGTGCCACAGATGAATGAGGACGAATTGAGCGAAGCGGTGCGGTGGGAAATCGGGCAGCACATTCCGTTTGGATTGGAAAATGTATACGTGGACTGGGAGTACGTAGAATCGAACGGGCACACCGTCAAGCCCGGCCATATTGAAGTGCAAGTAGGCGCCGCACAGAAATCGATTGTGGATTCTTTGTATGAGGTGATGAGCCATATGGGACTCGACGTGGCTGCATACGAGCTGGAGAGCCAAGCGGTTGTGCGATCGCTGATTCCCGGGGAATGGAAGTCGAAACATGGTATTTTGATTATCGATCTGGGAAGCACGACGACGAATGTGATCGTATATGATTACGGCGCGATTCGCTTTACCGCCAGCTTGCAGCAGGGGGTTGCGCAATTGGTTGCGGGCATGGCGCCGGATGATATTAAAACGCTCATGGCGCATCTCCATGAGATTCCGCAAGGCCTTGCGGAGAAAGCGCATAACCATGTGGCGGCGTCCGCCGACGCATTGGTGCGGGATATTCTCGGCATTACCGATTTTTACAACGGTATTGATAAAGAACATGTGGTAAAGGAGATTCTTTTGGTTGGCGGCGGGTCGAATTTAACCGGACTTGATGCTGTGTTTTTGAAATATTTCCAAGATGTGCATATTCAGAGGGGGAATCCGTGGGTCAATGTGCTTCCTGCCAATAAAGGAGCAAGGCCCCCTATGGATCTGCAGGAGTCCGTGCGGTACGCGACGGCGATCGGACTGGCACTTCGAACGGTCATACCTCTATGAAACGGGAAATTAACGTATTGTCGCCACAGGCAAAGGCGCGAAGAGAAAACGCAATCTACCTTCGGCGCGAGCGCAGTATCGTGGTTGCGCTTAGTATTTCGCTCGTGGTAATCCTCGCAAGCTACGGAGCTATCTGGTGGGTGTTCTTTTCCCTTCACCAGGATTTATCGGATCAAATCGTTATGCAGACGCAGGACCAATCAGAGATTCTCAAAGAGATCAGGGCATTAAATCGAGAAGTGGGCGTGCTGGACTCCCGCATTGCATCGTACACGCTGTGGACGGAGCGGATAGAGGATGTGCTGGCAGCGGTTCCGAGCGGTATTCTTGTTTCCAAATTGGAACTGAGCGAAAATCCCGCTGCGCTTATCGTCACTGGAAGCGCATCGCAAGGATCGGAAGTTGTTGCATACCAATCTGCGCTGGAAGCGCTCCCGTGGGTTGATCGGGTTGTTGCTCCTTTGCAAAATTTTGCACGGTTTCCGACCGCAACGGTAGTGTTTACGATTTTCCAGAAGACTGCGAATGAGAATACTTCTGAAACGAATATTCCTGACCTATGAACATTGCTTCTCCTTGGATCCGTATCAGTTTTTATGTGGTATTGCTTGGCGGTCTTGTCGGGGCCATTTGGTATGCCGATACCCAGGTTCGGGCATTGCGGGAACGCGCCGCAGTCGCCCAGCGCGAGCTACAGGATGTGCCGCGCCGCACGGCGAATAGTCTCACTCTGAAGAAGGAGCTCGCTTTACTTACCGAACAGATGAAGACGATATACCAGGGAACTCCTTCTACGAACCAACTGCCCGACGTGATAGCAAATATTTCCGCGCTCGCGGCTTCTTCCGGAGTTTCTGCGCAGGTCCCGGTTGTGCAGGAGTCCGCTGGCAAGGAGAAAGAGAAGGCGATGGATTCGTTTTCCGACGTACGTATCCACGTTGCCGCATCAGGAGACCCGGAAAATCTCGCGACGTTCCTCTATCGCATTGAGCATCTTCCGTATGTTATGCGGGTAGTGTCATGGACCATCGATACGACTCGCCAAGTTGCCATTTCTTCTTTTACCGGCGTTGCGCCACCAGCTCCGGGCGGGGAAGAAGCGGCTCCTCGCGGCAGTTCGCTGGAGGCAGATATTGTTATTGTTACGAAGAATGAATGATATGCGCATGGGAAACATAAAAACATGGAAGGAGTTTTTCCTCGCACATGCCCGGGCGATATCCATATGGATTTTCTTATGCTTGGGCGCAGTGTCCGCGTGGATAGCGTACGCGTATCTCTTTCTTCCGTATGAGCCAGCGGAAGTCCTTGTACAGGATGCGGAAGTGACCGTGCATACTCAAGGACTCGAGAGAATTTCCGAGTGGAGCATTGCAAAGCAGCAGAAAGGCGCGGTATTGCCGCGTATTCCGAATATCTTTTATATTCCTCCTTCGCTATGATCGGAATTGATATCTCGGATCGTTCAATCAAAATCGCGGAAGTGGTGCATTCCGGTACGCCGGAATTTCGAACCGTGTGCTGGTCTTCCTTGAGCCCCGATTTGATGCAAAAAGGTATCGTGCAGGATATTCCCAGGATGGTTCAAGAAATCCGGCAGACATTTACGAAGTGTTCTCCTCTTCCGCTTTCCCAAAGCGATGCGGTCGCTTCTATTCCCGAGCGGCACTCGTTCGTGGGGGTTTTGGATTTGCCGAACATGTCGGATGCTGAAACGGATGAAGCGGTGCGGTGGGCCATCCGTAAAGATCTGCCGTTTGATTTGGACCGAGTGTATTTGGATTGGCAGCCGATTGTAGGGTCGCCGGGCGCTGCAACGCGCCAGGTCGTGGTTGGCGCAGCGCAAAAAGCGGTCATAGATCCGTTGCTGCTTGCGCTTGATGGAGCAGGGCTTACGGTTCGTGCGCTGGAGCTCGAAGTGCAGGCGATGGTGCGCAGCCTGTTGCCTCTTGATGCGGCTTCTTTGCAGGGGATTATGATATGCGACCTGGGCGCCACGACGACGAAGCTTATTTACTTTGATCGCGGATCGATGCGATTTACCATGAATGTTTCGAAGGGAGGAGACAGCTTGACCGATGCGCTCGTGGCGCAGCTTGGCCTCGACGCGACCGTGGCTGCGGAGAAAAAAGCCGTCATTGGCGTGCTTGCGCGGGAAGGGGAGGACGGAGCTGTTGCCAATACTATCCGCGCCGCATTGTTGGAATTGCTGCAAGGTGTGCAGCGGGCCGCCCAGGGCGGTTTGATGCAGGTCTCGGGCGGGAGCGGTACGATTCAAGGTATCTTGTTGTCTGGCGGCGGTGCGAATCTTCCGGGTATTCGCGATGCGTTCGCCGAAGTGTTTCCCGGTATCCCCATTGAGCTGGGTAATCCGCTTGTGAATCTTGCGGGTGCGAAAAACCGCGGATCTATGTCTATTAGCCCTCAAGACGCAAGCCATTTTGTAACGGCGATCGGCCTTGCCTTGCGGCAGAGCGAAGCATAGCACGTATCCCTATGTCCGTATCTCTCAACCTCTTGCCTCCGGAACGAAAGAAGCTTCTTGCAAAACGAAGAATAACTGCGCGTGCCAATGCATCGCTTCTTATGCTCTTTGTGGGACTTTTGCTTATTACGTGTATGGGGGCGGGGAGTATTGTTGTGCTCCGATACTTGTATAACCGAGAGCAGGTTGCTGTGGAAGACGATCTTCTGCGCGCGACGGCTGCGTATGGAGAGCTTCGGAAAGAAGTTGGACAGAAGAATGCGCTCTTGAATACCGTGCGAGGGTTGTCGGGTATGGGAATTGCATGGAGCGAAAAGATTACGGATTTGTTCGGAGCGATTCCGCCCGGAGTGCGGGTCGTGTCCATCCAAGGAAACGCAGAGAAAGAACCATTTATTCTGTTCTCCGGACAATCTCCCACGAGAAATTCTCTTATCCTCTTGGAGAAGCGGTTGCGGGAACTTCCTTGGCTTGCGTCCCTGGATGCGCCAAATTCAAACTTGATTGACCGCGTGAACGCTCCCTACGAGTTTCGTTTACTCTTGAAAGATCTATGAATACCCGGCAAACGCCATTTCTGGAACGGAAATCCACTACCATTACCTGTGGTATCGGAATTGTTCTTCTCTTGGCCGGGCAATGGTTTCTTTGGAAGCAGGTTGAGCGCAGTGCGCTATTGCTGCACATGCGCCAAACGAATGAACAGCAGTATGCGATGGTTTCTCTGCAACTGCTTGAGGCGCAGCAAAGTTTGGAAGCGCATGCGCCGTCGTTTGCAACATTGGGAGATGTACTGCCATCGAGAGATACGCTTTCTCAAGTGCTTGGCAGGATGGAGGGGCTTGCGGATACGCATGGCGTTTCGTTGAGTATCAAGAGTATTGAAAGCGCAGAGACGGTTGCTGCGGGCTCTCAAGAAATTGTTCCGCATGTATTTGCTGCGGAAGTGCAAGGGGCGGCGGAGAATCTTCTTGTCTTTTTGGATGCCTTGGAAAACCAGAAGCAGCTCGGCCATATTGATTCATGGGAATTGAGCAGCAGCGGACCGTCCGTATCCGGGTCGTTCCAGGCCTTTGTCCTCAAACTGCGGATTGTGTACTATTTTCTCTAACATATGATGGAGTCTATGGGTATACTCAAGATCAAAGAGAGGGCGCTGGCGATATTCGCGAGTTCCTGGATGCGCTTTGGTTTTCTTGCAGTATCTATTTTCGTCGCCGCGTGTCTGGTATTCATGTTTGCGTATCTTCCTCTTACTGAAGCCGTGGTGCTTCCTGATGCGCTGTCTGCGCGGCAGGCAAACGTGCAGGAAGATGTGCTGTTGGAAGTACTGTCACAGAGCGAATTGAGAGGCGCGCATCGTCCGAAAGATTTTTCTTTTGCCCCGCGGATATTATCTCATGCAATCGAGCAATAACAGCGGCGCGACGGTACTCTTTTTCGGATCATTCGATCCGCTGCATGACGGTCATCGCGACGCGTTTGCCCAGGCAAAGGCCTTGGGAAGCGAGCTGATTGTCGTGGTCGCGCGGGACAGTACGATTGTTCGGGACAAGCATCGGCAGCCGTCGTTGCCGGAAGAGGACCGCCGCCTTGCGGTCGCTGCAGACCCATCGGTGGATAGTGCGCTGCTGGGGGACGTTGATGCGAATAGCTACGCGACACTGCATAGCGTGCCGTTTGATATTCTTGCGCTAGGGTACGACCAGGAGCCTTCCGACGAAGAGGTGCGGAACATTCTTCATGCCAACAATTTACGCCGCGTACGGGTTGTCCGATTGGCGCCGCATAAGCCGGATAGCTACAAGTCCTCGCTTTTGCGCAAGGGGTGATATACTTACACTATTCGTATGACAGACCCTCTCATCCTTCCGCTAGGCGTATCCGTCGCCATTGTCGCGTTCCTGCTTAGCTTGTTGCCTGCGGGCTTCTTTTTATGGGTGTGGTATTTGCGCAATCGGGATCGAAGCCTCCCTGCCGCATCCATTGCGCTTGCGTTTGCAATCGGAGGAGCGTTGGTGTTGCCGGCATATTTTCTTGAGCAGTGGGCGCACGATCTATGGAATCTCCTCTCTCCCGCGACGGCACGCTATTACTCCGGCGGAGTGCTGCCCGTCATTACGGTATTCGATGTGGCTATGCCGGCATTCGCGACATTCGGCATCGTTGCCGTTGTGGAAGAAGGGTTGCGGTATGCGGTGATGCGCTATTGGATCCGCCGAAGCCGTACGGTCGATCAGGTATTCGACGGTCTGTTGATCGGTGTTGCGGTAGGGCTCGGATTTTCCACGATTGAAAATACGATTTATTTCCAAGGGCTGCTGGGGAGCCAGCAGTTTGATGCGCTGGTATTCGTGTTCTTTCTGCGGTTCGTGGTTTCAACCTTGGCGCATATCAGTTTTGCCGGCATCATGGGTACTCTTATTGCCCGCAGCGTATTCCATGTATTCCGGCCCCGCCAATATCTCGTCCCCGCATTTTTCGTTCCTTGGTTGTTGCATGGGCTGTTTGACTTGATGCTGACGACAGGCTTTGGCGTGTATGCCGTACTCACGCTGCTGCCGGCACTTGCAACGCTTGCGATATGGACGTTTCGGCGCGAATTTTACATTGTGCATCGCAAGGATGGGAAACTGCTTGCTTCTCCCCATATGCCGGTAGATCCGTCCTTCCGAGCCCTTCAGGCAGCGGTAGGGTCAGAAGAATCCCCTTGGAATGTAAATGCTCCATGGCTCAACCAAAATAGGGTGTACCGGGCGGTGGTTCATGCGATAAAATCATGATATGACGTGGCGATTTTCTTGGGTGGCGACGGTATGCGCGCTTTTCGTATTGATAGGGGTTGGCATTCTGGTCGATCGGTTTGGATACGTTGAAATCAGGACCAACAGCGCCGATCGGGCCATCACGCTTTCCATTCCGGATCCTATGCTGCTTGGCGTGCCGATTGCGATGCGTTGGCAAGGGCATGCGGGCATGGACGATCGCGCAATCGGCTTGCGTCTTGTGAGTAGTGAAGGAGTGATTTTGCTGGGGGATGCTGCGCTTGTTTCCGGCGTCCACTACGTGACGGTTCCGTGTACGCTATCGCCTTCGCCGGTTCGCGTCGAGATGGTCGACAATAAAACGGGCGGAATTCTCGCGTCATCCGCTGTTGCCGTATTGCCGCCGGGCCCGGACTGCGTACAGTAGCGTATAGCTTTTAGCTACTAGCTTTTAGGTTTTTAAAGTATTCAATAGTTTTTGCGAGGCCTTCTGCAAGCTCGATGGTCGGCTCCCACTGCAATTTTTCTTTTGCCAGCGAAATGTCCGGCTGCCGCTGTTTCGGATCGTCTTGGGGAAGCTCTTTGTTCTCGATAGGCGAAGTACTGCCTGTGAGGGATAGAACGGTTTGCGCAAGCTCTTGCATGGAAAACTCGTGAGGGTTTCCAAGATTTACCGGTCCGATGAATTGCGTTTGATCCATCATGGCCATCATGCCGGATACCAAGTCGTCTACGTAGCAGAACGATCTCGTTTGGGTTCCGTTTCCATAGATGGTAATCGGCTTGCCCGAGAGCGCTTGTACGATGAAGTTGCTGACCACGCGGCCGTCTTGGGGGTGCATGCGAGGGCCATACGTATTAAAAATACGGATAATGCGAATGTCGACTCCGTGCGCGCGGTGGTAGTCCATGCAGAGCGTTTCCGCAACGCGTTTGCCCTCATCGTAGCAGCTTCTCGGTCCGATCGTGTTTACGTTGCCCCAGTAGGATTCCTTCTGCGGATGTTCGTGCGGGTCGCCGTATATTTCCGACGTGGATGCCTGGAGAATTCTGGCGCCGCACCGCTTCGCAAGTCCGAGCATGTTGATCATCCCGATCGTAGACGTTTTGACCGTTTTTATGGGGTTGTATTGGTAGTGGATCGGAGATGCGGGACATGCAAGGTTGTATATCTGATCCGCATCGATACCCTGGAGCGGATGGACGATGTCGTGTTCGATAGCAGTGAAATTCGGGTTATCCAAATGGCGTTCGATGTTCTTTTTTTGTCCGGTAAAATAGTTGTCGACGCAGACGACGCTGTCGCCGCGTTCGAGCAGCCGGTCGATCAAGTGGCTCCCGATGAATCCCGCCCCGCCGGTAACGATGATTTTCATATTAAACAATCATATCAGAAAACAAGCTCGATACGCTATCCGGTTTTCCATGGCGCAGCGCAAAGCTGCACGCTCAAGGCCAGTAAGGTTAATCTAGTTCTTCACTTTTTCGACAATCTTTGCGAACACGTCAGGCTCCTGTTCCGCAAGCTCCGCCATGACCTTGCGGTCGAGTGCAATGTTTTGTTTTCGGATTGCGTGGATGAATGTGGAGTACGTCATGCCGAGCGGGCGGACTGCCGCATTGATATGCATTTGCCATTGAGAACGGAACGTCGTTTTCTTCTTTCGGCGGTCTCGATACGCGTACTGTCCCGCTTTCAATACCGCTTCTTTTGCAAGTTTAAATACTTTGCTTCGCCGGCCTCGGTAGCCTTTTGCGCGCTTAATCCATTTCTTATGGCGCTTTCGCTTTGGGATGCTTCGTGGAGAACGTGGCATAGGAATTGAAAATTATGCGTAGGGAATAAGGCGCGTGATGCGTCCTTCGTCCGTCTTATGAATCACCTTGTCCGAATGCTTGCGGCGAGTTTCCTTTCCGCTGTCCAGACCGTTGAAGTGAGCCTGTTTTGTCGTGCGTCGCTGTACCTTCCCTTTTGAGGAAAAGAAAAATCGCTTTTTCGCAGCTTTTTTCGTCTTTTGCTTCATAAGCTTCTATTCTATGGCCTTATCTGTTTTTCGTCAATAATACCGTAATGCCGTTTGCAGACCGGGTGAAGGCGTCCTCCGCACGGGCCCCGCCAGGTACCCCCGCAATGAATTCTCGAACTTTATTTTCCGCAAGGTCAAAGCGCTGCTTTTCGCGGCCTCGCAGGCGAATTTCCACCTTTACCTTGTGTCCTTCTTCCAAGAATTCCGCCGCTTGGTTCAAGCGCAGGTTCCAATCGTGTTCATCCGTCTTGAGTCCGATGCGGATTCCCTTGATATCCTTTCCTTTGCTTTTTGCCTTTTGCTTTGCGTCTTTCTTGCGTTTTTCATACAAATGCTTGCCCAGGTCCATAATGCGCACCACGGGAGGGTTTGCTTTTTCCGCAACAGTCACAAGGTCGGATCCTTCCTCTTGCGCTTTGGCAAGGGCGTCGGCAATCGAGAATACCCCCAGCTGCGAGCCGTCACTACCGATAAGCCGCACTTCCGGTGCGGTAATTTCTTCATTCGCGGGAGGTTTTTTTACCTCTACTTTGGGGCGATGGCGGTATCTTCGTCTTCGACTTGGCATCCATGTAGCCCTTCACTTCGTGGTAGATCACACTCCCATCTAGTTCGGTGATCCTGAAGTCAGGCAGGTAGCTGACGCACCCTCTCTTGATGCCTGAGAACCAAAACGTCTC
>CAYUBL010000013.1:12114-15083 GCA_964443125.1 uncultured Candidatus Saccharibacteria bacterium | reverse complement strand
CGTCTTCGACTTGGCATACGGGCTATAGTATGCCAAATAGAGGGAAAAATCAAGCATTCTTGACAGGGGGCGATTTTCTTGTACTATACCCGTACACTCCGGTAGAAAAGGTTGTTTTGGGGAGTGCTTGTTCATTTTAACAGGAGGGCAATTGTGTATTTGCAGGAAGTTCCCAAGATTCGCGTTCCGCAGAGCGCCGAGGTCATCAGGATTCCGGACGCCATTGAAATCCGACGAAGCGATTTCGGGTGCAGCACGCTCATTGTGATTGATCCGCGCAGCGACTTTGCCGATCAAATGTTGGGCGCGCTGCAGGAGATGACGGGGCATTACCCCGATCTCGTGCCGGTACCCGACCTGCTACATGCCTTTGTGTATATGCACGATCCCCCCGAGGATCACGCAGCGCTGGGCGCCATACTTGGCGGAGTAACGCTTTTTTTGGATCCCTAAGCCTTCTCGTCTCCTTGCCCCTTTCGCCGTTGCGCGAAAGCGGGCTTTTTTATTGTATGAAAAACCCCGCGTTTTTATGGCGGGGCCGGATTTCCGGGATCCGTTTGTTGATGGCGTCATAGTTCCAGCCAGCTGTAGCCGTTTCTGAGGTTTGGCTTCTTTTTCCTGCGGATGCGGATCTCCCATGGAATGTACGCGTCAATTTTTGCAAAAAGAGCTTTGATGATTCTCATGCTTTCCTCCTGAAGTTTGAGTACTGGAAAGAGGGGAATTCATTTCAATTTTTTTAGTATGCCTTTCACGGCATATTCGTCAATGGAATAAATTGTGGATTACCCGTAGTATGGGAACTATGAAAGATTTCGCGTACAATAAGCGGGCGGGATTTGACTTCGAACTGTTGGAAACGTTCGAGGCGGGTATTGCGCTGCTGGGGACAGAAGTAAAATCCGTCCGCGCAGGACACATGAGTCTCAAGGGCGCGTTTGTGACCATTCATAATGAAGAGGCGTATCTTACCAATGCGACCATTCCGCCGTGGCAGGCGAGCAATGCGCCCGGCAATTATGATTCGACTCGTTCTCGCAAGCTGTTGCTTACGGCGCAAGAGTTGAAATACCTTATCGGGAAAATAACGGAAGGGGGGCTCACGGTCGTTCCGATTCGTGCGTATGCAAAAGGTCCGAATATTAAACTCGAGATTGCGCTTGCAAAAGGAAAGAAGCTGCACAACAAAAAAGAAAAGCGCAAAGAGCGGGATATCAAGCGCGACGTTGATCGTCTGGTCCGGGGGAAGGAGTAAATAAAACAGCCACACAAGAAATTTCCTGTGTGGCTGGGTAGAGTAGCTTTGCTGCTACTGCAGGTAGAACCACGTTGCCTGCTCTTGCCATCCAGGATCATCTTTTTTGATGATCCCCACGAGCTCACCGTTGAATGCAAGGTCTCTCATCCGGTACTCCTTGTTTGATCCCGGTCCCGGGCCGACGAATCGGGGCCTGCTGTCCCATTTTCGCTGGTCAAACACGACCATAAATGTTTCCAGCTGTGCGACCCCTTCGTTGCGTTCGATGGCGACAATGTCGCCACTCGAAAGGCCGAGAACTTTTTTCGCCACCGGGTCGTCGGGGGCGAAGAATTCGACAATGGCCATCACCATGGCCAACACCACAAGAATCAAAACGGAGCTGAGCAGCTTTTTCATTTGGATACTCCTTCCTATGCTTGAGGGAACAAAACCGTAACTGTAGATTTCTATTATATCATTAATGTTATAAAAAGTCAATAATTAAAAAACCGCCGAGTGGAGTGCTCGGCGGCTGTGCAATTTCTGCCGGGATTGCTTTGTGCTAATGCCGCTCAGCGATTCGATAGAACCGGTAGGCATCAACATGCTGGCCATTGCCCTCCCTTCGCTGTTCCACCTTGATGAGCCGGAACGGGTGCGATCCGTCTTTGAGTACCTTATTAATGGTAGACAAGATCGTATCCGGCCATACTTCAAGCGTGCGTTCGATCTGGCGATGGTTTTTTCTTTTGTATCCGTTGTCTATCGCCCAAGCCGAGAGCTCTTGAGAAGTTGCCGGCTCATTGTGTCGCTGCAGAATGTTTGAAACGACGCCTTGTTTCCACTGGTCGGTGAACCGGATATTTCGGATCATGTCTAATTCGTTGCTAGAGAGTGCCCGTTTGTAAAACGAATTTCCGCTGCGGCGAAACGCATCCAAGCCTTCTTCGATGACCACTGTTCGTTGTACGCTGTTTCCTTTGAGGATGCACGCCTTGATGACGACGCGTTCCCCGGGCAGGAGTGCTCTATCGGCAGTCAGTTGGTTTGTAATCAATGTCCGAAGTTCGATGGTGCGTTGAGCGATGGTGTCGTTCATGGCAACCCTTTGCTTGAAAAAGAGGAATGATGATTGTTAAAGATCTCCTAACTAATGCCATGTACCATAAAAAATATTAAATAGCAAGAAAAACCGCCGAGCATTTGCGCTTGGCGGTTCGTGGTTTGAAAAAAGTGCGTGGGCGGTGTTAGGACGATGAGCCGGGTATGATTAACCCGCTTGCGGTTTCTTTCCACTCCGGTTCAGGCTGCGGCAATGGCGGGTCCAGGCGAAGAACCGTTTCCGCTGTTATGGACTGTTGTCCGCGACCGTGCGCCGCGATCATCGTGAGCTGTTCAGGCGTAAAAGTGAGAAATCGAAGCAGTTCTTGAGGGACGTTCGGAACGTGTACCATTGCATGATATGCTTGTGCGCAATCAACGCGGTATATCGTTTTCCCTTTGCGATACACCATGTCTTCCAGTTCAAAAAGTTCCTGATACGCTTGGGCTAACGGAATTGCCGGGTAGAACGACGGCTTGTCATCACTGTATTCGCTGCGGCGGATGGCCTCTTGGACGAATTGGCAAATGATTTGGACGTTGAAAAAGTTGAGAGCATTTTCAATCGTTGCGGCCAGTGTTTCAACTGAATCTCGAAATTCGGGGAATTTCAACCAATTCGATCGCA
>CAYUBL010000013.1:6825-12093 GCA_964443125.1 uncultured Candidatus Saccharibacteria bacterium | reverse complement strand
CTCTCCACGGATTTGTGACAGGACATAATCCAGGTAGCACAGGTATTGTCGCGTTTTTTCGCGGAGCCAGATAGAGGATCCCAAGTCCTTCAGTTGAGAAGGAAGCGTATCGGTTTCTTCTCGGCTCGGTTTCCAAGCGCTCGATGCTTGTGCATAGGAATAGATTTCATGCCGCTTATCAGGGTTCGTGTCGAAGCAATTTGTGAGGTCTATAACGTTTTGTTGCAATGCGGTTAACGTGCCTTTCAGCGTAATAGCGCTCATGGCCTATCTCCGGTTACGTGAACATTGTTGAAAGATCTTTTTTTGCTATACCGTATTTTTTAATAAAAAGCAAGAACCACAAAGAGGGACATGGAGCAGCTCATGCGAGAGCGTGTATACTGATACATAACAACTCTATGAATGACAGGTTGAATGTTCGTCGGAGATTACCGCTTACAACTGCGGTGTCGCTGGCTGCTGTTCTTGTGGGCCTCTCTCTTGATGCTCCGTACCTATGGTTTCCTATTGCTGTTCTTATTGCAGCGGGCATGAGCTGGATCGTTACCAATAAAGTGACGTGCGATGATTTAGGGAGAGCTCAGATATCCAGTGTATTTTTAAATCGGCTCTTGTTCGTTACGATGCTTTTTGCAAATTTCGGATGGATTGTATGTATTGCGTTGGTGATGTGGTGGATTGTCTGATATTAATTCAATGCTCATCAAAGAAACAGAACCCTTTCAGTCTCCATTATCGTGATGTGGACATGGTATAGCAGGAGTGGAATCATTCTGGCATATTGTGGAGGATTTTCGCAAACGGTGTAATGTCGCGATGATTCCGTCGTTCGGGTGATCCGTCTGCCTGTGGAAAACTTCGGTGCGTGGAACGCTTGTTAAACATAAGTTGATGTGCTAGTATTATTGCATTGGAGCGATCTGGCATACTTTATCGCCAGACACGTAGCGCAAAAAGCGCTTTCCGGCCCATAACACGCAAACCGGCGGACGCAATAACAAGCGTTGGGTGAACGGCCAGGGAAAAACCTGGAGAAATAAACCAAAGAACCATTTAGATGGATTCTTGTTTTATATTCCCCCAGGACAACTTCATATATAGAAAATAAGAACCCGTTTGAATGACGGGTTTTATAAATAATGTTTTCTATATGAAACACAATAAAGAAAAATCCCCGCACAAGGCGGAGATTTTCCAGAAAGGCAATAACAAGCTGCTTTCTGCTATCCAAGATAGCACGAAAGGGCGCAATACACAAGGTTGTATTGTTGAAGATATCCGCTTCCAATAGGCTATGGAAACACCATTGGAGAGGTTTGCTGCAGCCGTAAAGAATAAGGGCTTGAATATACGCAGAAGCGGATCGGGGTATTCTGTTCAATGCCCGCGTGGAGAAAATCACAACCACAGCGATAGAAACCCGTCGCTGGATGCGTGGGAGAAAAATGGACAATTCTTCTTCAAGTGCCATGTATGCGGCAACGATAAAGAAGTAAAAAAGGATATATTGGATCGGTTGGGACTAACGTGGTCCGAATTACTAGGTAATTCTAAGAAGGAACCACAAACAATACTACCCAATAACGAAGGCATTACGCTTCGGCAGTATGCCGATGCAAAACAATTGGACATTTCCTTTTTGCAGTCTGTTGGAGTGCAAGACTTCCTGTATATTAAGCAACCTGCAATTTTGATTCCGTACTACGATTTATCTGGCAAAGAGGTTTCCCGGCAATATCGAATGAGGTTGGATAAGCCAAAAGAAGGCGGTGATGATCGCTTCCAATTCCGGAAGGGCGACAAAACGCTTCTGTATGGGCTTTGGAGGCTTAATAAGAACGATAAAGATGCAATTGCTATTGTGGAAGGTGCGAGCGATTGCCATACGCTGTGGCAAAGCGGAATCGGAGCCTTAGGTGTTCCGGGTGCTAGTAATTGGAACGATGAGAGAGATGCGAAGCACTTTGAGCGCTTTGAGAAAGTCTATGTATTTATAGAGAACGACGCTGGCGGAAACACGTTGCTGGAAAATATCACAAAATCGCAAATACGCGAAAAAGTACAGCTTGTGCAGCTTGGAAAATACAAAGACGTAAACGAGATGTATTGCGACGATCCAAAGCAATTCAAAAAGCGGCTATCGGAAGCAATTCGGCAGTCTGTAAGCTGGAAGGAAAAGGATTTGTTGGAAAAAAGGCGAGAAGGGATGCTTGCATTGGAATCGTGCAAAAGTCTTGCGAGTGATCCGGCATTGTATGAAAACCTAAAAAAAGAGATAGGAAAAATCGGGTATGCAGGCGACACAACCCCCGTGCTATTTGCCTATCTGGCCTTTACTTCCCGGCTCACTGAACGGCCGATGAACCTTGCTTTTGTAGCACAATCTTCAAGCGGTAAAAGTTATGCTGTTGAAACTGCACGAAAGTTTTTTCCTGAAACTGCATACTCATGGTTTGATTCTTCTTCGCCGCTGGCACTTGTCTATACAGATGAACAGTTTGCGCACAAAACAATTGTTTTTGCAGAAGCTGATTCCCTACCAGAAGACGGGAGCGCCGCTTCTGCATTGCGAGCGATTGTAACAGATGGAAGCTTGTCGCATGAGGTAACAGAGCGCGATGAGGAAACGGGAAAGTTTACAACACGAAAGATTGTAAAAGAGGGGCCAACGGGGCTGATAACGACGAGTACCAGAAAAATCCGGGAACAGCTATCAACTCGCATGATAACAGTTACTATCCCAGACGACCGAAAACAGACGAAGGGCGTTCTATTGGCCATTGCACGATCCGCGAACGCAACGGATGGGGAAACGGAACCGGATGCGAAGTATGTTGACTTTCAAAGGTGGCTTGAACTTGCAGGCAATACAAAGGTATTTATTCCGTTTGCCGAGGAGCTTGCGGAAAAGGTGCCGGTAACACAAGTGCGGATGCGGCGGGACTTCAAACAGCTTCTTATTGCAATAAAAACAGTTGCAATCTTAATGCAGCAGCAACGAACAACAGACCAAGATGGAAGGATTATTGCGACATGCCGCGATTATGAAATCGCAAAAGATATCATAGGAGCAACTTTTTCCGATGTAGCGGTTGGGCGAGTTCCAAAGCATATTGTTGAAACAGTTGAAAAGGTGGAGGAACTTTGTGAGATTCCGGGGAAAAAGGAGCAAGGAATCACTGTGAATGAGCTATCCATTGAGCTAAATATTGGCCGGGATTCCGCAAGAAATAGAGTAAAAATGGCCATTTCCGAAGGATTCCTGGAGAATCTTTCTAAGGGGAGGGCAATTAAGGTTATTCCGGGTGATCCTATTCCAGACGCAAAAGATGCACTGATAAACCCAATGGATATAAAAACATGTCAAGGTTGGGGAGGGGGGTGCCTATATCATTCCGATTCGCGCCATCCAACCAGCCAAAATCCATTTCCCCTATCGGAAGACAACAACAAAGAACCGGATGCCCAAAATGACCAGCCAGAAAAACTACAAAATATTGCACTAAAACATGGAAAAGAGCGAGTTGGCGGGTTGACGACCCCAAATCGGAGGGATATACCCACCCCCCCTGCTGAATCCAAAAAGTTGGCTGGTTTAGTTGACGATGCCGATCTGCAAAATCCAGATAAGGCGAAAAAAACATGCGAAAACGGAAAACTGCATGACTTTGGAGGCCAATTCGGTCCCGATATGTGCAGTACATGTGGAGAAGCACGTGTAATGATTGATGTCTTGGAAGTATTCCATGAACAAAGAATCACGGAAGGGGGCGCGCTATGATCGGCACAAAAGAGGCACTTGCTATTATTGGCCTGCCATACACGAAAGCGTCGCTGTTTCAATTAAGGAAATGGGTTGCAAACAACACGGTTTTCGCAGTGAAGGCAAAAAACGGATGCTGGAACTATAGCAGAACCGATCTGCTGAAAGTCCGGGCGCAGCTGCAACCTATCCCAAGCGACTATTACACTTCACGGGAAGTTGCTGAAAAACTAGGCCTGCCAGGCCTTCATACCGTCGAGCGTATGGTGCAGCGTGGAGAGCTGAAAGCGTGGAGAGTGCCCGGAAGTCCACGGGGAAAATGGCGGTTTCCAAAAGACCAGCTAGTTTTCAAGCAGTCCCTATGAACACCTACATTGACGCAACAGACCGCTGGCTTGCAGGTGCGTCGGAGAAACGGCCTGCAATTCCGCGAAAGAGAATTGCTGCATCGGTCCGCGAGATTGTCGCGGAAGCGGAGCACAAGACCCATAATCAATTCAAAAACTTTTATGACCAAGAACCTAAATAAACAAGTATGCGATGCCATAGAATCCGCGGAGAAAAATGCACGGCTGCGGCTTCTTCTGGTCGTCGCCGGAATACTGCTGCAGCTAAGGTCCCGAAAAAGCAGGGAAAAACAAGGGTTTTTCGATCCTGTACTTTTTTCTTTCGCCCGTCCGATACCCCGACACCCTAATCGCAGCCTGGTTTGGACCATAGTCGGTATAGCCGAGCAAAAACGTGTTGGCACAGAGTACGCACGAACCACGGCAAAACTGGTATCTGACATTGAACGGGAAATAAAAAACCGCCGCTGATGAAAAAGTCTGACAACTTTCTAAAGCGAAATGGCTACACCCGCAAAGAATTGGAACAATTGCTTGCAATCAAGTGCCCGGAAGATGATTTTGAAACGCTCTATGCGAAGATGCACGCACTGCTGCTTATTATGGCGGCTGATATTCCTTTCGCGCGTTTGTGGCTTGAAAGAAAAAAGGTATTGAAGAAAACTTGACACGGTTTTTCAGTATCAATTCGTAGGTATTTGCGTGATGCGCCTGATTTTTCGGGTGCATCGCTGCATTTTTAGCGAAAAATAGAAGATGATGTGCTGTTTTTCCCTTCTTTTTGCGTAAATGTGAAAAAAATCTGAGCTTGTGCACTCTTTTTCTTCTATTTTTGAAGCAATAACGAGATTTTCCGCAAAGGCATATTCAATACCCGATTTTCTATAATGGAATCAATGCCACAACTTAGCAACGGAACCCAACTTTTTGCTACCGGAGAACGCGACAGCCGAGGCCGCGCAATTTACCGCGGCGCGGATGGCGGACTGTACACGTTTGATGGATCAAGCGGCCAATGGATAAAGGGCCGCGCTGGCAATTTGTCCCCATCTCTTACAGCTACGATAAACGCCCTGCTTGCGAGGGGTGATCGAGAAGCCGCACAGTTGATTTTCGAAACACAGGAGCAGCTAAGCGCTTCCATACCGCCTTCGC
>CAYUBL010000013.1:3146-6815 GCA_964443125.1 uncultured Candidatus Saccharibacteria bacterium | reverse complement strand
GACCAAGTATCGTCGTTTCTACAGTTATTTTTAGAATTTGATATACATCCATCTCCATCTACGGCACCTCTCCAAAAATGTCTTATTAAATTATCTGGAATTAACTCTAAATTAGGGTTTGCTGTAAATGATTTTCTTTCCGGTGCCCGCAAGGATGCAGCGGAATACTTTGAACCTGATAGGAAGCTAATTTTTGAAAGGCTTGATTATGCGGAACAGGTTGCAAAACAGCTAAAGGAAACAACCCTGCAGCGCAATACTGAAGACAAGCAGCGGTTTACGCGAGTTGAAGACACGGCATTTGCACGTGCAATCAACAAAGCGCAAGGCGCCTTTGCTGGAAGGGGTACGTACACAAGCGGTATCCGGGATCGTGCCATTGAAGAAAATATTGCCGACCGTGCGGAAACCCTAAATGAAGCGTTTACCGCGTTTCTACGAAAAGAAGAAGACACTAAAACTTCCTTCGACCAATTCTTGAAAGAAAACGAGTTTGCCCGACGGGAAGCGCAGTTGCGCCTGGACCGTGGCCAAGAAGACAAAGCCCTTTCCATTGCCGATACGCGTGTGCGCGATGAATCATTGCGAAGGCAAGCACTTCGCGCAGCTGGAAACGAAATTGCGACAGCATCTTTTATTTCTCAAAAAATGGCCTAACCTATGCCCCCATTTGATAAAAAAGCAGAACAACTTTTTGCCAGCGTGTACGGCCGACCGGCAAAGACGCGAGAGGAGCGTGCGTTTTTGCAATCCGCTGCAGGGAGAAAGAGCGGAGCACAATTGCAGGGCGCGTTGGAGTATGCGCGGGATGTAGACAAGCGCTTTACTGGATCACCAACCGGAACGCAAAAGCCTGCTTCCACAAACCCCGTTGCAAATGTATCGCCAAAACAAGAAGTACCAATGCCAGATGTTCCCGATGTTGCGCCGGTTGCAAAAGGTGCAGAAAACGATGTAGCCGATGCAATCCTATCCACAACGGAACGCCTACGCCAAGGATGGAATGAGTATGACACCGCACTGAAAAGCTTGAAGGATCGCGAAAAGAAACTGATACTTGCAGAAGAAAAAGCAACGCTTCGGCAGGAGATTTTGAAGAACGACCCAGAATTGCAGGAGCTTGTACGCCTAAAGGCTTCTATGCGCGGCGATATTCAAAGCAAAGAGTTTCCTATTGAAGGAGCGCAGTCCGGCATCACTGATCCGGAAGCGGCTGCGCGTCTGTCGCTTGAACAGCGTGGGCGGTATGCCGAAAGCGCGTCCCTTCTCGCAGACGATATCCGGCAACGAGAAACCGGCGTGCGTTCAACCATTGATGCGCTTTCGCAAATGCGGCAGCAGGAGTTTGAAAACGCGCAGCTTGCCGTTGAGAACGCCCGCAGCTACATTTCCGATATTCTTGCGGTGCGCGCTGACGAACGCGCAGCAATTACAAGTGATCTGCAAAACCAGAAACTGCGCAGTGATCTTACAGGCGGGGTAATTTCCAAAGAAAAGTTACTGGAGCTTGTCGCTGAGTTTGGGCCGGAGGCGTTGGGAGAATTGCAGCACAGCCTTGGGATGCCTCCTGTTGCGCCGTTCGTTCAAAATGTTACTGGATATGGATACCAGAACGGCGACAACACGTTTTACGGAACAAAGCACAAAGGCATTGATATTATGGTGCCGGAAAATAGCCCCATTCAAGCAAGCGTGCCGCTTACCATAACGAATGTATTTGAAGACGCCGAAGGCGGACTTACTGTATACGGGAAAGACAGCCAGGGTACGGTACACAAGTTTCTGCACTTGAACCAATCGCTTGTGAATGTTGGAGATGTAATTGATGCAGGGCAGGTAATTGCGCTA
Organism: uncultured Candidatus Saccharibacteria bacterium; assembly: GCA_964443125.1. Classification (GTDB taxonomy): domain Bacteria; phylum Patescibacteriota; class Andersenbacteria; order UBA10190; family UBA10190; genus HO2-45-11b. The sequence continues at coordinate 4,967 of CAYUBL010000013.1, read as the reverse complement.
TCGGGAAATACAGGCACGCTCACTACGGGGCCACATCTTCATTTTGAACTTGAAGACGCAAATGGAAACAACATTGACCCGCGGCAGTACGCGTTGCCCGGACAGACTTCCTTTGTATCGCGAAGGGAGAAGGAACAAATGGCAGCAAATGCGAAGGCCGAAGATGATTTGCGCGGTGAATATATAAAGCAATCGGGAAGCTTCATTGCAATCCAGCAGGCTTATGACCGCGTACAATCCGCGGCTACAGACCCCAGCCCTGCAGGTGATCTTGCTTTGATCTTCAACTATATGAAAATCCTAGACCCTGGCAGCGTGGTCCGCGAAGGAGAGTTTGCAACAGCGCAAAACAGCGCCGGTGTTCCGGAGATTGTGCGGGCGAAATACAACAAGCTGCTGCAGGGCGAGCGATTGTCGGAGAATACCAGAAAGGATTTTGTTGACCGGGCAAAGAAGCTGTATGACGGGAAAGAAAAGCTAAACGAATCTGTCGCAGGATACTACCGGAACCTTGCGGATCAACGTGGCCTAAACCCTGAAAATGTTGTTGTGCCCTACGGATCATTTACGCAACAGCAACCGCAGAGCGCTGCAACCGATGCAGATTATGAATACTTAAAATCTATTGGCTTATAACATTATGGCTGACATTTCAAAACAACAACTTCGCGACATTATCCTGAAAGCCCCGCAAGGCACAACCCCGCAGGGTATTCTTGATGCGCTGCAATCGCAGGGGCATACCGTTGAAGGATTGGCACAGCGACAAAGTACCCCTGCGCCGCAGCAGCAAGAGAAGCCCGGCGTTGTATCCCGCACAGCTTCCTATCTTGGCAAAGAGCTTCTTACAGGAGGCGCACAACGTACCGGGGAAGAAGGTTTTGCGCTTGGGTTTGGAAAAGATATTGCAGAAACTACGTTTGGAAGCCGTGGGCTTGCCGGTGTTGCCCAGCTTCCCGGTTTGGTAGCGGGGCAATTACCTGCATTGCAATCAAGAAGGGCAACCGCAGAAAACGCAGGGCAGCTTGCAAATGCTACAACGGAGCTTATCAAACGCCGGCGCGAAGAAACGAATCCCATTCGCAAACAGCGGCTTACTGAAATGATAAACAGCAATCTTGCGCAGCTGCAGGAATCGAACCAAGCGGGGCAAGAGCTTGATCGCTTTGTGAGAACACCAGGACAGGCGCTTGGAACAACAGGCAATGCGGCACTGACGCTTGCTACGCTTGGAACCGGAAACATTGCAACGAGGGGTGCACTGTCTGCAGCAGAATCCCTTGCGCCTAAGGCACTCCCCACGGTCCAGAAAGTTGTAACGGCTGGAAAGAGTGTTGTGCCCCGCGCAGTTGAAACTGGTGCGGCAGCTGCTGGCTTTAGAGCGGGCGAGAATCTTTCAGAGGGCAAGCCCCTAACAGAAGATGTTTTTGAAGCTGCCCTGATAGGTGCGGCATTTCCTGTTGCTGCAGCTGGCATAAAAGCGACGTTCAAACCGCTAAAAGACAAAGCATCCCAGAAGTTTATTGATACGCTTATAAAACCCCGTGCCGTTGACCGGGCATATGGGAAGAATCCCGGCAAACAAATTGCGCAAGAAAGCATCGTGGCATGGACGTATGACGATCTGGTAAAGAAGATCGGACTAAAGAAGCAAGAAGCAGGCAAAGCAATCGAGCAAAACGCACAGCGGTTTGCAAATGAAATTGTTGACGTGCATCCCGGAGTCTTCACCAATGAATAAAGTGCGCATCTTTTCTGAGAAAAACACATTGTCGGTGTTAGCGATGGCAGTGACATCAGCAGTGTTGCCTCTGGCGTCCG
>CAYUBL010000013.1:0-3136 GCA_964443125.1 uncultured Candidatus Saccharibacteria bacterium | reverse complement strand
CTTCCTGCAGCCGCTTGATGATGCCATTGCAACTGCGCAGAAGTTTCCCGAAACAAACAAAACGCTTATCGGCCGCTTGCAAGGATTGCGCGATGACATTACCGACTACACAACAAAGCGCGTAACGCCAAGCGGACCGCGCGGGCAGTTTACGATTGATGATTTGGTTGATACGTTCCAGCTTCCTGTTCCCGAAGCAATCAAGCTAAAGCGCGAGATCGGAGAGCTTGCGAAATGGACCGGCAACCCTTCCGATGATGAGCTGGTGAATAAGGCGATGCAGAAAATGTATGTATCCCTGCGAGATGGAATCAACCATGCTGCGCCGGGGATGCAGAAGCTAAACGATCGATACGGAAACCTGCTGCAAGCGGAAAAGGCCGCATCGTACCGACAGACAATCGCAGAGCGTGGTGCGATTATATCCCTGACCGATCTTACCGCTGCCGGGCTTGGCGGCCTTCTTGGAACATTGAGCGGCGGTCCGGGCGTGAGTGCTGGTGCAGTAAGCGTGTATGCAATAAAGAAAGCATTAAGTACCCCGTCTGGCGTAACGATTATCAACCGCATCTTGAACCCCATGACGGCAAAGCAAAAAGAGAACTTTATGCGGCTTGTACCAGCGCAGCTGCGAAGCACAATTGAGAAAATTACCCAAAAGACAGCAGGGCCTGTAACGGGTGCTGCGGGCGCAAGTCTTTCAGAAGATAAATAATTTATATTTTTATGGAACCAACCCCAAAAGCATTACGATCCGTTGAGCATATCCTATCGCAGGTATACGACGAAACTGCGCAGGCATTGCGGGTAATTCCTGCAACGACAACTTCAACTACGACAACGACAAGTACGACGACCAGTACAAGTACGAGTACGAGCTAATCCAAACCCAGCGTAGCAAAAAACATCCAGAAGAACACAATCGCTACAAGCGGCCACGTAATAATTGCAGGGGCTTGTGCGGATATGAGCAGAACAGTAAAGCCAAGCAGTGCGAGCCAAAGCAGAAACAGGCCGACTATTTTTATTTCTCTTCTTAAATCCTTGGGGGCAAAATACACAAACAGGCCCGTAATGAGCAAGACTATAGCGGTTGTTGTTACCACAGGGGCAGCTGCAAATATGAATCCCATGACGTATATTCCCGCAACCGTTGCCAATATAGGCCATGCACTTTCCTTTCCCGGCGATTCCCAAAGCTTGTAATGCAGAATGTTCTTGATATTCATACCCATACCGTACCCCTGCAGGTTATTGCTATGCAAGAGTTTTGATGATGCCTTACAATAATGGTAATGGATACAAAACGGCGGCTTGAATTGCATCTGGAATGGGTAGCAAAATCGCTATCCACGCGCTTAAAGTTTCGGAAGGTGTACCGGCAGGCGGGTAAAGATGAGCTGGAAGAATTATGGTCCGATTATTGGAACACGCTGCGGCAAATACATACCCCTTCGATGTGATAAAATAGAGAATAAGAGGGTTGCCCAAAACCACAGCCATGGTTGGGTATCCCTCTTTTTCTTATGGAAACGGCAGGCCGGTTTTGTTCTCTAATGTGTAATGTCCCCTGTTCCTGTGCTTAAACCCTCCTTCATGGGAGCAGATGGCGTATATGTTTCTCATTGCTGGCCTGCACGTTCCGTATATCCATGAATAAACAAACCTTACGTTTCCTTGCTTTTGCGCTGGTGTGCGCGATCCTGTACGGGCTGGTGCTTTTCATTGCCATACAGCAAAACACCCATTATCCAATCAAGATAGCCTAGCCTGCCCGCTTGTCTGACATTACGTATGGGAGTATAGTTGCGGCATGGCAGAAATAAGAGGCTATCATGCGTCTGTTGCAATGTTACAACGCGAAGGTGATTTGCGGGTTGATGTTTCATATCCCGAAGCTTACATTGCAGAGCTTGTTGCCTATAATGTTATGGGGGCGGTTGCCGAGTTTATCGGAATGATACCAGAACGGAACGAATGGGCACTAAATATCAGAGAGCTTCCAGGGGATATTTTTGCACTGATACAGGGGCATGTACAAACATTGAGAGAAAGGGGCTATCGAATAACGGTGCTATGAATGTCCCAATGCCGCCAATTGAGTTGATACAGCAGGTTGGGGCTACCTATATCAACCAGCAGGCGGATGCGGAAGTGGTACGCCGGCTGTTGGATACTCCAAAATGTGGGCCCTTGTTGGTGCGTATAGATGATGCGCCTACTAGTGGTGTATCTCGCGCAAGCTTAGCAGCGTATGAAGTTATGGGATACGCCTTAGATAGCCTGAAATATACCGACACAGTATCCGAGCCATGAAAGTCTTTACATTCGCACTGCTTACCTTCCCCGCCCTTATACTGACGGGCTGTACTGCTGTACCGCCGGAGAGTGCACAAACAACGCCGAAAGCTGTTACTGATACTGTATCCGTTGAAACAGCAACGCCGTTGCCGTCTGCGAAGGCGCAAGTCCCCGCTACGGACACCATTGCTGTTACGCGCGTTGTTGATGGAGATACGTTTGATGTTGAAGGCGGGAAAACAGTGCGACTTATTGGAGTGGATACGCCGGAAACTGTACACCCTTCCAAGCCTGTTCAGTGTTTCGGAAAAGAAGCATCTGCAAAGACCAAAGAGCTTCTTACCGGCAAGCAAGTACGGCTTGAAAAAGACGTATCGGAAACGGATCGCTATGGCCGCCTGCTTCGGTATGTATACGTTGGCGATGTATTCCTAAACGATTATCTGGTCCGGAATGGCTATGCAAATGCATCTTCATATCCGCCAGATGTGAAGTACCAAGATCAATTCCGGCAAGCTGAACAGGAAGCACGCAATGCAAAGCGCGGCCTGTGGGGTGCGGCATGTTCGGCAACCGCAACGCCAAAGCCAGCTGCATCTATTATTCCGCTTCCAAGCACGGCAAAGGGGAATACCTGCGGAGGCGATGTATACAACTGCAGCGCGTTTACAACGTGTTCGGAAGTCATGGCCGTGTTCAACCAGTGTTCCTATGATGTAAACAAGCTGGATGCAGACGGTGATGGTGTACCGTGTGAGAGCCTATGCAAGTGAAGCTTACAAAGGAAACAAAGTTTGTGGTTGTTGCAATACTGGTCATTGCTGGTTGGTTTTAT
>CAYUBL010000012.1:22042-29258 GCA_964443125.1 uncultured Candidatus Saccharibacteria bacterium | reverse complement strand
TAACGGCTAGGACGTAGCCTTCTCAAGGCTAAAATCGGGGTTCGATTCCCCGTGGGGCTGCTAAATTATAATTGCTAAACTAAGCGGTTTATTTTGTGAACCCGTAGGACAGTCAGAACCAATCTGTTGAATAATAAGACTGATTGGTTATCAGGATTATGTTATTGTTGACGATTTGGCTACTTGTAGTAGTCTGTTATGTTGCCTCGTTGGTATCAACCAAGGCGGCATAACTGCACATTTTTACTACAAGGGGAATATGATGGAGAAGTGCTTGCTAATATTAGCCCGCTTTCCAGTTGCTGGACGCGTGAAAAGTCGTCTGGCTTCCGCTACTGGCCCAGAGAAAGCAGCTGCCATTCAAAAGGGTATGCTTCTTGACCTTCTGGACCGCTTTTTGCGAGTTCAAAACATCGTGGTTAAGATAGTTTATCCCAAAGATGAACATTCTGAGCCGTTTCGCGCACTTTGTCGCCAATACCACATTCCGAGAACGAGGCTGCGCTTCTTGCGAGGTGTGGGTGATATGAACCGAGACATCGTGTATGCATATCGCATCACTCTGCAAAAATTTTCAAAAGTTGCGCTGATGGGAGCGGACTTGCCCCATTACTCCGAAGACCAACTCGAAGAGTTGTGGGAAGCGCTGAATGGCTTTGACGCTGTGTATCATCCCAACAAAGATGACGGCTGTTGTCCCCACGGACTGCGTAAGTTCGGAGATATGTGGACAGGCAATGACTCACGAATACCTGGTTATATCAAGCGTTGGGAAGAAAAAGCTCTCAATCAACGATTGACCTGTAAAGCACTTTCGCCCATATTTGATGTGGACAGGATTGAAGATTTGCAACAGGTTGAACGGCACTTTGCAAATCTTTGCCCTCACACTCTGCGCGAATGGTAGCAGTGATTTTTCCTCATAACACGCCTTGTGCCTCAATAGTCTACAAGGCGTGTTTTTCTTTTGCCAATAACAACCCTACAACTGATGTCATATCACTAGCCTTACTATTTTGAATAAGATTGAAAGCGTCAGACCATCCTACGTGCTTGATATTTTGAATTTCCCTATCAATCTTTTTATCATTAAGCTGCTGACAATTATGAGCCACATATAAGTGGCATACTGACTTGTAAAATCCAGGAGCAGGCGCAAGTATTTCCAATAACTCGAGTTTCCCTTTATAACCAGTTTCTTCCGCTAATTCGCGCTTAGCAGACTCTTTAGGAGTTTCGCCACTATCAATAAATCCCATAGGAATGTTCCAAATGCTTTGTTCCAAAGCAGGGCGGTACTGTTTAACCAATATGAGATTTGAACTTTTTTTGATGTCACCGACGACAGGCACGATAGCTACATAGTCTCTTTTTTCCACCAAATAATAGTCACTAACCCTTTCTCCATTCGGAAAAACAATATTTTCTTGCGTAATTTTTATATGCTTATTTTCAAGGATTGTGGTCATGATATGGTGTGGTTAAAGATGGGTATATGAATTGTAGCATCATTTAACTTCTCAAAAACAGTTCTAACATCCTCCACTACGGCCTGCTTGCCTAAATGAATCTCCCCGGACTTACGTCCGGGGAGATTCATTACGTATCGTGCGATAATCTATTTTGAAAACGATAGTACAACCAAGAGAAAAATAGAGAACAGAGAGTGAGAAGCGTTATAAATAACCCGATAAGATATGAGGCGGGACGATAGAAGAAGGCGATAGTCTGATCGCGCTCCGCAGCGGGGGCGGCAATGAGGCCATGGTAGGAGAAAACTTCTTTGCCGTCAGCAGTGCGCCATCCGGGGTAAAAATTTTGATTCAACACAACGTAAGTATTCTCATCCGGGGATATATTCGCCGTAACGGTATTGGCATGAACTTTGTATTGCGCAGTCGTGCCGTTGCCGGCGAGGTAAACTTCGCCATGATACGGCCGCTTTGCATCAGAGCTGTCGAGCCCTCGCGCGGCAAGCGGATTTTCATTGAGGTAGACAGGGCAGATGTCGGTCATGCCTTGGTTGGCAGCATAGTTGATGTAGCCAGCCGTGTAATATTCATCGTCAGATGTGCGATATGCGTGAGTCGTTCGAATAAATGAAGATTGTTTTTCGAGAGGGACAACAGGATGGGTAAAGACATCGCGATGAAGCGGCTGATGAGCGGTTACAATATCTGCGATCGCAATAGCGACGAGGGCAACCGGGATAGCGCGCGCCCATGTTCCGGAAAGCGGAATTTTTTTGAAGAGCAATGCACCGCCGGCGGCAACTATTTGGCCGAAGGCAAGGATAAAAAGTATATTCGCACGGACGGGTTCCCGCAGTATTTCGCGAAATACGGGGGTGTGCTGGATAATATTGTGCGGAGGCAATCCGAACATAAGGAGAAAGGAGAGCGTAAGCATGATCGCGAAAGGGAGATATTTTTTCGAGCGGATCTTAGGAAGAATAAAGAGAAACAAAAGAAGCGGGATGATACCGACATAGGACATGAATTGGCGAACGGTAACCTGGTCGCCATTGCTCATAAAGTACGTTGGCTCAGTCAGTTCATTGCGATCAAGCAGCAGGCGCGGCAGCCATGTGAGCGGCGGGGCAAATTCGGCGCCGCGTTCAAGGGTTGCAATGCTTTGCAGCTCCGCAGAAGGAAGCAGTTTAACGCCGGCAAGAGGAACAGGCAGCATAGAGATGAGGGCGGCTATGAGAAGCGGCTTGAAGGATCGGAGCACGAAAGCGTATCCGATCAGGACGATCCAGAGGCCAATAAGGGAATAGGCGATCATATGCATGCTCCCTCCGAGAAAAATGAACGCTACTGTAATCGAAGCGCCGATGACGCTCCAGGGAGAGCGGAACCCGCGAATTGCAAATACGAACACCCAGGGGATAAAACACATGGGGAGCCAGGCATAATAGGCCCTGGATAAGGCGACCATTTGGAAGCTTGAAAATACAAAAATGGATGCCGCGAGAAGGGCAAAAAGCGTATTGGATCCCATGGCTTGGCGAGCCAGAGTGTAAGCGCCGACAAATCCAATAACAAGCGTTGCCAAGATGGAAAGCCGAAGTCCCCACTGCTCTCCGAAAGCAAGGGTGAAAGGGAAAAACAGTCCCGCGTGGGAGGATTCGGCATTTGCGAGGAGCGGAATTCCGCCGCAGGTATACGGATCCCATAGCGCGAATTCACCATTTTCCAATGCGGCATCCCGGGCAATGCCCAAATACACAAGCGCTCGATGGGCGTCGCGCAATGTAGGATGCACGGCGCTCGGGTTTTGGAAATAGGGGAATATTACAAAGAGAGATACGGCCAGGGCAAAGGCTGTTACCGCAAGAAGTTCCCGAAGGGATACGCCGGCAGGCAGATGAGCCGTCAAGGGTTCGTCCAGCAGGGCTCCTAGGCGACGGGAATACCGAAGGGATGTAGCCCAAAATACGATAAGAGCCAGCATAGAAACTTGAAGCGGACGCGATGTCGCAACGAGATGGGAGAATAGCTGCGGCGTAGGTTTCGTGATGCCTACCAGCGCATAATGCCCGTCCTTTCGGGATGGCGTAGCGCTCTCTCTTTTGAGCGCGATATGCGTGTCTGTTAATACGTTTGATGCTTCGGGCTCGTAGCCAATCGCAAAATCATCGCGAAGCGGCACGCCTTCAGTTTGCAGGGTAATCCTGTATGACGTGTTCGGCGGCAATACTTGGCCTATATTAACTATCGTATAATTTTCTTGTATAAGTGCCGATAGCGCTATTTTCGAATCGTAGATAACTTGGCCTTGGCTGTTATGAATTGTGAGTTGAAGACGTGATTCCGGAATATTGGAAACCGGTCCGGTGGTATAGATGCCGATGTGCGTAATGGGATTCTTTGCCGCCTGTATGGCTTGCGTTAGAATCCGCTGATCATGCAAAACAATCATTTCGGGAGCTTGATCGAACGTGCCGAAAGCAACCGATTGATACGCAAGCGGGTACACTGCCCTGAACAGGAGGGCGGAAACGGCGGTAATGACAAAAAGCGTTGCCGTGCTTGCGAAAGTGATTTGTCCTAATCGGAAGGCTCTTTGCCGTCTTTCTGCCATGAAAAAACTATAGCACGGCTGCTCTGTTCACAGGAATGCGGGCATGCGGTTGTGGAGGATTTCCCGTGGGGCTGCAAAGTGATATGCTTTTTGCATGAAGATTTGTGTCATAGGCGCGCCGAGTACGGGGAAGTCGGTATTCGCGAAAAACCTTGCGGCGCATATGTCGAAAGAAGGATTGAGCTGCGAGCTGGTGCAGGAATATGCCAGTGAGTATATCCAAGCGGTCGGAGCCCCGAGCGATGCATGGGAGCAGCTGGTTATCAGCATTGGCCAGTATTTGGCGGAGCAGTGGCACCATACACCAAAAAACATTGATACATCGTTATTATATATGAATAATATACATAGGGACGGTATCTGGACCTGGAAAACTAAATCAAACACAGGAGAGAGGATTGTATGGGCCAGCGGGAATGGTGCGAGAAAGCCTATGCGAAGGCTATAGCGTTTCTCCCGGGGATTGATAGAAGTCTTCGGGTGGAGATTCGCCACACAAAGGCTACTGAAACACGGGAGAGGGAACATTCCGAACACCACTCGGAATTCGTCTTGGCTTTTCGCCATGAACTTGACCCGGTAATGGAATGGACAATAGAAATTGTCGAGAATGATCACTACATTGCCAATGAGCTTGAAGGAGTAGTGAGAAATGAGTATCGAAAACATAGAGGCTGGTAAGCCAGCGGCGTAAGAACCCCTTTGCTGCAACAAGCAAATGCGTTAAGGGTTCTTTTTCTTGGGCGAAATACAGTGCTATTATTTTCACTATGAAGATCTGTGTTATCGGCGCGCCGAGTACGGGGAAGTCGGTATTTGCGAAGAATCTGGCGGCGTATATGTCCAAAGAGGGCTTAAGCTGCGAGCTGGTACAGGAGTATGCCAGTGAATACATTCAGGCCGTAGGCGCTCCCGAAGACGCATGGGAACAGCTGGTTATCAGCATTGGCCAGTATTTGGCGGAACGGGAAGCAAAGCGCGATCATATGGTAACCGATGCAGCGATGTTCGTAACGTATCTGTATGCGCAACGGTTACTGCCGGAACAGGTGGGCGAGAATGAGTGGCCGAAATATCGGAACTTGATCGACATGCTGCGCGTGCTTGCTCGGCAATCCGTTGAGTCGTATGATGCCATATTCGTGATGAGCCATATATTTGAACCAAGGGCGGATGGCGTACGGCTCTCGTACCATCTTACGCGGGCGCAATGCGAAGCGGTGCAAAAAGATATCGTGGGTTACTTAAAAAGCGAACGTGCGAAATTCACGGAAGTTGACGGTCGGGATCCGCTTGCGGTGCAGAATGCGTTTTTGCTTTTACAAGAGCGTTTGGATGCGGTCAGTTGACTTTGCGCCGCCTGGGCGTAGTATGAGAAAGCTGTAAGGGTACGTATTCCGATTTGCCTGATCTTTTCACATGTAACAATTCATTTTGAAACGAAAGAGAGGAAATCATGAGCATATTTCTTCGGATTACCAAGGGTTGGAAAAAGTTCCAGGTTGCTTTTTATCGCCGCTTCGGCCGCGATTATCTGTGCGAATGCGGACATACGACCAAATGGAAAGCTGCGCTCACGATTGATGGACATGAGGGGGTATTCAGTGCACTGAGCAAGAAACCGCAGTGGTGCCCCGAGTGCTATGCAAAAGCGGCCATCAAATGCGCGTGGTGCCAAGGCACAATTCTTCCCGGTGAGCCGATTACGCTGTACAGTTCGCTTCCGCCTAACGACTTCTTTGTATCGTCGGGCGGAATAGGAAAGGCGCGGGAACAGCGAGAGAAAGGCAATTTCGTGATTCCCGACCATGCGGTAGTGTACAGGCAAGAGCCGTACGTACAGCTCGTGGGATGTCTTCGGCGCGGATGTTGCGACACCGGCGGGGATCGCGCAGGATTCTGGGTGATGCCTGGAAAGGTAAAGCGCGTAATGACAGCTATTGAGCAAATGATTGCCCAAGGAGGCGAAGAGGCGATAATAATCAACGACTTTGGCAGCTTGGACCAGGCGATTCCTGTTGTTGATGCCGATTAGCAATATACAACGCGAGCCGGCCTTTGTGAGATGCAAAGAGCCGGCTTTTATTTTGCCTTGTGGATAAATTTTGCTACACTGAGAGCAGGTGCACTACTCTATTATCTATTCAAAGGAGGTGAGTGAACATGCTTAAGAACACAGCTTCGCTCCTTGGGTGGATATTGCTTATCGCGGGAATACTGGGCTTCATCCCGGGAATTACAAACGACGGAATGCTGCTGGGGGTATTCGAGGTAAATTCGATGAACAATGTATTGCACATTGTGGTCGGATTGCTCGGCCTGTACCTTGCGAGCAAGGGAGAAGAATCTTCCCAAACGTTCCTCAAGATTGCGGGAGTTATTTACGCAATTCTTGCAGTGTTGGGGTTCCTCACATCAGGATTGGTGCTCGGAATCTTTGCGGATAACAATGCAACGACATGGCTCCATGTCGTGATAGCGGTTGTCGCGCTCTATCTTGGATTCGCTTCCAAGAAAGAAGGAACAATGCAGACCGTGTAGTTTGCGTATTTTCTCCCCCTCATCCGCCAACCGGCGCAGAGGGGGAGAAATATTTTTCTCTTGTTTTGTGCATATGTGCGGCGTAAAATAAAAGCATATGGCATTTACATTACCAAAACTTCCGTATGTGTATGATGCGCTGGAGCCGCACATCGACGCGCAGACGATGGAGATTCATCATACAAAACATCATCAAGCATATATCGATAAGCTCAATGTCGCGCTCGAGGGCGGACCGGCGGAATTGTTGGAAATGAGCATTGAAGAACTCTTAAAGAATCTTGATGCGATTCCCGAGCGCATCCGCACGGCGGTGCGAAACAACGGCGGCGGGCATTATAACCACAGCTTGTTTTGGAATATGCTCACACCTGAAACAACAGAAGCGGATGCAAAATTGGTATCTGCAATTGACGCTGCCTTTGGAGATATCAAGAGTTTTCAAGAAAAATTTGCCGAGGCAGCAACAGGACGATTCGGGAGTGGATGGGCATGGCTGGTGAAAAACCCCGATAATTCGCTGGAAATTATGAGCACGGCAAACCAGGACAATCCGATTTCGGAAGGGAAGATGCCGATCTTGGGGCTG
>CAYUBL010000012.1:2168-22032 GCA_964443125.1 uncultured Candidatus Saccharibacteria bacterium | reverse complement strand
CTGGATGTGTGGGAACACGCCTACTATCTCAAGTACCAGAACAAACGCGCAGATTATGTCCAGGCGTGGTGGAATGTTGTTAACTGGGCTGAAGTTACAAAAAGATACGCAGCTTGATTTGGAGTGCTTGCCCGCCGACTTGTCCTGCAGGGAGTAATGGCAGCTACGTAAACTTCACAATCACGAACAGGCAAACAGCCGAGAGGATAATCGGACTGACAAGCCCCGCGATGTACCAATCCCAGTAATTCGCGCGCCGCTCGTCCCAATGGAATAGGCGGTGGATTTTTCGCAACGGAGCGAATACGCTGTATTCTTCCAGCGGAGTAAGCAGATCGGGTAGCTGCGCCGCAACGATTCCGAGGAAGATATGGACGCTTGTGTTCTGAACCAAGAACAGCATGGCAAGGAGCGAGAGTACAAGCACGACATCTACCGTGATGCCGATTTTTTGCGTGATGGTGTATGGACGGGATTTTGCCGCGAAAGTTGCCGGATCGATATGGGGGATTAAATCGAGTAGATAGTGCGAGAAAAATGCCAACCCGAACATCGTGGGAGTATGGGGGATAAGAATCCCGATTGTGGCGCCCATAAGCAAATGGACTATACCAGGCATACTTGTATATTACTCCAAATAGCGAGGAGTGCGAGAGAGGATGCGTCGCGCTTGCTGAACATCGCGCGCGATGGCATCAGATAGCTCTTGCTCCGAGGCGAATGCGGCGCTATCGCGCAATTTCTGCGCTACAGAGAAAGTAATGCGCTTTCCGTAGAGATCTTTGTCAGGGAAGCTGATGATATGGATTTCAACAAGGTGGGCATCGTCTGGGTACATGGGCTTTGCACCGCTATGGAGCGCTCCCGCGTACACGGTAGGATCACCTTCTATCATGAGGCGGCAGGCGAATATGCCGCTTTCGGAAAATACCGGAGCGCTATCTTGGGCGATGTTTGCCGTTGGGAACCCGAGCGCGCGCCCTTTGCGCGAACCTTGCACCGCAATTCCGGAGAACCATGCGGCGGCGTGCCACTTGTCTGTTTCGATGTTGACCGCATCGCCGATGCGCTTTGTTCCGAAGGTTGTATGGGAGAGGGTATAGGGCATGAATGATACGGAAAAGGAGTCGTCGAAGACGTCGACGACCGTAAGGCTGACGCCGTCAAGCGCAACGGATCCCTTGGGAACAATATGTGCCATGAGCTCCTGTGGCGGGCGAAAGGTCATCACGCGGTCATCTCCGGCGGCTTGGATATCCATAATGGTACAGGTGCCGTCGATATGGCCTTGCACGACGTGTCCATGGAGAGCGTCTCCCGCCCGGGCGGGCGTTTCCAAATTCACGTTGTCTCCTTCGGCAAGCTGCGCGAGTGTTGTTTTCTTAATCGTTTCAGCCATAAGATAGCATGTCCAGGAAGTATCAGTGTGAGAAAGTACCGTAAGACAAGCGCCTTGTACCGCAACGCTGTCTCCTTCCTGAAGCGAAGCGGAAAACGGCGCAGATATTTCAAGCAGCAGCGAGCCGTCTTGTTGGGGCACTGTTGCCAAGACCGTGCCCAGATGCCTGACGATTCCGGTAAACATATTCGATAAAAGTAGGGTATAGTACACGTATGGATACCACAACTGTATTTATTGCTATTCTTACGCTTGCAGCCGGCGCATTTGCCGCATGGGGCATTCTAAGAGGCAGGCAGCAGGGCAGCGGCAAAGAAGCGGAAATGGCGCTGAAAATGCATGAGCAGATGATGGCGCAGATTGCCCGCATGCAAGATCAGATGGAGCGGCGGCTATTGGATCATGCGAATCAAGCGGCCGTCACCGACCGGTCCGTACGTTCCGTGACGGCAACGCTCGCCAAGCTGGAAGAATCTACGCGAGCATTGAGCGCAAAGAGCGACGAAATCGTATCGTTCCAGAATATTTTAAAATCGCCGAAAGTGCGGGGAAGTTTTGGGGAAGTGTTGCTTGGCAGTTTGCTTGCCGACGTGCTTCCGCAAGACCGCTATGAGCTGCAGTACGGATTTTTGGGAGGACGGGAAATTGCGGATGCCATTATCCGGCTGCAAGACGGCTATATTGTGGCGGTTGATGCGAAATTTCCGTTTGCGAATTACGAAGCGTACATGAACGAGCGGGATACCGCCATGCGCGCATCACTGCGCAAGGCGTTCGTGCGCGACGTAAAGAAGCATATTTCCGCAATTGCGCAAAAATATATTTCTTCGGAAGAAAAAACGCTTGATTATGCGTTTATGTATATTCCAATCGAGGGCGTGTATTACGAAACGATGGTGCACAGCGAGGGCGGGGACGACTTATGGGCGTTTTGCCTGCAGCATAAAGTGATTCCGGTGTCGCCGAACAGCTTTTTGGCATATTTGCAAACGGTGCTCGTCGGGCTTCGCGGCATGAAAATCGAGCAGAAGACACGGGAGATATTGCAGTACATCGGCCAGCTGCGACAGGATTTCGGAAAATTCGCGGAAGATTTCAGTACGGTCGGAAGGCACTTGGGAAATGCAAAAACGAAATACGATGATTCGCAGCGAAGACTGGATCGGTTGGGGAGCAGGTTCGATCAAATAGAAATCGGCACGGAAGGAGCTCCTCCGCTTGATCGCGGAGTATAACGCGCGCTACTTTTTTTCGTCGTATCTGCGGATAACGCCGCGAACGATTCCTTGGATAGTGGGATTTTTCACGTAAATCGGCTTCATCTTTTTGTTGGCAGGCTGCAGGCGGATACGGCTCTTTTCCCGGTAGTATCGTTTGAGCGTCGCATTTTCGTTGTCCACGAGCGCGACGATTACCTCGCCGTTTTTCGGATAAAAATTGCGTTCGACGATTACGTAATCGCCATCGAGAATACCGTCGTCGATCATGGAGTCGCCCCGTACTTGGAGCGCATAGCAGTTGAGGTGCGGCAGCAGCTCCAGCGGAACGGTAATGGTTTCGCTTTCTTCAATCGCTTCAATGGGAGAACCTGCGGCGATGATACCGACGAGCGGAATTTCCACACCTTTCGTAAAAATGTTGGATTTTTCCGTAAGCTCGACCGAGCGCATCTCTCCGTTTTTAATTTTGATGTACCCTTTTTCTTTTAATTGCTGCACGTGCGCATACGCCGTAGCGGGAGACTTGATGCCCATTGCTTTCATAACATCGCGGTAGCTGGGCGCATATTTGTGTGTTGCGAGGAATGTTCGGATGGCATCGAGCGCTTCGCTTTGCTTTTTGCTCAAATCAGAAAATGTCATACGAACAGTATACCAACAAACAGAAAGAAGATATCGCAAGGTTTTCCACATTTCGTGCTGGAAACTTTTTTCGAGGGACGTATGATGGAACGTATGCGAATCGTACTCGATACGAATGTTCTTATTGACGGATTCCAAGACGACTATTCCGCGGAGGCGCGTCTCATTGATGCCGTCCGATCCGGGGCGATTGTGGCCGTTGCCAGCCATCCGGTGAGAAAAGAGTACCAGTTGATTTTGCGCCGGCTTATTTCCGATCCGGATTACCGGAAGCGCATCGAGGAATTCTTTGCTGCACTGGAAGATGTGGAGCCGGAATACGTCGATGTTGCTATTGACGATGAGGAAGATATGAAATTCCTGGAAGCGGGTTTCGGCGGAGAAGTGGATGCAGTCGTGACCAATGACCGACACCTGCTCGATATCGGAGAAGCGGACGGAGTGCAGGTAATTACGCCGGAGGAGGCGATCGGCCGGCATGAGGATGAAGCAGACGGGAGCGGGGAGTGGCAGCGGTTTGTGAGCGGATGGGGAATCGGCGCGCATGATAGCGAGAAGGGGGAATAGCGTGTGAAGCGGCGTATCTGGATAGGCGTACTTATACTGCTCTTGAGTATCGTTTCGAGCAGCGCATATGCGGCAGAGGAGCCTGCGTCGAAAAAAATCCAGGAAATTAACGCGCAAATTTCCGAGCAGCAAAAAGAAATAGATGATATTAACAGAAAAATTGCGGAATTGAATTCGAAGCGGAATGCGACCGCAGAAGAGGCGGAGGCAATCGCCTTGGCGGTTGAGCAGTTGAAGGCGGAGCTTGCGAAGGCGGAAAAAGAATTGGGGAAAACAAAGGCGAATATATCGAAGGTGCAGGCAGAGCAGCAGGAAACATCCGGTGCCATCGAAAGTATTGCAAAAGATATTGAGCAGAAAAAAGGAGAGCTGACGCATCTTGTGCGGATGCTCTATGAGCATGAAGGCCGTTCGCTTGTACGGATTCTATTCAACTCGGAAAGTTTAAGCGATGTGCTCGTGCAGCGAGAGCAGTATAAGGAACTGCAAGAGCGCGCAGTCGCCATTGTTGCCGAGATGCATTCGCAGCAAGAGCAGCTTGCGAAAAAGCAAAGCGACCTTGCCCAACAATCGGAAGATTTGGGACAGCTGGAACAGTTGCTCCAATTGCAAGCGAAAGACATTTCTGAAAAGAAAAGCGCCCAGAACCAGTTTCTTGCAGAGAAAAAACAGCAGCAAGCGCAGTTTGAAACGCTGATTGCCGAAGCGCAGGCCGCGCGAGAGGAAATCAAGCAGCGGATATTTACGCTGCAGAGCGGAAAAGTGAATGTATCGCTTACCACGGCGACCGATATGGCAGAGTTCGCGTCGTCCGTGACGGGAGTCAGGGCTGCGCTCATTATGGCGGTGCTGAAAGTGGAGTCGAACGTGGGAACGAATATCGGAAGCGGCGTATTCCCGGACGACATGCATCCGCAAAGCCGCGATGCGTTTGTGCGTATCACGAAAAAATTGGGACTCGACCCCAATAAAGCGCAGATTTCTCGCCGTCCGGCAAGCGGCAAAGGGTGGGGCGGAGCGATGGGTCCGGCACAGGTAATGCCCGCAACATGGGAGTCGATCGAAGGGCGGATCGAGCAGCTGATGAAAAAGTCCCCGGTGAACCCGTATGAGCTTTCCGATGCCTTCGTTGCAACAGCCATTTTCTTGGCCGATCGCGGAGCAGCCGATCCGGCCAAAGAATATGAGGCGGTTAATCGCTATATCGCAGGGCCGAATTGGCAGTACTATACATGGTATGGGGATAAAGTTTTGGCGGTTGCAAAAGAATATGAGGCACAGGGGTTATAGGGCGGAAACGCTGTTGATCGGCTCAAGTATTATCATAAACATCTTGTTGTGGGCGATTGTCCTTGCGACATTTCCGAAAGACTCGCCAAGCGCCATCTTGCATTACACGGCCGGCGTTGGAATTGACTTTATCGGAGAGGGGTGGCAGATTGTTACCTTGCCGAGCATCGGACTGCTATTGATTGCCGTAAACGTGCTGCTTGCCCGGCTGGTGGCAAAGGCGAGCATGATCGGATGCTGGATCTGTCTTGGCAGCATGCCGTTTATGCAGCTGCTTTTGTTGGGAACATATGGAATCTTACTTCGATTAAATAGCTGATGCAGTATGAAAAGCGTGCAGATTGAAATTACGCCGGAGGCATACCGGCGCCGCATATGGGAAATGATCCCGGGATTCTTATCGTGGGGAACGCTCATCGGGCTGACATTTTTGGCATTGGTGCTTCCGTATTGGATTGCAGTATTCGTTATTGCATACGACGTGTATCTGCTCATCCGCATCGTATATATGTCTATTCACCTGCTCTATGCGTATCGGAGGCTGAAAGCGAACCGGAATATCGACTGGCAGAACGTATTGGAGCAGACCGCAAGCGATATCGATTGGAATGCAATCCATCATATTGTTGTGATTCCTACGTACGATGAATCCATTCATGTGCTGCGGACATCCTTGGAATCTCTTGGGAAGGTGACATATCCGAAAGAGCGCGTGCATGTCGTGGTCGGATTCGAGGAGCGAGGCGGCAAGGAAGCCAGGCAGCGGGCGAAAACGTTGCAGAAGGAATTCGCTTCCTATTTCGGAACGTTTCTGACCACATTTCATCCGGACGGGCTTCCGGGAGAAAAGCGCGTAAAGAGCGCAAATGCCACGTGGGCGGTGAAGAAGATGGAGGAAGAACTTGCAAAAAGAAATATTCCTGAGGAGATGATATTGGTGAGCAATTTTGATAGCGATACGGTTGTTTCTCCCGACTACATTTCGTACCTCACGCATGTGTTTATCACCACAAAGGATCGGTACCGCGCAAGTTACCAGCCGATACCGGTATACAATAACAATTTGTGGGATGCGCCATCGTTTTCCCGGGTGATTGCGATGGGGTCCACGTTTTGGCAGATGATCGAATCGACTCGCCCGGAGCGGCTCGTGACCTTTTCCAGCCACTCGATGACGCTGAAGGCGCTGCACGACGTAGGGTATTGGCAGTCGGATGTGATATCGGAAGATTCCAGAATCTTTTGGCAATGCCTGATCCATTATGACGGAGAGTACCGGACAGTTCCGCTGTATACGACCGTTTCGATGGATGCTGCGCTCGCGCCGTCCTGGTGGAGGACGCTTGTGAACCAATACAAGCAAAAGCGGCGGTGGGCATGGGGTATCGAAAATTTCCCGTACTTGATGGAAGGATTTATTCGCAATAAAAGCATCCCGGTGCGCGTAAAAGCGACGTACCTGTTCCGGACGCTGGAAGGACATTATTCCTGGGCGACCGCTGCAATCATTGTTGCGGTGTTGGGGTGGATTCCCGTGTTGTTCGGAAGTCCCAGTTTCCACCAAACATTCCTTTCGTACAGTTTGCCGTTCATTACCAGAACGCTCATGACCATTGCAATGTCTGGCCTGATTATTTCCGCGACGCTTACGCTTTTGCTGCTGCCGCAGCGGCCAGCACACTACAGCTCGTGGAAATACATTTTTATCATATTGCAGTGGATGCTGGTGCCGATTATCGCGACGCTCCTCTCTGCGTTTCCGGCATTGGATGCCGAAACGCGCCTGATGCTCGGGCGGGATCTGCATTTTAACGTGATGCAGAAAACAAGGAAGATTCGGCAGCAAGAACCCGCATAGTATTCCTATGGCATTTGATACCTCCATTGTATCCGTGTGGCACTTGGGGGCGCTGCTCGGGATGTTCGTCGCAATCTACGGAATTATTTCCGCAATGATTCGCGTTCGACCGGCTTCCTGGCGGGTGTATGCAACCGGCAAGCCGCTGTATTATGCCGGATGGGTTATGGCGCTGTGCATTGCAGCGCTGGCTGTGTTTGTGCTGAAGGACCGAAACTTGGTGCTGGGGCTTGTGGGGGCGACATGCCTTATCGTATTGATCGGACGACTGGATGAAGAAAAGAAATTGTCTCCGTACCGCCAGCTTTTTTGGCAAATGTGCATTGCCGGATGGGCGGTATATTTCGGATGGGAAATTTCGCATGTAAGCGACCCTGTCCATGGAGGCGTGTTGCTGGTTCCGCTCGGGGGCATGGCGGCGTTTGTTTGGTTTTTGCTATGCATGAACGCGATGAATTTTTTGGACGGCGCGGACGGGTTGGCAGTATTTGTCGGTATGGTTGCCTGCATGGCGCTGGCGGGAATCAGCATGCTTCCTGCAACGCAGGATGCGACCACGCTCGCGCTCGCGTCTGTGGGCCTAGGCGGACTGACGGCGTTTTTCCTGTGGAATGCACCTCCTGCGCGAGTGTACTTGGGTACGAGCGGCAGTTGGTTTGTGGGAATGTTTTTGGCGATGACCGCGATTATCGGCGGGGGGAAAATCGCAACAGCAATGATCGTGCTCGCAATACCCGTACTGGATGCGCTGTTCGTGGTGGCGTATCGCATATTCCGGAAGCGGGCGCCATGGAAGGGTGATCGCGAATCGCACATTCATCATCGGCTCAAAGCGCGCGGAGCATCTTCCTGGGGGATGTTGCTTCTGCTGGGAGGAATCACATGCGCGCTCGGAATAGTTTCCATTATGATGCCCACGGGAACAAAACTCATGATACTCGCGGTGTTTGCCGCCATATTTTTGGCGGGCCGCGTGCTGATGATGAGGCAGGCATGATGCAGAAGAAGCTGCTGGCAAGCGCCACGCTGGTTGTATTCGGATGCTTTCTTGCGGTTGCGGGAGGGGTGCGTTTGTTTTCACGCCATATTCCTTGCGCCAATTTTCAAGAAGATGCGATTATGGCGCCGTTCGGGGAACTGTCCGTGGCAGTCGTGAAAACCCCCGAAGAACAAGCCCGCGGGCTTTCCGGATGCACGAAGGTGCCGGAGAGGTCGGGGATGCTGTTTGTGATGGGCGAGCGCCGCGACGCTGCATTTTGGATGAAGGATATGCTCATACCGATTGATATCGTGTGGATTGCGGACAATACGGTGATCGGAGTAGAAGAGCATGTGCCGTTTCCGGATTCGGGGGTATCCGATACGGATTTGCCCGTGTATCGAAGTCCCGGCGCCGTTGATGCGGTGTTGGAGGTCTCTGCGGGCAAGGCAAGGGAATATGGGCTCACGAGAGGGGCGGCGGTCGGTATAGACACGAGAGGGCGATAAACCATCATTGACATATACGGCATCTTTTGCGATACTTCACCTATTCTATGAAAACAGCAGTGATCAAAACAGGCGGAAAGCAATATGTCGTCCACGAGGGCGATATTATGGTGGTGGACAGAATGCCTGGCGAAGAAGGGCAGAGCGTTACGTTTTCCGAAGTGTTGCTGGTATCAGACGGTAAGGACATAAACGTGGGGGCGCCACTGGTTTCCGGAGCGTCTGTAACGGGCAAGATTGTGGAGCAGGGAAGGCTTCCGAAGGTGACAGGCGTGAAGATGAAGGCAAAAAAGCGCAACGTCAAATATTTCGGCCACAAGCAGCAAATCACGCAGGTTGAAATCGAATCGATCAAGGGTAAATAAATACCTTCTTCTCACGTGGGGAGAAGGGTAGCCTGGAGCCTTTGTGCGAGGGGCGCGGGGAAATATTCACAGTTTCGTCCGCCCGGAGAATGCGGCTGAGAGCGTAAGCGCATCGGCGAATTCGATATCTCCTCCGGTAGGCAGTCCGCGCGCGAGCCGCGTGACGGGAATATGTAAATTTTTCATATGCGACATGATATGCCGCGCAGTGGCTTCGCTTTCCATGCTGTGTTCCAGCGCAATAATGACCTCCTCGATTTGTTCTTTGTGCGTGCGATCCAAGAGTTCCGCGATAGTAAGCTGGCTTGCGCCAATGCCTTCAAGCGGAGAGAGGACTCCGCCGAGCACATGGTACAGCCCGTCGTATGATCCGGTCCGCTCGATCGCTTCCACATCGAGCGCGTCTTCCACGACGCACAATAGGGATCGATTGCGCGAAGAGTCTCTGCAAATAGCGCATGCGCCTTCGTCCGACAAAGAATAGCAGATTGGACATGTATGCACGCGGTCATGGAGCGTGGCGATGGTCTCCGCGAGCCGGGCGGTTATCGGCTTTTGCTGGCGCAACAAATGGAGCGCAAGGCGTTGGGCGGTTTTTGCGCCAATGCCGGGAAGGCGGGAAAGTTCCGCGGCAAGCTCTCGAACTGCTTTGGGAAGCACGGCAGGCATACTGAGTATTATGCCGGGATGGGCTGTGCGTTTTCAATATGAATTTCTTCCAACTCGGTATAGCTCACGCATTGCGTATTGAATTGGAGCGGGATTTCTCCGGTAGGGCCGTTCCTGTGCTTTTCGATCAACAGATCTACTTCCATGACTTCGGGGCGCTCGTCGCCTTCCCATGCTTGCCGGTGGAGGAACATGACCACATCCGCATCTTGTTCGATGCTTCCCGACTCTCGAAGGTCTGACAGTTTCGGCCGCTGGTCGGTTCGCATTTCAACGGCGCGGGAAAGCTGGGAAAGCGCGAGGATGGGAACTTGCAGTTCGATTGCGAGTTTTTTTAATCCTCGGGAAATGGCAGCGACTTCTTGTACACGGTTATCGGTGTATCGGCTTGATTCCATCAGCTGCAGGTAGTCGATGATGAGCAAGTCGAGGCCGTGCTCGCTCTGCAACCGGCGAGCCATGGTGCGCATGCCCATGATATTTGCAGACGGATTGTCGTCGATATACAGCGTTGCTTGCGACAAATCGCTGATGGCATCCCCGAGACGGATGAAGTCGTCATCTGCTCCGCCGGTGGAAAGCTTTCCGGTACGCAAGCGCCACAGGTCTACGTGCGCATGGGCGGCAAGCATGCGGTCGACGAGCTGGTCTTTCGACATTTCCAAGCTGAACACGCCGACTTTATGTCCGCCAAGCGCAGCATGGCGAGCAAAATCGAGCGCGAGTGTTGTTTTTCCGACGCTCGGACGCGCAGCAAGGATAATGAGGTCGGATCGCTGCCAACCAGCCAATTTTTTGTCGATGCTCGGAAATCCGGTCGGCACTCCTCGTACGGCGCCGTCACCTTTATGGAGCTTGTCGATGCGGACGAACGCTTCTTCCAGCGCCGTGCCGATTGACGTAAAGTGTTCTACCTTATGTCCTTGGGATACTTCAAACAATCGATGTTCCGCTTGATCCATCACGGTTTCGATATCTTCGGATTCTTCAAAACCCAGTTCCGCGATATCGGACGCTGCGGAAATGAGCCGGCGCCGCGTGGACGCCTTTTGGACAATGCGTGCGTAATGGACGAGGTTGCCTGCGGTCGGTACGACGGTCGCAAGCGCTGTAATGGCGGTTTTCCCGCCGATATCTTTCAAGTCTTTCTTTTCTTTCAGCCGGCTGATAACGGATAGTACGTCTATGGGGTCGCCTTTGCCGTACAAGTCGAGCATCGCTTCATAGATGCGCGCATGGTTATGATGGTAAAAATCCCCGGGAGAAACCCAATCCGCTATTTTTACGATGGCATTTTTATCTATCAATAGGCTTCCCAAGACGGATTCTTCCGCTTCGGTGTTGTGGGGAGGTATTCGCAGTTCTTTTCCAGGCATACGTATTATTACTATACCCCTCCCGAAGTATTTTCCGAGTGGAAAACGTGTGGATACACCGAAAACGGCTTTAGCATCGCTTATGGCTGCTTTTTTGTGATACGAAACCCGTGAGGAGTGTCTTGGAGGAAGAAGCCTTTTTGGACGATCTCTTCCCGGATCATGTCCGCTTTTTCGTAATCTTTTGCTTGCTTTGCCTGCTCGCGTTCTTCTGCGAGGCGGATGATGACAAGAGGTATATCATGGATATCTTTTTGGAGTATTGTAAGCACGCCGATAACAGAGTCCATTTCCATCAGCGAGGCGGCAAGCGCCGGGAGTACATCGCGTTTGTCCGTATCGAGCGCTTTGTTTATTTCTTTGATAGTCTGTAGGAAGATCGCAAACGCTTTCGGCGTATTCAAATCGTCTGCGAGGGCAGTTTTGAATTCTTCTGCGTGAGCGCTTGGGGATGCAGGCGGTATTTCTTGCATGTGGCGTAGCCGTTCAAGAAGATGTCTCGTACTGTCCAGGTGTTTTTGGTACTCATCCAAGAGTTCCCATGAAAAATCGATTGGGGAGCGGTAGTGATGCGCGAAGACGAGCAGGCGGAACGCAAGGGGTGAGTATCCTTTTTCCGCGAGCGTGTCCATCGTGATTGCCTCTCCTTCCCGCTTTGCCATTTTTTTGCCGGATAATAGCAGATGGCGATTGTGCATCCAGATGCGGGCGAATGGTTTGCCTGTTGCGCCTTCCGACTGCGCGATTTCGTTTTCGTGGTGGGGGAAGCGATTGTCTTCTCCTCCCGTATGGATATCGATGGTTTCGCCCAGGCATTTCATGCCCATCGCGGAACATTCAATATGCCATCCCGGATACCCTTTGCCCCAGGGAGAGTCCCATAATTGCAGATGGGTATCGTCGAGCATCCAGAGTGCAAAATCGGCGGGGTTTTTCTTCTCGCTGCGGACTTCCACCCGATGGCCGGCGTTCAGCGCGGCAACGGTATTTCCGGAAAGTTCGCCGTATTTCGGAAACGATGCGACGTCATAGTACACGCCGCTTTCCGTGACATAGGCATGGCCCTTTTCGAGCAATATTTGGATAAGGGCGATCATGTCTTGCACATGCTCGCTTGCGCGCGGGTATAGGGATGATTCTTGGATGTTTAAGGACCGAATGTCCTGTTTAAACAAGTCAATCTGTTCGTTTGCGATATCCTGCACAGTCCGCATGGATTCCCGAGCTGCTTTTTCCATCTTGTCTTCGCCGGCATCGATATCATCTTGAGGCAAATGCCCTACGTCGGTGATATTCGTAACGTCTTTTACTTCATATCCGAAAAGCTCCAGCGTCCGCTTGAGGAAATCTGAATGGAGAAACCGGCGCATATTACCGATATGCTGGCGCTTGTATACGGTCGGGCCGCAGTTATACATGGTAACGGTATGCGTGCCAGAGACGGGCGCGAGGGTTTCGACCTGCTTTGTTCGTGAGTTGTAGAGGCGTATCGGGCGCATTAGCTCTTATGATACGGGGGAATGCGGGGACATTCAATAATGCGGCAGCGGCGCCGTTGTGTGGTATGATACACGGGTATGAAGCGATCCGTGTATATGCATGCCGTTGCATTTCCGGCTATCATGGCAGCCTCTCTTGTGCTGGGCGGCTGCGGAAGGGAAGAGGTGCACAAAGTTCCGTCCGGAGGAATCTATCTTTCCAAGAGTGCGGGGGCAAGCTTTGAGCAATCGGTCAACCTTACCCAAGGCGGTACGATCGATTCGTTTGATTTGGGCGCAATCCATCGATCGCCTGCGAATGCGAATATCGTGTTTCTTGCTGCGGGATCCAATGGAATGGTGATATCCCGCGATGACGGACAAGCATGGCAAGCGGTCCCGACCACAATGGCGGCGACGGTCGATGTGGCGATGTTTCCCAATAACGTGATGATCGCTTCCGGATACGACGAAGCAAGGCGGGGCGTGGTGAAGCAAAGCGTGGATGGCGGGGTAAGCTGGCACACCGTGTTTACCATTCCGCAAGAGGAACGCAAGCAGCGGTTCCAATTCATCAGAGGAGGAGCCGCCGTTCCTATCGGCATTACGTCGCTTGCGGTCAATCCGAAGCAAGAAGGGCAGCTGTATGCAGGCACAAACGACGGAACGCTGTTTATTGCCGAACAGTACGGCAAGGTATGGAGAAAGGCGGCGGAAATCGGCGACACATCTGAAATCGTGACTGGAAGCCGTGCCGGAGCGGGTATTATCCGGATTATCATACCGATTGGAGATTTCGCTGACCTGATGATGCTGACAGAAGACAAGCGGCTTATGCTTATGAAGGGAGGAGAAATACGAGAATTGAAAGTGCCGGAATCGCTCGATGCTCCATCTGTGTTCGGCGTTGTGCTGGACGAGAGAAAGATTTTGGACGCAGCTACGATTCCCGGGTTTCCTGATGCGCTGCTAATCGGAACGGAAACGGGCGCCGTACTCACGCGCGATGCAGGGGAAACGTTTATTGAGCTCAACGTACCGCTTGACTCCACCCGGGAAATCGCGCGCATGGTTGTTTCGGTAAGTCCGAGCAACACGGACCGTGTCTTTATTGTTGCGGATGGGGTGGTATATCGGTCGGAAGACAGCGGACAGACGTGGCATACAACGAGCGTGGGCCCGGCAGGCTTTACCGTGACGGACCTATCCATTAACCCGGCCAATGCATCCCGCGTGCTGGCGATACTGAAAGCACTGGCGACGTAACCTCATCCCCAACCCTTCTCCTTCGTAAGGAGAAGGGAGGCGCATCGCGTTCGTCATCTCCTCTCCTTACGAAGGAGAGGCTGGGTGAGGTTCGGAGGCGTATAATAATGTAAGATGACCCAGGTTTTTAACAAAAAGCGATTTACGCCGCTTCGGAAAGATCTTCGTCGGCAGCCGCCAAAACCAGAATCAATAATTTGGAATCGTTTGAGAAATAGGCAATTGAACGGGTATAAATTCAGGCGTCAAGTCGGCGTTGGAAGATATGTTGTTGATTTCTATTGCCCTCAAGTGAAACTTGTAATTGAAATTGATGGCCAGTCGCATTATGTTGGCGACGCGCCGATGCAAGATAAAGTTAGGCAAGAAGAAATTGAAGCGCTCGGAATAAAGATATTGAGATTTACGAATAGGGAAGTAATGGACAATACGGAAGGGGTGCTGGAAGAGATTGTACGGCACTTGCGCTAACCTCATCCCCAACCCTTCTCCTTCGTAAGGAGAAGGGAGGCCGCTTTTATCATGAAGGGTCAATATATTGCATGTACAAGCCGTAAAAACACATTTCAGATCCTATGGGTGGAATTCACCATTGGAGTTGACAGTTAGTAAAAATGATGTATAAAATACCATACCATTTCGGTATGTACTTTTGTGGTTTAAAGGCTCTGGCGTGTAGCTAGATACCCTGCAACCAACAACTCATGTCAAAGAAAGGATGGCTCCGATGTCTAAAGCATTGGCTCCGTCGCAAGTTGTGACTAATCGTGATCCCAAGGGTGGAAAATTTATGGCAATTGTTGCCGCGGCCTATGACAAGGCCGGTTTGTCCGAAGAGGAAGCACAGCGAGTGAATGATACGTCGGGTCTTTCTGATCTGGTGGCGAAATTCATCGCCGAAAGTCGTTTGACGGACAGGTTCAAGAACGAAGAAGTGCGTTCCAGCTACGGCTATCTCTCCGGTTATACGAAACCGATCGGGATCACTTTGCAGACTAATCGTCTGCGAGAGCTGTTTCCCGGTATCGGCTATGCCGACGAGAAGCTGGCGCAGTAGCCTCTTCCGAAAGGCGCTGAAGGCTACTTTGCCATTCCGCGCTGGGAGGGATTCGCTCCAACGTACGGTGAAGCGGTGCAGAAGGTTCTGGAGATGATCAAGCAAACTCGAGGAGGTAAGTTTCACGGCTACCTCGAAAGAATGCTTGGTCCGAAACATTTGCGCCAGCATGCTAAGACTGCCGCCGCATTTCAGAAATTGGGCGAAGCGCAAGAGGGCTACGACATTCTCGTGGTTCCCGCCCAATTCGGTTTCGCGCATCGCGGTCGATCCGTTCGTCGCGCTCGGGAGGTCATGAGTGCCTTGGAGTTCGGCCTTGGGTTATTCGCAGTCGGGATTATGCTGCTGACCCATGAAAATCGGTTACAGGCTTTCAAAGAAGCTTGACACTAGCAGTCTATACGGTAGAGTGCTAATATATTGCTAGCTATGGATTATCGCCACGCACACATCCTGAAAGGGCTCGTGGAAGAATACATTGCAACGGGGAGGCCGGTGGGGTCGTCCCGGCTGTTGGAGGTGCTCGATGTCTCGGTGAGCTCGGCGACGATCCGGAACATGCTGCACGCATTGGAAGAAGAAGGGTATCTTACCTCTCCTCATACGTCGGCGGGCAGAATTCCTACGGATAAGGGGTATCGCTATTATGTCGACCAGCTTTCGTTTCGCGATCCCAGCGAGCGGCAGGTAAAGACGCTCCAGCATACATATGGGGAGTACCAAGAGACGTACACAAGCCCGGCCCGAGCCGCGGCGAAAATGCTGTCTGATATGGCGCGCGTGATGGCGTTTAGCGGATGGTTGGATCGGAAAGATGTGTACGGAGTAGGATTGTCCCAGGTCTTGGAGGATCGGCAGCGGGAAACGCAAGAAGCCGCTCGGGAAATCGCCACGCTATTTGATAATATTGAGCGGTATGTGGACGACTTTGCGGGAGATGAGACGCGCACGGCCCAAGTCTACATCGGCAATGAAAACCCCGCATTTTCCTCCGAGCATACCAGTATGATCGTCCGGACGATGCGTTTGCCGACAGGAGAGCGGGCGCTCTTGATTATCGCGGGGCCGAAGCGGATGAAGTATCGGAAAAACGTCACGCTCGTCAACGCAATGGCATCAATATTGGAACAACCATAACGCTATGAAGCAGAAAGAATCGAAGAAAAAAGAAAATAAAGAGCAGGAATATTTGGATGGATGGAAGCGGGCGCGGGCGGATCTTGAAAATATGAAGAAGCGGATGGCGGATACGATGGAGCAGCAGAAAGAAGCAATGAAGAAAGACATTGCGTACTCCCTCATCGCGCTTGCCGACAACTTCCGATCCCTTACCGATCATGTGCCCGATCCGAAAGACCCCTGGGCTGCCGGAGTGCTCCATGTAGCGAGGCAATTTCAGCAGACGCTCTCGGATTTCGGAGTAGAGGTGATAGAAGACGCACAAGGCGCGTTTGACCCCGCGCTCCATGAAGCTATCGAGGAGTCCAAAGAGGAAGGGGAGCCGGGCACAATCACGGAGCTGGTGCAGGCAGGATACAGAATCGGAAAGAATGTTATCAGGCCGGCAAAAGTGAAAGTGATCGCACAGCGAGACAAAAAAGATTCGTAATTAACGCAACTACTATGAGTAAAATATTAGGCATAGATCTTGGAACAACCAATTCAGCAATGGCGGTAATGGAGGGCGCAAATCCGTCCATTATTGAAAACAGCGAAGGAAACCGCACCACGCCTTCTGTGGTCGCAATGAGTAAGACGGGGGAGCGCTTGGTGGGTATTTTGGCCAAGCGGCAAGCGGTGGTAAACCCGGCGCAGACGATTTTTTCTGCAAAGCGCTTGATCGGGAGGAACTTTGACGATCCGGAAACCCAGAAAGAAAAAGACTTGCTTCCGTATGAAATTCGAAAAGGGCAAGACGGAGGAGTGGAAATAAAGTTCGGGGAAAAGTGGGTCCGCCCCGCGGAAATATCCGCAATGGTTCTGCAGAAACTGAAGGCGGACGCGGAAGCGAAGCTCGGAGAAAAAATCACCGATGCGGTGATTACGGTGCCTGCATACTTTGATGATTCCCAGCGCAAGGCGACAAAGGACGCCGGCGCCATCGCGGGATTGAACGTGAAGCGCATCATCAACGAACCGACCGCAGCGGCGCTCGCGTACGGATTGGATAAAAAGAAAGATGAAAAAATTGTCGTATTCGACTTGGGCGGCGGTACGTTTGACGTGTCTATTTTGGAGGTGGGATCCGATACGATCGAAGTGCTGGCAACGCACGGAGATACGCATTTGGGGGGAGATGATTTCGACCAGCGCATTATCGAGTGGATATTGAAAGAGTACAAAGCGCAGGAAGGAATCGACTTGTCGAAAGACACCATGGCGCTCCAGCGCCTGAAGGAATCCGCCGAGCGCGCGAAGCACGAGCTGTCCAGCTCGCAAACGACGGAAATTAACCAGCCGTTCATTACGACCGGCCCGGAAGGCCCGAAGCACTTGGTGATGACGCTCACCCGCGCAAAGCTGGAAGAGATTGTCGGCGACCTGATCGAAAAATCACTTGCTATTACGAAAGAAGCGCTCGCAGAAGCGAAGCTGTCGGTGGGCGATGTTCACGAAGTGGTATTAGTCGGAGGGCAGACGCGCATGCCGAAAATTACCGAAGAGGTTGCAAAGATGTTCGGCAAGCAGCCGCACAAGGGGATTAACCCTGATGAAGTGGTTGCGGCGGGAGCTGCAATCCAGGGAGGCATTCTTGCCGGAGATGTGAAAGATATCTTGCTGCTCGACGTGACGCCGCTTACGCTCGGACTTGAAACGCTCGGAGGAGTGCGTACGCCGCTCATCGAGAAAAATACCACTATTCCGACGAAAAAGTCGCAAGTATTCTCCACTGCGGCAGACAACCAAACATCTGTCGAAATTCATGTACTACAGGGAGAACGTGAAATGGCGAAAGATAACAAGTCACTTGGGAGATTTATCCTCGACGGCATTCCTCCGGCTCCTCGCGGCGTTCCGCAGGTAGAGGTCACGTTCGATATTGATGCGAATGGAATCTTGAATGTATCCGCAAAAGACAAAGCGTCCGGCAAGGAGCAGAAGATTCGCATTGAGGGAACGTCCGGAATTTCCCAGGAGGAAATCGATCGCATGAAACAGGAAGCGGAAAAGTTCGCGGAAGAAGATAAGAAAAAGAAGGAAGCGGTAGAAGTAAAGAACACGGGAGAACAGGCTGTGTACATGGCGGAAAAGGCAATGAAAGATGCAGGAGACAAGGTATCCGACGATATCAAGAAGCCCGTGGAAGAAAAACTAGCCGCATTGAAAACTGCACTGGAGGGCACGGATACAGAAGCAATAAAAAAGGCGACAGACGAGCTGCTCGCAGAGTCGCAGAAAATCGGACAGGAGCTGTACAAGCAGCAAGAGGCGTCCCAACAGCCGAAGGAAGGTCCGGTCGAGGGGGAAGTAGTTGATGGAAAGCCGAAAGAAGGCGCACAATAATCCTGTGGATGTATCTCGCCGAAAAGAACTGGGCATTGTTACCATTGTCGCGCTGTATACGATCGTGTTTTTCGGCATAGCCGCACTTTCGTTCCGAGGCCAGCAGGAATGGACTGTCTCGTTCGGTTCCTGGCTGGGGGTTGCGGGGATCGTGTGGGTTGCGATATTCGCGCTTGCGAGCGCGCTGCTTGCGCCGCGCGAGATCGCTGCGCGCACGCTTGCGGTTATTCCTTCGCTTACGTTGATCGCATTCGGAGGGATTGACGCGGCTGCCGTTGCAGGGGCTGTACTCCTTTTGGGGCTCACTCTCGGTGCGCAATCATCGATCATTCGCGAATTGGAAAGCCACATCAAGATTCGAACGGCGACAGTGTTCTCATTCGGAGTGCGATTACTGTTTTTCGCAATGCTACTTTCGTTTATCGTGCTCGCTATCCCGGTAGTGCGGGAAGCTATTGCCAATGGGTCGGTGCAAATTCCTTCCGAATATATTACGGGCATCGCAGAGCCCGCTTTGCCCGCCCTTCGGACAATCAATCCGTCGTATGTTCAAGACGATATTGCCTCCCGCGTAAACGAGTATATTCGTTCTCGGGCGAATAATGACAGCATTCTGGTCACGATTGTTGTCATGGCGATAGCATTGCTCGCAATTCGGGCCGTTGTGCCCATTATTGCATCCGTTGCGCTCGCATGTATCGCAATCCTGTTTTGGAGCTTGCGAAAGGCGGGAGTTGTCTCGGTTGTTGAACATGAAGAGCCGGTGCAATCAATTACGCTATAACGAAAACGTATGGCAGAGGATTATTATGATATTTTAGGCGTTTCGCGCAGTGCGACGCAGGAAGAAATCAAGAAAGCCTACCGCAAGCTTGCCCACAAGTATCATCCTGACAAGTCGGGGGGCGATGAAGAGCAGTTCAAGAAAGTAAACAGCGCGTATGAGGTACTCAGCGATGAACGAAAGCGTGCGCAGTATGACCAATTCGGGCATGCGGAGAACATGGGTGCAGGGGGGAACCCGTTTAGCGGGTTCGGAGGATTCACCGTTGATATGGACGATCTCGGAGGAGTGGGAGATATCTTCGAGGCATTTTTTGGCGGCGGCAGATCGAGAGGGGCAAGATCCCGCAGGGGGGCGGATGTTCAGGTGGACGTTGAAATATCGTTCCGGGAATCTGCAACGGGCGTGGAGCGCACATTGGAACATCGTATTCTGGACGTATGCTCGCGGTGCAACGGAAACGGCGCGGAGCCCGGAACACCGATTGAGACCTGTCCTACTTGTAACGGAGAGGGGAGAATAAGCCGCACGCAACAGACGCCGTTCGGAGCATTCAGCCAGCGGATCACGTGTTCGACATGCCGCGGAGAAGGTAAGCGCGCGAAAACTCCTTGTACCGTATGCTATGGGAGAGAAAAACGGATGAGAGCGCTTACGGTTATGATTCCTGCTGGTATCGCCGACGGGCAATCAATCAGGCTGTCCGGAAAAGGGGAGGCTGCTCCCAAGGGCGGAGCGCCCGGGGATTTATACGTGCAAGTTCATGTGCGGCCGGACAAGATTTTGTCGAGAGACGGAAACGACGTACGGTCAACGGTCGGGATATCATTTGCGGATGCGGCACTGGGGACAAAGGAGGATGTGACAACGCTGCAAGGAACGCGCGTATTGGACATTCCTG
>CAYUBL010000012.1:0-2158 GCA_964443125.1 uncultured Candidatus Saccharibacteria bacterium | reverse complement strand
AGGAACTCAGCCCGGAACAGAGATTCGTATTCCGAAAGAGGGGTTCCCATCGCTTCAGGGCACAACAAAAGGCGACCATATTGTTACGGTACAAGTGGAAATTCCCAAAAAGCTTTCCAGAAAGCAGAGAGAATTGTTAGAGCAGTTCCGCCAAGCGAAGAGGCGCGGCGGGTTCTTTAGCCTATAGCTTGGACTGTGTGCAGTATAACAAAAAAGCGCTTCACGCGCTTTTTTGTTTCTTACAAGCTACCGAGGCTTACTAGGGGAGATACTGCGCCCAGATATTCGTTGCTTCGTACTTCTGGTTCGTGCCGGTGACTGATCCTTGAATCTTGATGATGTTATCTCCCGTGTCGACCGTGCTGCAATCAACATCGCTGCCCAAACGCTTGCAGTCTGTATGCTTGCTGTAGTTAATCTTTAAGCGGTTGCCTTTCAATCCCTTCTCTCGGTAGGTGGATCTTGCAACCTGGACGGTGATCGTCTTTTCATCCGTATTTACTTCACGTACGCGTCCGAGTATTTCGAATCCGCGGTCGTTGATGGTTAATTCCGAAACCTTAAAGGTGGATCCGACCTTGTTTCCCTTCATGACGACTTCATCTCCAAGTTTGATTTGCGATTTGGAAACCGGTTTTTTGACTCCGTTGATCCATTTGTATACCTTTGCGGAACTAATGCTGTACCCGATATTTTTTGAGACGGTTTCGGGAATGGCTTTGGTGGAAGCGCTGGTGACCGTCACGTGCGCCACCTTCGACGTAACCGATTTATCTACAACTCCACGGACGACGAACGGATAATCCGCCGCATCCGAGGAGGGAGCGAATACAAGGGCGATGGCCGCTACGCCTGCCACCCCTGCGTAGGTCGCGAACTTTGCGAATGTGTTCATATGGATATGGATAAAAATTAATAGTTATTCCAAACGTTGAGCAACTCGTACTTGTTGTGCACTCCCGTTACTCCTCCTTCTACTTTAATCTTTTGTCCTTCCGACAAGATTTCGCTGCATCCGATTTCCTTCCCGCTCTCTACGCACTTCGTTCGGGAAGAGTAGTACATCGGGATGTTCTTATTCTTGATGTTCGGTTGCTTGTAAGTGGATGTTTTCACGGTCACTTTGATCATGTTCGTGTCTTCATTCACGTCGTTCACCGTGCCGGTAATGGAAAACGTGCGGTCGTTGATGGTCAATTCCGTCACTTTGTATGACCCGCCCGAGGTAGTGCCTTTGACGACCACTTCTTGCCCGAGGCGTACGGAATTCCAAGACGTGAGCACTTTTTTCTTGTTTACATACTTGTAGTATTTTGTTGCGCCAGACAGAGAAAATCCGGTGTTTTCGTTCAGGATATCCTCGCGGACGTTGGTAGGAGACGCGTAGGTAGGGGTAATGTAAATTGCCGACTTGGTCAGCTTTACATCAGCAATGCCGCGTACCACGAACGTGTTTGCCGCATCGACCCGGTGAGAAATAAAGACTCCGCATGCAAGCACCAGCGCCGCAAAGCCGGTAATGCCCAGGTGAGATAATTTCATACAGTGCAATTTAGAAATGAAAAATAATACGGTAAGTATACCATAAAAAAAGAAAT
The DNA here is from genome assembly GCA_964443125.1 of uncultured Candidatus Saccharibacteria bacterium. GTDB lineage: Bacteria > Patescibacteriota > Andersenbacteria > UBA10190 > UBA10190 > HO2-45-11b. The sequence goes on along the minus strand of CAYUBL010000012.1, from coordinate 560 downwards.
CCCCACCATGGACGGTCTCCTTGTGCATGGTGGGGATATGTTACGAATTACCGGATTCCGGCGCAGCCGGCTGTTCCTTGCAGACGTGGAAAAACGTGCGTTCGGGCTTGCCCGCAAGGTGGAATTGCCGCGCTTGGTCGGGGTCTTCTGCCGCCCACCGCTGGACATCTGTGAACGAGTGAGGACCTTCGCTCCAGGAATCGAAAAACTGTAATGTTTCTGCGGGATTGGACATGGTAATACTCCTTTTGTTCAGGATACAAAAGAACGACCAATGTACGCTAGGATTCTACATATACAACAGCCACCTTCGGCCTGCAAGGGAAAAGAAAAAGCTCCCTTCGCAACGAATCGCGGGGAGCCGGAGATACAGGGGCGCTATGGGAGCTCGCCACCATGAAAGCGGTGGCGGATATATGCCCTTGTCACTGCAACGGTGAGGATGGCGGAGGCGCACGATGCGCCAATCCTGTGCAGGTATGCCAGTATCTCGTGTTCTGGTATGTTGGTGGAATTATACGACTTCGCTCGAACATATTTTCAGCGGAACGCCTGACGCA
>CAYUBL010000011.1:0-30973 GCA_964443125.1 uncultured Candidatus Saccharibacteria bacterium | reverse complement strand
TGGTTTGCAGACTGTTATCTATCCTGTTCTGTGAATAGCCACGTTTGTACGAGCGTGGCTGTTTTGCCTTCCGGTTTGGCGTAGAAGAGGCTCTCTCCGCCTTTTCCGATCCATATGTTTTGCGGGGGGATTTCGGATTCGATATGCGTTACGGCAGCATGGTCCCTTGTGTCGATCTCGGAAAAGAAGAGCCCTTCCTTTGTTTGATACAGGATGTGCAAGCTGTCCGAATACCATTGCGGATGCATGATTCGATGGGAGAGGCGGGTTACCAAATGCAGCGCTCCTTGCGGAACCGCAAAGAGCCGCTCATTTTCCACGTTGTATACATGCAGCTCCATGGGCGTGGTATGAATGAGCAGCAGTTGCCCGTCCGGAGACCATTGCATATCTTCTGCGAATGGAGATATCTCTTCGGTTTCTCCTTGAGTTTTTTGTAACATGAGCTGTCCGTTTGCGAAGAGGATGGCGAGGGTGCCGCTTTGTGAAATGGTCATTTTTTTGATTTGCTTGCCCATATCTTCTTGGACGATTTCCTCTTCTAGCGTTCGCAGGCTGATTTTTTTCAAGTCATTTTGGATTGTTTGATAGTATATGTCTCGGCCATACGGAGTGTATGCATTGATATCCCGTGCAAGAATTGCGGTCGTATCGGTCCGTACATTGTAGGATACAAGCGACCGGTTCGCGGTAATTCCATACAGCGTATCTTGTTCGACTCCGCTCCATACCGCTTCTGATGCCAAAGAAAAGTTTTTTGCCGGAACCTTTTCCGCTCGCGAGTTTTCTATCCGGAATATTTGATAGGCATGCTGTGGGAAGCGGACGAGAAGATACGAAGAGTCCGGAGACCATGCCAGTTGCGCTGGCTCGCTTCCCAATTTTTGCGGACTCGTGATAGGGGCTGCAAGCGCATCGTGAATAATCAGCTCGTTGGCATTATTTACGGTTGCAGTCATAAGATCGTCGGGAGAAAAGGCGAAGAGGCGGACGTTAGGTATGAGTGATTGTGCCGGGAAAGAGGCGGGAAGCAGGCGGATGGATCGGATATCCGTTGCCTGGGTCGGTTTTACTTCGAGAACCTTTTCCCAGGGGGTGTATCCAAGTTTCTCTACGCGTACCCGCACGAGGCCCGGCTCTATATTCGGAATTGCTTTGGGTAAGGAGCCATGGCTTTTCTCGTCGAGGGAAATTGTTGCGCCTTTCGGGAGCGCATCGGCTAAAATAACACCGACCGGATGAGGCGTGGGAGATGAAATGCGCGGACGGTATCCCATGGCATACAGGATGACGAGAGGGGCAATAATGACAAATGCGGTATATGCCAAAAAGAGCATCGCTCTTCGGATGTAGATATTCATGCCATGTAGTGTACCGCAATTGAAACTTCCCGCCAGTTTGGATATCCTAGGGAGGTATCTATGCAGCTGATTATCGAGGAATCCAAGGGGCTTTCTGGTGAAATTCCGGTATATGGCTCAAAGAATGCATCCTTACCTCTTATGGCTGCAACGCTTCTGACCCGTGAACACGTGACGCTTACGAATATTCCGGCAATTCGGGATGTTGCGAACATGGCGGATATTATGGAATCGTTGGGTGCGCAGATTGAGCGAAATGGCACGACGATACGCGTAACATGCTCTGATATTGCGGTAAACGGTATGGCATCAGAAAAAATCGGCAGCTTGCGGGGGTCCATCCTGCTGTTGGGAGCGCTCTTGGGAAGAGAGAAGCACGCCGTACTTCCGCTTCCGGGGGGAGATATTATCGGTGCGCGCCCTATTGATGCGCACGTGGATGGGTTCGAGCAGTTGGGAGCCGTAGTGTCGCGCGAAGGCGATACTGTCCGGATTGATGGAAGCAACATGAAGGCGGGGACCGTCGTGATGAAAGAATTTTCTGTTACGGCTACGGAGAATCTGCTGATTGCCGCTGCAAGCCTTCCCGGTACGACGACAATTCATATTGCTGCGGCAGAGCCCCATGTGGTTGCGCTGTGCGGCCTGCTTCGCGCGATGGGTGCAAAGATTTCCGGAGAAGGAACGCATACGATTACCATTACCGGAAGCCAGCAGCTTTCCGGTGCGGAGTATGCGAATATTCCAGACATGCTGGAGGCAGGATTTTTTATTTTGCTTGCAGCTGCCACGCAATCCAATCTTTCGATTACGGACGTTCCGGTTGACCAGCTGTTACTGTTTTTCAAGGTGTGCGACGATATCGGCATCCGCTATGCGCTGAACGGAACAACCGTCACTGTTTCTCCGTCAGAGCTTCGAGCGTTCCAGGTGCAGGCGCTGCCGTATCCCGGCATTGCAACCGACTTGCAGGCGCCGTTTGCCGTTATTGCCACGGTGGCCAAAGGCAGCAGCTTAATTCACGATCCGATGTACGAGGGCCGGTTCAAGCATGTGGATGAGATGATCAAGATGGGGGCGGATGCAGTCGTATGCGATCCGCATCGGGTCATTATCACGGGGCCTGTTCAGCTTACCGGCAGGACAATTCCGAGCCTTGATATCCGGTCGGGCGCGACGCTCCTGCTCGCAGGGCTTATCGCATCAGGTACGACGGTTATCGATCAAGCGGAAATTATCGAGCGCGGATACGCGGATATTGTGGGGCGGCTCTCGGCGGTTGGGGCCCGTATTCGGAAGGAGGAGTAAATGGCGCTTACTCGGAAAATAGCAATCGATTTGGGGACGACGAACACGCTCATGTATGTTCCCGGCAAAGGAATTGTTCTCAACGAGCCGTCCGTTGTTGCGGTGTCGCAAGGAGACAATGCGGTGCTCGCGATCGGAAATGAGGCGCATGCAATGATCGGAAGAACTCCAGAGAGTATTGTGGCTCATCGTCCGCTCAAAGATGGCGTCATCGCAGACTATCGCGTGACGGAAGCTATGCTGCGCTATTTACTCAAGAAAACGGGCGCGTCAGTACGCTACTTACGACCCGAAGTGCTCGTTTCCGTTCCGGCAGGCATTACGAGCACGGAACGGCGCGCGGTCGTAGATGCAACCATGTCGGCCGGCGCAAAGGCGGCGTACCTTATCAAGGAGCCTGTTGCAGCTGCAATCGGCGCATCTATTCCGATTGGCGAGAGTTCCGGCCATATGATTGTTGATATCGGAGGCGGGACGACGGAAGTTGCGGTCATCTCGCTGGGGGGAATCGTCGTGGCACACTCAGCGCGAGTCGGCGGAAACGTCTTTGACCATGCCATTGCCGAGCACATCAAGAAACGATACGGCATCGTTATCGGAGAAGTGACGGCCGAAGAGTTGAAGAAGCAAATCGGAACGGCGGTTATCGAGGATGAGCAGGATTCCATGAGCATTCGCGGACGCGATCTTGCAACAGGGCTGCCGAAAGAAACGGTGGTATCCGCATTTGAGGTCAAAGAGGCATTGCGCGATCCGCTGTTGGAAATGCTGCAGGCGATCAAGTACGTATTGCAAGATACGCCTCCCGAACTTGCCGCAGATATTATCGATAAAGGAATCGTGCTTTCCGGCGGTGGCGCGCAGCTGCGCAATATCGACCAGCTCGTATCCCAAGCTATCCAAGTTCCGTGCTATATCGCCGACGATCCGCTCGTGTGCGTTGCAAAGGGGGCGGGGGCGGCATTGGAAAACCTGGACGCCTACAAGCGCAGTATCCTACTGACGAAGTAACCGTTCCCTGCAGAGGCATCAAAGTATCTAAGTGCTATGTATTGCGCTTATGCTGCCCTTATCCGTCCCGCTTTTGCGGGTCGACCTCTATATTTGAGTGATAGTACGAAAATCATAACAATAGTCAGCATGCTTATTGCAGCCCCCGAAATCATTCCCGGCGGAGTATATTTAAATGTCAGGATGCTCGTTCCTGCCGGGATGTCTATTCCGACCCTGTTTTGGATTTCTTTTGCCGGTTTACCGTTTCCATGCCAGCCTGTTGCATAGTTTGCATTGAGTACTGCTGATGTTGCCGTCGGAGTGGCGACGCGTACGACTACGGTGCTTGGTTTCCAAGATTCAATAGAGTATGTTGCCTCGGGAGTATTGGGAAATGCAATAAGGCCGGTGTCTCCTTCGTCGGTAATAATGCGCACGGCAGGTTCGGGACCCAGTACGGAACAGTAGGATAAGCTGCCGTACCCTTTGAGCGTTGCATCGTACGCTCTCGTATAATCGACGCCGTTATGCCGAATTTTATACTCAAACGGATTGTACGCAATGGGGTATGGAGCTTGCGGTATATGTTCGACCGTATGCGGCAGTACGAACGTTTGCGCCGCGAGAGGGTACGCAAGGCTCATAATATCAATTGCCGTACCAAGGACAGCCAAGATGGCAAACATCCGAATATACCGGGATTTTTTCGTTATTGCATCGACGCCGTATCCGGCAAGCAAGGAGAGCGGAATAATGGAAAAGAGGATGAGGCGGGAAATATTCGAGCGGGGGATAAAAGGCGCCTGGTCGAAGAATGGCTTCAAAAACGGACCCATGGATGACACAAGCATGGCAAGCAGTGCTGCAAGAAGCAGGATGCGCGGCAGCTTCGTATTCCGGTTCACCACGTATCCCCATAGCGCGGCAAGCAGAGCAACCGGACCGATATATGCTCCATACTCATGCCACCCTCCACCTTGGTTCGGCACAATATCTTCGCCTCCGTGCAGGTGCCGGCCGAGCAGAATTTCGTGCATGGATGAGAGCGTGTAAGCAGAGCTTGCGTATGCGCTGTCTTGGAATTCCCGAAGCCAGAAGAACACGGGTATGATTTTGATTGCGGCAAGGCCCAGTGCGATAGATCCGGCAAGCAGCGTGATGCGGATTGCTTCTTTCTTTTTGGAAACGACTATCGGCAAGAGGAGAAATACTCCTGCCATATACATCAGCAAGTAGATGCCGCCCTGGAAGAATATCAGTGCGAGCAGGATGGCAATTCCGATAATTCGCCGCAGCCGCCTTATGCCGGATGTTTGGTATGCGCCATACCATAGCATCCATACCCAGGGGATATACATTGCGGCAAGAATATTTTGGTGACCCTCTACGCTTTCGAGAAGGCTTACCGATCCGAATGCAACCGGAAGCGCCGCCATGAGCGCGCCGACGGGACCAATACCTATTTTGCGTGCAAAATGGAGCATGCCGAGCGCTGTGAATGCTGCTGCTGCCCATATGGAAAGGGCGATGCCAATCGGCGTGCCGAATGCAAGCTCGAGGAGAAAGAGCGGACTCAATACGGGAAATTCGGGATCTCCCAATGCAGAGGTGCCGCCGCATATGTATGGATTCCATAATGGGAATTCTTGGTGCACTGTTATGCTTTCCCGCAGCGTGTGGTGCATAGAAAAGTAGTAGTCCCAGTCCGATATGCCGAGATCGCCATAAGAAAAGATCAGCGGCAGCAGCGCGACGGGCGCAATGGCAACGCACAGAAGCGATGCGGCAAGCCATTTATATCGTGGGATATACGCGACCAGGAGAGCTCCCAAGCCGAATATGATGCCGACAAGGACGCCCTGCAGGAGCTCAAAGGTGAGGGAGTTCATAGATTGTCGCTTCAATGATTTTCTCGTCGTGCGATGCCGCTTTGAATGTTTTTATTTCTTTCCAACTCGGGTCAATGTTCTTCAGTATATTGTTTGCATTTGTTACGACCAGCGTTTTTACCGGATTGTCCCGCAACCACTGTTGCTCCATTTCCGGAGAAGGGTTTTCTTCTGCCGGGAAGTACTTGGCTTCCGGGTCGAAGTACAGGCGAGCGGGCAGGTATGCTTGATCAAACCCGATCGGCTTGGGCAGGTCGCGCGCATATCTGGCTGCACGATAGGTAACAGAATCGAGAGCAGTATCTTCGTTTTGGCTGTCAATCGCCGCATTGATTTTCTGTGCAAGGAACGATGCGGTCAGTAAAAACGGCAGCACAGCGGTCGAGAGTGCAGCAATGGACACCATGCGCTTATTCGGCACGCGTGCAAGCATTGCCGTTGCCACCATGAGGATAATAAGGGGGTAGGACTGTTCGTAATGTTTTGGAAACGGGTGGAACCATGTGGCGATCCCGATTTGAGATACGAGCGCAAGGAGAATAACAACACCGGCAAATCGGGTTTCCAAGAGGAAGATCGGAATGCTTGCAAGCAAGAACGCGGCCCCCATGATAGGAATATTTCCGGTGACAAAGGGCTTTGCATATACCGCTCCTAATACAAGGGCAACCCATGCACCCCACAGCAAGATCGAGAGCGCCCAGATAGCTACCGGAGGCTTCTTCGCGCGCACGAGAGCGTACCATGCCCATAACCCAATCACAGATGCGATAAAGGGCATTGTTGTGAAATCCAATCGCTCGAGCTGGTCCCACATCGGCTTCCACATGGATCCGAGTACTCCCCAGGTTGCCGCGAGGGCATCTTTGAACGCATGGAATGAATCGACGATCTGCAAGCGCTCTCCTTCGAGATAGGGAGTGTAGAACGGCGTTCCATATTCGGATACATTGTGCATAAAAAATGGCAGCACAATCAGCAGTGCGGGAAGATACATGGAGGCGATGCGCTTGGCTGGTTTCTGCCATTGTTTGTGTTTCTTGTATGCATATAGTTCATACGCGAGCGAGTATGCGCCCAGCAGGACGGCGAGTACGAATCCTTCCTGCCGAACCATGGCAGAGTATCCGAGCGCGATGCCGAACAAGTATTGGAAATATCGCGGCGCGCTCTGATAGATGCGTACGAACAGCCAGAGAGATGCGATGAGAAGCGCAGTGTACAGGGCATAGGGTTCGGGCCTGGTGGAAGTCCAAAAATAATCTTTTTGGAATATGGTCATTGCCGCAGCTGCTCCTGCAACCATCCATGAAAGGCCAAGACTTCTTGCAAGCGCTACGAGGGCGATTACCGCCCCCATACTGGAGATAATCTGAATACTTCGCATCACGAACTGGTCGTCAAACAGGCCGGATGTAAGCGTCGGCACCAGCAAGAGCGGGTATCCGGGGAGGCGTTTTCCAGCCGCAAACGGATTTTCAAACCGAGCAAGTGCCTGGCTAATCGCAAGATAATTATACGCATCTCCCCCGCTTACCCCGCCGAATTGAGATATGGTCCAAAATCGCGTGCCAAGGCCCGCAACGACGGCGAGTGCAAGCATGGCCAGCCAGAGGGATGTTCGCCCCTTTTTTCTGATGAGCGGGATGGCAAGCAGGAGAGAGGCGCCCGCCGCAATGCCCGCATGCTTCCAGTCGGATGCTCTATTTTTCCCGATCGTGATAGCGGCTTGCCATATGGGAACGCGTTCTTTTACTGCAAGAGAGGCTACGTCGTCCGTTTCAAAGCGCATGCCGATCGGATTTTTACTTGTAGAATCGGGGGCGGAAAATGAAATGCGAATATCGGTATGCGATGCAATCGGAGAGTCTTGCAGGTTTGCAAACGAAAACGCATCATCGCGAATGGATTCTTTCGGAATAATTGTTTCCGCAATAGGTTCACCGGTCTGCGCATGTGCGATTCGCACATAAACATCCGTGGGCGCATTCGATCGGCGCATGTCGACCAAGATCGATCCGATCGCCCGTGTGCGGTGCGTTGTGGTAAATGAAATCGTTTCGGTACGGTTTCCGAATAATGGCTTATGGTTGTTATATGCATCGATGCCGTACGATACGACTCTTGTTTGCGTAATGGGCAAGAATAGGAGAAGTATTCCCAATGCAATGCAGGCGGCAACAATCTTTGTTGTTCGTCGTTCCATTGTTCGAGTATACGCGAATATAGGATATAGTATAAGGCATATGAAGGCATTACTGAAGATGATCCCCGATGCGCGGCTCCTAGCCTTGGTTCTGCTGTTTTTTGCCGCTAATACGGCATACTTGCACCGCGTTCCGGGCCTGTTGGGAGACGAAGGTTCGGAAGGGGAAAATGTCTATCAGCTGCTCACGGCTGACAGTATCACGGTCGTGGGAGAGCGGTCATACATCGGTCCGATGATTGATTACCTGCGCGTGCCGTTTATTGCGCTGTTCGGGTACACGGCGCTTGCGTTGCGCGTGCCGGTACTGATTGCATCAATGGCCGCATTTTTGCTTGCAGCGTCGCTTCTTCGGCGCCTATTCGGGCGGGACGTGGGAGACATGGCGCTTGTTGCGAGCTTTTTTTCACCGATATTTCTGCTGCAGCATCGATTGGGCTGGGCGATTTCGTTGAATGTATGGCTTGCCTTTCTCTTGCTCTATGCGCTTTGCAATTCTTGGAAGCACAAATGGCTGCTTGCGGGTCTGATTGCGGGGGCGGGGCTTTCCAATGACATTATTTTCCTGCCAACAATGGTCGCAATAGGGATATGCGCCGCAGTAGGCTACCTGTGCTCCAAACAATTTGCGCAGCGAGCAAAAACACTCCTGGCATCTTCGTGGCTTATTGCGATCGGATTCATGGCAGGATTCGGGACGCAGCTTGCAGTCTTGCTGCTGCTGCCGGAAGACCAAGGGAGCCGAGCGGAAGTTGTTGCACAGCTGCCGGATCGAGTGCGAGATTTTCTTCCCGCAATGCCGCTGTATATTTCCGGATCTTCGTACGTAGCTCGATATACCGGCGTGGAATTTTCTCCCGGCGCAATCAATGCGATTACGGCGGCGGTTATCGTACTTGCGCTTGCAGGATTGTTTCATGCGCGCCGGGCGTATGTTGCGCTCGTGGCGGCGGGGGTTGTAATCCACTCGTACCTGTTGCTCTATATGGTAGATCGGTTTACGCTTCGCTATTTTACCGTTCTTACGGTGGTTCTCTGGCTGCTTGCCGGCGCGGGGTTGGGTACTGTGCTTTATCGCATTGTGCCTCGTAGGGTTTTCTCTTTTATGCCGGGTACGCTGGCGCTTCTGCTCCTTATTTGGACGTGGTATGTTGCATTGCTTCCGTTCTTGCGTACGGGAGGAAGTTTGCAGGAGTTTTCATTGGGAAACAGGAACGATAAGGCATCAGCTCTGGTAGATACGAGGGGGCTGCTTGACTGCGTGCGAGGAATTGGCATCGTATATGGCGCAACGCAAGATATTTACGATCGCTTACTCTTTGCAAGCCGTGAGTATGCCGATATTGTCGTGGTGGAAGGGGATCACAAAGCACAGGCATCATGGCGGGTAAGCTATACAAATAGCAAAGAGCAGGGTGCGCGCGTATGTCCGGCGTCGCCGCATTTCCAGATTTCCCCCGTGCGTTGAACTTATGTACAATCCACTCATATGAATATACGAACGTGGATTTCGGCGCATAGGCGCGATATTGGCATCATCGCGGCTCTTTTGCTGGTTGCCGCCGTGCCCCGGCTGCTGGATTTGGGGTTTTTTCTTACGGCCGATGAGAAAACGTGGATTGTGCGATCGTACGAGTTCGTGCGGGCGGCGAAGGATATTCGGTTTAACGATATGCTGCAGACGACGCATCCGGGCGTTACGACTTTGTGGGTATCCGGAATCGCTATAACGGCAAAGCTGTTTCTTGCCGGTATTCCATTTGCAACCAGTACGATGATCTATTACGTAAAGGCGGCGCAATTTCCCATCGCGCTGCTCAATACGCTTGCCATTCCGGCAATCTATGTATGTTTGTTAGTATTGTTCCGGAAAAGCGCGCATGAATTCTTGTCGCGCCATGCGAAAGCGCTTGCGATTTTCGGCGCTCTCTTTATTGCACTTGATCCATTCCTGATCGGGTATTCCCGAGTTATTCATGTGGATGCGCTGCTCGGAAGCTTTTTGACGCTTGCGGTATTGTCTACGATTATCTTTGCAAGGGGCCAGGATCGGCGATGGTTGTTTGCCAGCGCGATATTTTCCGCGCTTGCGCTTCTCACCAAAATTCCCGCAATTTTCATATTTCCCTTTTTCCTTACCGCCCTGATTGCCTTCCATATTCGCCATGTATTTTCCCGCGCATTTCTTGTTGCACAGACTCGCCATGTGTTGCTGTGGGGGATGGGGATCGTGATTCTGATTCTTGCAATCTGGCCGGCCCTCTTGTGGGTGCCCAATCCGGGTGGGAATGTCAATTTGATCCGGCGCGATGTCACCACTGCCGCTACGGTTCCGCATAATATGGAAGAAGATTATTCGCTCAAGCCCTTGCATTATCCGCTTGCACTGCTTTCCCGATCCAGCATCGTTTCTTTGGTCGGAGGTATTGCCGCATTGGCGGCGCTTGGCATCCTTGCCCGTACGCGGAAGATACCGGTGGAAATTGCGCTTGTTGCAGTGTATCTTGCGGGGTTCGTTCTCATGATGACGCTTGGCGCCAAAAAAGGCGATCGATACATTGTTCCGGCATTCTTCGCGCTCGATATTCTCGCTGCATTCGGGATTATGTGGTTTGCATCGATAGTGAAGAAGCAGAATAGTCATCGCATCGTAATCTCTGCCGCCCTTGTCTCTACCTTGTATCTTCTCGCAACGGTCGTTTCTTACCATCCATATGCGCTTGCATACAGTAACCCGCTGTTTCCGGATAACGTAAGTCAAGAGCTCGGATGGGGAGAGGGGCTGGATAAAGTTGCGGCATGGCTGAATGAAAACCATCCGGATAGCGTGGTTGCTTCATGGTATCCGGAAGAACTTGATGCATTTACCTCTGCGCGAGTGGTTCACATTAATGCGCATCGGCAAAATCAAATTGAATTTATCATATTGTACAAGAATATGTTCGGGCGAGAACCGTCCCATTACGCCAACGATTTTATCGATGAGTATTACAAAAAAGAAGAGCCGACATACGTTGTGCGCGTGCATGGCAAAGAGTACGCATGGGTGTATGCAAAGCCCAGTTATCCGAATACGATTGGAGATCTGAATGCGGATATGATTGTTGTACAGGAAGTCGCAGTTGCGCATCAGGGCCTTGCCGGGTTTGAACTATTGCCGGCCACGCGGGCGGGCAACGCGAAAGAGGGTACGCTCGTGGTAACCGTTTCCAAGGAACTGGCCGGAGAGCCTCTGTTTACCGAGCGAGTTCCGGTATCCGAACTATCCGACAGCGGCTGGCATACGATAATGCTTCCCGAAGGGGTTGATATTGCAAAGGGCGATCGCATATTTATCACGATGAGGGTAGCAGGGTCTGCTGCTCCGTATGCGTCGGTGAGGTATTCCAAAGAGCCGTTTCGAGATACGCCCATTTACATCTCCCGGACCGGCATTTTATCCGAAGCGGAGGAAAAGCCGGGTACACTCAGCGTTCGGATGCTGTATGTCGGGATCGACGGAAAACTCGCGACCGAGTATCAGACGAAGCTGCTTCGCTGAAAGCGTTTTGCAAGATTTATCGCTTTGTTGGCCTGATGGCGTATCCTGCAATTGCAAGGATAGTACCCATTCCGGTAAGGAGTTTTGATGTTTTGATGGCTGGGGAGCTGTATTGGAATGATACGACATGTTCTCCTGCAGGCACTTGCGCCGCTTTGAAGATAGTGTTTGCGCGCAGCTGCAGAGCGGGTTCGTTGTCGATGAATGTATGCCAGGCCGGCGTTGTAGCATCGTTGAGTACGAGGAATGCTTCTTTATTGGTTTTTACCTTGATGTCTACACGAGTCTCTGTATACGAGAGGATTTCTGCGGATGCATTAAGCGAGACGGATGGATCGGTTTCGGCTATAACGGGAGGTTTTGGGCCGGATACGTACAGGATCTTTCGGGGATCGTAGGATGGGCTTAGCAGCTGCGTTCGTGTCTCATCGTCCGCGGCGATAAACTTTGCGGTTTCTGAAAAGAATACTTTTGGATATGCGGTCGGATTTTCATACAGGCGAATGCGGGAGCTTCCGATGTCCTCTTCTTTTTTTAGGATATATCCGGCATCCACCATCGGGTCGGTTGCCTTATCGTAGGGAAGCAGCTGGGTGAAGTGCGTAATGCCGGCCATATCGACAAGGGTTTTGTTGCGCGCGATCGCATGAGTATTATCTCCGTCGAGCGGTTCGGAATCGTTCGCAAAGAATATATCAACGAATTCCCGATACGGGCGGATGGAAAGCGCCCCGATCCAGCGAGCGCCTGATGCTCCGGCCGTTGCCTGGATGTGCCGTACCATGAGCGCCCGTTCGCTGTCTTGAGTGCCTGCAAACTTCGAACTATAGCGCATGGCAAGCGGTTTTCTCGAGGCGGCGATTTGCTTTTCGGATGCGTGCTCTTTCCGGACGAAATAGACGTATTCCGCTTCGTTTGTACTCTGGTGGGTGAATACTTTCATGTTTGTTTCTTCATCGCTGGTAATCGCGATAATAAGGTTTTTCATCCCTTCTGTTTTTTCGGAGATAGTCTCTGGCAGACAAAATTCCTGTTCCGTATTTCTGAATACATCTTTCGCTTGGACTTTCTTTTGGTAGTATACGGGACCGGTAAGCCCTTCTCGAATTTCGACAGAGAGCGTTGAATTTTTTTCGGAATCCGCTTGAATGGGGACAATAATACATGCCAGACGCTTCGCGGGCGCGGCAATCGGTTGCATAACGGAAAAATGAGGAGATATCGGATCGGAAAGAGAGTATGCAAGATGCGCATCGCCGGATACTTTTAGTTCTTGCGCCGCATAGAGCCGCGCGGGAATGCCATGTTCCTTTCTCCATTCCCGCAGAGTTTCGGCGAATGGCGAAGGGTTGAGCGCCTCTCTCATCGGTACTCTCGGATTATACTCCCATCCGTAGACAAGAAGCGTCCCTGCGGCAAGAATGGGAAGGATCCATGCCCGTTTGTTCGAAAAGGGGCGCATCAATGGCAGGGCGGCGGTTGCAAATATTCCGCACAGCACAAGCAGCCAAGAAAGCGCGTTTATAGAAAATGATTCCCAGAATTGTTCCGCGAATCCCGGGTTTCTTTGTATAGAGAAGGTAACCGGCAATGCGATCAGGATGACGGGAAGCAAGATGCCCTGGGCAATGCGAACAATCGCCTTCTTGCGATCCGGCATTGCAAGAAGGTCATGTAGGCCGATTGCTGCAAGCAAAATAATGCCGATGTCAAAAAAGAACACGAATCGGCCTACGACACCGATTGTCGAAATGTAGTGATTTTCTACCAGGTAGGTATACACGGGCGAATATTCGCCGAGCGCCAGTATGGCGCCTGCAATCGCAAGCACAAGTGCGGCAAGGCGTTCATTGCGATACGTTTTCCATGAAGCAAGCGCCGCTCCTGCCAGAATGAGCGGAATGATACCGGTATATGCAGCGAGCTCTTGGAATCCTTTCGGGCCGAAGTAAGTATCGTGGCCTCCGAAGAAGTATGGAGCAATGAGCGTAATCGTATGGAAAGGCGGATAGCTGAATTCATACAGCTCCAATATCGGCAGTCCCGCGGCTCGGTCGGTTTCCGGCAAAAATTCCTGTAGCGGAAAGAATGAGAACGAGGAGAGAAGAAACGCGACGATGCCGGCATATACCGTTGCCAAGACTGCTTTTGTGCTGAATCGTTGCAGGAGGAGCGCAAATCCGACAACGGTTGCGGCAACGAACACGTACAGCGCCACCTGCGGCTGGGCGCTCATGGGAATGATTGCGGCAACGATTGCAAGCGTGGTGGCGCGGCGAGTGTTCGGGTGTTGAATGATGGAATCAATTGCGATCAACAGCCATGGCAAGAGCATGGTACCGGTGTAGAAATTGACATGGTTTAAGTGGCCGATATTAAACCCGCAGTATGCGAAGGTAATTGCTCCGAGTGCGGCTGCTGCATGGTGGAGGCGTTTGTGCGCAAGGAATGCATACATGCCCACGCTTCCAAAGAGAAAGTATGCGGCTACGGATATTTGCAGGAGGATAACAGGCGGGACATATAGCGCGCGGAGCGCCAAGTGGAGCGGCGTGAAAAATCCGAGCTGTCCCCATGCCAGCAGCGGATGGCCGAATCCGAATTCATTCGACCATACTGGCAGCTGCCAATCATGTTGAAACTGCGCATAGAGTACTTCCATCGGATGATAGATAATTTTCAGATCGTCGAGAAAATAGGCGGATTGTCCGGATAGGATCGGCGAGAAGAATATGAGCCATGCAATGACAACAAGGGAAAGTCCGTATCTATGTTGTTTGAGTAGTGGAAACATTATTTTTCGCTTTCCGGATAATACGGCTGTATGCCCGTCATATTAATAATGGCATCCCCACTGACCATGGTTTGGGGGATCTCTTGCCTATATATAATATCCGCATGCGGGTCTTTCGCATAGATACGAAATAGGTATGCATTCAGGCTGGTTTGCTGCTCTTCCGTAATGCCGACAAGAACGATTCTGCGCGCGGGGCCGTGCATATGTTCATATTCCCGCAGCTGCCGGTACGCTTCTTGCGTGTATGCCGATTGTTCCCGATAAAAACGACTTAGGTCTTCGTTCCGAGCGGTAGTGTAGCCATAGATCGTGCTTGTTACGATAAGGAGAGTAAAAACGGCCGGATACTTCTTTGGCGCGATGCGCTGTACTACGGCGACTATGGCAAGCGCAGGGCCGAATGTGGCCAGCGTGAGCCAGCGAAATTTCCAGTCGTTTGCCAGCAGGAGAATAGGCCCCATGTACAATACCCACCAGCATGCGGAAAAGAGAAGGATGTTCCGTACGGATCTGTTATGCCAATATACGATGAGCGATACGGCGAATATTCCGAGTCCTGCGATGCTCGGATAGTACGGTCCGGATGTTTTTGCCCGCCAGAGCTCCAGGCGTTCATTGAGTTGCTGTTCTAGGGCTTCCGTATAGGTGGTTTTCGGCCACAGCCTATTCTCGGCGGTTCCCGCAAGATTTACGATGGTATTTCGTGCGATTGCTTTGGGGCTCAAAGTCAGTGCATACGTTTGGTTTTCGGCCCGTTTTTCCGGCAGGCGAGGATCTCCCAAAACGGCGGTATTTGCAATAAGGAATCCTCCGGCTGCAATCATAAACAGAGCGATGGTCCATGCGATTTTTTTGTTTACAATGAAACGCTCTTGCCTGGCGCGCAGGAGTAGTTCGAGCGCAAGTACGATTACCGGAGTTACGATGACGTATTCTTTTGACAAGAGCGAAATCGCGTATGCTGCAATCGCAAGATAGATGGTTTGCCGGCGTTTTGTCGTTCTCCAGCGCAGATAGAGCGCGATGCTTGCCATGGCAAAGAGGGATGCGAAAATATCCTGGATAGAGCTCCACCAATATACAACTCCCAGCTTTGAGCTATGAAACGCCCATAGCGCAACTGCAGCCAGAGATGCACTTGTGGATTGCAGGATATGCTTTGCAATTGCGAATACTGCGCATCCCGTGAGCGCAAAAAAGAGAATATTGAAAAAGTAATACAATGCTGCAGATGTCGGAAAAAGCAGGTGTAATACAAGCGGGTAGATGGAAAAACTTACTGGCCTCCAAAAATCAAATCCAAAGCGGGACATGCTGTCGGCATCTTGATATTGGTGCGCGGTGAATATTGTTAACGGGCTTTGTTCCCAAAGCATGGATATTCTGGCGAGAATTCCGACGTCATCGCTATAAAAAAATAAATTCGTTGCCGGCCAATATACGGCAAGGATGGCGGCGATGATGAGAAGGCAATAGATGAAGGTTATAGGTCGTAGCTTATAGGTTGTAGGCGGTTTCGGCGCTTCTTCTTTCGAGTGTCTAGTTTTTTTGTGCAGGATGAAACCGATGACGATCAGCGCTATTCCCAGCCATAGCGGCCGTTGATGCGGGTTTTTCAGCCAGCGCCAGAAGACAAGCGCATAGGTCGGCTGCTCGTATTCGGCAATGGCGATCGATCCTTGCTTGGCGGCACCGTTTTGCCATACCTGGATGTGCGGATATTTAGTCGGATCCGTCTCGTACGGCACGAGCAGCGCATGGTCTTTTGGTGTATCATTTGCCCGTATTTCTACGAGAAAGGTTTTTCCGGAACTTCCTGCTTGCGGATCAAATGCAGTGCGAATATCAGTATCCGATTGCACAAACGATAGGGGAATCTGCCGCGCATCGGTTTCGTTCGTAAGCGCAATAGCAATAGTTGGTTGAATATCCGATTTATTGCGTGCTTCTATCGCAAGCGCCGATAATCCGTTTGCGGAGGCGGTAAATCTTGCTTGGATCGGGTAGCCCGCATAGGCTTGATGGACGTGTTTTCCGTCGGACGTTGCGGTGGCTGCGATGCGCTCTTCTGCACGCAGAGACCCCAAATATCCGAGCAGTATAAGTGCTATAGCAATACCGAAAATACCATATTGGTTTCGCATGCTGTAATCTTATCTGTAACAATTTCCTATAGCAAAGCCATAAATAGTATATAGTACAAGTATGAAAAAATATGTCCGTTTCTCGGATGGCAGGATATTGGGCTTCGTTATTCTGGTTGTTACTGCTTTCTTTATCACTAGGTGGGTATTCGTAGGTGCCTGGTTTACAAACGATTTGGTCACTACTACCACGGTTCTGGAAAACCTATATGCTCATGTTCAGCGTTCAGGGCAGTCGCCGCTATGGGCACCAGAGCTTGCTGGCGGGTATCCGCTATTATCTATAGGCAATATTGGGTTTTGGTATCCGCCACATATGGTATTACGGCAGTTTTTACCTGCAGTATGGACTCTGAACATATCACTGCTTCTTCATAGCGTATTGGCAGCTATTGGGACTTTTATCTTTCTCAGAATCAATAGGGTTCATTACGTTGCGTCAGCTGTTGCATCGTTGCTTATACCATTCGGGGGAGCGTTTGTTGGGAAGTATGAAATGGTGAATTCCATATTGTCATATATGTGGGTTCCTTTAACGCTCGTGTTTTTGCAGCAGTTCTTAACAAGAGGAAGATTATCTTTTCTTTTTTGGTGGGTTCTTACGAATGCTTTGTACATTTTAGAAGGCAATCCGCACATGACGCTTCTGATCCTCATGCTGGAAGCTCTATTTGTGATAAGTCTATTTATTGTAGATTGGAGGCGGTGGGTCAGGGCACTAGCTGTGCTTGCGGGGGTATTTTTATCTCTTGGCCTTACTTCGTTTTATCTGCTACCGATATGGGATAATTTACATGTTACTGATAGGGCACAAGGCATAAGTCTAAAAGAGAGATTTGAGTTTAGCTTTACTCCACAAGCACTGACCGGGGTGGTTATTCCGCATCCCTTCGGGCATGGGAAAGACTATAGCGGTCCAAAAAGTGAACCGGAGTTGTCCAGCTACCTTGGCCCTCTGACGATATTCTTTGCAATAATCGGTTTGTTTTTCGGAAGAGGAAAATTTTCTACAATCTGGCTCTTTTCTCTACTTTTGGTCGTCATTGGCATCGCACTTGCTTTAGGAGGACAATCTCCTGTTTATCGCTGGCTTGTTGATGCAGGTTGGAAATATTTTAGTCTGCCAGGACGTTTCTTTTTATTATCGAACTTTGGGCTCGTTTTTTTATCTGCTCTTGGAATTCATATTTTTATGGGATTATTTTCGCAAAAGCATATTCGTGCCGCCGTAGGTATGCTGCTTGTTGCTGGAACTACTATACCAGTGCTATGGGTAAGCTGGTTTTGGTATGAAGGTGTGCCTTGGACATATACTCATCCACCCGAGGCGGCCAACATTCTACAAAAAGAGGATGGCTTGGTTCGTCTATACTCAAAACAGAGGGTATCTGACATTGCTCCTGACAATGACTTTGGAATTATGCAATGGGACCCTATTTGCTCAGCATGTCTCTATCGTCAATCGTTCTCATCTCCATTTAATAGTATAAGCGGTATTAATCTTAAATTGTCTCGAGCATTGGCTCCTTCGGGAACCATTATGCTCAAGTTGTTTGATGGTGTCGGGAACCAAATTCGTGAAACGAGTTTGGATATCAATAATATAGTTGATGGCGAATGGAATAATTTTTCCTTTCAGCCTGTTGATAATGCAAGCAATGCATCGTTCTATTTTGAACTAACGTCAGATATACCAAAAAAGCAATCACCGTATCTCTATATTCACACTAATCCGAACGAGCAGTATGATCCGACAGGCGCACTATCTACTTGTAAGCAAGGTTCTTGCGTGCCTGTAGAGACGGGAAACAATACGATAGATGCTGCATTTGAATTGGTGATACCCCATACTCAAGAAATAACTGGTTTTGAGTTGCTATCACCATATATACCTGCTGCATATAATATCGGCAGTGTATTGTGGACCGGTCCATTGGGTGTTCGTCATGTATTTGATTACCTCAAGCCGCTTGGCGAACGAACCAGCTCGTCCGCATGGCAAGCAAATCGTTCTCTCATCAACAGGTTTCCTATTACGCATGTCATTAGCCGCTTTCCCGCACATCGGTACGCTACCAACCTAACAGATTATACTGAAGTTGCATCTATACCATCTGGAAATGAGTTTATTCGCATTTACAAAAATAATCAGGCATTTCCTAGGATACATTTTGCCGAACATGCAAGGGCTATCGCCGGCAGTTCAAATCAGATGAATGCGCTCTTGGCAATTTCTCCGCAAGATGCCGCCACCGTTGTTGCTGATATTGCTAAGGATATGGACTATGGTAGTGGTGTGGCAAGTATTACTCGTGATGGGAATAGCCGCATTGTCATACATGCGAAAAATGCGGATACCGGCTTTCTGGTTATGCGTGATGTATTATTGCCTGGCTGGAGCGCGACGGTCGACGGCGAGAGCGTTCCCATACATTTAACAGATAGTTTATTCAGGGGTATCGAGGTTCCTCCGGGAGAGCATGAGATAATCTTTTCTTATAAACCAAGATGGATTTTGCCAGCCGTAGCCATTAGCGGCTTCGCTCTCATTATTGTACTTGTTTTAGGATATGCCGGTTTTCGAGGCTTTACTGTAAAGTGAACAAATGGAAAAAATAGGTAAAATTGTTGCAATATTCTTCGCCTGTACTGCTATTGCACTGATTTTTTGCTTGCCTATTTTTTTACAACTATCCTCGCAAGGCATATGGGACTGGCCGGAAGCGGCGGCTACGTACGAATCGTTTCGTATTGCTGCGTTACAGTACGGGGAATTCCTGTTTTGGAATCCATACATGTGCGGAGGCGCGCCGGGCCTGGCAAATCCGCAGACCTATTTTCTTTCGATTTCCGGTCTTTTCGCCTTGTTGACCGATTCTATTGCGGGGCCAAAGCTGGCCGTGTTTGTTGCCATCGTTGTGGGCAGTTTGGGGCTTTTGCGTTTCGGGAGGCTGCTCGGGATTCCCTATCCGGCCGTATTTCTTGCAGTTCCGCTCTTTTTGGCGAGCGGCTTCTTCGGCGCCCACATTTCCGCAGGCCAATTTTTGTGGCTCACGATTATGTGGGTGCCCTGGGTATTCTGGGGATATGCAATGTCGTTCAGGAGAATCGAATATCTGCTTATAAGCTGCATTGCGCTTGCATTGATCGGAGTTGCGGGCAGGTCGTATTTGCTCGCGTATAGTACCGTCGGATTGATTGCATACGGCATCATTGTCGATGCTGCATCCAGATGGAAAGCGCGCGCCGTTTTGCGCGCATTCGCGGTAGCTATAGGAGCGTTTTTGCTCGGAGCGTTTAAGTTTGTACCGGATATATTCTTTTTTCAATACAAGGAAAATATTCTGGAGCATACGTTCGAGTTGCCGATCCCTTTTCTCTTTGACATGTTTTTCCATCGGCCGGAGAGCTCCGTAGAGATTATTGCAGAAAACATTGCGCGCGTTGATTTCGTATACTATGTCGGTATCGTGCCGATTGCGCTTGCTCTTGCGGCGCTGTTCTTTCGGGATGTCCGCAGGCGGCTTGCCCCTCTGCTATTTGTGGGAATGCTGTTTTTTGCGATCGGCGTGAGTACGGAATCTACGAACCCGTTCGAGCTATTGCCGGTCTTGAGAGAACTTCGCAATCAGCATCGCGCATTTATCATGGTGTTGTTTGCCGGATCAATCCTTGCTGCAGCCGGGCTTTCGAAGATTTCTCGAATGATTCCGTATATCACCACAAATATTGCCAGAAATGCGATCCAAGGAGCCATTATTCTCTTTGTGATTGCGGATCTTTCCATTACAACGTACCCTCTGTTGCTAAACGGATATCCATATGCTCCGCAAGAAGAATCCGAGGAAATTCCAAATTTTGATTCATCGTTTATCCAGTCGAGAGGCGATCATCCGTATGACACCGTACAGCAAAACCATGGGGCTGCAACATTCTGTCCTGCTATTTTGTATGCCTGGCAGGACGCGGATAGTGTGACTATTATGCAAGATACTGATCATTACCGCGGAGAAGCGTATGTGAGCGGCAGCGGCGAGGCAAAAGTTTTGAAATTTACTCCCAATACGCTGCGGGTGCAATCTCGAGTAGAAGCGGGAGATGTTGTGATCAATTACAAGTACCATGAAGGATGGGAGAGCTCTGTCGGAGAAGTGGTGCAATCGGATAGAGGATTACTGGCGGTCCGAGTGCCTCCTGGAGAATATGTACTGGATTTGCGCTACAAGGCTCCCGGGTTCTTGATTGGTCTTGGTATTACCCTTGCGACAGCGGCAGGCATGATTGCCTTTATGCTCTATCGCAAAGCGTCTGCATGATACACTGTATACTGCGATGCATGCTCGGATAAAAAGCTGGATTATGGTAGTGCTTCATATTGCACTGTGGAGTTCTATCGGCGTTGTCGTACATGCGTATGCGACAGCCTCTCAAGAGTTTCCGTTTTTGCGCATCCAGGCTGCACAAGAGGAATACCTGGCCCAAAAAGTATTTGCGCAGTTTGTGTATACGCAAACGATCACGTTTGACCGTCCTGCGCGCATTACAGAGCTCGTTGTTCCCATGTATGTGCCGCAAAACTCCATGCCGCTCAAGATTCGGCTTTTTCAAGAAGGAAGGCCCATCTATTCATGGGTATATCCGCCAGAGGGAGAGGGGCGTGGCGTCGTTGAGGCTCGTTTGCCGTTTGCCGCTCCCACGATGCTTGGGGGAAGTCTGGAAGTGAGATTCGATGGCAGCGCCATAGACCATGATCATCAAGCACAGGCACCGAGACTATTTATCGAGCCGAAAAATGAAGGGTATCGAGGGGGCAATTACCGCATTGCCAGCAATGAGAAATGGGGCGATATTTCGCTTGGGTTTATGGAGACAAAGACAAATTATGAGATTTTCCGAGATGCGCTACGAGAGCGTTTTCGCGCACAAATTCCGCGGATTCTGTTTATGATCGCAGGTATTCTGCTTTTATTTCAATTCCCTCGTATTGTTGTCGACCTTTTTGATGCGATAGTGCGAAGCACTAAGAAAGCGATGTAAATCAAAACCCATATTGCCATAATGATTGCCAGGCGAATAAGCGGAGGGATGGAATGCGGTATGGGGATTCGAATATACAGCGCTGCTATCGGCAAGAAAAAAAGGAGCGTGTGCGGCAGGGGGAACGACTTTTTCGGGAACGTTGGGATGAAGAGGAATAATCCGATGCAGAAGATGGCGAGCGTTGCTTGGATGTCCAAGCCAAGCAGGCATCCCAAAAGCGCGAACAGGATGCACCATGATGCCGCTTGGCGGATTGCTGCGGTATTCATAGGGTCGGAATAAGGTAAAAAATTTCAGCGCCGCTTGTTTCGTATACGAGGGAATATTTGGAAGAGTCATTCCGAATGGCATCCGGCGCTTTTTCTTTTCTTGTGAAAAAGACAAGATATTTTTCATTCTCGAGAGACTGATATTCGGGGTTTTGGATCTCTTCGATGGAAATTGCTGTCCATTTTCTGTTTGAAAGAACAGGAATCCATTCGTAGTGGCGCGTACTATCGGACGTGAACACTATTGTATGCAGAGGAGTTGTATTTTTGATCCACTCGATGGCTGCTAGCTCTTCCGGGTGGATGCGAATGTATACGCTCAGGGATTCGTTTCTTTGATATATGTTTGCATTCGTATGGATGACCGATGCAGTGAGGCCGATTATGATACAGGGTGCGATGAATGCTGTGAGAAAGAATGGTTTCAGGTTTGTTAGCAATTCGGATACTCCTATTGCGGCTCCCAATGTCACGCAAAGCAGCAGGTATGCGTTTACCCGATTGGTCCAAAAACTCACTCCCAGCGTATTTGCAGCAAGCAGGAGCGAAAGGAAGAAAAAGCAGCCAAGGCCAGTCACTAGGATGATATTTTTCTTGTGCTGTTTGATGAACGAGATCAACCCGACAATGCTCACAAGCAGCCATGGGAAGAAGAATCCGCGCAGGAGTTCCGGCATGTATTTTGAACTCTCTTTGTCTCGCAAGAGCAGTACTTCCCATCGAGTGATGAGCGCATAGCTTGCAAGCGCGATGCTCGCGATGGTAATCCATGCAAATACTTTTCGTATTTTTTCTTCTTCATATTTGAGCGGCTGCTGCTTCATCCACAGGCTTACCGTGGTGAATATCATCGTTGCCAAGAGCATAAAACTGGTGATGGGATGGGAAAGAACGGCAAGCGCCGCGAATATCAGGATGTCTCGCAATGATTTTTGGGCAATGCGTGCAAAAAAAAGGATAATCCATGGCAGACTCCATAACTGCGCCATCGTCCCGTCTTCAAAAAACGATGTCATCGTGATGGGAGTAATCGCCCAGAGGCCTATTGCGGCGGCAGCGGCCCGCAGACCGGACAATCGATATGCGAGCAACCCGAGCGTTAATCCGATCATGATTTGCCCCAGTGCCATCCACCACGTATACAGTTCCGGCCATGAGCTCAGCGGCACGAAGTTCAGCATGCTGAACAGGACGTATGTTACCGGATACCATGAGCGGGCAATATGTCCCATTGTCTCCAGCGGCTTGGAGAATAGATGCTGTACATTGCTGATATGAGCTGCCGCATCGCCTCCTATGGGGAATGTGGTTGCAAGCGGGTATTGCAGGGCGGTTGCAAGCAGGCACCCTGTGCCGACCAACAAAAAGAAAATGTCTCTTTTACGCTGTGTGCGTAAAAATCGCATCATGCCATTCATGGTACCATTCAACGAATTTCTTTGTACCTTCTTCGATGCTTGTGGTCGGTTGATAGTTTAGATCTCGTTTTGCCTGTGCGATATCCGCAAGCGTTGCGGGAACATCTCCTTGTGGAAGAGGCACTTCTTCAATGATTGCCTTTTTGCCAATTGCAGACTCCAAAGCAGCAATCATGCGCGGAAGCGGCACTCCGTCGGATTCCCCCAGATTGTACACGTGATATCCGTTTGCATTGTCCAGTGATGCGATAACGCCTTGTACGATATCGTCGATATATGTAAAGTCTCGCATTGTTTCCTTGCCGCGCATATAAATCGTCTCGCCCGCCTCAATTGTTTTCGTAAACGCAAAGATTGCCATTTCCGGCCTTCCCCATGGGCCGTATACGGTGAAGAAGCGCAGGCATGTTGTCGGAATGCCATAGAGGTGATGCCAGGTGGCGCACATGAGTTCCGTTGCGGCTTTTGTCGCTGCATAGGGAGAGATAGGATTCATGACGTTCATGTCTTCTCGAAAGGGGACTTCTTTGATTCCGCCATAGACGGATGAGCTGGACGCCGCAATGATTCTGGAAATATTATTTTTCCGTGCGGCTTCTAATACAGATACCGTTCCGGTCACATTTACATCAGAGTATATCCGAGGCTGTTCTATGCTCGGCTGTACGGAAGCCCAGGCCGCCAAATGAATAACAGAGTCTATCTGATGCTCTTGAATTGTTTTTTCAAGCAGTTCTTGATTGAGAATATCTCCTCGTACGACAACCGGCTGCTTCGGAGAATCCGTAAACATATGCTCTACGCGAGCTTCTTTTAATGCGGGGTCATAACGATCATTAAAATCGTCAATAAGCACAACGCTGTCACCGCGTTCTAGGAGCTTATGCGCGACATGTGATCCAATAAATCCGGCGCCTCCTGTTATGAGTACATTCATAGATACAGCTTAAAACAAGTGCTTCGCGATTCCTAGTATTCCCTGTTTCCAGGGGACGCGATGGCTTACGCCAGATGCTTCTTTGAAGGAGTTAAGATTTTCGATATACCACCTGTAATTTCGCACAAGCGCTTGCTTATTGGAGTATTTAGGCGAATACCCCAGCTGCGTTTCCGCCTTTTCGATGGATACGAACGAGTCCACAGCTGCAGTTTCGTATACCCATTTATAGAGCGGGGAGATGCCAAGTTTTTCGAGAATGCGAAGCGTCCAAATCATCGGAGATGCGGGGAAGCCAATAATGCGTTTTCCGTGCCCCGCTTCATCGAGTACCGCCTGATAGTCTTCTTTCATGGTGGTGTACTCTTTTGCGCCGATATTGAACGTGTCATTGACCGTTTTCTCATCCTTTGTCATGCATAGGTAAATGGCTTCGCACAGATCTTCCACATCGAGCAGTTGGTATCTGTTATTGCCCATTCCGATCATTGGGAAGTTATGGCCCGTGTATGCCCAGTCGTAGAAAAGCGCAAACACACCGAGCCGTTCGGGTCCGACAAACGATTTCGGACGCAAAATCGGCACGCACTTTCCTTGCGTTCGGAATTTTTCGCATTCTTGTTCGGCAAGTATCTTCGCTTCACCATAGGGACCAACGCCGATGAGTTTATCGTTTTCATAGAGGGGGTGGTGATCCGGAATTCCATATACCGCTGTAGAAGAAATATGAATAACGCGTTTCACTCCATGTTCAAATGCGGATGTTAGCACATTACGAGTTCCATCTACGTCGGTTGTATAAATGTCTTCCGGAGAATACAGGGGCAGTGCTGCGGCGCAGTGGACCACAACGTCTACACTATCCATAACCGCATCCAGGTCTGCTTTGTCGCGAATATCTTTCGTGACGACGGTAATTTGGTCTTTCTCCGGGTAGTCAAACGGCGCGAAGTCGTAGGAAATAACTTCATGGTCGCGTGCGAGGAGATATCGGACGAGATTGATGCCCAAAAATCCTGCTCCGCCCGTGATGAGTACTTTTTTGCTTGACATGCGAGCAGTATACAAGGACTATACCCTTTTTGCCAATTGGGCTAGGATGAAATCACCTGAATTATATGTGTGGAATTGCCGGAAAAGTCTCATTTTCTGATGTGCCAGTTGCGTCGGAGGATATACGCCGCATGACGAATGCGATTGCTCATCGAGGGCCTGATGATGCTGGTGTTTACCTGTCTCGCGATCGCAGAGTGGGACTGGGTCATCGGAGGCTTTCCATTATCGACCTTTCTTCTCGAGGACATCAACCCATGCGGTATCTCGATAGGTATGAAATCGTTTTTAACGGAGAAATCTACAATTACCAGAGCCAGCGCGAACAGTTGGAAAAGGACGGATACCGATTTGCTTCCCGTACTGATACCGAAGTCGTTTTGGCTTTATATGATAGGTATGGAATGGAGTGTTTGCAGCATCTGCGGGGCATGTTCGCATTCGCTATTTATGATGAACATGCGAAAACCTTGTTTTGCGCGCGAGATCGCATTGGGAAAAAGCCATTCAAGTATTACAAGGACGATAATGTGTTCCTCTTCGGCTCAGAGCTGAAGGCTATTTTGACGCAATCCGAATATCGGCCTAAGCGAGATGATGAAGCGATTTTTCATTACCTTACATATCAATATGTTCCCGCGCCCCTAACGGGCTTTCAGGGTATTTGCAAGCTTGAGCCTGCGCATTATCTCCTTCTGGACACAACAACAGGGAAAATGGAAACGCAGCGATATTGGCAATTGGATTATTCACGTAAACTTGCGATATCGGAAGAAGAGTGGAAAGAAAGGATTATTAATAAGCTTGACGAATCCGTTAAGCTTCGCATGATATCGGATGTTCCAGTTGGCGCATTTTTATCCGGCGGCGTGGATTCCAGTGCGATTGTTGCACTCATGAGCCGCCATAGCGCTATTCCCATTAAAACGTTCTCCATTGGTTTTCAGGAAGAAAAGTTCAATGAACTTGCGTATGCGAGAATGGTTGCGGAAAAATTCAAGACTGAACATACTGAATTCATTGTCAAGCAAGACGTCATGGAGGTGCTGCCGGATTTGGTGCGGCAATACGAAGAGCCGTATGCGGACTCCAGCGCGTTGCCTACATATTATTTAAGCAAGCTTACGCGAGAACATGTCACTGTAGCGTTAAACGGCGATGGAGGAGATGAAAATTTCGCAGGGTATCCATGGTATGGGGTGATACGAGAGAACAGGCGTTATGCAAACTATATTCCGAGAGCATTGCGCATGTTGAATGCCAAGGTTCTCGAGCGTTTGTATCGGGTGCGTCCCACTCATTTTTTGCGATATGGCCGTATTTTTGCAGAAGGAGCTCTTTTGCCGCCGTGGCATCTTCATACGGAATTGTTGTCCTATTTTACCGCAGAGGAAAAAAGGCATTTGTCTCCTTTTCTGTTTCAGAAGTACGCAAGTGCGCATTCGAGCGAGCGTTTTCTTGAGCATCACTATAACGCACAAAAAGGTCTTGGGGTGATTGACGCTGCGCTGCATGCGGATATCGGTACGTACCTTGCGGACGACCTCGTCGTAAAAGTCGATATTGCGTCCATGGCTGTCGGTCTGGAGGCGAGATCGCCGTTCCTTGATCATGAATTCATGGAGTTGGCCGCGAGTGTGCCGGAAGGTTTCAAGCTGCGCGGAAGGGAAGGGAAATACATTTTAAAAAAGTCATTAGAGGAATTATTGCCGCATGATTTGCTTTATCGAAAGAAACAGGGTTTTAGCGTTCCTATTAATACCTGGTTCCAATCGGGACTCTATGAATATGCGAGAGATATTCTCATGGATCGAAATTCGCTATGCGCAGAGATACTGGAGCGTTCAAGCGTGAATAGTCTATTGCAGCATCATCGGCTTCATGGGGATTCCGGCCGAAAAATCTGGCTGCTGCTCACGCTTGAGCTTTGGAACCAGTCGTTTTTTTAATATGAAATCTTTTGTAAAAGAGACATTGCTTACACTCGCCTCGTATCTTACCGAGAAATATTATTCTTTTACGCGTCGGAAGTTGAATCTTCGGCCGGGAACAACTGATCGGTCGGTATTTTCCAGCATATTCGTGCTGGGGGAGTTGAAGCTGCCGTTTAGTATAAACCCTCGTTTGATTATTGACGGAGGAGCATATACCGGCCTCTCTTCCCTCTACTATGCTTTCAAGTATCCTCATGCGAAAATTATTGCCATTGAGCCGGAAGACTCCAATTTTAAAATCCTTGCGGCGCATGCCGCAACCGTACCGAATATTGTCCCGGTCCATGCCGGCTTGTGGCATCGGACTGCTTTCTTGAAGATTGTCGATCGGAAGATGGGAAAGTGGGGGTTTATGGTCAAGGAGTCGAAAAAATCCGACGGACCGGGGGTGCGTGCGGTTACCATCGAAGATACTCTCAATCAGTCCGGATGCAATGTCATAGATATCTTGAAGCTGGATATTGAAGGATCGGAGAAAGAGATATTTTCAAAGAATTATCTTCCGTGGATAGGCAGAGTGAATGTGATAGTCATAGAGCTCCATGATAGGTATCGGAAGGGGTGTAAGGATGCCGTTTTATCAGCGATCGATGTACAGGAATGGCGTATATATGAGCGGGGCGAAAAGATGATATTTGCTCGAAAGAAAATGCTCATATGAAAAAAATTGTCCATGTAATTACCGGTCTAGATGCGGGAGGCACTGAGCGAGCGCTGCTTGCCATGCTTCCACGCTTACGCGAAATGGGATTGCAGCAGCGAGTATTTTGCATCTTGGGAGAAGGGCTAATCGGAAAAGAGCTTATCCGGCAAGGTATTCCGGTTACGTATCTCGGATATTCCAAGTGGTACGATGTTCTTCGAATATCCGTTCTGCTGTTTACGATGCTGCGACGAGAGACGCCCGATGTGCTTGTTACCTATCTTATCCACGCAGATCTGTTTGGGAGGATAATCGGAAAGCTTGCAGGGGTAAAAAAGATCGTTTCGTACAAGCGTGGCAGCTTACTGAGTTGGGAGTTTCTCCAGTATGCGGAATGGATGACAAAAAAGCTTGTTACCCATTACATTGTTGTTTCGGATGAGTTGCGTGATGTATTAGAGCATCGGCTCTCTGTTGATCAACGAAAGATATCGCACATTCGAAATGGCATAGATATTTCCATTTATGAAAAAGCAACGTCAGACCGCAAGCGCGTTCGGGATGAATTGAACCTTGAGCCGGAGGATATTACTATAGGTATTATCGCCAAACTCCGGCCTGGCAAGGGCCACAGAGGGCTTTTTGAGTCGTTTCAGTCAGTCATAGAGCAACGCCGCGATTTACCCCTGCGGCTCATTGTCGTTGGTGACGGTTCTCAAGAACAATATCTGAAACGGCATGCGCATAATTTGGGAATAGAAGAGAAAACGATATTTACCGGTTACCAACAAGAAATACCATCCATTTTATCCGCTCTGGATATCTTTGTACTACCTACGCAATTTGAAGGTATGTCTCTTGCGCTCCTTGAGGCCATGGCTTCACAAAAACCAATCATCACGACGAATATCCGGGCGAATTTGGAAGTGGTTGATGAATCGTGCGCACTGCTTATCCCTCCTTCCGATACGGATGCGTTAACTGAGGCGATCATCACTATGGCTTCCGATGCCGAACTTCGCAAAGCGCTTGCGCAGCGGGCGTATATGAGATGCAAGAACCACCATTCTTTGGACCGAGTGGTTCGGGAATATTTTGAACTGTTGTATGCAATAGCATAAGAATGTCATGATTAGTATTCTTTTATCGGTTCATAACAATACGGACGGGCGTTTGATAAAAACGCTCGAGAGTATTGCTTCGCAAACGTATCGGGAATGGGAGCTTGTCGCGGTGGACGATGCATCGCAGGATGATACGGAAGAATGCTTGGTCGAGTTTCAGAAACGGTATCCAAAACAAGTGACCCTTCTGAAAAATACGGAAAACGCAGGACTTACAAAGTCACTTATCCTTGCGGCAAAGCATGCGCACGGCACGTATATTGCCCGCATTGACTCCGGGGACGAATTCTTGCCGGAAAAGCTGGAGAAGCAAGTGTTCTTTCTTGATCAGCATCCTCAATACGGGATAGTCGGCTGCTATTATACGGATATTTTTTATCCGGGGCGCCGCGCGGCGGATCGGAGAGTTCCCGTTTCCGATATCGAAATTCGAAGGGCTATTGTTCGAAGGAATCCTTTTGCCCATAGCGCGATTTTGATGCGAAGCGATGTCTATAAAAAAGTTGGAGGATATGATGCGTCCATACGATACGGGCAAGATTACGATTTATGGTTCAGGATTCTTCGAGTCGCGAAAGGCGCAAATCTTCCGGAATTCTTATGTGTCCGATCCATATATCAGGACTCCATTTCTTACGAAAAGCAAAAGGATCAAATGCGCCAATGTCTTAAAACTCAATGGAAATACATGAACAAGCACCATGTGATGCACTACGCATATTTGCTCGAACCATTTCTTCTCGCTGTGCTTCCCGTAAAGCTGCTGCGTTGGATGCGTGCACTAACGAGCGAGAGCTTTTTTGAATAGTTGAATATTTTGTTCGATAACGCTCGCAAGGCTGCAGTGTTTCAATATATATTCACGGGCATTATTACCTATTCGCTTTTGTTCATTCTTGTTTACCAGGAGCTCTCGGAGTACATTCTTGAGATCAGATAAAGAATTTTCGAAGAGATATCCATTTTCTTTATGGGTAATGATTTCCTGAATACCTTGTACGTTGTTGCCGACAACCGCCATCCCGGATGCCATTGCTTCCAGCAATGCCTTTGGGCTATTTTCATATTTCGACGGCATTACAAGTACTTCATGGCGATTAAACGCTCGCGCAAGCTCATCTGTCGGAACGTCTCCATAGAATACGGCATGGATCGCATGCTTCTTGGCATATGTTTTGAGCGATTCTTCCAGCCCTCCTGAACCGAAGAAGGAAATGTGGACACTGAGCCCTTTCGCAGCTCGTAGAAGAAGCAAGGGGTTTTTTTCTTCTGCCAGCCTGCCCACGTAGAGTATGCTGCGCGGAATTTTTTTAATATCTCTTGGCTTGAAAAGAGAAGTGTCGACAGCGTTTCGAATCATATGAACTTTATCAGGCGCAATTTTGTAGGTATGAATTATGTGCTCTTGGGCAAAGAGTGATGTTGCAATAATTTCGTCTGCTGCGCGGTAGGTAAACCATTCCAGCGCATGTGCAATCCGCTTCAATGTCCTTCCTTTGATGCTTTTCCCGAAGTCGGAGATGGCCCACTGGTATCCGCATCGCAATATGAATTTTTTATCATACAGGTATTTAGCAATCGCTGCTGACCAGGCGCCTTCCATTTGGGCGGTAATGTATATATCGGATTTTTTCAGCTCGTTTCGGTAGATGATGGGAATGAAGAGGCTGTATAACCAAGACGGGAGGTTCAGTGTTTTTGGCAAGATTACGATGTTGTTTTTAAAGTAATCGCTGTATTGAAGATCTTTTTCATTCCCATAGGATATGAAATACATGGTGTCAAAAACATTCGCCCATGCATTATACGTTTTTGTGCCCGATCCGCCTTCAAGCCAGCCACGTTCTTTCCATAGCTGTATGGATGTACCGCTTGTCAGAAAAAATACGCCTTTCATTCTTGATGTACAAAGGAGCACGACAGCTTGGTGTTTCCTGACGTATGAGAAGCTATTGCAGTCTCAAGATCTTTCCAAAATATGCGGGCAACTTCTTGAGGACTGAAGCGAGATGCGGCAAATTCGTATCCATTTTTTGCAATTCTTTCCAATATATCGGGATTTTTTTGGTAGAAGCGAATTTTTTCGATGAGGTTTGCCATATCGTTTTCTTTATAGGAGATATAGTTTTCGCCATCCTGAAAGCCGATACTGGTATACATAGGATCATCGATTCCTACTAAGACGGATCCGCAGAGGATGCCTTCAAACAGCTTCACGGAAGGAAGACCGGTTCTTTCTTCCGGGCTTGAGAACAT
>CAYUBL010000010.1:23999-36282 GCA_964443125.1 uncultured Candidatus Saccharibacteria bacterium | reverse complement strand
GGAAGTCGTAGCCGGCGC
Source organism: uncultured Candidatus Saccharibacteria bacterium (assembly GCA_964443125.1). GTDB lineage: Bacteria > Patescibacteriota > Andersenbacteria > UBA10190 > UBA10190 > HO2-45-11b. The sequence goes on along the minus strand of CAYUBL010000010.1, from coordinate 36,264 downwards.
GCGAGGCATAGGGGCCGTCCTGGCCGAAACCCGTGACGGAGCAGTAGACGAGCCGCGGGAACTGCGCCCGTAGCGATGCCGCGTCGAGCCCGTACTTCGAAAGGCCGCCGACCTTGAAATTCTCGATCACCACATCGGCATGGGCGGCGAGCCGGCGAACGAGCTTCTGCCCGTCTTCCGTACGGAAGTCGGCCGAGATCGAGCGTTTGCCGCGATTGCAGGCAAGATACCGCACAAGCTCGTCATCGTCGGGAAAAAGGCGCATAAGCAAGACGACAGCTTGCAAACAGCACTGCAGTTTCATGTGCAAGACCGCGTGGACTTTCGAGAAGATGTATCGTATGAAGCGCTACCCGCACTGTACGCCGGAGCTGATATGTTCGTATGGCCGTCGGTGTATGAAGGCTGGGGGTTTCCGCCGCAAGAGGCAATGGCATGCGGCACTCCCGTGATCGTAAGCGACGGCGGTCCGTTGCCGGAAGTGGTGGGAGATGCCGGCATTATCGTGCCGTTTTCAACGGCAAACCTTCATGAGCGGATGAATGATGAAGCTTTTATTGAACGCCTGTCCGCCGAGATGCTCTCGCTGCTTTCTGACGAAGCAAAACAGAAAGAGCTTTCGCAGCGCGGCCTTGAGCGCGTGAAGCGGTTTTCCTGGAAAGACGTGGCTCGCAAAACGCATGAAGTATATGAACGCCTTGCGGTATGAAGAAGCGAGTCGGCATCATGACGAATGCGGGGGAGTATTCCGGGGTTGGATCCCGCGCATACGAGATTGCGAGGCGGATAGGAAGCGATGACGTCGACGCGTCGGTTGTGTTTTTAGATGGGGAGAATAATGAGATTGAGGGGAAGGCTATTTCCCGCCTCCCCGGAGTTTTGGGGTCAAAAAGCATATCTTGGATTCGTCTTGCGAAACATATTCCGGAATTTGATGTCTACGACATATCCAACCAGACGCTGTCTTTTATAGCAAAAAAACGCCGTCCTGCTGTCGTGACCGTCCATGACCTCATCGAGCTTACGCATCCGCAAGACGCGAAGGCAAAGCTATTGAACCGATATCTTATGGGCGGGATTATTCGCGCAGATAAAGTTGTTGCTGTTTCTGAATATACAAAACAAGAAGCGTGCCGCTACTTCGGCATTCAGGAAGAAAATATTACTGTCGTCCCGAATGGCGTTCGGGAAGAGTATGCCCCCATCGAAAACTTTGCGTCCACCGTTGCATACCAGGAGCTCATGCGGGAATATGGGCTATCCGGCAAGATGACCGCCCCTGTCTTGCTCCATGTGGGCTCTGACCATCCGAGGAAAAACTTGCATACGGTGCTGCGGGTGCTTTCTCTTTTGAAAAAGCAGTACCCGGATATCTTGCTTCTTAAAATCGGAAATCCGGGAATTCTCTCCGGGCGCCAAGCTTTTCTGGAGGGCATTGATGCGCTTCGCCTCCGCGAGAATGTAAAAATTCTCGGAACTGTTTCTCGGGAGCGCATGAATGAGCTGTACAACATGGCGACTGCGCTTGTCTTTCCTTCGTACTATGAAGGATTCGGACTTCCTCCCCTTGAAGCGATGGCCGCAGGTTGTCCGGTGGTCTGCTCGAATGCAACATCCCTTCCGGAAGTTGCGGGTGATGGAGCGATTTTGCATAATCCGGATGATGCAGAGGCATTTGCGAAAAGCATCGAACATATTATCCATAACGCTGAATTTACAAGCTCCCTGATCGAGCGGGGAATCAGGCAAGCCGCGAAATTTTCTTGGGATAGCGCTGCTCGTGATATGGTGGAAATATATAAAGAATTACACGCAACGCCTCGCCTTTCGTGATATGAATATTCTTTTTCTTTCAGCGCAATATCCGCCGGACTCCAAAGGCGGAGGAGAAATATCAACGCACCTGATTGCGCGCGGTCTTATTGCAATTGGACATACGGTACAGGTTGTCACCAGTCGGGATCGCGCCCAAGACTACGAACAAGACGGCGTGCCTGTCCGCGCGCTTCCCTTAGGCTTGAGGGGCAAGCCGCTCTTTGAACGGATGCAGAGCCGCCGGGCGACAAAGATTCTGCGCGCAAACATTCCCGATTTGGATACCTATGACATTATCCATGCGCACGATTTCCGCAGCGCGCTGATGCTGTCGGAGCTGAATATGCCGCAGGCTGTCGTAACGGCCCGCGATTACGCGCAAATTTCCGGCTGTACGAATAATATTCAATACAGCGGCAACATCGATCCCGGATGCCAGGGCACAGGAGAATTCTGGCGTTGCCATCGCGTTCATGAGGCATCGCTTGCGCGCAGGCCATTTCGTATATGGCAATACGTGTTTAATCGGAAGTATCGAAGGGAAGCGTTCCGATCATTTCGTCATCAGATTTTCATTTCCCATACACAAAAGGAGTATATTAAAAAATTCCAAGATATATCCCGCCAGCATACGGGTGTTATCTATAATCCGATTGATCAGGAGTATGTATCTACTCCGATAGAAAAAGGCTTGGAAGGCAATGTGCTCTACATTGGACGAGTGGAAATGTATAAGGGAGTGAAGTTGCTGCTGCAGGCATGGAGGAATGTGGCGAGACAGGTTCCCAATGCTCGCCTTACGATCGTCGGCAACGGCGCGCAATACAAGGAGTACGAACGGTTGGCGGCAACATGGGGGTTGCACTACCAGGTTTCATTTCAGCAGCACGTGCCGTATCATCGCCTACGCGGCATGATTGATGAGTCGGAAGTCGTTGTATCCCCGCACGTGTGGGTTGAGCCGTTCGGAAGGGGGGTTGTTGAAGGGATGGCACGCGGAAAAACGGTCATTGCCGCAAATATCGGCGGCCCTGCGGAAATTATCCAATCGGGAAAAACCGGAATGTTGTTTGAAAGAGGATCCAAGGGCGATTTGGAAAAAGCACTCATCGACGCGCTTGCCATGAATCGTTTTGATAAAAAAGAAATCGGCACCGCGGCGCAGAAATTCGTACGAGATAATCTGACAATGGAGAAGATTGCCAAAATCCACGAAGAGTTTTATAAGGAGGTTGTAGGTTAGAGACGGAACGGATAGCACCTGAACAATTGAATAAGAGAGGGGCTTGTGATGAATGATGAATTAGTCTTATTGTCGTTTGCGGTTATTATTATGTTCCTCGGCATGTGTGTGGGCTGGGCTTTTATGTCATGGCTGTGGAGTGGCAGGGAAGAAGAATCGGCTGACGAGGCAGTTTCTTCAGTAGGCTGCCGCAATCGCACAGGTAATTATGATCTGTGGCGTCGCAGGCAACGATTATTTGAACAGAATTAAAAAGGAATAGGATATTCTAAGCAGTCCTCGTTGTCATTCTTTCTCTTCGTTACAACTTTCAAAAAAAGAAACCAGTCACATTGTTGACTGGCTTTTTTATTTGCAGGATTTTCCATGCCGCCATACATGATTGTATGGTTTCCACGCTTCGTTTGATAAAATCGCTCGTTTCAATTTATGCGCTTCATATTTTATTCTGCTTTGTAATTAAAGATATTCCTCGCCAGTATTGTTTTGCCGCTTGCGCTTCCAGGATAAACAAATTCCTCGCATCGGGCGAGGAATCTATTGCGTTTCGATAGAAGGCTAGCTTTTCTTGTATCTTTGCCAGTTGTTGGGCTTCTTCTGAGAAGCCTGCTCGTTCTTTTGCTTGGCGATAGTTTGTAAGGAGGTGGTGGCAGTTTCTTAGTTTTGCTGAAACAATATTTTGTGCTGTTTTAAACCCTACAGGAGAGTTGGCATAGAGTACTTGAGAACGGATGTCTTTTGCTTGCAGGGTATTGATAGTAAATTCTTTCTGCATAGAGCAATTCATTATCAAGTAAACTCACTTTCTTAGCACAAATAAAAAAGCCAGTCAAGAGTGCACTGCGCACTGCTGGACTGGCAAAGAGCAAAACTGATTTCAAGTGGGTTGAAGACCCACACGCCTGTAAGATGCTTGTCACATGATGTACCCCTTCCACCCTCATGGTTCTCAAGATGGTAGAAGACCTTGAGATATTTTACCTTTCTTGAGCTGTTTTCTTGCAGTTCGGTCTTCTTGTTCGGGCTGTGAGTGGCTTGGAGGGTGTTTTCGGATGGTTCACTGCCCAAATCAACAAAAAATGAGGGTATATGGCACTCTGCCATATTTGGGATTCCTCCCACCCGTATGCCGCATACAACAGGCATAAAGCCTCTTGATGCCTCCGTTACCGTGGAGTGACTATGCATACGCATGAAAGCAGGATCGGGGCTCGAGCCTGACCGCCAAATGGCGGATTTGTTCTGTGGATTGTGAGGGTGCGAAACGGATTAGGGTGATTGGATGGTAGAGAATGAGGTGGGGATTGTCAAGTGTTGACAGGATTAATATTTTATGTATGTTATATAGACCCTGACTCTGATTGAACCCAAACAACTGAATACACAAAAGGAGGCATCGTCGTGCAAGTACAGAAGAAACAGAAAGAAAAGCCGCCCGTCGCGCGCGAAATTATCCTTCCCAGAAAGCCCGTGCAGTGCATCCAGCTGATGCGCGAATTAAACCGGGAGATTTTGCGGGAAGCAGGACACTTTCTCGAAAATTCGAGGCATTTCCATGACAGCCCCGGCAAGCAAGCCTTTCGTATCAAACTCGACCAGCGCGCCGAAGCAGGCGAAAAGGCGAAGGAAAAGATCCGGAAGATGCGGGATCGCCTTATTCGCCGGACGGAGTCGGCGAGAGACGACAAGACAAGGATGCTCATTCGGGAAGAATTGAATCGATTCCAACAATGGGAACAATCCTTTGTCCAACTCGAAGCGGAAATTCAGCACCTGTTACCGCAATGAAAGGAATGCATCGTGAAAGTTCAAAAAGCTGTGAAGACGGCCGTCACTTGTCCGCGCACGAGCGGAGACGGCCCGTTGTATGAAGCAATTGAACGGATATTCTCTTCAACGGTCGACACCCTCGGTATCGCTGTTCGGGACACACTCGAGATGCTTCACCGGTATCTCGAAATCAGCCGATTTGAGGATGGCTATCTTCAGTTCGCTGATCTTGTTGTTCCTATTCCGCCGGGAAAGGAAGACAATGCGCGCAAGCTCATCGAACAGAATCCGGAGGAGGAGCGCCGAAAAAGGGGCAAGCCGCCCCGAAAGCCGCTCACATCGGCGAAGGAGCGTGCGAGGCCGAAGTACAGAAACGGCTATAACATGATCGATACGGAATTGCGGGATGGCGTTTTGCATGTTCGATGCAGAATTGCCGAATCGTTTTCGTGGATTTCTGAAGGCGGAAAGCAGAAAGGCAAGTGCCAGCGGGACGTCAACCTTATAGACGTAACGCATGGATTACAGGGGCTCATCAAAACGTGGATTCGTCCGCCGCTTGATGGCGTCCCTTCCCCTCTGGCTGCTGGCGTATGCCAAAAAGCGGGAACGGACTTGGCATCTCACCTCGGTCTTCTAACCTATGGCAAGATGCCGAAAGTTTCATTTCCCGGATTAGAGTCTCGGGATCAGGAAGAGCGGCTGCAAGAATGGCACCAATCGATCCGCGATCTCGTTCGGAACCCAAAACCAATGGATCATGCGATGGCGCGGGAGCTTAACCCGCACAAGTATGCCGAAGGCGATAGGAAGGGAGACCGCCTCATTTGCGTGGACCCCCATTGGCTTACCTTCGTGGGGTCTCCATTTCCGAACCGACAGACCGGAATTTTTGTCCAAAGCAAGAATGTTGTGGTGTACGAGTGGTCAAGGAACGGCCGCCTGTATGCCGTATTGCCGTTGGGCGAACTAGCCGGATCCGAAGAGCTTTTCTGGTGGCAAGCGTATGCAAGGGAGTTCTCTCCTCTCGCCGCATGGCCGGATGAAAAGCTCTCTGTGAAGCGCGATGTTTTGCTTGTGCCGCTACAGATTCGTGCGCACACGAAAGGAAAGCGTAAGCAGCGGATTATGGACTTGCTTTCTCCAAAGCACGATCGCAGCGTATGCTGGTCGATTCTGTCTGAGAAAAATGAGTCCGGCGGCAGGCGATGGGAAGTTCATTTTGCGACTGCCAGAACCATCGCTCCGAAGCTGCGAGAAAATGTCCTCGGAATTCATTTGGGTTCCGACGGCGCGCTCTGGTGGCATGTTGCCGATCGATTCGGTAATACGCTCGATTCCGGCAAAACGGAAGATGCCGGCATTATGAACCAGGCTCTTTCGCATAGCTTGCTATTGCGGACGGAGCAGGGAAAGCAGCGGTGGGTCGGCGATAAGAAATCGAAAGCGGAGCTCAAGCGCCGAACGTACGAGCTCGCCCATGCAGTTATCGCCCTTGCCGCAGACTGGAATGCCAATATCGCCATCGAGAAAATCTCTTGGGCGGATAAGCGCTCAGGAGGCAGCGAATCTAATCGACGGCACTCGTTGTGGAATTATTCCCAACTTCCGTCACTCATTGAGGATATCGGTATCAGCCGCGTCGTCGATGAGTTGCCTGGCCCTATCTCGGTGATTGTATATCAGTCGGATTACTTGTTGCGACATACATGCCCTAAATGCGGAGCATGCAGAAAGGAGAAACAGACGAAAGAAAAGGCCGATACGTATCTCGCGCGGGGAATTCTGGAGTGCCGAAAATGCGGACATTCAGGATCAACGTCGCATGAGGTTCAAGCGCAGTGGACGTGCGAGTATGGCGTTCAAAAAATGAACGAAATTATCGAAAAAGAAAACACAGAAACGGAGGATTGAACATTCGCGAGTATACCCCCCTGAAGCAATATGCTTCAGGGGGGTTCTTTTTGCCCTTGACATTTATCCCATATTTTCCTACCATCCAATCACCCTAATCCGTTTCGCACCCTCACAATCCACAGAACAAATCCGCCATTTGGCGGTCAGGCTCGAGCCCCGATCCTGCTTTCATGCGTATGCATAGTCACTCCACGGTAACGGAGGCATCAAGAGGCTTTATGCCTGTTGTATGCGGCATACGGGTGGGAGGAATCCCAAATATGGCAGAGTGCCATATACCCTCATTTTTTGTTGATTTGGGCAGTGAACCATCCGAAAACACCCTCCAAGCCACTCACAGCCCGAACAAGAAGACCGAACTGCAAGAAAACAGCTCAAGAAAGGTAAAATATCTCAAGGTCTTCTACCATCTTGAGAACCATGAGGGTGGAAGGGGTGGCAAACGCGGGGCTGGTAATTCCCATTGTAGGTCTTCTACCATCTTGAGAACCATGAGGGTGGAAGGGGTGAGGCATGGGAAAGGCCAAGTTGACATCCTAAGGTCTTCTACCATCTTGAGAACCATGAGGGTGGAAGGGGTATCAACCAGCGCTTGTTTGAATCGGGATAGGTCTTCTACCATCTTGAGAACCATGAGGGTGGAAGGGGTGGAGGAAGTCGAAAAGTTTGCTTCTTCGTCAGGTCTTCAACCCACTTGAAAAACATGAGGGTGGAGGCCTGTCCGCCGAAGCCGAAGGCGTATGGCGGAGGGTGACTATCACTCAACATGCGAGAGTGTAAGGAGTCAATTATCTGCGAATGTTCATTTGTTTTTTTCTACAACCAGCTACTTCGGTAGCTGGCTTTTTATTTGCTCAAAAACCATTTCCGGCGTGAGCGCGAGAATTGCCGGATGAGGATTTGAGCCAAAATCATATGCTGTTTCGGTATTGTATACCGGCTTTGTCCCGGGAGCGCGGACTGCAATGCTCTTGGGGCCGCGCGGGCCGGTTTGGTTTTCATTTGTGGGGCCGAATATGCCCACTGTGGGAACGCCGACTGCTGCCGCAAGATGCATAAGGCCGGAATCGTTGGAAATAAAGATGCTGCAATGCCGCTTAATGATTGCTGCGGTGGTGAGGAGGGGGGTGGAGATGACAGCGGCAGCCGAAGGGGAGAGCGAGTTTATCATATTCGCCAATGCTTGCTTCTGGCCTTCTTCATCCGGGCCGCCGAATATCAGGAATTGCACATTCGGATTGTGCGTATGCAGTATTTTTGCAAGTTTTCCAAAGCGTTCAAGCGGCCATCGTTTCCATTGAAAATTTGAAGCGGAGCCGGGATGGATACCGATGTAGCTTTTAGCTGATAGCTGATAGCTTTTAGATGAATCGACGGCTTCTTGAGGTATCGTAATGGCGTAATAAGGAATGATAGGAGGTGAGATATCTACTAGATCTAAAAGCTGGAGGTTTTGTTCGATGTCATGCAGCGCCGGATCTTCGGGGATTGCATGCGTTAAAAATTTCGAGCTTTGCGGGTTGCCTTTATACGGGTATGCATTGCCGATGCGAACGGGAATTCCCGCAAGCTTCATATACAATGCGCCTTTTGCGAGCTGGCCGGGAGAGAGCATAATGGCGATATCGAAATGGCGTTTCCGGAGGGCAAGGATGTTCTTGGCGTGCCGGGAAATACTTCCCTTCACGGGCATTTCCAAAACTTCATCGATAAAAGGTTGGGCCAGTGCAATCGCTTTCGTTCCGCGAGGGGCTACCCATACCGTGCTATGCCATGCAGGATGCGCCTTTTTAGCCGCTTCGATTGCCGGCAGCTGCATTAAGAGATTTCCGATGCCAGAGAGGGAAAGGAAGAGGACTTTCTTGTTATTTTCCAAGTTCTTCATAAAGGGCTAGCAGTTTTTTTATCGATGCATCCCAAGTAAAATTCTGCAATACGTGGGTTTTGCCGAATTCGCCGAAGCGCTGCGCAAGCTGCTTATTTGCGCAAACAGCAATGATCGATTGCACGAGATCGTCATGCGTTCTAAATAGCAGGCCCGCTTGGTTATTCGGCATGACATACGGAATTGCGGAACCGTCGCGGGCGATGATGGGGATACCCGATGCCATGGCTTCAATTAAGACGATCCCGAACGCTTCATAGTGCGATGCATGAACGAACGCGGCAGCATGCCGATATGCGCCAAGCAGTTCTTCATCGGAAAGCTTTCCGAGAAAATGAACATCCTCCAGTACGCCAAGTTCTCGAGCACGTTTTTTTAACGAAGCCCTATATCCGAAATCCTCTCCTGCGATTGCAAGCCGGATGTCGGGGGTTGATTTTTTTACGTCGGGCAGTGCGGCAATAATATCTTGAATGCCTTTTGACCGTGCGATGCGGGATACGGTAAGCAAAATGGTTCCGGAAATATTGCGAGCGGCAAATGGATTTTCTCCCATTTTTTCATGCTGCTTTATATCAACGCCCGGCGGAACTATTTCGAACCGCTTTACGGGCATGTTTGCCTGTTCTATGAGCTTCTTTTCAAATTCGGATAATACGACAACCGCATCGGCTGCTCGAAACGTCGCTTTGCCGATCGTATGCTTGTACAGCTGCCAAACAGGCTTTCTTCGAACCGAATTTTCATAATAAATAGGGTGGAATATGAATGGAATCGCATGCTTTTTCGCATATCGAGCGGAGACATCCGCCGGCTGATACCAAAAGCCGTAGCTTTCCAGGATGTCCGGCGCATGGTGGCCGATGTAGTAGGAAAGCGCCTGCAGGCGCGGATAGGAGATATATGGAGTTTTAGATACGCGAAGGCGCTGAAGATAGATGGGATCGTCGAGCATAAGCTCCGGCTCAAGCATGCTGATGGGACCGTGCGTTTTCATTGCGCTTGATAAGACGCGGACATCGCGCTTCTCTTCGATATTTCGTGTTCGTTTTACGATATTTTCGACATACTGTTCCGCTCCGCCCGTTGCCGGAGGGTAGCGAAGCGTTGTGTGGACGATTCTCATAGCGGAGAGAGCCTAAGATATTTCCTGCCCATTTCAAGCTCGTAATATGCCGAAAGGAAGCACCACGCAATACCCTGCCAGCCGTCAAGGATGCCTTTTCGGTAGAACAGGAGCTTTATGAGCTGGCGGAAGGCAAGGCGATACGGGAGCAGGGCATTTTTCCGTATGGGCCTGCCGGATCGATGGATGCCGCGCTCGAACATATCTTGCGCATCGAGCGTGGTGTAGCGGTGCATTTTTTCGAGATACGACGCAATGGTGGCGTGAGAGCTATGGATAATGGGCTGTGAGAGTTCTCCCGATATGCCGTCTTTGTATGTAACGTGCTTTCCGGATTGTTCGTAGACAAGCTGTTCGTGCACCTTTTTCTTGCTCCATGTTGCAGCATGCTTTTTCACCAAGCGAGGATTGTGTCCTACAAGGTGTTTCATGCGCTTTCCAAGGAATATGTCTTCGATAGTAATCCAGTATATGGGATGCGGTGCATCTTCGGGCATGCTTATGATGGCTTGCTTGAGTTCGGAGGATACTCTCTCGTCCGCATCGAGAAAGAGGATCCAGTCATGCGTTGCATGGCTTGCTCCGAAATTTTTCTGATCTCCATACCCTTGCCATTCTTTAACAATAACCGTTGCGCTAAGGCTGCGCGCGATATCCGCCGTGGCATCCGTGCTTTCGGCATCCACGACGATAATCTCTTTTGCGAACGATACCGAAGCGATAGCGTCGGCAATGACATCCTCTTCATTTTTCGCGATAATGACGACAGAAATATTCATAGAATGTCTTGAATAGTACCGATTCGTATCGGAATCGATGTTATAAAATCCAAATGCGCTTCCAAATCGGAAATCAGTGCAGAATGGGTAAGACTGGAGGGATGTTTGGATACCATATGGTATGTCTCAATCAACCATTTATTTTGCACATGTGCCCGGAGTGCATGAATATTCGCGCGAGCGACGGAAAAATTCCGCTTGCTGAAATTGATCGTACGAAGCCGCATGGGGTCTTGGGGAGGAAGCGATTCCAATCCCCGTATGACTGTTCTCCCGGCTTTGTAGTATCGTCTCGCCTGCGCAACAACGTCGTCATTGTGGGCGCCGCCGGGGTACACGACGGTTGTTGCCGGAAGAGTTGTATGCGGACGGGATAGTTCTTCTGCGAGCTTCTCGGGAGAAAGGCCTAGGAAGCTTGTATGCGATATGCCGTGTGCTGATAGCTCATGGTCGTATGATGTCGCGGCATGTTGCCATGCGGATACGGGAGCGATGTCTTGCCCGGCAATAGTCCCTCCGTCCGGATTGAGCGGTACGGCGAATACTGCACGCACGTTATATTGTGCAAGCAGCGGAAGCACTTCTTCGTATACCGCCTGATAGCCGTCATCAAATACGAGCGTGAGCGCCCCTCGAGGATTCATAGCGCAAGAATATATTCGAGAACTTTTTTGCTTGCCGTACCGTCGGTTGTCGTGATCATTCTTTTGACCGTTTTTTTTCTGGCTTCCCGCTTTGCGTCAGGGTGCAGCAGAACGTCTCTTAGCGATGCAATAAGCGTCTTTTTCGATGTTGCAACATAGGTGGCTCCGTCGCTTATGAGGTCTCTGTAGTGCTGCTGAAAATCCCGGAATACCATGGATCTGTGCCATCTCCACCAATCGAATGGCATGCCGTATTGGACGTTAATGACAGGCACATTGGCGACGAGCGATTCGAGCGCGGTGGTGGACGAATGGTTTACCAGTGCGCCTGCGTGCATGAAAATTCCGGCTAAGAAAAAGGTATCTTCTTCGGTGGGCGCGTACTTGAATGATGGAACAGGTATTTCTTCGTGGCGTCCGGGGGACCTTCGAACGATAAATCCGTATCGCGTAAACGAGTCATATTTTGAAACATCTCCTCCGGGATGGATGGACGCATATAGATACGGATTGCCGGGAATATCTTGTGTGGCAACTGCGCGAGCAATTGTTTTTGCCAAATATTCTGTGGGATACAGTTCGGTTGTCGCAAGGTGGATGAATGGCCGAGACGTATCCGAAAATCCGAGCTTTTGATAAATTGTTTCCTTGGTTGGAATGCGATCGGTTTGGGTAAAGTAGTCCAGACGAGGAGCTCCGATGACCGCGATATTCTGCTCTTGTATTTCCGGACGGATACGCAGCAAGTGTTCTTTCATCATTTCATTCCACACCACAAAACGGTCGGCGAATGCAATCGGCTTGTTATGCTGTATGAGGCGTTCGATTTTCCATACGTTGTCCCAGCTTGCAATAAAGGTAATAGTCGGAATACGAAGCTCCTTGGCGATGCGTATAATCGGCTCATCGAGCTCGTCGTGCCCGACGGTGTTGGTGACAACGCGGTCAGGCTTAATAGAAGAGAGTAATTCTTTGTGCCCGGCATCGTCTTTCGGGTTTTCATGATAAAAAAACTTCGGACCGAATTCGGAAAAAACTTCTTGTAGTAACGGGTGGGCAGGCTTGCCCGCCGAAGCCTTGGCGAAG
>CAYUBL010000010.1:8862-23989 GCA_964443125.1 uncultured Candidatus Saccharibacteria bacterium | reverse complement strand
ATGCACTTCAGTAATATCGCCATGCGCCTCCAAGTGCCTTCGCAAAGGCAGCACAAGCTCGCGCAAATGGTATCCGGACGGGACGGAGAACGCCAGTTTCATGGGTGTATAATCGCACGAAAGACCGATATTGGCAATCGACGTATCACCCGAACAGCCGCAGTTTCCAGACCAAAATCAACGCTTCTCGGATGATTGCCTTGCTCATTTTTGATTGTCCTTCGCGGCGTTCCGTGAAAATAATGGGAACTTCGATGACGCGCTTGTTTCGTTTCCATGCGCGGTAATTCATCGCCACCTGGAATCCGTATCCGTCGGCATGAACTGTTTGAAAATCAATGGCGCGGAGCGTTTCTGCTTTCCATGCCTTAAATCCTCCCGTTAAATCTTTCAGAGGAACGCCCGTAACCGTACTTGCATAGACATTGCCGAATACACTGATAAGCAAGCGCCGAAGCGGCCAATTAATCACGCTGATGCCGTGGGAGTAGCGTGATCCGATAACAAGATCGGCGTCCTGAAGCGCATGCAGCAGGCGGGAGACATCGTTCGGGTCGTGAGAGAAATCCGCATCCATTTGCACGATTGCATCTGCTCCGTGTTCCATTGCATACGTAAATCCCGCGATGTATGCGGGGCCGAGGCCTTCTTTCTTATCGCGGACAAGGAGCGCAAGCCGAGGGAATTCTTTCTGGAGGGCGGAAACGATATCGGCGGTGCCGTCAGGGGAATTGTCGTCAACAATCAGCACGGAAAGGTGTTCGACGGGCTGACCAAAAAGCGCACGGATCATCTGCTCGGCGTTGCCTTTTTCGTTGTACGTCGGAATAACGACCCAGGGAGATTTCATATATGTATTATATCTTTTACAACTTCCATCACTTCGTCAACTGTGATGACGGAAAGGCAGCTTTTGGTGGATTGTTTTCCCGGACTGCTCCAATCGCGGTATCCTTGATGCTTCCATTCTTGCTCGGTGAGATTAATCTTGGTGGATCCTTCTTTTAAAAATCCGTACGTTGCTCCGCTTGGCCCAAGGAGCGTGCGGTGTTTCTTTGCTTCATCGTCAATGTATGCATTGAGAAAGTATGCGGGAGCCGCTCGATGCAGCGGTTGATCGCAGAAAAGCGTGAGGGTCGGAATGCCGACTGCCGCGGCAAAATGGAGCGGCCCGGACAGGACGCCGATCGCAAGGTCGCATTCTGCCAGCGTTGCGATATTTTCCCGCAAGGTGAGCGGGCGTCCGTAGTATTCCCGAACATGTTTTGATCCGAACCAAATCGGCGCTACGCCGTATGCGCGTTCGATGGCGTGTTCGAGCGCAGGAATTTTCCCGGGATCCCATCCGCGGGTCGTTGCGCCTTCAATCCCTTCCAGCAAGGCGATGCGCGGATGCGGGAATGATTCCATGACGTACCGAGCCACGTCCCTGTCTTTCTGCGTGAAGTACAGCTTGTAGTTCGTATATGTCTGCTCCGGCATGCCTGCAACCGCGTATAAATGTTCCAGGGGATTTTCATCCTGCCGGATTCCGACATCGAGCTCGAATACGCCGTCGTATGCCCCGGATTCTTTCTCTTGCTCGTAGTATGCGCGGCTCCAGGTAGGGAATGAGACGCCTTCTTCCACGCAGGTATCTCCCATGAGATCCGTTTTTATATCGTGAAAATGCACCAACTGGTCGATATGCGGATTTGTCATCATAAGAGAAATGCAGAATCCGCCTTGATTGCGCTTTCCCCATCCTTCGCCTCCGAAGCGCATTTTTCGTTTAAAACCCCATGCGGTTACGAAGGTGATATGGCTGTCAGGATATGCGTTCTTGAGCGATTCCAAGATGGGAGGAGTGAAGAACACAAGATCTCCCATATTCCCGACGTGTTTTACGAGGAATCGCTTCATGAAGATACGGTGCCTTGCCGGATACTGCCAATTAGCTCTTCTATCCGCGCTCTGGATCGGCGATAGTTGTATTGCTCCAAGCGATCCTTTGCCGTTTGCACGATGCCGGCATACAGTGCGTCGTCTTCCAGAAGCCGCTTTGCCTGTGCGACGAGTTCTTCTACCGGAGTATCCCGTTCTGCACGCAGGTCGGGGAACAGATCGTCTTGCCCGTCCGAATTCGCGCCGATGCTGGGCGTGCCTACTGCGGCGCAGTCCGCCTGAACTCTCCCGCGCGTCTGCGTATAATCGGTATTGATGACAATCGCCGACTTTGCAAGCGTTGCGATGTGGTCTTGCCACGGTTCAAATGGGATAATGTCGAACTTGGATCCTTTCAAATTTTTCGTATCCAGCTCCATACCGGGAACTTGCGCCATATGAATGCGGTATGCGGGAAAGATGCGCTGCAATTTTGCCGCAACGATCTGTCCTTTTGCGATATTGTCTCTCCCCGTTACGCCCGCGACAAAAATAACATTGCGTTTCTTCTCTCGCGGAAGAAACTTCAGTGATGCGAAATCCACCGGGTAGGGCTGCGGCATGTAGCGGACGGGGGTGCGCGTCATCTTTTCCCATATCGGCAGCGTTCGGTGCACAATGGTAAGAAATACGTCGCATGAGTTCATGAATGCTTTGATTTCTTGCAGACTTTCCGGATGCGAATCCCATCGGGCTTTCAGCAAGCCGTACGGCTGGGTGGGGACTCCGATGAGGACGCAGCCGGGATGGATCTTTTTCATGCGCTGTGCGAAGCGAACCATCTCGTGCCCGTCGCTTATTTGGTATACGACCAGAAGGGCATCGAATTGCTTCATGTACCGAATGTCGTACCCGTGCGGCCAATTGCCAAAGAGGCGTTTTTCTATTTTACGGAAGAGGCGAAGGGCGGGATTGATGTGGTTTCCGATAATAAAGTGGGTAAGCGGAATGTGCTCTCCTTCCAGCGCGGATACGTAGCAACCGAAACTGGTCGGATCTATTTCCTTTACGGGATCGCACAAGTAGTTGGGACGTTCGTTGGTATGTTTCCAGATCTCTTTTGTTTTGCTCGAATATTCGACGACTGCGAATTTCATACGGCTACAGACTTTATCTTGGTAATTTTTGCTCGAACAATATCTTCCAGTTGTACCATTTCTTGGATTCCCCATGCGCGAGAAAGGAAGAGATATACTGCCGACCCTGTTGCCAAGGCGAAGATGGCCTGCAGTACCGGGTGCATGGGGAGGGATGCCATGAGAAATATGATACCCGAAGAGAGGCAGGAGAGTAGTATGACTTTTCCGTACGTGGCATGAAGAAAAATATGATGGAGGCGCGGAATAAAACGGCGCAAATACAGGTAATAGAGCAACGCGGATGAGAGCGGAACAAGGGAGGAAGCAAGCGCAAGGCCGGCAACGTTCATAGAAGGGGTAAGGAGTACAAACAGTGCAATAGCAACGGCTTGAGAGGATATCGTAACGGCTACCGCGGCGCGCGTTTCCTGCAGAGCAAGAACGGCATGCCCGAAAATAGAGCTAATTCCCGTTGTCGTAAGTCCGAGCACGAGATAGAGAAGCGCAATGCTCGTGAATACTGCGTCTTGTTCGGAAAAGCTGCCGCGCTGGTACAGCATGGATATAATCTGGTTGCGCAACAGGGCGACTGCCAGGATCAACGGGAGCGTAATGAAGACGACCAGGCGCATAGAGCTTGCAATGGTGTCGCGCATGCCAAGCGTATCTTTCTTGCCTGCTTTTTCAGACAGGAGCGGATAAATGACAAGCGTTACGGAATTCAGGAAAATAATCGTCATCAGCTGGGTTATTTTTTCCGCATACTTGAGCGCGGAAAGACTGCCTTCTTCCAGCGCGGATACGAGTACGCGGTACACGATTCCGGCGCCTTGCGTCATCAGTGCTGAAATGATGAACGGATATACGAGATGCACGACGTGTTTGAGCGTGGGGTCCTTTAATCGGATGAAAAATCGATATTGCATTCCTTCTCGCATGAGCCCCCATGCCAAGATACCGATTTGCGCGATGGATCCTGCTACTACCCCGAGCGCAAGCGCGTAAATTCCGAGAGATTTTGCAAAGAGAAGGATGCTAATGATGGAAATAGAGGGAGCTACAATGCGAAGCGCTGCAGGAAGCGCGAATTTCTTGAATGAATGCAGCATGGAGGTGGCGAATTCGACCAAAAACAGAAAGAAGAATGATGGAAGCAGGATGCGAAGCAGCGATACCGTCATGGCGTATGTTTCTCCTTCAAATCCCGGAGCGATAATACGAATGAATGTTCCCGCAAATATTCCAAGTACGACGATACAAATCAGATAGATGCAGGCCATCGTATTGACGATATTGAGCGCCAGGCTCCATGCATCGCCTCGTTTCCCTGTCGTGATTCGCTGGACGAATAGAGGAATGAACACTGCCGTAATCGAGCCGCCCATCAGCAGTTTGCCGAGCAATTCGGAAGTGGATTGCGCCATAAAGAATGCGTCTGTTGCAAAGCTTGCGCCGAAGTAATACGCAACTAACAGTTGCAGGAAAAATCCGAACAGCGATCCTGCAAACGCTGTTATGCCGATAATCCCCGCGTTCTTTGCCGTACTGGAAAATTCCGCCGAAGCATTGCTCATACCGGAGCGTTATACATAAGAGACCGTGCGGCAACGTGCATGAGGTCGAGCATGGTAAATGCGGCAAAGATTGTGAGCACGATATATGCTGCGCGGTCGCGTTTTCCGAAAAACCGTTGCAGGCAAGACATGGCAAATGCTGCGAAATAGGCGAGCGCAAACGACACGGCGATTGCTGCATGGGGCGTTGCAAATGAAGACGGCACGAAGGCGAGGATAGAAGCGATGCCTCCTGCAACTGCAACTATCGTTGCAACTTCATGCCGACGTATGCGGCCTTGGAGGATAACCGCAAGATAGATACAGATTCCAAGCAAAGCCATGAACCCTCCCAGTACGCCGATGTATGCTCCGGCGCCGTGCGATACGGCAATCTGATTCGGGTCGAACAGCGTATTGCGTATGCTAAGCAGCTCGTTGATATCCCAGCCCCTTATCATATGGAGCGGAAGCCATGTGGAGCATGCAAACAATATGGATCCGAATGTTGATCCGAGTATCGTATTGCCTGCAATGCGAAATGCCCACCATGCAACAAGGAGCAGTACGAATACGAGAGCGGCAATAATCCCATACGACATGCTTGCATCCGGAGCGGGAATCGCCTGCATGAGTGCAATGGCGAGCAGGAGCGCCATCGTTGCGGCCATGGTATGGCGCATTATATGTTTCCGGAACAGGAGAAATATTCCGAGCAACAGTATGCTTGCTCCGATTTGCTTCATGAGCGGAGGGTGGATGAGTTCAAATGCGTTATATGCAACGGGCGATGCTTGCATGGCACCGTCTATGAATAATATGGCATCCTGCGCAGAGAAAGACCCGTCTTGCGCCCTGGTTCTCAACGCGAGCGTGCGGGAGATGGATTCCGGAACTGTGATGAGCATGCGGAGGGTTTCGCCGCTCTCTGTCGCGATCGGAGCGGAGAATCTTGCGTACGTGGGTCCTCCGTTTTCAATAAAAACAGCAGGCACCTCCTGGCTTGCAAGAAGGGTATCTCCTCGCATGAGCGCAAACGTTACGGCGGCAGAAGGGTCTGGGATCTCGCGGATAGGCCGCATGTAGGCGCCGATGCGCGTAATCGTTTTTCGGTAGGTGACAAAACGTTGCTCGTACGTTTGCCCGGCAGAAAGCGGGACGATAAAGCGAGGCTCATCCGTGGGAGGCAAATCGATGAATTCTTGGTCTGTTTCAATTCCAAAGCACAGCAATCCTCCAATAATGCAGAATATTCCTCCCAGCAGAGCTATCGTGTCTTTTTTATTCATACGATGTTCGATACAGAGAAAGTACGGCGAAGGCTGCCGTAAGGGCGACGAGCAGAGAGAGTGCGCGCGTATCGAAGAGCGCTCGATGAAAAAAGCGGGCGAGCGTGGCAAGGAGGGAGGCGGTTAAGAAAGACCAGAAGAGATAGGGCGGGAGAGTTCTCATAGCATTAGAGAGGGCGTTCGCGAATAAGAATGCTTTTTCCGAATGATCGTATTTCCGCAGCGCTCGGAACAACGCTGTCAACGGTAGCATAAAATTCTTGAAGGCTCCACTGTACCGGCTTTGATTTACTTGTTGCGAAGAACATCACATCAATGGATTTGTTTGACTCTTGGATCATACGGGTAAGCGGGACGGTTATTACCTTTGTTTGAGGTCCGCTTGGATCCACGCTCTTTCGATACAAGGGTTGCTTTTCGTAGCTGAGCCAAAACGCATTTTCTCGGACACCAACATCGATGCTGTCTGTCTCCTTTGGATCGAACGCAATAGTAAATGTTGCTTGTTTTGCAAGTACGCTTTCTTGCAAGTACACGTCCGCATGCGCCATGTCTTCTGATACGAGAATGCCATCCGCTCCGGCCGGATACGGGATGCCATGGATATTTTCCAGTACTCCGGTTTCGCGCGGTCCTGACGAAAGCAGGAAGGGCAGAGTAAAGGCAATAAAAATTGCGATGCCGCCCGCCGCAACAGAAGATATGGCATAGATCTGTTTCATACCGGACGGGATTTTTTCAATGATGCGAGCAGCAGAGTGTCTTCCTTCTTGATTTCTCCAAGCAGCCATAAAATCGCAATATACACGCCGATGAGCAGGATATATTGCACGGGGAGCAGCAGAGAACTTGCCTTCCAGGCGTATGTCGGCAATATCATGACGATTGTTGCAATAACAATATGCACAATACTCTTAATCGGATAGGGAATGCGAAATGTTCGAAATGTATACATTCCGAGCATTACGAGCCCCAAAAGCCCGGTAATCGTTGTCTGCCATGCCGCTCCGATTAATCCATATTGCGGAATGAGCGTCATGCCCAATCCGGCGCTTATTACAAGCATGCATATGGTAATGCCGAGCGATACGTGCGCCTTGCCTGCGCCGGCAACAATATTTGTAAGCAGCAGATAAAACGAAAGCGCTCCCAACCCTACCATCAGCACGGTAAGTACGGGCGCTGCAGAGACGTATTCGCGCGTAAAGAAGAGCGTGATGAGTTCGCGGCTCGTTGCCGATGCAAGCGCAATGCTCGGCACGATGAGCGCGATCAAGTAGCGAAGCGCGTCCTTAATGAATGCGGCAGCCTTGTCATGAGATGCTCCGGGGCGGGTGAGCGCTGCCACGCTCGGAAGCAGTACGAATGCCAAGCCCTGCAGAAGCATGTATGAAATGCGGGAGAGAGAAACAGCCGCATTGTAATATCCGGCAAGCGTGTCGTCTTTGAGGATCGCTTTCACCATGAACAGGTCCTGGCTCATGAGCAATTGCAAGCCTACCAGGATGATGGCATAGACTCCTGCGAATGAAACGAATTTCTTGAGCGGGATGGGGAATGGGATTGTTCCGCCGGTTTTTCTCGTCCAATGCCATCCGAGTATGGCAGCGATAATTCCTCCTACGGCAAATCCTGACAAGGCTCCGTACAATTGGAAAACATAGATCAACGAAATCGCACCCACCAATTTTGCAATGGCATACGTTGCGGTGAGTGCGGCTTGCCGGTTGAAGTAGTGCATTCCGTTCAAGAATTGGCTGTAGACCGGATAGAACGCTTGGATAAGGATAATGCAGCTGCTAAACACAAGATATTTCACGAGAGAGGCGTCTCCGAGCATCCATGCGAACAGAGGCGCCAAAGCGCCCAATAAAAGCGCAATCGATATACCGAATATCGCCTGGATTTTCAATCCTTGGCGAAGAACGCTTTGTGCGCTATCGGTATGCTGGGCGACGAATTTGGATACTGCGCTCGGTACGCCGAGATTCAAGATAATGCCAAAAATGGTTTGTATGGAAAGGATAATGCCGTACACCCCGTATTGCGCAGGGCCGAGCAAGCGCCCCACCCAGGGATGAATAATATATCCCAAAAACAGCACGATTGCCTGGGATCCTACAAGGGCGATAGCGCCGGCCAGTTTTGATTGCTTCATAGAATTGGACCCAGTGCGATAAGGTCGATAGGGATTTCGAGTTCGCTTGGGTTATGGATAAATATTCTCACAAATCCCTTTTCGTCAATATGCAGAAAATCTTTCGGTACCTTTACTATACTATGGCTTTGCACAGGAAGGGGAATAGGTTCTCCCGCAATGCCGGAAATCGTAAGTCCTGGTACAGGGTGGACGAAGGAAATCATAAGCTGCATATCTTGGCTGCCCCACAAGACGCGAACGTAATCGTTTACATTGAACGCGAGCGGGATAACGGGGGCGTTCGTTGTGCGATACGTCGTATTTCCGGCAATGTTCGGCTCAGACAGCCGAGCAGTTCGAATACTTGCTTGCAAATGCTCGAATGTATCCATGTCGTCTCCGATATCATTGGCAAGCGTGGCGCGCGCAAGTAAGAATGCGCACGCAGTATCATTGCATTGCTCAGTATCGGACTTTCGGACGGAATACATGGTGATATCTCCTGCACGATCTCGAGGAATAAGCGCGGGGTTGTGTTGTAGTGCGCTTTCTGAAGCATTCTCAATACCTGTGATGTGCGCAATATTGTTTCGTTTTGCAAGGTCGGCGACGATAGGCATGCTGCCCAGTCCCAAGATTTTTTCGTAATCGAGCTGTTTTTCATATAATGCGCGCCGCAAGGGAGACTGGATGGACTCTTCCATCTGCCGCTCAAGATCAGCGGCAATGCGCGTTACCATCGGTTTTCCGGAAAGCACAAGCCATGAAGAGGATCTGCGGTTGTAATCGTCAACGAGAATCCCGCCATCTTCATACGTTCTTACTTGTTCGATGAGGTACAGCTGCTCTGCGGTGAGCGTGGAATTTGTGCGGACGGTATGCGAGAGCGAGGCGTATGACCGCTGTACGGTGGATCCGAGCGCGGTGATCAGCGCGACTGTAAAGAGCGCAAAGGCTGCGATGCGCAAATTGCCGGCATACGTGCGGGATATGAGTGAGACCATTCGCGATACCGCATACGCCGCCGCAACAGAAAACGGAACGGCCAGGTAAAAAAGCGCCCGGACTGGCGGAATATCAATGCCTATTGCGGGGCCGCGCGAAAGCACAAGAATGGCAAGTGACGCTGCAACAAAAAGATATCGCTCTTCTTTTATGAGCAGTGCCATTCCTGCAAGACCGGCGAAAAACCATGCTTCTCCCATCGTAAGCGGGTAGTCCGCAATAGGAGGCAGTAGGGATGCCAAGTGGGGAGTTGTCGTAAAAATTGCGGGCAGCTTATCGGCAAGGCCAAGAGAGTATCCGAATACAAGCCCGATGCCGCACGTTACGGCGATCGCAATTGCGATCGATCGGTAAGTCCGCAGCGCTCGCGCGATGTGCGCATGTTTTTCCATTAGAAATGCCGCTGCCATTGCGGTGAGCGCGAAGAATGCAATGAATGCAGAGAACTGGTGGGAGAAAAAGAGTGCCGATCCGCACGCAATAAAAAGCATTGCGTCTTGCTTTTCCTTCTTTCGTACGAATCGAAGCGCTGTAAAGATCATGCCGAACAATAACAGTTCGCCGACGAGGTTTTGAAAATGATATCCGGGTTCCCGTACATATCGCAAAAAGCGATATTGGGTCAGCGTGAATACGGCAGCAAGCAGCGCGGGCAGGGGTGATGAAGCATTCGGGATTACCTCCGCCGTGACGGCAGATGCAATCCATGCTACGCATACAGCGGATACCAGTGCGAATAGGCCGATCGTTACAAGCCCTTCGGGAGAAAACGACATGATGAGCGCCACCAGACTGTGCAAGCCGGGAGTATAGAAATCTACCGGATCGCGATTGAGCAAATCAACAGACGCTGCGTACTGGGGAAGACTATGGGTAGCAAGCGACTGTCTTGCCCACACAATCGCTTTCTGCACATCTCCGGTAGGAAGGCCGTCGTGAATCCTGAAGAACGGAATTGCAAGCAGGAACACAGCGGCAAGTATTGGAATAAGTATGGCCATCGCATGCCATATGAATGTTCTCGTATATACGTGGCGCTTCTCGGTATAGGCCCAAAAGATGCTTGCCATGAGCGCAAGAATGCCGACGAGCTGAACGGGTATGCCTGCTGATAATCCGGCCATGCCCAGCAGAATCAGCATGGAGTACGACCAGAGAATTGTCCTGGCTCCCGCGGCGAGCGTATCGTTCCAGGAGAAATACCGTGCAGTAAACGGCAGCGCGATGAATGCCGGAATCATTGCGGCAAGCACTGTTTGGACGGATTGGAAAAATGTCATATGCCGAGCGCGTGAGAATACTGCTTCGCCAAATGCGGCCATCGGTATGCGTTCGCCCGCTCAAGCAGAGCCGACCGTTCTAGCTCAGATAGCGGCGTCTTCAGCAACGAGACAATGTGCTGAGCGTATGATGCTGTATCATCCGGCACGGCGAAAAACCGCTCATGAAGCGATTCGGGGAGCATCATTGTCCGAATTCCGATATTGCTCGTTACAATCGGCTTGCTGCAGGCGAGCGCAAGCGCGGCGCGAAAGCTGCTTTTCGCCCGGTTTTCAATACTCGCATCAATGGGGTCTACCAATACTGCTGCTTTCTGAGCAATGGATGCCGCCTCTGCTGCGTCAAAGCGCCCGGTCCATTGTACGGATGCTCCCAGGCCCTTTTGTTTAAATGCGGTGCGAAGCGCATGCTCATCATCGCCGGATCCTGCAATAATAAGCGTCGTATCCGGGACCTCTTTTCGGACAAGCAAAAGGATATCGGGAAGCATGTCTACGCGGTGGCCTGAAGAAACAGACACGCTGCCGATATACAGCATCGCGGAGGATGCGTTGCCGCTTTGAGATTGCCGTTCCATCGATATTCCGGTGGGAATGAGCGTTACCTCCTTACGGCCTCCCGTGAGCTGTTTCATGTGGTCGAGCAAAAACGGGGTGGCAACAATGATATGGGAAGCAAGGAATGCGGCAACTCGCTCCGATGCATGAATAGCGATTCGCTGCGCAAACGATGACAGATTATTTGCGAGCAATTCAAAATCATCGCTATCGAGAATGACCTTCGATCTCCACAGCACGCTTTTGGCCAGCAAAACAGCAAGAGTATTTTCCGGCAAAGGCTTGCTGATAATAATCATACTTGGCCGCTGCATGAGGAGTTGCATTGCTGCCCGCAGCGCATTTACAGACATTCTCAAGACAAGCGAAATGCCCCGATTTCGGCGTTTGCCTTCGGCAGTACGGGAGAATGGATTTGTGCCGGTAATTGCAATAGGTACGTTCCATCGATTGGTACGCGCGCCTTTGTCTGCGTGTTCATTATGCAGCAATACGACCACGGCATGCCCCATGCGCTGCAGTTCCTGGGCAAGGGGAATAATCCGGCCGATAACCGTGGATTGCACGGAAGATTGTGTCGTTACGAATGCAATCTTCATGCTGCTTATTATCTGCAATGTTTGGGGTTTTGTCGACTTGCATATCTTCGGTATACTTTCACGTATGAGAAACCTATCATTTGTATATATTCTTGCGGCCTGTGCATTGGTTGTCCTTCCGCTGTCTGCCCATGCCGCCCTTATCAACCAAGTCAATCAGGCATTTCATGAAATCCACGGGCGCGATCCGTCGTTTGCCGAATGGAGATATTGGGCAGAACGCGTTCAGCGCAAAGAAAAGACGACATACGAGGCGTTGGTTGGAGCTATTGCGTACCAATATGCTCATAACGGAGGCAGCCCGAAACAAACGGCTTCTCTTGCGCCAAGCGTTCCTTCCGCTGCAACATTCGCAGTCGATCGAAATGCATACCCCTCGCCGCATAATCCGGACTTTTATCCCGACGCTACGCTTATCAAGTCTCCGTCTTCCGGAAACGTGTATTACGTATGGGGAGGAAAACGCAGCTGGGTGCTACCGAGCATATTGAATCGCTGGCTGGGAGAAAACCACTATTTCAAGCACGATATTATCATGACGATATCGGATGCCGATATGGCAAGGTATCCGCAGCGCGCTTCCGTTAATCCTCTGTATGTCGGGAAAATCCTCCAGGCCCCCGGCGGCCAGCAATACTACATCGATGATAAGCTCCGCAAGCGTCCGATCAGTGATGCGGTACGGACAAAGCTGAACGTTCCTGCAAATAATCTGTATCCGACATCTTCTGCGCATCTTGCGGAATTTGCCACCGGCCCCGCGCTTTCCGGTAATGAATATCCGGGAGGATACGTGGTATATGAAGGCCCGTACCACGGAGGAAGATTCTGGAAGATTGAAGAAATACAAGGAGGAAAACTCGTGAAGCGGCTGTTTTTGAGCGACTATATTTATGAAGCAAGCGGATATCCGGATGAATCGCAGCGATCGCCTGTTGTGGCGTCGATTTTTGCAAAGCATGGCAGAGGCGAAAATATCGAGCGGTATCCGGACGGATTTACGGTCGGGATCGGAAATAATATCTACATCGTACAAGACGGAAAACTGCGACTTATCACATCTCCTGCGGTATATGCAGCGCTTGGATACAAGCCGAAGTATATCCAGAAAGAGCATCCGGAATTTCTGCGCCGCTATCCGCACGGCCATGCGATCCGCGCATTCCGAACGGTCGTAGACGGCAATGGAGTAACGAAAGGCGGTCCGGCTCCCGCGCCATCGACATCCGCCACCTTGAGAAAAGTGCGTCCCGCCGTTCGCGCGCTGATTAATGAAGTCAATACGCTGTACATCCAAATATTCGATAAGGATGTAACGCCGTCGGAAAACAAGTTCTGGGTAGATTACATCTACAACGGAGAAGTGAATAATAAGGCTGACTTGATTGCAAAAATGAAAACAGCAAAAGAGACCGGCAAAAAACCATCCCGTACGTCCCGCACGGCCGTTATCTCAGGGGACAAACTCAAGAGCCATTGGTTCCCGTACCTGTTCTATTTCGTGTGGCAGAAAGAGCCTTCCAGCGAAGATAGGGCATATTGGTATTCCCGCATCGACAGCGATCGCAATACGATCGAGAAGCTCGGCGGCACGATCCAGTGGACGAAAGATAATCTCGGAACGACGCGGCGCTAATTTTCCTGTTTTCGGATTTTGAGGATGAGGGGGAAAATGGCAAGCGCCGATGTAATAAGCGTTTTGGTGTCGAGCTTGCTGCCGTCTTTGGATTCCCATGCAATCGGGAAGTTTTCGATGGCATATCCGCGCCGTACCGCTTTGTATGCGATTTCAGTGTCGAATAGCCAACGTTTTTCTTGCAAATGTTCGTATAAGTCTTTTGCAACGTGACGTTTGTATCCTTTAAAACCGCACATGGTGTCGATACCGCCAAGGCCGAACAGGCGCATGTAATTGCGGTAGAGAAAACCGGATAGCGCGCGCAGCGCCGAATGGCGTTCCGCTTTCGCTCCATTCATCCAGCGGTTTCCGATCGCAATATCCGCGCGCTCTAGCGCATGAATCATTTTGGGCAACTGATCGATTCCGGTCGCGCCATCGGCGTCCATGAATAGTACGACATCTCCTTGGGCGGCAAGTACCCCAGCCTGTACGGCAGCTCCTTTCCCTTGGTTGCGCTTCAGGGTAATAAGGCGGAAGTTGCTGATTGATGCTCCATGCTCTTGCGCCACGCGTCCGGTTGCGTCAACGCTTCCATCATCGACCACGAGTACCTCTGAGTCGTATTCCGGATGCAATGCAAAATATTCCGATATGGATTTCAGGAACGGAGCGATGCGGCGCTCTTCGTTATAGGCGGGAATGACGAGTGACAGTTTCATAGCTTCGTGTAGTATAATTTCATAGTGTATATGCTCGCATTATTTCTTGCATCTGCGTTTTTGGGAAGCGGTATCGTGTTTCGGCACCGGAGGGCGTTAACATACGTCGCATTCGCCGGAGTTCTGTTCGAGCTGCAGCTGCTTCTTGCATCGTATATCCACCGCACGATTGCCATTTCTTGGGATGATTCATCATTTTTCTTCCTTGCTGGGATTGTCTGCATGACAATCTGGCTTTCGATGTACAAGCAATGGAAGTCGCCATACCATGCTCCCGGCAGCGGCGTGCGGGACGGGTTTGTGGCGATTGCGCTTGGGTGCATTCTCATGCTTGCTCATCCGATTTTGCAATCAAACGGATACGTGGGCGATGAGTTTATCATGCGCGGATTTTATAACGGGGACGTCGCAACTTTTCTTTCTCTCGTTCAAAAATCATTCGATACGCCCGGATTGGTAGCGCAAAATCCGTTTTCAGGAAACGGACATTTGGAATATCCAACCCTGTTGCATGGGGCGGTTGCTGATCTCTTTGGCATGATGCATATCGGCAAAGATTGGCTGCGATTTTTGAACCTTATGGTATATGCGCAGATTGTGATCACTGTTCCGCTGCTCTTTCTACTTTGGGATATCATCTGGCCGGAACCTGCAAACAATGCGGAAAAATGGTTTGGCATTTCAAGCCGGAATCGCGTCTATCTGCTGCAAACAGGCCTTTCGTTATTTGCATTTGGTCTGAGTATTGATTCGTTCGTATATCCGCAATCCCACTTTTTCCTCATGGGTCCGTTTTTCGCAATTGTTTGTCTGCTCGCCCGGGCATCGACGCTCTCCGTATTCATGGGGAGTATTGGGGCCGTGCTCCTCTTGTTCTCCAATACCGTTACCGGCACTGCTGCAGCAGGATGCGTCGGCGCGCTCAGCGTTCTGTATATGTTCGATAAAAAGCGAAAACCGCACGAGCGCGGGGTATTTCTCGGCGTCGCACTCCTTCTTGTTTTACTCATGAAGAGCGCAAGCAGCGGGCGGACGGGGCTTGCGAACCCGCATTTTTCCGTGAGCGCTGCGGGGGATATGGCGCGCGTAGCACTAACGGGAGTGTTTTCTCTTTCTGCTGCGCTTTACAGCCTTTCGCGGAAGCCCTTTATTGCGATTGCTTCCATCCTTATTTCCTTCTTCGCCTTCCTTGTATTCTTTTTAAGCGATCGGAATATCGTGACGGAAAACGCTTCGCGGTTTCTCTATCACGGTTTCCTGATCGGACATGTGCTCTTATTGCCGCTTGGCATTCAGCTGATCGCGTGGCTAAAGCGTGAACTGCTCTTTACGAGCCGCCCGCTAAGCGAGCTTACTGCCGG
>CAYUBL010000010.1:7169-8852 GCA_964443125.1 uncultured Candidatus Saccharibacteria bacterium | reverse complement strand
GGGTGGGCGGCTGTCGCTACACTGTGTATGATATTCTTTTTGCCGCTCGGGATAAGCGCGGGCAGTACGTATCGAAGCCTCTTGGTTGAAGAAGAGAACGTTATATCCCGAAAGGATCAGCTGCTCTTGTGGGCGATTGACGCCAATGCCGACCCGGAAGATGTCATTATTACGGATGGCAAAGAACCGTACGCTGTCCCCGTCTTTACCGGGCGAGCCGTTCTGCGCACGCATGACTACTGGCTTTCTCAAGAAGACGACGTATCTCGCGCGCTTTTCCGCGCATATGAAGGAGACCGAGAATCGCAGAAAATGATTCTCCCGCTCGGCGCATATATTATCATTCCAAGCGAGTCAGCATCGCTGTGGAATACGGCTTCTCTCGAAAAAATATTCGATACCGGCGAACACGCGCTTTACAAGACTTCCTGAAATGCGTCGTTGTATCGGCGCGCGATACTTTTCCAGTCGAACACCGCCTTTGTGTATGCACGGGCGTCATGTCCGCTCGGCTCGAATGATTTTGGATTATGTATCAAGAGGGTAAGAGCTTCAACCCAGGCGGTCGTTTCTTTGGGCGGCAGGAGTATGCCGTTCTTGCGTTGATGGATTGCAGAAGGGATTCCGTCGATATTGGAGGCGAATACCGGCCGCCCGCAAAGCGCAGCTTCGACCGGCGCGATGCCGAATCCTTCCGCATCGTGTTTGACGGGAATATTCGGTTGAATAAAGGCATCGCACGTGTTGAGAAGAATCTTTTTTGCATGTTCTGACACTCTTCCGAGAAGCAGCACCCTCTCTTCCAATTTTCTTGATGCAATGAGCCGAACAAGGCGTTCTCGTTCAGGTCCGTCTCCGGCGATAACATACAGCACTGTTCGAGGGAGCTTTGGCAACACGTGCTCAATAAACCATGCGTGCCCCTTTCGATGCACGAGACGCCCCGTCGTAAGAAACACCTGCCGATGCGCAACATTCCGATACA
The DNA here is from genome assembly GCA_964443125.1 of uncultured Candidatus Saccharibacteria bacterium. Taxonomy (GTDB): domain Bacteria; phylum Patescibacteriota; class Andersenbacteria; order UBA10190; family UBA10190; genus HO2-45-11b. The sequence goes on along the minus strand of CAYUBL010000010.1, from coordinate 7,867 downwards.
GCAGCTTTCCGAGATCATTGCGCGTTTTTGTAGGATCGTAGATCGAGTCGTGCAAACCTGGCGGTATAACAACAACCTTTCCGCCAAGCTTCCGAGAAGCAAGCAGAGATGATGCGTAGTCGCTGATTGCGATATACAGCGGAAAGGATGAGAAAAACAGCGAGAGGTACAGCTGGTAGAGAGGGTTTTTATAGGATACATCGAGTCCGTGTACGGTTACTGCGACCGGAATGCTTCGCACTTTCATAATGAGCCATCCGATGCCGGATAACACCGGGTCGCCAATATGCACAAAATCGACGTCTTTCGATACGACTATTGCGCGCGGCAGGATCGATATCGCAAATAGCAGGGAGTGTATGCGAGATACAAGCAAGCGTTTGCCCGGCTTTGTTTCATGAACGATTCTTTTCGCATCCGGAAAGGAAGCAATGAGGCCTGCGCTCAAGGCTTCCATTCCGCCGGCATGTATGCCGTATGCGCGGGAGATAAAGAGAATATTCATGTTGTTATGCGATTTCACTGCGTCTGTATGCCTGTTTGCGGATAAGATAGAGCAGCTCCTCGATGCGCATTCTGTTGCGATGGATCATATCCGCAATGAGCGAGATAAAAAGCAGGAGGAATCCGACAATGATACATACTCCCGACACTGTAACCAGCGAACGATACGGAGACGTTTGGCCTGTCTGCATAAA
>CAYUBL010000010.1:1336-7159 GCA_964443125.1 uncultured Candidatus Saccharibacteria bacterium | reverse complement strand
AATGCCAAAGCAAGAATGCGCCAAAGAGCACCCCGAGAAGCAATACGAGAATGCCGGGCAGTCCGATAAAGTAGAATGGCTTATAATCGCGAGCGGCATGGAAAATGATCGTTGCCGATTTGATGGCGTATCTCCATAAGTTGGAAGCTACGCGAGACGTGCCGAACTCCCGCTCGCCGCGAACGCGAAGCGGAACTTCTGTGATGGCAACCCCCTTGAATGCAAGATCGATAAGTGATTCCTGCGTATAGGTAAACCTTCCAAATAAGGTAAGGCGAAGCGCGGCATCTCTGGAATAAGCGCGAAATCCGCAGCTCACATCGGTAAATTTCTTTGCGGTGATGGCGTTGATGATGCGTACCATCCATCTGTTTCCCCACAGCTTTACTGCCGGCATATCAGGTATAAACTCTTTCTTCATGAAGCGGCTCGCAGTTGCGAAATCAGCCTTGCCCTCCAGGATGGGGGAAAGCAGGGTGGGAATATCCTTCGGATTAAACTGCCCGTCCGCATCGATATTGACGATATAGTCTGCGCCCATCTCAAGCGCGCGACGAAGACCGGTATGGAAAGCCGCACCAACGCCCATCGTCGTCGTATGGTGCGCCACATGAGCGCCATGTTCTGCGGCGATTGCTGCTGTTTTGTCGGTTGATCCATCGTCTACCACCAATACGGAAACACTGGATATTCCTTGGATTTCCCGAGGGATCGCCGAGATAACGGATCCCACTGTTTTCTCTTCATTCAGCGCTGGAATAACGACCACGAGCTGCGTATTCATGGATTTGTTGTAGCATCACATGGGGCCTGCTGTCAAGTTTTCTCGCATATTTTTTCTTATTGCAAGATAGTTTGTTATACTGAAAAGTCTTATGAAACTATCCTTCTCACTTTCAACAATCGCGCTGCTTTTCGTATTGTGCATTGCGTATCATGCGCCTGCAGCCAACGCGGCTTCCGCGAACAATACTTTATATGTAAACGTGCTGCCGATATTCGTGCGAATATACGGCACAGATCCTACGAATGCCGAAAAGGCATGGTGGAGGAAGCGCATCTCTTGCGGAGAAATCACGACCGAATCGGATCTTGTCTCTTCCATGCGGTTCCATAAAGCGAAGAACGTCCGCATGGGATCTCCCAATATTTGCGGCATCAAAGGATCCGGCGCATCGTCCGTTTCCGGAGTTCTCAGGAAATCGCTTGCCGGAGTCGGAGGGCACGTTGCCGGGGCGACAGTTCGAATCGGAATCACCCATACGAACGGCAGTGCGATCACGGTTACGGCAAACAAAAGCTTCCAAGTCCGCGAAGGAGCATCGAAAATTCTCGCAACCGTTGCGGCAGGGAAGAATGTAGCCGTCAGTTTTTCCGGCGGGAAATACCATGTGCGCGGATCGGGGCTGTCTTTCGATACGGCAAATAAAATACGGCTTGTACCGCTTGGCGGGGGAATCATGGAGATTGTCAGCTACAATGATCCGTCCGTACAGTATCCCGGCAAAAACTACAACCGATTCCGCGGCATTATTGAAATACGCAAATGCGACGGATGCAATGAGCTGTGGGCGATTAACGAACTTCGAATAGAAGATTACCTCAAAGGCCTCGGAGAAACCTCGGGCGAAGGTCCGGAAGAATACGTGAAAGCGCTCGGTATTGCCGCTCGTACGTATGCGCTCTATCACAAGATTGTCACCGGCGGCCGTTCAGAATCAAAGGATTTCGATATTACCAACACGCCGAATGACCAGATTTATCGCGGATACGAATATGAAATTATTACGCCGCGCATGTCCAGCATTTTTGCTAAAACGCGCGGAATTGTCGTAACCGATTCAGAGGCTGACACGCTCGTTTCGACGGTATACTTCTCTGATTCGGATGGACGAACGCGATCCGCGAGAGAAGCATGGAATACGAGCCGGTTTCCGCATCTGCAAAAGTCCGTACAAGATCCGTATCATGTATCATCAAGCTGCCGCGGGCATTGCGTCGGCATGAGCGCGCAAGGGGCGTATGGCTTTGCGAAAGCGCGGAACTGGACATTTCAACAAATCCTCAATTACTACTACCAAGGAGTCAAACTCGTGAAAGCGTATTGATTGCGGTATACTGGCTATATGACCGAGGAAGAGAAGCAATACTTTGAGAACCTTGTCGATAAGCTGCAAGAAAGGACTGAGCGTCTTGTTGCTGAATCTCGTGCAGAGACCGAGAGACTTGTTTCGGATTCGCGCGCAGAGACCAATAGACTCGTTGCTGAATCTCGTGCAGAGACCGATAGGCTTGTAGCTGAAGCAAAAGAAGAAACACAGCGCTATATCGGCGCGTTAATGGAACAGTACAAGGGGGACATGGATGCCATTCAAGAAAACCTAAAAGATATACCGGAAATGAAGCGGATGATCAGTATCGTGTTCGAAAATATGGGGACACAAGAAATGGACATTGAAATGCTGAAAGATGCATATCAAAATCACGAGGAGCGATTGCAGAAAGTGGAGCTTAAAAACTGATTGTTTTCTAGGGCAAGAGGCATGTATGATGTGTACATGCGTGTTTGGCTGATTGCGGAAAATTGGGCTCCCAGAGTAGGAGGGATTGAGCGATACCTCATGGGAATCGCATCGCACATGCAAGGCCATGAAGTCACCGTGTTTGCGCCCCTCGCTCCGGCTCCCACCTTCGCTCAAGCTTCCCCCTTCGCTAAAGCTTCCCCCTTCGCTAACGCTTCGGAGGACAGGTCGGTGGGAGAGCAGGGCAAGCTCAATGTCATCCGAAAGCGATTTTCCTGGAAGCCGCTTCGGCCCTCTTGGCTGCCTTTGTATCTTTTTCTTGCACGAAAAGCGCGACAAGAGAAACCGGATATAATTATTTGCGGAAAGGCTCTGATGGAGGGAAGAGTTGCTCGACTTTTATATAAAAAATACGGAATACCGTATGTCGTCTGCACGTACGGCATGGAAATTTCTACCTGGAAATCCCGCAAGAGAATACGTAACCAGCTTGCGTCTGTCTTGGAAGATGCAAGCGCGGTGTTGTATATAAATGAACAGACAAAGCAAGAATTGCACGAACTTGGCGTGCGGGAAGATCGAATGAAGGCCGTATACCCTGGCATCGACGCAACTTCCTATACTGCTCCTGCGGATTCGGAAGAGGTACTTGCCCGCCTTGGAATTCATACGCCATATATATTAACAGTTGCCCGTCTGGTTGCGCGCAAGGGTCTGGATGACTTAATTCGGGCAGTTGCCGAGCTGACTCGCCAGTCCGGCGAACCGGACGTACGCCTGGTCATTGTCGGCGACGGTCCTGAGCGAAAACCTCTGGAAACACTAGCAAAGAAGCTTGGCGTAGGCGCGAAGTTTTTAGGCGCAATTCCCGACGACGACGTGCGCGCACTATATTCTCGAGCAGATCTTTTTGCGCTCACTCCGAAAGAGTTGCCGGGCGACTATGAGGGGTTTGGAATCGTATACCTGGAAGCCGCGCTATTCGGACTGCCTGTTGTTGGAACAAAAACGGGCGGAGTCGCAGGGGCAGTGCAGAATGGCGTTACGGGAATACTTGCGGAACCGAATAATCCGGAGTCTATAGCACAGGCGCTAGCAACACTCATTACTGACAAGGCGCTGGCACAGCAGTATGGACAAGCGGGGAAAGAAAGAGTACTACAAGAGTTTACATGGGGAAACATTATGAAACGGTTTACGGCAATACTACATAGCATATGAATCTTGCTCGGATACAATTCCTCTCTGTCACAACGAAGGCCATAACAACCATCCTTGGCCTGGTACAAAGCATTATTGTTATCCAGCTGCTCAGTAAAACCGATTACGGGATCGTGGGGCTGGTGATGTCCATCGGCGGACTGATCGGCGTAAGCCAGCACTTGGGAATCGTGGATGGGGCTATTCGGGAAATTGCGGTACGCACGAATAAAAGTGAGATCGGCAAGGTATTCTGGGTGTCGCATATGGCGCGGCAGGCAGTCACGCTTCCGCTGTCGCTCGGGCTGGTCTTTCTTGCCGGAGTCATTGCCGTGAACATATATCATCGACCGGAAATCGTCCCATACATCCAGCTTTTTGCCGGCGCGCTGATTTTGCAGGGATTGCAGGACGTGCTCGGTGCCACCCTTACGGGAATGAAACGATTTACCCAGCTGTATGCTATCCAGATTATTACCGCTGCAATCAATATTGCCGTCTTCGGGCTTCTGACATGGAAATATCAGATTACCGGATTCTTTTGGGCGGTCATTATCACGACGCTCATTATGGTTGCGCTCTTTGCGGGAATTATACGCAAAGAACTTTCCGGCCACTTGGCACTGCCGTCTTGGGAAGAAATACGGCGATACGGAAAGAATCTGCTTCAAATCGGCATCTTTATGTATATCTCGCGTATCTTCTACGTGATATGGCAGCGGTTGCCGCTTTTGATCTTGGGAGGAGTGCTCACAGGGGAAGTACTCGGAGATCTGAATATCTCACTCACGTTTGGTTCCAAGCTGATTATTCTTGCGGCGGCGCTTTCGGAAGTTAATCTTTCTTGGATGAGCACGCTGTTTGCAAAAGAGCGGGGAGAATTCGCCCGGGCCGTAACGCGCAATATGCATCGCGTGCTTGTGCTTATGGCTGGACTGACGCTTTCGCTTATCTTCTTCATTCCGGAACTCCTTGTATACGTTATCCGGAAACCGGAATATCTTGCTGCCGAGCCGTATATTATCGTTCTCACGCTTTCGTTCTTCCTTTATTCCCTTATGGACTTGGGTACAAGCAGCGTATTCGTACCGGCAAACAGGCCCGGTCTGCGGGCGCTCGTGTTTGGAATTCTGACGGCGCTATCCGGAGCGGGAATTCTCTGGACGCTGCTTGCCGGACAAAGCGCAATCGTCGCAGCTGTTTCCATGCTCGCAGGATCCATCGTCGCGTATGCAGCGATGGTTGTTATTTCCAAGCGCAGCTTTGCAATCAACCTCGTTCCGCTGCATCTGGGCGTACTGCTCGTCTTGCTTTCGGCTGCGGGAGCATGGCTCTATACGAGCCCCTCGCTTCCAATACGCGCCGTTGTCTTTGTCCTCTTGATTGCATATACCGCATGGGAAGCGCATCGCAATAAGCTGGTACCTCACTTTGCCCTTCGGACTTCCAGCCTTCGCCAAGACTTCAGCCGGCAGGCGCGAAGGAAGCCCCACGCGCTTTCCGGTGATATTCGCATCATTTGTTTTGCCGGCGCGCCGTTTGATCAGATCAGCTGGACGAACCGCCAGCACATTATGAATCAGTTTGCCAAGCAGGTTCCTGTTCTCTACGTCGAGCCGCGCGTGTGGATATTCCGATACTTAGCTCAGCACCTCATGCGCCCCAAGGACATCGGCAAGTTGATATCCCGGTTGTTCTCATACGAGAAAAAGCATGAAATGCTGTTCATAAAATCACAGTGGAATATTATTCCGGGTTCGCGGGAGCTGCAGTGGATCAGCAGGCTGAATCATTTCCTGAATAAATATTCCGTCATGAAAGCAGCGAGAGCACTCGGATTTTTGGATGCGAAAACGGTCATGTGGATATACGATACCGAAGCCGCAGAATACCTGCCGCTTTTTCCCAACGCTACCGTGGCATATGATTGCGTCGATAACCATGCTGCGCAAGCGGGCGTCAATCGCAATCCCAAGCGCGTACATGACGAGGAGCGGGCAATTTTGAAACGCGCGGATTTGGTGACCGTCACGTCAAAGAGACTACTGAAAATGAAACGCCACTATACGAAGAATATTCATCTCGTATTAAATGCGGGAGA
>CAYUBL010000010.1:0-1326 GCA_964443125.1 uncultured Candidatus Saccharibacteria bacterium | reverse complement strand
CCACTGTTGTCCGAGGCAAAAGCGGCCGCAAAGAAGCAATTTGCCGGCATGAAAAAGCCGATATTGGGTTCCGTAGGAGCGCTTGATTCTTATAAATACGACTTTGATCTGCTCCTTGCATGCGCGACGCGCCATCCAAAGTGGCAATTTGTGTTTGTAGGGTCTCCGCTTGTAGACGGGAAAGCGAAAGCATTAAAACAGCTCACGAAGCTTGCGAATGTCCATATGGTTGGATCCGTGCCGCGCGAGTTTGTTCCTGCATATGCGGCGTATTTCGACATTTGTCTGATTCCGTATAAAAACAATCTCTATAACCAAGCAAGCTTCCCGCTCAAATTTTGGGAGTTTATGGCAACCGGAAAGCCGATTGTCGTTTCCGGAGTGCCGGAGCTGAAAGAATACGAGCCGATGATTGCATATGCAAAAACGGCAAAACAATTTGCCCAGCATATTGAAGCCATTCTTGCGTCCGGCGCTTTGCAAGACGAGCAGCGGATCAAGCTCGCTGCAGGCAATAGTTGGGAGAAACGGGCAAAAGCGCTCATGAAATTATTGAAGAAAACAGTATTATAATCCTATGAACATTGCGTTTGATGCGTCGGATATGTGTACGGGGCGAGCGGATGGGACGACCCGGTATACGGCAGAGTTGGCGAAGAGGCTGCCCTTGCTCGGTACAGAACATAGGTGGAGCTTTTATGGGCCGTGCCCCTCACCCTCTCTCTTTGCTAATTGGCGGACAGGAGAGGGGAACGCGGCGTGGCATGCTTCGCCTTTTCCATTCGCATGGACGCAAACCAGGTTCATGTTCGATCTGCTGAAAGACCAGCCGGATGTGCTCTTTATGCCGATTCAGCAGCTGCCGATCTTACGCTGGCCAAAGATGAAAACAGTCGCAACAATCCACGATGTGGCGTTCCATGAATATCCGGAACAGTTCCGATACAAAGACTGGCTGCTTCTCCATACGTTCAGCGCGCAAGTGGCGAGTGAAGCAGACGCAATTATTGCGGTGTCGCAAGCAACAAAAGACGATATCGCAAAATACTATGGACGAGAGAAAAATGTCCATGTCGTTCATCACGGGATTGATCACGAGCGATATCGCGTATTTTCAGAAGCGGAAAAGGCCTCTGGACTCAAAGCGCTGCGGGAGAAATACCCTGCATTGCAACAGCCGTATCTGTTATTCGTGGGGCAAATCCAACCGAGAAAGAATATCGCGCGGCTTGTAGCGGCGTTTGCGGCACTTCGCGCTTCGGGCGTTGGGGGACAAGCATTGCAACGTGTCATTGCCGGGGGGCACGGATGGAATAATACAGAAAT
>CAYUBL010000009.1:36354-38204 GCA_964443125.1 uncultured Candidatus Saccharibacteria bacterium | reverse complement strand
AGGTGATGGGGAGGAAGGAGTGCTTGCGTAGGTAATACTGCCCTGAATAAAGGTGAGAGTAAGGTTCTTGGTTGCGCCTGCCGCAAGGCTCGGGATGATACATTCTACGTCCCCTCCTTGTTGGGAGCACTCCGAGGAGCTTCTCGATGCATCCCAGCCAAGGCCAGTTGGTACCGTATCGCGCACGATAACGTTCTTCGCAGTTACGCTACCGGTATTTTTCACCGTAATGGTGTATACGAGGTCTTCATCCTGCCCTACTGTTTCTGGAGTGGATTTTTCGATGGAAATATCGGTCTCTTTTGGTTGGACATTGAGCCATGTCATGACGCTTGAAGGAATCCATTCTTTCCCGGGGTCGTCTTTGCGCCACGAAACATCGCTCCAGATCGTGGTATCAGTTATCCCTGCCGTTTCCGGTATTCGAATAGATCCTGCAACGTTACGAATCAGGACGGTTTTGCTGTTCGTAATCAAATCTTCTGGGAATGTAAGTTCGTTTGTCCATGAAGTTTCGCTGTGGGAAGAAAACTTACCGCCATTTGACGCCACTCGGACAAACCATTTGTTGTAATAGTAATCGTTGCCGCACGCGTAGAATGTTGCGGTTGCCTGGTATGGCACAGTTGTTCCCGGTTCGACCATATCTTCGTGAATGGGAGAGTTGACGAATGTTGTAAGGCCGCGGCTCCCGATGACTCCGAATTGGTTATTGCCGAATATCAAGGAGTTCCCGATTCCGATCAAGGGCCTGCCATTCGTGGCTCTTGGCTCGTGGTTTGCGTCGGTTGTATGAATACCGGCAAAAAAGAGCGCGCCAAGCGCCAACGGAAGGAGCAATACGGCAGGAGGTATGGAAATGGGAGGATTTTTGCGCCGCTTCCAGATAAACACCCCAGCCGCTACCGCAAGAATGCCCAAGATAGCAATGCCGATGACAGGCATGGTGTCTTGTGCAGCTGCGGCTGGCGAATCGGAAGCAGCTGCCGCCTCCTCGCGATCAAACTGTACGTTGTATGTTTCCAAAACGGATCCTGCATTATCGAGAATTCGCACTCGCGCACCCGGAGTGTCCGGAATATCCGCCGTAAGCTCGATGGACGCGTCTATGGAGAGAGGCTCGTACGACAATTCGATCGGAGACGTGTGGGTGCCGACAATTTCCTCGCCGTTTAAGGCTGATATTTCTACGGTTCCCTGAATCATTGTTTCCGCATCTGCGGACCCTACGATATATGCTGTGAGCGCCATATGTTCGCCTTTTTGGAATGACAGCTCTCTTGCAGTGACACTGATGACGGAAGCGGAAGCGCCTCGCACCACGATGCGATACTCTCCGAGCGAGCTCGCAATGGATTCGGTACCGTCGTGCGCGGCAACGATTACGTGGTATGCGCCTGGAGCTTCAGGAGCGGTGAAAGGAACGGTGAGTTGGCGGGATTCCTGGCTTGCAAGCGCAAGAGGGCCAAGGTCGGTAACAGCTTTCTCGGGTGATGCGGTCAGCGCATTTGCGCTCGTGGCTTGCAGGGTGCCGGTAAATGCCGCTTGGGATGTGTTGCGCGCGTCCAGTCGTAACTGCATGGTTGCTCCCGGATCGACGTTAACTCCTTCAAGCGGGTTCCATTCCCCGCGGCGGCCTTCCGGAGTATTGGAAAGAAGCGGCTGTACGCTATCTATAATCACGGCAGTGGGCTGCAGTTCAACAAAGGCATCCGTGCGTGCAGATTCTATCGTTACATCTTGATCCCACCAGCCCATCGTTCGGCCATTGTCGGTCGAGAGTTGGATGCGGATGCGGTATGCTCCCGCAGGCACGGAAGGAATGGAATAGTAAAATGGGATTTCGCGCG
>CAYUBL010000009.1:30814-36344 GCA_964443125.1 uncultured Candidatus Saccharibacteria bacterium | reverse complement strand
ATGGTGAGTCCTGCAGGGATGTATGTCTTGTCATACACAATTGGGCTATCCGCAAACAGTTCATTTTCCGGCACTTCCGGCAGCGGAGACATCAGCATGACGGCATACCCTACTCCCGGGGTGGGATGCTGCGTTTTGCTGATAATCGAGAATGTTCCGTCGATCGTACGGTCATTATGTTTGGTAATCTGAATGTCGCGGACAAACAAGTTCGGAATAATACTATCGGATTCCTGCGCAAAAGCGCCGTGAGGCGGTGCGATGAGAAGCGCGCTGGCCATCATGGCGGCGATACTCATTGCGATAGATCGGAACGCATGACTCATATGAGTGTGAGATGAGAGAAGGATTAAAGATGTTGCCTCTCATTGTACCACAAAAACAAACCCCCGTTGGATGAACGGAGGTTTGGAATACTCGAACCTTCTCTCTATTACAGGTTCAAGTCGTCGATTGCGTCTTCTACAGACTGCTTTGGCGCTTCCTGTGCAGGAGCTTCTTCTGCGGGAGCCGAGGCTTCATCAGGGGTACGCACGGGACGAGTAGAGCCTTCCGGTTCATTGATCTTCAAGTTTACGCGCGCATTGTTGCGTGCGCCGATGACCCGAAGAAGGGTGCGAATGGACTTTGCCGTTGCTCCTTGGCGGCCGATAATTTGGCCCATATCTTCCGGATTAACGGTCAGGGTAATGAGAACACCCATTTCATCAATTGTGCGGTCCAGCTTAACATCGTCTGGATGGTCTACGATGGACTTAACCACGTATTCCACGAATTCTACGTCGTGAGACTGCCGATCATTTTCCATAGGAATTTGTGTGTGAGCTTAGAGATTAATGCTCATATGATAGCAAAAAGCCCAGCTTTCGTCAATTTTATTGGGCTGGAGCTTCTTCTGCTTTTGCTTCGTCCGTTTGTTGTACCGGCTTGGGGTGCCAAATGGTCCGCTTCTCTCCGGTAAGCACCTTGTGTGTAATGAGGAGGTTGTGGACGGTATCAGATGGATGGGCGCCTTTGGCGATCCATGCCTGCACGGCGTCTGTATCCACGGCAAACGTATTGGTATGAGGGTTGTAGCTTCCGAGGTCCTTGATAAACTTCCCTTTAATCGGCGCATGGCCGTCGGCAACCACAACGCGGTATGTCGCATACCCGCGCTTTCCTCTTCGTTGCAATCGAATTCGTAACATAGGTGCAATCGTAGCGTATAGGGAAGAATCGGTCAATACCTGGTCGCTACCTGCTCGAGTTTGACGGAATAGATGTGGCTTGTGCCGTCCGTATGCATCGTAACGCCGTATAAGACGTCCGAAGCGGCCATGGTTTCCCTGTTATGACTGATGACAATCCGCTGGGTGGTTTTTGCCTGCGAGCGTAAAAGATCGGCGAAGCGCTTGGAATTCGCTTCATCAAGCGCGGCATCCACCTCGTCGAGCACGATAAAGGGCGGATTCTGCACATCGAGAATGGCAAATACAAGCGCAAGGGAGGTTAATGTTTTCTCTCCTCCAGAAAGGAGACCGATATGGCGAGGGCGCTTATTCGGAGGGGTAACGGTAATTTCGATGCCTTCTTCGGATAAGAGGAGGTCCGCACTCCCTCCGCCGAACAAGTTGGCGAAATATGAGCGGAAGAGAGAGCGGATTTGGGCAAATTTTTCTTGGAAATGTTGCGTAATTTGAGAAGAAATGCTTTCAATAGTCTGCTCGATGGACGCCATGGTATGTTCGATGTCCGAGAGCTGGGCCGCAAGCGCATCGTGCCGCCCCTTCGCTTCTTCGTACTCCTTGGCAACGAGCGGATCCCGCTCGCCGATTTCGGAGATCTTTGCGGAAAGGGACCGCAGAGCTTCGGCCGTAGGAGTATCTTGCTCTGCCGGAAGAGAAGTAGTAATTTCCGAAAGCGCATTTGTTCCGCATTCTCGGAGAATTTCCTGTTCCAGCATCGCAAGGTCCTTTTGTGCCTGTTCTTGGGCGATGCTGATTGCGCTTTCCTCTCGCTGCGCATGGATTTCTTCTTCTCGTGCGCGTTCAAGATCGGCGGGAGAATAGGCTGATTGCTTCTCGCTTGCAGGTGCGCTTGTTTCAAGCTCGGCCGTAAGGGAGCGAATGGCGTGATCGGACGGCTTTGGGGGCTCTTGCAGCTTGGCGAGTTGAGCGGCCTTTTCTTGTTCGATAGCTCGCAAGCGGGCGACGTCTTGGATGGGCTGCTCGATTTCCTGCAATGCGGCGCCCAGCGTGTCTGATTCCGGCAATTCATGAGTTTGGAGAAATGACTGGATTGCCCGAAGCGTGTCTTTTGCGCTCGATATATCTACGGCTGTTCCGGAAATAACATGCTGCAGAAGCGTCTTGCAGGCGGAAAGGAGAGATCGTGCGCTGTTGGCCCAGCTGTTTGCCGCGATATGCGCGCGCTTTTCTCGCAAGCGTATCTCGGCCTGTTTTCTCGCTTCTTTCGTGTCGGCAAGCGCTTTGGCGAGAGATGCTTTTTCCTCTTCGTATGCTCGATACCTCTGCAGCGCGCCGTCGTATTCTTCTTGGGCGCGCAGCAGCTGCTCCGTAATATGTTGCGTGCTTTGGGGCATGGTCTGAAATGCTTGCAGTGCCTTTTGTTCAATGCGGAGGCGTTTTTGTTTCGTTTCTCCGATGCGGGACTTCCATGCGGTTCGATCTGTCTCGATGCGATCCAGGGCATTCTTGGCGTCATGCCAGGCGTGGTGATACCAGAGCAGCTGTTTGGATTTGAACTCCGCCACGTATTGATCTCGCAGGTCATACCGGCGCATTTGCCGTTCCAAAAAGGTGATTCGTGGGGCGAGTTCTGCAAGAACCGACCGGACCTCATCGGCATGGTTGTTGGTTTTTTCCAGCTTTTGTCTGGCTTGATGGAGCTTGATTTGGAGCGATTTTATACCGGTAGCCTCATCGAAGAGCTCCTTTCGCGCCGCAGGGGTCGCCCGAAGGTATCGGTCCACCATCCCTTGCGATATGACCGCATATCCTTTCGTGCCAATCCCCGCCTCTGCGAGCATTCGCGTTAAATCAAGAAGGCGGATCGGCTCGTTATTGAGGAGGTATTCGCTTTCTCCGTCGCGTGAGAGGGATCGGCTGATTGCTATTTCGGAAGCTGCAACGGGAAAGCGACCTGATTCGTTATCAAAAGTAAGCGTAACCTGGGCGCGCACCGCGCGGGTGTTTTTGCCGACGTGTATAACATCGGAGCGCTCTTTCCCTCGAAGAGCTTTATTTGATTGCTCGCCCAGCACCCATGCAATCGCTTCTGCGATATTGGACTTTCCGCTTCCGTTCGGGCCGATAATGCCTGTAACGCCTTTTTCAAATCGGAGATGGATCCGTTTCGCAAATGATTTGAATCCGGATATCTCGATGGAAATGAGCCGCATCGGTCATGTCGGTGAAGATTCGTTTTCAAGGGATGCGAGCGCAACCAGTGCAGCTGCTTGCTGCGCTTCTTGCTTGCTCGACCCTTTCCCCTCGCCCATTTTTTTCGATCGAAGAAAAACGCCCACGACGAATTCTTTCTGGTGGTCCAGTCCGGATTCGCGAAGCACCTTGTATACCGGCGTAACGCGGTATTTTTCTTGTGCCAGCTCTTGGAACCTGCTTTTGGTATCGATATGGAGCCCCTTTGCGACAATTTCCGGCAATTTGGAAACAATATACGCGTCTACCACCTTTTTTGCGCTTTCGTATCCTTGATCCTGATAGATGGCGCCAATAAGCGCCTCTACCGCATTTGCCAGGATGTATTCGCGGGCCTTGCCCGTGTCTTTTCTTTCTCCGCGGGATAAGAGCAAGTAATCTTCGATGCCGATTTCCCGCGCCACTTTCGATAGCATTTCTCCTCGCACGACCGCAGAGCGCAAATTCGTCATTTCCCCTTCGGGAAGCTCGTAGGTGCGGTACAGATGGTCGGTAACAATAAGCTCAAGTACGGCGTCCCCTAAAAACTCCAGCCGCTCGTTGTGGTCGAGCGGGAATTGGGGGTTTTCGTTGAGGTAGGATCGGTGGGTCAGGGCGCTGAGCAGGGTATCTTTTTGCGAGAATGTGACTCCGAGCACATGTTCAATTGTTGCAAGGTCATGAGTTGGGTGGTCCATAGCTATTCTTCTTTGCGAGGTTCTCCCATGTTTTTATAAATCGTTCCCAGGACGCCATTGACGAACTTTCCGGAGGATGGGCCTCCGAATGTTTTTGCAAGCTCAATGGCTTCGTTGATGGCCACTTTGGGCGGAACATCGGGCGCCTTGGCGAATACTAGCTCGAAGATGCCGATTCGCAAGACGTTTCTGTCTACATTGGTAATCTGATCAAGCGGCCAGTCCGGGGCGGATCCTTCAATGAGGGCGTTAATTTCCTTCATGTGTTCTCGTACGCCGTACGTAAGAGAGTATACGAAATTGTCGTCATCAAGCCCGGGCGCGAATTCGCGGATATTGTGATCTACAATATCCTGGAGTAGGGCCGGATGTTGTCCGCGCATATCCCACTCAAAGAGACTTTGTAAGCAAATCGACCTGCTTAAGTGACGGTTGGCCATGGGAGGTACAAAAAGTGCTAATGATCAGCTCCTTCTTTTATACCCGACTTTCCGATTATTCGCCAGTTTTGCGAGCCTTCTCTTTTCGCTTCTTTTCCGCTCGTTCTACGTGTGCTGTTACGTCCACGATTTTTCTGCCGCGATACATGCCGCACGTCGCGCATGCCCGATGCGGCAACACCTTTGCGTTGCAATTTGGACACACGGAAAACTTCACTGCAGTTCGCCCGTGGTGGCTTCGGCGCATGCCTTTCTTGGATTTCGGAGTTCTCTTCTTTGGTACTGCCATAGAATTAGCTTTATAGTGAGTAGCTTTCAGCTTATAGATTTCCAGGATTTTGTCAATTTTGCGATGGGCGCATAGGTTTTCCGATGATGCTCCGTTACGCCGTGGGTTTGCAGGGCCTGCATATGGGCTGCAGAGCCATATCCTTTATGGGAGGCGAATCCATATGCCGGAAGCTGCATATGGAGGGCGCGCATAGCAACATCTCGGGCAACTTTTGCGAGGATGCTGGCTGCCGCGATTGAATACGATAATTGGTCGCCTTTAATGATGGCGGTCGCGTAGATCGTCGGGTGGACGCGGCTGCTCGTGCCGTCGAGCAAGAGCACTTCCGGGGCGGGGGCAAGCTGCTCAATGGCCCTGCGCATTGCAAGGTGGGAGGCGTTTCGAATATTGAGCGCATCTATTTCTTGTACGCTTGCCTGTCCGATTGCCCAGGATAGTGCGGTTTTCTGTATGAAATCCGCCGCTCTCTCCCGCTGTCGCTCGGATAATAATTTACTGTCTCGAATCGGCAACGTTCGCGTCGCTTCGTTGATAGCCTGCTCGCTATCTTGCGAAAAGAGTACAGCAGCTGCAAATACTGGACCGGCCAGAGCGCCCATTCCGGCTTCATCCAGTCCGGCGACGAACCGGATATCATTTGACCAATATTCTTGCTCAAACGAGAACGTGGGAGTCACT
>CAYUBL010000009.1:13975-30804 GCA_964443125.1 uncultured Candidatus Saccharibacteria bacterium | reverse complement strand
ACCTACGACACCTCCCTTAGGACGGGAGTGCTCTGATCCACTGAGCTACAAGGACATATATGCGATAAGTGTAGTATCTCCTCTTGCGTTTGGCTACTTCTCACGGCATCATTCCTCTATATGTCTACCCCAACAATACCCCCATTTCGTCGAGATTTTTTCGGTAAAAACATTAGCACTATCCTGCTTGTCCTGATTGTTATAAGCGTGCTGTTTACCATATACGGGCGTCCGGTTGAGAATACGCGTGATGCGAGCTTGTCTCAAGTAGTGGATGAGATCGGCAAAAACAACGTTTCGAACATCACGGTAGATCAGAATGACTTGATTATCACGCTCAAGAACGATTCGTCCCAAAAAATAATCACCCAGAAAGAAAATGACGCATCGGTAACGGAAACATTGAGGAATCTCGGTGTTTCGGATGAGGCGCTCAGAAGAATCGAGTTAAGCGTAAAGAAGCCATCCGGACTGTCGTTTTGGACTGCAACGCTCGTTCCGGTGTTGCTGCCATTTATTCTCCTTGCCTTTTTCCTTTGGTTTATGATGCGGAGCGCGCAAAATATGGGTAATCGTGCAATCTCCTTCGGACAGACAACAACAGGTCCGGTTCAGCAGGAGAAGAAAAAGAGTACCACATTTGCCCAAGTTGCTGGAAACACAGAAGCAAAGCAGGAATTATTTGAAATCGTTGAATTTCTCAAGCATCCGAAAAAGTTTCAGGATATCGGAGCGAGAATTCCAAAGGGCGTGCTGCTCATCGGGGCTCCCGGAACGGGAAAAACGCTTATGGCGCGCGCGGTGGCAGGCGAAGCGGGGGTTCCCTTCTTTAGCATTTCTGGCTCAGAATTCGTAGAAATGTTCGTCGGGGTGGGCGCATCCCGCGTGCGGGATCTGTTTCAAAAGGTCAAAAGAAGCGCCCCGGCTATTTTATTTATTGACGAGCTTGATGCAGTAGGACGTCATCGAGGAGCAGGGCTGGGAGGCGGCCATGACGAGCGAGAGCAGACATTAAACCAAATTTTGGTCGAAATGGACGGGTTTGAGCAGACAGACAACGTTATCGTGCTTGCTGCAACGAACCGTCCCGATGTACTCGACCCCGCGCTGCTTCGTCCCGGTCGCTTTGACCGCCAAGTGACGATGGAGTTGCCGGATATCAAGGATCGGGAAGCGATTTTGCTTATCCATGCGGCAAAAGTGCCAATGGATACCGATGTTGATTTGCGCAATATCGCGGAACGGACTCCCGGTTTTTCCGGTGCGGATCTCGCAAATCTGGTAAACGAAGCCGCGATCTTCGCTGCCCGGGAGAATAAAAAGAAAGTTTCCCAGCGCCATTTGGAAGATAGCATAGAAAAAGTGATTCTTGGGCCGGAAAAGCGCAGCCGTGTCTATTCCGATAAAGAGAAAGAGCTCACGGCGTACCATGAGGCGGGACATGCTATTGTCGCCTACTATACGCCCGATTCCGACCCGGTGCGCAAGATTTCCATTATTTCCCGAGGATTTGCGGGCGGGTATACTCTGAAGCTTCCCCAAGAAGACAAGCGTATGCATACCAAGACAGGCTTTTTGAGCGAGCTTGCCACGCTGATGGGCGGATACACTGCAGAGCTGTTCAAGTATAAAGAGCTTACAACCGGTGCGAGTAATGATTTAATGAAAGCCACAAAGCTCGCACGGCGCATTGTGACGCAGTTCGGCATGTCTTCACTGGGACCCGTTACATATGGACAGCGGGACCATGAAGTGTTCCTGGGCCGAGACATTAGCGAGCCGCGAGACTATTCCGAGAAAACCGCTTCATTGATTGACGAAGAGGTCTCAGAGATCTTGAAAGATGCGCAAAAACGCGCGCAGGATATCATTCACAAACATACGGACAAACTGGAGTTGATAGCAAAGCGTTTAATTGAAAAAGAAACGATCGGGCAGCACGAGTTTGCCGAACTGATGGGCGGCGAAGATCCGGATATTGCCAAAGAAGAAGCGCAAGCAAGGCCGAATACTGCCTCCTCGAACCCCGCAGGAGCGGTTGCGTAATACAATAGCAGATTACGTGCACGTGCAAGCGATTTCGCCCATTGGCGAGAGAGTGGTGGTGCGCGCGGAAGGAATCGAACCTTCGGCCCCCACAATGTCAATGTGATGCTCTAACCACTGAGCTACGCGCGCGTGCGTACCCGAAACTATAGCCAAAAAAGAAGTCCTATGCAATAAATAGGACACGGGCCTATAGCTCAGTGGCAGAGCGGTACTCTTATAAGGTACATGTCGCAGGTTCGATCCCTGCTAGGCCTACGTATTATTCAAATCGCAGCGCTTCGATCGGATCCTTATGTGCAGCCTTACGGGCGGGATAAATTCCGAATACGAGTCCGATAATCGTGGCGACTCCGACGCCGAGCACGATACCGAATATTGGGAGACGGAACGGCCAGTCCAGATTGAATTGGGTTTGGGCCACTGTGCTGACCAGGGCGGCAAGCAATATGGCGATCGTCGTGCCGATGATGCCTCCCATAGCCGTCAGAATGAGTGATTCGATGAGGAATTGGCGGAGAATATGCGTATTCGTGGCTCCCAGTGCTTTGCGCAACCCAATCTCCTGGGTTCGCTCCGTAACGGAGACAAGCATGATATTCATAATGCCGATTCCGCCGACGATAAGGGAAATAGACGCCATGGCTACAAGGAAAATGGTAAGTACTTGGGTAATGATACCGATGCGCTCAACGATGTCCTTTTGGGCAACAACGAAAAAGTCGTCTTTTTCCGGATCTGTGATGCCATGGGTCTCCCGCAACGTCGCTTTGATGTCTTCGGCAACTTGATCCACATCCGCGTCAGGTTCCGTTCGAATAAAGAGCTCATGGAAGTACGTAACTCCCAAAAGGGATCGTTGCGCTGTCGTATACGGAACAATAGCAACCTCATCCACGTTAAATAGGCTTACTTGTCCGCTTGCCGGCAATATGCCAACAACTTTAAGTTTCTGCCCTCGTACTGTCACAAACTCTCCCAATGCGTCGGAGTCGCCGAAGAGCTCTTCTCGTACTTTTGCTCCGATAACAATCACCTTTGCCTGTTCGCGCACATCGTCATCCGTAAAGAATGAGCCTTCTTCCGGATATACGGAAAAAATTTCTCCCAATGCATTGGGGGTCCAGCCAAAGACGGTAGCGCGATAAATGTTTTCTTGGTAAGAAATAGAGCCAGGAACAAGCATTGCAGGCTCAATAGACAGGACTCCTGGCACATTTGCCGGTTTTTGGAGCGCCGTGATATCCGCTGCTTTCAAGGAGTCTGAAAGGATCGTTTCGGCAACGTCGGAGGGACCGGAAGGCTCTCTGCCGGGGCGTACGATAATACTATTTGCGCCGATGCTTTCCACTTGGCTGATAATCAGCTCTTGAGCACCCTGTCCCAATGAGATGACAAGTACGATTGCCACGATGCCGATGACGATGCCCAAAATCGTAAGAAGCGAGCGTCCGAGATGGGCGCGGAGCGCTTGAAGAGAGGCTTTTATGGTGCTTAAGGTGTTCATTTCGTGTAGTGAGTGTGTTTCTCGACGCTCTGGGTGTCCTTGAGGATCATCCCATCGCCGATGGTAATGATGCGATTCGCAAAAGATGCCGCAGAGCTCTCATGGGTAATGACGACGATTGTTCTTCCCTGCTTGTGCAAATCATCAATTGCGTTCATGACTTGGTGCCCTGTTTTCGAATCGAGATTTCCCGTCGGCTCGTCTGCGAAAATAACCTTGGGGTTGGTGACGAGGGCTCGTGCAATGGCGACGCGTTGCTTCTCCCCTCCCGAGAGCTGGTTTGGCAAATGGTGCAATCGGTGGCTCAAATTCACATGGGTGAGAGCCTCTTTCGCAAGGGAAACATGCTCTTTCTTGGGAATATGCGAGTAATACAAGGGAAGCATGACATTTTCCAGTACGGTGGTTCGTGCAAGCAGGTGGAATGCCTGGAAGATGAATCCAATCTTTCCATTTCTCAACTCGGCAAGCGCTTCGTCAGAGAGGGTAGCGGTGTTTTCTCCGGCAAATATATATGTTCCAGACGTTGGTCTGTCCAACAGGCCGAGGATATGGAGAAGCGTTGATTTTCCCGACCCGGAAGGACCCATAATAGACACGAATTCTCCCTCTCGGACATCGAGCGAAATACCGTGGAGTATCTCGGTGGATGCTTCTCCTTCTCCGTATGCCTTCTTGATGGAGCGAAGCTCGATGAGGGCCATGCTAGGGAGTAATGACGACTTCTCCTTCAGAGAGGCCGGATACAATCTCTACGATTCCATCGGATCCTACCAATCCCGTCGTAATCTTCCGCTCCTCTTCTGTTCCATTGGATTTTTGAACCTTCACAAATTCCTCCCCTTGTTTTGTGATGATCGCGCGGCGCCCAATTCCGATAACATGCTCTTTCTTTGCTACATGGACGGTAATATTCGCGGTAATGCCGGGGCGCAGGCCAGGGATATCATGCGGAGGCAAAAGCTTGACGGTAAATGTTGGAACTCCCTGAATTACCGTTGCAGAGGGGTCTATGCGCTCAACAGTAGTGGAGATAGTTCCGGCGGATTGCAATGCATCGAATGTGATATCCGCTTCAAGGGAGGGGGCCAGCGCGAGAGCGTCCGTCTCGGGCACGTCGGCGGTAATCATAATGTCTGATACCGTTTCCAGCGTGAGGACGGGCGTACCTGCGCCGGCAACCTCTCCTTCTTCAAGCGATTTTTTCGTGATGGTGCCGGTAAAAGGAGCATAAAGGATGCTCTTTGCCGCTTTAAGCTTTGCTAATTCTTCTAGTGCCCCAAGCGAAGAAAGCCCGGTATCCGTGGGACTTGCCTGTAGTTTCGTCAGGTATTGTGCATGTGCAATATCTACGGCCTTCTGAGCGGCTGCATTCGCCTTTTCGATTGTCTTGAGAGTCGTATCAAGCGCTTTTTGTGCCGCATGATAAGCGCCTTCGGCGCTCACGACGCCCGATGCTGCCGATTGGGCAGAGGAAGAATCGTCGCCGAACTCATCGGCATACGCTTGTTGAGATTTCTTTGCTTGGTCCCATGCGGCCTTTGCATCTCGGACTACCTGGCGCTTTTGTTCAGCGAGCTTCGCGTTTTCCGCTTTCGTATGCTTTGCCTCCTCTACGGCATTTTGCCAGCTTATGTACTCCAGCGATGCGGCACTTGCCTTGTCTGCCTGGGCTTTTGCAATTTCCAATCGGGCGCTCGATTGGTCCAAGATCGCCAAGCGCTGCCCTTTTTTCACGATATCGCCTACCTCCACGCTAATCTCCTGGATAGTTCCTCCGATTTCAAAGGCAAGGTCCGACGCTTGTCTCGAGGCGACAGTTCCGCTAAAAGTCACATCTTTCGTGATGGTTTGGGAGGTGGCGGTGACTGTCCGGACGGGCTTTTCGAGATTTCCAGCCATAACTCGCCAGATGATAAAACCGGCAATAAGTACGATGACAATGCCCGCAGCCGTCCATTTGATCCAAGCTTTCATATTCTTCAGATTGTATAGCAAGGTGGCTTTTTATAGCAATATCCGTATAATAGAGCCTCATGAATCAAAGGTTCACGGTAGCTGAAGCGTATGATGGGCAACGTATTGACGTATTTTGTACGTCGATGTTGTCTGGGTACTCGCGTTCCGCTATCCAAAAAGCCATCAAAGGAGAACAGATATTGGTAAACGGCCTGCCTACAAAACCTCGCCAGGTGGTAAAAACGGGAGATACGGTTGAAGTTAGCATGTCGTTTGCTCCCCGTATTTCCCAAGGAGATTCGACGGAGAGCAAAATGAACATTCCTATTGTTCATGAAGATAAGGACGTTGTGGTTATCAATAAGCCCGCGGGCATTGCCTCACATTCGGGAGTTGGAGCGTATTCAGAGACTGTTTCCCACTGGTTTGCATCCAGGTATCCGGATGCTGTTGGAATTGGAGAGCAGGCGGATCGCCCAGGAATTGTGCATCGGCTCGATAAGGACACGAGCGGAGTGATGATCTTGGCAAAACATAGTCGTGCGTATGAGAGTTTAAAAAAGCAGTTTGCGGACAGGAAGACAAAAAAAGAATACCTCGCACTCGTGTTCGGCGTTCCGGGAGGCAAAGATGGCAGGATTACCCGCCCGCTGATGCGAAGCCGCCGAAATCCGATGCGCAGGGCCGTAGTAAGCGAAAAGGATCTGGGGTCTCTGAAGCAGCGAAAAGCGCACAAGGAGGCCATTACGGAGTGGCGGATGGAGCAAAAATTCGGAACTTCTTATGCGCTGCTTCGGGTATTCCCGCACACGGGGAGAACCCACCAGATTCGAGTCCATCTGCATTTTCTTGGCTTCCCTATTGTGGGAGACCAGCTCTATGCGTTTAAGCGGAAGAAACAACCGCAAGGAGCGCGTCGGCAGATGCTGCATGCCGAGAAGCTGACGGTCGCTCTTCCGGACGGAAGACTGAAGACGTTTTTTGCTCCATTGCCCGAGGATTTTCAGGCTGTTCTTGAGAATATCGCACAGTCGGCATGAATACCCTGTTCGATCGGTTGATTGCGGAAGGTTTTGAACGGGTAGAGCGAGATGACCGCCTCCTGGACGTGTTTCCGGACGAGATAAGCGAAAAAGGCATCGAATTATGGGACAAATGGAATGGCGATACGATTGAGATTGTCCGCATTCATTTGCAAAGAGGCGAACAAGGCGTATCGCGCCATAGAGTTCCCCGAACTGCTATTGAGCGTGCATTACTACATAATCAGCGCATGGTGCTGCAATAACAGCGACGATACGCCATAGAGCGTACAGATCTGGTGCCCGGGGTGGGAGTCGAACCCACAAACCCTTACGGGTCAAGGATTTTAAGTCCTCTGCGTAAACCATTCCGCCACCCGGGCAGGCGTATATTTCAGAGGCCATGGGCGGAATCGAACCGCCGTATAAGGGTTTTGCAGACCCATGCCTTACCACTTGGCGACATGGCCGCGCTGGGCGCGGTGGCCGTCTATCTTTCATACCAAACAAACGGCTGATTGTATAGCAACACCCCGCTTTGTGCGGGGTGTTTTGGTTACTCTGCAGCCGGTTCGACAGGTTCTTCTTTTGGTTCCTCGGCTCGTTTCTTTTCTTGCTCCGCCTTCAGCGCCGCTTCCTCGGCCCGTTTTGCTGCTTCTTCGGCGAGCCGTTTCTTATCCGCCTCTTCTTTGATGTGGCGCTGCATGGAAAGTTCGTCTTCCTTTACTCGCCGCCGACCCTCTTGGCGCAAGTAGTAGAGCTTGGATCGCCGGACTTTTTGGCGCTTTACGATCTCAATGTTGGTAATAAGAGGGCTGTATAAGGGGAAAATGCGCTCTACGCCGAATTTGCCTGTTTCGCGGCGTACGGTGAAAGACGTGGATGGACCGCTTCCTTTTATAGCGATAATGGTACCTTCGAATGCCTGGATACGAGTCTTGTCTCCTTCGGAAACCTTCATAGATACGCGAACAATATCTCCAGCACGAAGTTCGGGGCGATCGATGCCCGCAATTTGCTGGAGTTCAAATGTTCGTAGGAGATCCATAGGATACGGATTATTCTACGAAACCCCCGGAAAAAGTCAAATGCTTACATTCCCGCTTGTCATGCCCTGCGGCAGCAAACCGGGAGGCGGCTATTTGTTGTCTCTCGGGAGCCGAACAGAGATGGAAATCCGCTGCGTGCCGAAGGCAATAGCGTCCTCTTGGGTGGGCATCCAAATATCGATAATATTGATCCCGTTGAACCGCTCGCTCATTCGATCCTCTACCGTAAACTCTTTGCCATCAATCAGGACCCTTGTGCCGATGGGAAGAAAATTTGCCGCTATAATACCGTACCGCACCCGCGTTCCGCTCGCCGTAATAAACGGCGAAGAGTCTGTCTCGCCAGGGGAAGATGAGTAGGCTGTGGCAAGAACTTCCATAGGAATGCCGTACCCTAGCTTCATGCTGCTTGACCGTATTTGATCAGAGAATGCGAGCGCTGGTGCAGGGTATGCGTATACAAGCGAGACCGCGCCAAGTAAGAGCGTGGAGACAAGTTGAACAATATATGTGTTTATGTTTGTTTTTCGGCTCTTCATGAACTCTTTTCATTATAGCATAAAAAAGCACCGCCGGCAACTGCCGACGGTGCTGAACGTATAGGTGTTGGGTACTGTTGAAAGGAGAGGATGTGCGGTTAGAATACTTCAACTCGCACTTTCCCAAGTCCGCCTTTCATGCCGATTGCCTGCTTGGTTCCGATTGTAAGATCGGCAACGCGATTTCCATACTTATCCTGATAGAACCCACCCGTGTCGGTGATTCGCACTACAACGGATTTTCCATTGGCGAGGTTGGTTACTCGCGCCTGGTATCCTACCAGATGCTTTAAGTGAGCGCCGATTGCCATGGTAAGGGCGTTATCATCCAACACTTGCCCATTGGCCATGACGAAGAGCGGGTTGCATCCAAGGCATCCTGCGCGGCTGTAGTAGCTGGCAGTTCCTTCGAGCACAAGAGGTTCGGTAAGGGGGCTTCGTGCAATCTTCGCGCGAACAGTTTTCTTGGTTGCAATAACGCTCGGGGTTGTAATAGGAGAAGATGTTGCAACAACAGTGGTAGAAAGGTACCCGTCGGAAATTGCAGGCTCTGGGGAGATTTCAAGCTTGGGGGAAATAGATGGAGGAATAGAGGGAAGTGCAAAAGCCAATGCCTCATGAGGAGCAGAGAATGTCACAATGACTGCGACGGTAAGAATGGTGTTTATGAGGTGTTTGTGTCTCAAGATTGCGTTTGCACGCATAGAGATGAGACTTAAGGGTTAGATGGCCGAAATTTGGCCAACTAAAAAGCCTGATAGATTAGGATCTATCAGGCGAAACAGGGTACTATAGCACAACCATGAAAAATGTCAAGTACCAGATACGGGTATTCGTCAATGGGCCTCTAAAATGTCAAAAAATGCCCGTTTTAGGGCATTTTAGGCTATTTCATAGGTTTTCGGATTCTTATGGTGCTATTTGATCGATTTTTGCCGCCAGGATGAAATCATTATCGAATAAGCCATCGATTTTGAACGTCCAGAGCTCGATTACCACCTTTTTGTAGTGGATTTGGATGTCGGGATGGTGCCCTTCCGTTTCGGCAATTTCAGCTACGCGGTCCACGAAGCCAATAGCGTCCATGAATGTCGAAAATTCGAATTCCCGATGCAGTTTTTTGTGATCAATAACTTCCCACGCAGAGTCTATTTGCGCAAGCATGGGTGCAAACTCTTCTCGGGTAAGGGGCGGAATTCCTCCTTCGCACGGAACACAATGTTTCTTGGTGAGGTCGTCGGTCATAATAGAAGTATATACCGCTATGATCCATTTCGCTAAACCTTCGCGGGGCAAATTTTCGAAGAAAATTTGAGCGGGTAACGGGAGTCGAACCCGTGTTTCCTGATTGGCAACCAGGTGTAATAGCCACTATACGATACCCGCTTACGCTCCGCTTTGGCGGAGCTACGGCGGGCAAGCCCGCGTATAGATACCGCAAAACGAAGTGTGTGCCGCGGGTCAGAATTGAACTTTCGACGCCAGCCTCTTCCAAGGCTGAATTTGGACTATCTCATCATCCTATTTTCATAGGAGCTGGGCGCTGTCTGCGAGATTATTGTTGGGACTCACTCGCTAGTCTCTACACCTTCTAAGAAACTTAAACCCTTCTTAGCTTGGCTCGGGATTATCTTAATGCTAAGGTTTCTCCCGAATTCACCCAGTTTTTTCATGGTTAATTACTCAACCAAGGCCCCAAAGATCTAGGGCTGCGCTCTACCACTGAGCTACCGCGGCATGTATTCAATTGTGATACGAGCATAGCAGAATGCTAGTATTTTTCAAACTGCAAGCTTTGCGGGAAGTTATATAAAGATTATCAGGGAAGAACAAGGACCAGGTGTGGCTCTTGTAATACAAAGATTCGGCGCTATCGCGCCAAGATGGCAGCAATCGCCCATATGGGCGGAAAGTGTGTGGATTGTGGATGGCAAGGCCACCAAGCTGCATTGCAGTTCCATCACAGAAATCCAAAAGAAAAAGAATTTATTATTGGAAATGTCGCAAATAAAAGCTGGGATGCAATTATTGGTGAATTAAAAAAATGCATTCTCTTATGTGCAAATTGCCACGCAATTAGGCACAGCACAAAAAATGAGGCTATGTTTATTGCCGAAGCGCATAATTATAAAGGCAGAACGTTGCCATTTAGGAGTGGGCGATGAGGGATTCGAACCCCCGACCTTTTCGGTGTAAACGAATTGCTCTACCACTGAGCTAATCGCCCGGTGCTCAGGACAGGACTTGAACCTGCACGAGATTGCTCCCACAGCCACCTCAAGGCTGCGCGTATACCAATTCCGCCACCTGAGCGTCTCCCTACCATAAGGCAGGTATAGCTACAATAAAGGGTTTCTATCGTTAGAGCAAGCGCCCCTGCGCTTCCGGAGCGTTGGCGGCCTCCTCGCGCGCTTGCTGGGCTCGCTCTTCGGATACCAGTTCTATGATCTTCGGGATTTTCTGGAAATCCTCAAAGAGGGCCGGGCGCAGGTTGCCGGAATAAAGTGCAGCCGCCGGATGATAGAGCGGTACGATGATCCTGCCATTTTTTCGCTTCGGCTGGCCGTGGATTTTTGAAATGGAGAATCCTGGACCGAGTACGAAATTCATGGAAAACCTTCCGAGCGTGGCGATAATTTTCGGGTTAATGATATCGATTTGTCCGGTAAGCCACGGGGTGTATACGGCAATTTCTTCCGGAAGCGGATCTCGATTGCCTGGCGGCCGGTGCTTAATGACATTCGCGATAAATACATCCTCTCGGCTCATGTTGATCGATTGCAGCAGCTCCGAGAGCAGTTTGCCGGCCGCTCCTACGAAGGGGACTCCCGTCTCATCTTCTTTTTGTCCGGGGGCTTCCCCGATAAACATGATCTCTGCATCAACGTTTCCACTGCCCGGGACCGCTTGCGTTGCCTGCGTATGCAAATCGCTATGCTGCATGCAATATGCCAGTTCCTGTTCATTGAGCGCTGCAAGCGCTTGTTCCTTTTCTTCTCGCGTCATTGCGTAAGTCGCTTGAGGAGATCCAAATCATGCTCGATGTGCTCGTCATGCTTGGTTTCAAGGATGAAATTCACGTGTTGAAAATCTTTGTGGGAACATATCTCTCGGAAGCCTTCCGCACCGATTTCCCCCATGCCGATATGTTCGTGCAGATCCCGATGGCTGCCCAACTCTTTTTTTGAATCGTTTGCATGCACGAGCTTCAGTTGTCGTATACCGATGATCTTGCGAAAGCGGGACATAGTGCCTTCCAGCGCTTCTTTTGTGCGTATATCGTATCCTGAAGCGAATAGGTGGCATGTATCGAGGCAGATATGCACGTCATTCCTGTCCACGCCCTCAAGGAGCCGGGCTAATTCTTCAAAAGAATCCCCGAGAACAGCTCCTGCTCCTGCAGAAATCTCGAGCAGAAGGGTTGTGGTGAGCTCTTCGTCCGTTTCATATATCGCCTTTAGTCCTTTGATTGCTTGCAGAATTGCTTCCGGGGGGACTTCCGAACTTTTTTTGTCTGATAGATGGTCTTTTGCGCTTCCCATGTGAGTTACCACGTACTTCACGCCTAACTTTGTGCCTCGAATCAGCTCTTCGCGCACCGCGTTAATGGATCCATGATAGATTTTCTTATTCTTCGATGCGAAGTTGATGTAGTACGGCGTATGAATATAGCTTTCAAAGTCATATTCTTTGCAACGCTCTCGAAAAAGCGCAGCGCTCTCGTCTGAAATAGCAGGCGCTCCGCCTCCGCGCGGGCTTCGGGAAAAGAACTGGAAACACTCCGCGCCCATTTCTTTGGCATTTTCCGGCGCATTCTCGACTCCGCCCGCGGCAGATACGTGCAGACCGACTCGTTGGGGATGGCTCATATCGTTACAATATATCCCCTTTCTCGAGGGAGCAACCGATTATTGAGAGAATCTGAAAACGCTAACTACCTCGCCAGCGCGTCTGCGCGGGTTTCCCGAATGACGTTTACTTTTACGTCGCCAGGATACGTGAGCTCCTGCTCGATTTGTTTTGCGATGCTCTGTGCCAGTTTGATTGCAGCCATATCGTCCACTTCGCGAGGCTCCACGAATACTCTGACTTCGCGTCCCGCATAAATGGCATACGCTTTCTTGACGCCCTCGTAGCTGGTCGCAATCTGTTCCAAGTCTTCCATGCGCTTTACGTACTCCCCTACGTTTTCCCTTCGCGCGCCCGGTCGCGCCGCAGAAATGGCGTCTGCAACCTGCACGATAATCGCTTCTCGGGTATCGAACGGATAGTCTTCATGATGAGCGGCAGCCGCTTTGATGATAGCTTCGTCGATGCCGAATTTTCTCATGATTTTCTCCCCGATCTCTACGTGGTTGCCTTCCACTTCATGGTCGATCGCCTTGCCGATATCGTGAAGCAGTGTTGCTTTCTTCGCAATATTTACGTTTGCGCCGAGCTCTTCTGCGAGCATGATGGCAATGCGCGCAGCTTCCCAGCTGTGATTCAGGATATTTTGGCGGTAGCTGGTACGATATTTCATCCGCCCGACCAGGTGCACGAGTTTGGGCGGAAAATCGACGATACCCAAGTCGTACAATACGGCTTCCCCCGCCTCCCGGATATCTTCATTGATCTTTTTCTTCGCCTCTTCCACCACTTCTTCAATACGTCCTGGGTGAATCCTACCGTCTTTCATGAGGGCTTCGATCGCTTTTTTCGCTACTTGCCGCCGGACCGGAGAGAATCCGGAAACCATGATGGAATTCGGAGTTTCGTCAATCACAATCTCGCAGCCGGTAAGGCGCTCCAAGTGCTGAATATTGCGACCCTCTTTCCCGATAATGCGTCCGATCATGGATTCATCCGGAACGTCCACATAAGAGGTGGAGTTTTCCGCCACATGACTGGATGCATACCGCTGGATGACGAGAGAGAGAATGTCTCGGGCCTTTTCTTCCAATTGATGTTCCCCTTCTTGTTCCATTTTGCGCACGCGCCGGACAATTTCTTCCTTTGTTGCGTCTTCTGCAAGCTTAACAACGCGCTCCTTTGCCTGCTCGGTGGTAAGGCCGGAAATTTCTGTCAGGCGCTTTTGTTCTTCTGCTACCAGTGCTGCAAGTTTTTCTCGTTCCGCATCGAGCTCGTTGCGCGCAGCTGAAAGCTCTTGCTCTTTCGCTTCAATGGACGCAACTTTCTCCTCAAGAGTTTTTTCTCGCGCGGCAATACGCGTTTCCAGTTCCAGGATTTGTTTCCTGCGCTGGTCAATTTCTTTCTCTGTGCGCTCCTTGATCTCGTTCGATTGTTTTTCCGCTTCTTTGCGGAGAGTTTCGATTTTTGCCTTTGCTTCAGCGAGCTTCTGATCTATTTTGCTATCGAGCTGGCCCGCTTTGCGGGAAGAGCGCTGCTGTTGAATGTAGTATCCCGCTCCAATGCCAATAATAGCCGCCCCGATAACGGGCAAATATGCTGGTAATGCCATAAAAAAGATAATGAGTCATAAAGATGGAGAAAAGCAGAGACTACGTTCTTGAGATGATATTGTCAATAAGGCCGTATTCCTTTGCCTCCTCTGCAGACATATAGTAGTCTCGATCCGTATCTTTTTCCACTTTTTTCAGACCTTGGCCGGTATGATGAGAGAGAATATGGTTCAGCTTGTCTTTTGTTTTTAAGATATGCCGCGCGCTGATTTCGATGTCGGAAGCTTGCCCTTCCGCGCCTCCCATGACCTGATGGATCATCACTTCCGCATTCGGAAGCGCCATACGCTTTCCCGGAGCGCCTCCTGCAAGCAATACTGCCCCCATGCTTGCCGCAATGCCGAAGCAGAGCGTCGCAACGTCGGGTTTGATAAATTGCATAGTGTCGTACATTGCCATGCCGGCCGTCACTTGTCCTCCTGGGGAGTTGATATATAGCGTAATGTCTTGTTTTGGGTCTTCATGCTCGAGGAACAAGAGCTGTGCAACCACGAGGTTTGCCATATGTTCGTCGATTACTCCCGCCAGAAAAATGATTCGCTCTTTTAGGAGGCGAGAGTAAATATCAAATGCGCGTTCGCCAAATTGTGATTTTTCGAGAACGGTTGGTACGAGATAACTCATAAGAAAATACTTGGAGCTAGAAATAATACTCCAAGTATAATCCTAAGAAGCTTTGTTTGCGAGAGAATTGAGGAGATCGAGCGTCTTGCGGTTTTTGAGCGTGCTTTGCACGTATTCGCGCAGCTCTTGGGGATTTACCTCTTCATGCGCATGGTCGGCCGTTGCGAAGTGGCTCAGCTGGCGGTTTGCTTCTTCTGTAATCTCTTCTTCCGAAACGGTTACGTTGTGGGTCTGGGCAAGTTTGCGCAATGCCAGTCCGATGCGTACCTGTTTTTCTGCAGATTCGCGCATATCGGCTCGCATGCGTTCAATCGTCGTGTCGTGTTCCGCGATGTATTGTTCCATTGTCTTTTGCTGATATGCGAGCATATTTGCAAATTCCTCCATTCTTCGATCGATTTCATGCTCAATAAGCGAAGGGGGGATGGTGCCAAATGAAGAAGCCTGCATGAGTTTTTCCGCAAGTTCGCCGGTATAGCGCTCCTGCTCTTTCGCGGTAAGTTCGTCTGTTATATTTTTCTTCAGTTCTTTCTTGAGATGTGCAAGATCGGAAAAGTTCCCAAGGCTTTTTGCGAATTCGTCGTTTATCTCCTGCGCTTTGCGCTCTTGTACGCTATGAACGTGCGCAAAGACTTCTGCTTGCTTTCCTCGCAGCTCTTGTTTTGCATAATCCTCGGGGAAGCTAATGGAGAATGTCCTATCTTCTCCTGCCTTGGCGCCAATGAGACCGTCTTCAAAGCCCGGTACAAAGCGCCCTTCGCCGATGGAGACAGGATGATTTTTACTTTCTCCTCCTTCAATGACTGCACCGTCAATCTTCACTTGAAAGTCAACGGTTACGATGTCGCCTTTTGCAGCATCACGAGATACTTGCGCGAGAGGCGCTCGCATCTTGGCAATATGCTTGAGCTCCGCATCTACCTGATCATCAGTAACGGAAACCTCTCGCTTTTGAATGGAGAGCGTCGAAGGATCGGCAAGCGTAATATCCGGCATGACTTCAACGACTGCGCGGAATCGAAACGGAGTATCAAGTCCGATTTCTTCTACGGAAATAGAAGGACGATGCACCACTTCGAGGTTCTCTTGTATCGCAGCCTTCGCGAAGAAATAGGGAATAGCCTCGTCCATAGCTTCATGGAGTACGCGATCGGCCCCTGCTGCATCAATTACTAGTTGGGTCGGCGCTTTGCCGGGACGGAAGCCTTTAATGGAAATGTGTTCAGAAAGCTTCTTTGCAGAGCGATCTATGAATGTTTGAAACTCCTGAGGAGAGGCTTGTACAACGATCTCTGCCTCCGAACGCTCCTTTTTCGGGGTGACGGTAATATCCATAGGGCTACTTAAGAAGCTTCTTCTTCTGATTGTTCTTGCGTTTCTTCTTGCTCCTGCTGCGGCTCCCCTTCTGCCGCTGCGTGCTCTTCACCGGACTTCACGATATCGATTCTCCAGCCGGAAAGCTTTGCTGCAAGGCGCACATTCTGTCCTCGTTTGCCGATTGCAAGGCTTAGCTGATCTTCTTCTACGTGCGCAACGGCGCGCTTTTCTTCTTCAAGGATGTCTACTGCAATAATGCGGGCGGGAGAAAGCGCATTGCTAATCAGGCGGGCAATGTCATCATCCCATTGGATAACATCGATTTTCTCTCCGGAAAGCTCTGCGATGATAGTCTGAATTCGCGTTCCGCGTTGGCCGATACATGCTCCCACGGGATCAACGCCTTCTTCCGTCGCCATAACGGCAACTTTTGAGCGCTCTCCGGCCTCCCGGGCAATGGCTTTGATTTCCACAGTGCCTGCAAACACTTCGGGAACTTCCATTTCAAATAAGCGGCGGAGCATGCCGGGATGGCTGCGGGACAAAATAATCTCCGGTCCGCGGCTGGAAAGCGCAACCTTTACGACATATACCCGGATTCTTTGGTTGACGCGGTATCGCTCTCCGCGCACCTGTTCGCTGCCAAAGAGGATGCCGGTTGTCCGTCCGATATCTACAAAAATCGTATCGCCTTCAATACGCTGTACGATTCCGGAAATAATCTCGCCCTCTTTGTCCTGAAACTCTTCAAATGTTGCCTCTCGTTCCGCATCTCGGATTCGCTGGATAATGACTTGCTTCGCCGTTTGCGCAGCAACGCGGCCGTAATGAGGATCCTTCGGGGTAACTTCTTCTACGTATTCTTTTCCGATTTCAGCTTCCGGATCCGTCTTTTGGGCTTCCGAGAGAGCGATTTGGGCTGCAGGATTTTCCGCTTCCTCATCAGCGACTACGGTCATGACCTGGAAAATACGAGCAGAGCCATCCTCTTCGTTAAATTCAGCCCGGATATCTTGTCCGCGCTGGCCAAAATCTTTGCGGTATGCTGCCGCAAGCGCTTGTTCGATGGTTTCAAGCACTTTTTCTTTGCTAATGCCTTTTTCTGCGACGATCTGGTCGATCGCAAGGCTAAAGGATGGGGTGTCGCTGCTCATAGTCGTATATGAAGTTGTTTACATGATAAATTGTATATTTACGAGAATTCCGCAGCTCGAGCCGCGGAATCTGATGCCTTATGTATATCACAGCCAGCTGCGCTCTGTCAACATCCTACTGCTCCATAAACGCATCTTGAATGTGCGTCA
>CAYUBL010000009.1:0-13965 GCA_964443125.1 uncultured Candidatus Saccharibacteria bacterium | reverse complement strand
GCTCTTGCCCTTCTACGAAGACGATTGAGATGACATCGAAACGAATATCTCCCCAATACCGTTCTTTCTGTTGGTAGTATTTGGCGGTCTTGATAAGCTTGCGTTGCTTTTGCAGGAAGACCGTGTCTGCACCGTCTCCGAATGTAGTTTGCGTCCGGGTGCGAACTTCTACGAATACGCGCGTCTCTCTATCTTGAAAAATGAGATCGACTTCTCCCATTTTGCATCGCCAGTTTGATTGAAGGAATTGGAGTCCCTGCTTTTCCAGATAGTGCTTCGCGATACGCTCCCCGACAGCGCCTCGTTCAATAGTGAAAGCGCACATGGTGCCCGTGCTGTTCAAGGAGTCGCGTGATGCGTATAAGATCAAGAAGATTCATTTCTGCGAACACGTGAATGTCATCAAGAAGCGGAGCAAGTTCGCGATCATGCATTGATTGTATCTCGTCGGACGTGAGAGAAAACTCAGGCAATGCGGGGATTCCCATTTTGCGAGCGATTGTCCGGGATGTCTCGAGCAAGTCGTGCGAAAATAATTTTACTTGGATATTTTTTTTGCGAAGCGCATCTACTGCATCGCGTGCCGCAGGAGATATCTCATAAGGAAAAACTCCGAATCCAACGAAGGTAAGATTATCCATTCGCGCATGTGAAAAATCATTGTATTCAATATGTTTAATTCCTATTGCATTGATTGCATTTCCTTCCGCCGCTCGCCGATGAATTTCTTGCTGTATCGCGTGCCGCAGGCGAGACGAAAGCGGAATGCGCACACCATGCTTGTCGAGTATCCATGAGCTATGATGCAGAATAAAAGACGGGTGAGCTGTGATACAGAGGAGGTTGTCTGCTTGGGTTTTATGCTGAATAAGTTTTTTGTTTATGCGAAAATTTTTTTCGTGCTCGGTATGAAAAAGAATTTTCCATTTGCTCTCCGCATCATTTCTTCCCGTTAACGCATGCATCGCAATCGGGTAATGTTCATTATTCGCAAGAACGATATCTTGCGCGTCGCTTTGCAGGAGCACATGCGGTGCAACCAATTTTTGGATTGCAATTTCCATGCAATCTATTGTACTACGATACTGGCAGTTATGATAAGGTACGCAAGCGGTCCCAGTTGTGTTGCAAAATAATGATCAAGGAAAAGTGCCGGAACAAGAAGGAAGAGGATCCTTGCTCGCGGAGCTCGAAGAAGAGAAATGCCATAGGCGGCAATCGGGAGCAGCAGCACTATTCCCAATTCTGCAAAAAGCAATGCGGGTACGGAATGTACGGGTGCGATATCCCATGGATCATGTGGGATATTGGATCTTTCTAAGTACTCAAGAAGGGCTGACGAATAGTTCCCTATCCCGAATCCTTGGATGGCTGACTGGGCGGTCATAATTTCTCGAAACCACGATGCGCCCGTTGCCCTGTCCTGCACGGCAACACTATGCGGATCAAATGATCGCGCAAACAGCGCCGGGGCAAAAAGGATAAAAACAATGCCAATAGGGATGATAATCGCCCATCGCTTCTCCCACGCCAACAGCACCAGCAACCCTCCCAGACCGACGATAGCTGTCCTGGAGAATGAGGTAAGAATTCCTATGGTAAAGAGCAGTATCAGAAGGTGAAAAAATGGCTGTGCTGCAAGGCGCTTTCTTTGCATGAATAAAAGAATTGTTCCAAGCAGAAGTACGCCCCCAAATGCATTCGCATGCGCAAATGGGCCGTATGAGCGCAGATACTTTATCTGGCCAACGGAAAATGTTGCTATCCCTGCAGTGCCGGGTGCAAGGTGCGATTCGCCGATGCGAACCATTCCCAAGTCCTGTTGAACAATAAATTGTGCAATGCCCCATTGTGCATATAATCCAATACAGCCAATAAGGATAATCGGAAGAACGGATCGTAACCTATTGTTCTCTCGTATCGATAGCGAGAAGAGAAGAAAAAGGATACTCGTAAGATACAACACGGCTGCAAGCGGTCGAGGAGCATATGTTCCGATGAGCAAAGAGATCGAGACAATGCCAGCAAGCGCAAGTATGGCGCCAACTCCGGCTGTACGGATATGAACACGGAATGGGTGCAAGAAAAAGAATGCAAGAAATGCACTCAAAAAAAGCAGCAACCAGCAGCATGTGAGACTGGGCAAAAAACTATCTTGCGTTGATGTATGGATGAGCGGAGAAAAGAAGAGTGCGAAGAGAGGAAGCAGTACGAGGTTCTTTGCATGTGCGGTATTCATGCGGTAAAAGAATCCCCTGCTTCATTACTATTTCTTTGCGCTCTTTTTTGCCTTAGGCTTCTTGGTAGCCTTTTTCTCTTCGGACTCCTCTGTCTTCAAGCTTAAGCCGAGCCGATGCTCTTTGGGTTCGAGTGAAATGATTGAGAACTCCATTTCATCGCCGACATGGATGTGTTCAGCGGGGTCTTTCTGCATCTCTGCAGGGAATTCGGAGATATGGACGAGTCCATGGATATCTTTATCCAGCTTGATGAACCCTCCGAATGGAGTAACCTTGAGTACTTTTCCCTTTACCTTGTTTCCAACGGCGTATTTCTCAGCAGCCTTGAGCCATGGGTCTTCTTGTAATTGCTTGATGGAAAGCGAAATGCGCAGACCATTGTCGATGCCGATTACTTTTGCCTCGACTCGTTCCCCAACGCTGACGAAGTCCGCTGGATTATCGATTCTCTGCCATGCAAGTTCGGAAATATGGACCAATCCTTCCAGTTCTTGCCCGTTTTCTTCGAATTTCACGAACACTCCAAAGTCTACGATGCCGCTTACGGTACCGGAAATAACCTTTCCTTTCCCAAGATGTTCCAGCGTAGCGCTGATTTCATCGCTTACCGCAGCCTTCTCGGAAACGATCAGTTTCTCGTTTTCCTGGTCGATCGTAATAATCTTCAATTTGAACATCTGCCCGACGTAGCTTTGCAAGCGTTCCTGGATCTTTGACTTGTCTCCGCCTTCTACGCGCGGGTAATGGTCCGGAGCAAGCTGAGATACCGGCAAAAAGCCCGTTACGCCGTTTACGCGTACGATAAGGCCTCCTTTGTTTGCATCAATAATCTCGCTTTCAAATACTGCGTCCTCGTCCAGCTTTCTGCGGAGTTCGACCCAGCTGCGCTCCCGGGTGGCAGTTCGTAGGGAGAGCTCGATGTATCCATCCTCATTATCGACCTCCTGTACTGTAGCCTGGACCGTATCGCCTATCTTTGAGCGCTTGAACGTATCCATGTCGTCAAATAGCTCTTTGCCGTAAATGACGCCTACGCCAAATTGCCCGATATCGATATAGAGGGCATTGCTTGTTTTTTCGAGTATAGTACCGGTAAGTACTTCTCCTGCAGTCGGGATGTGAGCAAGCTCTTCATGCGTACCCAGCACCTCTTCCATGTTGATTTTCCCTTGAGTTGATGATGCGGTTTTCATACGAGCCATCATGACATATTGAGTTGCAATGGTCAATATGAGTGGTGTATGCTTCAGAAATGCAGATCACGTGGCATGGCCAATATACTGTAAAGATCGCTTCCAAGGAAACTACGCTCGCCTTGGACCCCTATGCTCCGAGCGTGGGCTTATCTCCCTTTCGGGCAAAGGCGGATGTAGTAGCGCTTACGAATCCGTCAGACCCTTCCATGAGCAATCTGAGCGGAATCCAAGGGGACCCTCTCGTTATTAATACTCCGGGCGAATACTCCTTTAAAGAATACATGCTTCATGCCATCGGGTGGAACAATGCAGATGGAACAGAACAGAGCGTGCAGCGCTGGATGGTAGAGGAAATGTTCGTCCTGCATGTGGGAGCATTAAATCGGGAGTTGAATGAGCAGGAACTGCAGGAATTGGAAAAGGTGGATATCGACGTACTGCTTATTCCTATCGGGGGCGGGAGCGGACTGACTACGAGTCAAGCCATGAAGATGATTACAACGATTGAGCCGCGGGTTATTATTCCGATCCATTATGATCTTCCGGGGCTGAAAGAAAAGCTCACGTCCGTAAAAGCATTTGCCGAAGAAATGGGGATCAGCGCCCCAAAGCCGGAGAAGAAGCTTCTCTTAAAGAAAAACAGACTGCCACAGGAGGATGTACAGACCGTTATCCTTGCGCCGTAATGCCCCTATGCGTGCGAAGATAGAAAAGAAAATAGAGGAGATACAAAGCAGGCCGGAGCATAAACGGCACCGGACGGCGCTTCTCTTAACGCTTCTCGCCGGCTGTATTATCATACTGGTCTGGGCGCTGTTGCTTTTGCCCGCCCAGCTTAAACTTTCATAAGACACTTCCTTGTATATGCCAGCAGAAGAATCGGATAAGAATATCGGTACGCTCGTTGCCCAAGAGCTCTCCGCGGAAATACAGAAGAGCTATCTCGATTATGCGATGAGCGTTATCGTGTCTCGTGCATTGCCGGATGTTCGGGATGGGATGAAGCCTGTAGCGCGCCGCATCCTCTATTCGATGTGGAGACAGAATCTGCGTTCCACGGCACGGTATCGAAAATCGGCAAACGTCGTCGGAGACGTGATGGCTAGGTATCATCCCCATGGCGACGCATCTATCTACGATGCACTCGCTCGCCTGGTTCAGGATTTCTCGATGCGCTACCCGCTGATCGACGGGCAAGGAAACTGGGGGAATATCGACGGAGATTCGCCTGCGGCAATGCGATATACCGAAGCTCGTCTCAAAAAAGTTGCCGATGAAATGCTTGTCGATATCGAGAAGGAGACTGTGGACTTTATCGACAACTATGATGGATCCAAAAAGGAGCCTACGCTACTCCCGAGCGCCATTCCGCAGCTTTTGGTAAACGGAACGGTGGGAATTGCCGTGGGAATGGCAACGAACATCCCACCGCACAATTTGAAAGAGATATGCCAGGCGGCAATGTATTTAATCGATAACCCTGATGCAACCGTGCAGGATTTGATGAAATACGTACAAGGACCGGATTTTCCGACCGGAGGAGCGATTTACAACAAGAAGGACATCCTGCAAGCGTATGCGACCGGAAAGGGAGGGATTGTCACGCGCGCAATTGCGGATATTGAAGAGGCAAAGAACGGCATGTTCAGGATCGTGGTGAAGGAAATTCCGTATCTTGTGAACAAGTCAGTGCTGATTACAAAAATAGCCGACAACGTAAAGGCGGACCGCATCCAAGGCATAAAAGATTTGCGGGACGAGTCTGATAAAGACGGAATCCGGATCGTTATCGAACTGAAAAAAGACGCATACCCTAAGAAAGTATTAAACCAGCTGTTCGATACGACCGATTTGCAAAAAACATTCCATGTAAACATGCTTGCGCTTGTCGATAGGGGGAGACAGCCGAAAGTGCTGACGCTCAAGGATGCGATTGTTGAGCATATCAATCATCGCAAGGAAGTCATCACGCGCCGAACGCAATTTGATTTGAATCGGGCGAAAGAGCGCGCACACATTTTGGAGGGATTGAAAATAGCGCTCGATCATATCGAGGAAGTGATTGCAATTATCCGAAAAAGCCAAACGCGGGAAACGGCGCATCAGAACTTGCGGAAAAACTTCGGTCTTTCCGATGCGCAGGCAACGGCAATTTTGGAAATGCGCCTTTCCGCCCTTGCCGGACTGGAGCGCAAGAAAGTCGAAGATGAATTAAAGGAGAAGAAAAAGCTTATCAAGGAGCTGGAAGGTATTCTGAAGGACCCCAAGAAGGTTGCCGCGATCGTTCGCAATGATTACGACGAGGTGATAAAGCGATATGGCGATGAGCGCCGCACGCGCGTGGTTGCCGGTCCGGTTGGAGAGTTTTCTCAAGAAGATTTGGTTCCTGACGATCCAACGATTATTACGATCACCAGAGGAGGATACATTAAACGGCTTGCAACAAGCACGTACCAGGTACAGCGGCGCGGCGGCAAGGGTGTTCGCGGCATGACGACAAAAGAGGAAGATATCGTAGATCTTTTCCTTGCGACCACGGCGCACAAGCAATTGCTTTTCTTCACGAACCAAGGCCGGGTATTTTCGATGAATGCATACGAGGTGCCGGTAACCGCGCGTGCTGCAAAGGGGCAGGCGATTCAAAATTTCTTGGAACTGGGCCCGAATGAGAAAATTACGGCATTCCAAGACGTGCCGAATGCGGAAGAGGCAGGAGAGTATTTGGTTATGGCAACGAGAAGCGGAGTTATTAAGAAAACGTCTCGAGAAGAATTCCTGCACATTCGCCGCACGGGGCTCAAAGCGATTACGCTCAATGATAACGATACCCTTGAGTGGGTCGGGGTTTCTTCGGGAGCGGACCGAATTCTCATTGCAACGAAAAACGGACAAGCGATTATTTTCTCGGAAAAGGATACTCGCCCCATGGGGAGAACCGCTGCGGGGGTGCGCGCCATCAAACTAAAAGGCAATGATGAAGTGGTCGGCATGTATGTAATCCGCGCGGGAGAAGACGATCAAGAAGTTGTTGTGATTACGGAGGAAGGGTTCGGAAAGAGGACGGCTCTTTCGCAGTATCGCACGCAAAAACGCGCCGGATCAGGGATTCGCACCGCGCAGGTTACGAAGAAGACAGGAGCGATTGTCCGGGCAATTGTGCTTCCTTCTGAAACAATTGAAGATACCGATATCCTTGTGGTTTCCGAGCGCGGACAAGTGATTCGCATCGCAGCTTCCGCAATCAGCAAGCAAGGGCGGGCAACACAAGGAGTTCGCGTCATGAGGCCGTCGGAGAAGAGCGGAAAAGTATCGACATTTACACCGTGGAGACAAGTTGAAGCGTAGCAAGTTGTGCTATACTGAAGGAATTCTATGCAACAGGGGAATTCCTTCATCCGGCCCGAGGAGCTGCTGCTCTCCATCGGGGTGCGCGCAGAACAGGTATTTGTCCATTTGGGCTGCGGACCGGGATTCTATGTGATTCCCGCTGCAAAAATCGTCGGAGTGAAGGGGAAGGTATATGCAGTCGATATTCTGGCAGACAAGCTTGCAGAAGTGGAAAACCGAGCGCGCCATCAAGGAGTGGAGAGCATCGTGCAGACGATTCGCGCGAATCTCGAAAGCGTGCCCGGCAGCACGATTCCGGAAAAAATCGCCGACTGGGTGTTGCTTGCTAACATTCTCCATCAATCCGACCCAGCTCGACTCTTCTCAGAGGCGTTTCGCGTTGTTGCCGTTCAAGGTAGCGTCGCAGTCGTTGAGTGGAGCACGGCGGCAACGCCTCTTGGTCCTCCGGTTGAAAACCGTCCGGCAAAAGAGGATATTATGCGGGTTGCAGAATCTGTCGGATTTACGCTCGTGCGCGAATTCGAACCGAGTCCATACCATTTCGGCTTGATTTTTAGTCCGCAAAGATGAATACGATGACAAAAAAATGGCCGCTTGTGCTGCTTATTGCCGTAAGCGGAATTGCACTGATGGGGTTCGGGTGCCGAAAGCCGGCTCCTGTTCAGCAAACCACGAACACCACGATTGTCGTATGGGGATTGTGGCAAGACAGCGATATCATGAGTCCGGTACTTCGAGCGTTCGAGGATCAAACCGGCATCAAGGTGGAGTATAAAAAGATCGCGTCTGTTGCAACGTATGAACGGGAGCTCATTTCCGCGCTTGCGGAAGGGCGGGGGCCGGACGTGTTTGTTATCAGCAACACGTGGGTAGAGTCCAAGCGCGGTATTTTATCTCCTGCGCCGCCTGCGATGTTGAGCGTACGCGACGTACAGACAAATTTTGTTGACGTGGTGGCCAAAGACCTGATCAGAGACAATGCCGTATACGCTCTTCCCACCAGCGTAGACACGCTTGCGCTTTTCTACAACAAAGACCTGTTCAACAACGCCGGTATTGCGCAGCCTCCTGCGACGTGGGAGGAATTCCAAAAGGCCGTTATCAAACTCACAAGAGTATCTCGGCTTGGCGTTATCGAGCAGAGCGCAGCTGCAATCGGCACCGCTCGCAATATTAATCGCGCACCGGATATCTTGCAGCTTTTGATGATGCAAAGCGGCTTGCCGATTATCGACAATAGCGACGGCGCTCGCAGGGTTGCAATTGCCAATGATATCGGCAATCGCGCGCTGACGTTTTATACCGACTTTGCAAATAAATCCAAGCAAGCGTACACGTGGGATATTACACAGGATTATTCCATCGATGCGTTTTCGGAAGGCAAAACGGCAATGCTGATAAATTACGCGTACCAAATTCCCACGCTCAAAGCGAAAAACCAGCGGTTGCAATTCGGCGTGGCTCCCATTCCGCAAATCGGCGGCAATGCCACGCAGGTAACATTCGCAAGCTACTGGCCGTTTGCCGTATCGGCATCTTCGCGCGTGCCGCAGGCTGCCTGGCAATTCGTACAGTTCATCTCGTCCAAGTCCGTTTCAGAAGCAATCAACAAGGCGCAGGGCGTACCGCCCGCTCGGCGCGATGCGATTCCCGATTATGCTACCGATCCCGTCATGGGCGTG
Organism: uncultured Candidatus Saccharibacteria bacterium; assembly: GCA_964443125.1. Lineage (GTDB taxonomy): Bacteria > Patescibacteriota > Andersenbacteria > UBA10190 > UBA10190 > HO2-45-11b. The sequence continues at coordinate 5,499 of CAYUBL010000009.1, read as the reverse complement.
TTCGCCGAACAGGCGCTCAAAGCGCAAAGCTGGCCGCGAGTTGATATTGTGGCAACGGATGATATATTTAATACGATGATCGACAGTGTTGCAACCGGAGGAGGAGCGATATCGGAAGTACTGCGCCAAGCGCAAGACCAGCTTCAGCGAATCACAGACGCCAATGCGAGGTAGAATAATAAAGGGCAGTGTGCTGGCCATAGGGTTGATTGCTATAGGGAGCATGATTGCGTTACCAGTTTTTGCGCAAAGGCCGGGGAATGATCAGATGGATACGTTCGGAGGCAGCGACGGCGGTATTGAAAATCCTTTAGGTTCAACAGATAGTCTGACCAAGGTGCTGAAAAACGTCATTAACTGGATGCTCGGGCTCGTCGGATTTCTTGCGTTGATTGCCCTTATCGTCGGTGGCGGACGTATGATCGTCGATTTCGGGAACGAAGAGCAGGTCAAAAAAGCAAAAGCAACAATCCTTTGGGCCGTTGTTGGTCTTGCAGTGGTAGTGCTGTCGTATGCGATTATCAATATCGTCGTATCTGATATTCTTGGCGCCGGAGGCAGGACAAGTCCCGGCGACACAAATGGCGGTCAGCAAATTAATAATCAGTTTGGTAATTAAGTATGTCGAAAGCGTTTCTTGTCGGTATGTGTCTCGTACTCTGCCTGCCTATTGTTCCGGTTCATGCACAGAATAATTTTACTGACGGTCTGGAGGACGTAAAAAGCCTTGCGGGAGCAAATGAGCTAGCGGGCGCATCCAGTGCAAAAGATATTCTTCTCGGCATCATGAAGTGGCTTCTTACGCTTACGGGTATCATCGCAACCATTTCTCTGCTCTATGGCGGGTATCTCTACATCACGTCCCAAGGCGAAGACGACCAGGTGCAGCAAGCCAAGCATCTTATCCTGTATTCTGTTATCGGAATTATTATTATCGGAATCTCGGCGATTATCGTAAACGTGGTCATTAATGTCGTAACCAACCTATAACCTATGTCGCAATTGGGAAAATCGCTCGTATTCGCAACCGTGGTAACATCTCTTACGCTTGTCGTCTTTCCTGTTGCGGCGCAGATTACGGGCGTGAGCGGAGGCGATTGCAGCGCGCTCGGCATATCGTGCGATGGCAACGAAACTCCCACTACGTTGCTTGATACCATTCAAACTATTGTTAATGCATTGCTGGTGTTAGTAGGAATTGTCGCTGCCATTTACCTCGTCATCGGCGGGGTGAGGTATATCACGTCGGAGGGAGACGAAAATCAGGCGGCACAGGCAAAACATACGATCCTTTTTGCAGTTATCGGCCTTATCGTGATTGGGCTTTCGGCAATGATCGTGAATTTTGTGATTGAGGATGTGTTGGGCAATACGAACGGAGGCGGCAATCCGGCAGGCAATCAAACATTCCAGCAAGTTCCCATCAGCCCGGTAGGGCAATAGCACGCAGTCGCAGTCTATGATACTCTTATCCAAGAGGATACTTAGCATCACGAAGGAGGTGAGTCGTATATGAATTACAAATCAATCGTTCGCGTTGCTGCAGGGGCGCTTGCTATGGCGACTGCTCCGCTTGCCGCATTTGCACAGGGACTGCAGCCGGCTATCCCGTTTGCGAATACGGCTCGAGGAGGGCTCATCCCTGCAGTGCTGAACATTGTAAACGGCCTCTTGGTAGTTGCCGGCATTGCGGCATCCATTTACCTCGTTATCGGAGGCGTACGCTACATCACCTCTCAAGGAGAAGAAGGGGAAACGGAAAAGGCAAAGAATACGATTTTATTTGCCTTGGTGGGCTTGATCGTGATCGGAATCTCCGCAGCACTGGTCAACTTCATTATCAACACTGTAGCGGTAGCATAGTAGAGCAGCGAAAAAACGCAGAACCTACGGGTTCTGCGTTTTGATATTTCTTGGGTATACTTACAGCCATATGGATATATCCCAAATAATTATCGGATTGAATATTGCGTTCGTGTGCATAGCCGTGTTTTTCGTTCACCGGATCTTAAGGGCATCTTCCCTGTACAACTGGAATCCCGGGGATAGCGACATCCAGCTTGCACAGAGGATTATTATCTTAAAATCAATCGTTGCTATTGCCTGCGTCGCCATTATCGCGGCGATTTTGAACGTTGCGTTAAGCTAGCGGTTTACCCCACTTCGCCAAGGCTTCGTGGGGTTGTTTGCACAGGCAAACAAAAAAACACCCGGCAAGTACGAAGACTTGGCGGGTGTCGGGTCGAAAGAGCTGATCATAGTTGGACTCCAACGATGATTTTTGCGGGTTTGATAACCCGCGCAATGGCATCATCGCTGGGAATATTGAGCCGAATCGCCATAGTCGATCCGCTCACATTCGACTGTTGAAGCAAGAGCGCTTCAGACAGTACGGACGTTTGTCCGTCCCTCTCGAGAAGAATCGCTTGAAAGCGAAAATCTTCTCGGAATCGTTTTGCCGGGAGCTGCAGGTATTCCTGCAATACCGGCTCGCTTGCCTGGACGGCGGCAAGCGCTTCTTCGTAGGAGATTCCCGCAGCAGGGACCCTCTTATCGAGGAAGTACGATTCGTAGCACCCATGATGCACGGGCGCTATCCAGAGCCATTTGAAACTCTTGGGAAGTTCCAGGATCTGGACCATGTCTGACCCTACTTCCAGTTCGTACTGAAAGGTGTCGGAGGGGTCAATTCTTTCGACACTCAAATGTTCGTGGCGATTCAATTGTTGTACATAATAGCCCGACATTGTAGGGCTACCTTGCTGTAAGCCACTTACATTTTTCATTCGTAACTCCTCTTGCCCTGCATTAGATAGGGCTGCGAGGTGAAACACCGATCCTGATACTTTGTATTCTCTGGTCGCGCTTCTTTGTAGGAGGGTCTCTGAAGAAATCTCACTCGGCTCTGGATTGGAAACCAGGTAATACGAGGAAGGATTCTTTTCTGCAAGGGAAAAGAAGCGAAAATCTGTCCACGATCCTGGAGGAGTATGGCCGACAAAATATCGACCATCCCAGGACTTCTCTGTTGTTACTCGACGACGCAGATTTACCTTCGCGTTATCGGACCACCGAAGCGGTCCTCCAACGCTTTTTCCTTGCGGAAGGGCTCTTGCCTCCCTTTGTTCGCTTCTGGCAAACAAGGGCCTATCGGTTACGCTTTCATAAAGCGTATCTAGTGCAATTGGCCCAATCCATCGATAAAAAGAGATTGTAGCCGCGAGCACGAGAAGACCAATAGGGGCGAGGAGAATGAAGAGAGTCACTCTTTTCCAGCTTGCTCGTGTTATTGCTCTTCCGGCGCGAGCGAGCGGATTTGCGGATGTCCATGATAGCCGAAAGTAGCGGGTAAGAAAGCTGTAGATTACGCTTCCTACAATTACCGCTGCGATCAGCCAGAATACTACGGAGACGATCAACTTTTCCATGCTATGTTCCTTCTTGCGTTGGTTCTTTCGGTTCTTGCGGAGGCTGGATTATTTTCGCAGCTACCGCGTCCAGTATATTGGGTGTCGCGATTAGGGTTGTATTCTCCGGCAAATTCTTGAGTGTTTCGCTTGTAAGAACGAAACGACCTTCTGGGGTCTTCGCTTGAGCGGCCACATGTCGCAAATAGTCTGCATCAGCTTTTGCGGCAATGCGTCGACTTCTTGACTCCCCAAATGCTTTCTGAATTGCTCCTTTTGCATTGTAGCGCTCTCTGGTTGCTGCAGAGAGGGCTTTTACCGCCTCTTCATTCGAAGGGGCGATATCTCCGAGATTGATGTCGAACAACTCACATGCCGGCCCATGCTCCCCCTTTTCGGAGATCAAGTGTGCATCCTGGAATATTGTTCTAACAAGATGGCTGCGGATCTCTTGCTCAATCTCTGCCTTTGATGCCAGTGCTTGAGAAAGAGTGTGTCCGGCAATGGATCGGCTGGCGGCTTCATCAATGGTTGGTTGAAGGGCCTCTTTGAGAAGCTTAACCATGCAAGGGAACTTTCTTGTGTCTTTCTTCAGTTCTCCTGTCGTTGCGTTTATTCCCGTTGCGTACGTTAACTCCTCGAGAATTGTAAGGTCTTTCCCCTTTTTGAGGATTGGAAGATAGCGCACTAAGTACTGAAGCCCTTCGAGATTCACTGACAGGCGGATTTGAAGATTAAGAACGATTCGCACGGGGGTTAAGCTTTCCCCTGAATGTACGGACCGATCGTTCTCGTTCTCTGGCAATGCCTCTCGCGTGTTTGACTCTACCACTTCAAACGGAATAGTCAGAAGCGATAAGGGCAATTTATATCCTTTGGCAAGTGGAGGAGGGAAGTTTACAACGAAGTGGGTACCCAGAATACCTTGCCTTACCCCATCAACAGGAGCGTCGACGCGATATACGTACCCGAGGAACGTAGAAAGGATCATAATATCCTCTCGTAGTACTGAGGTCGAAATGGCAATAGCCCAGACTGCTACCAAGCTCATGCAAAGATGCCACACAGCGAGCTCTAGCGGACCGAGCAAAAAGGAGATGAGGGTAGCGACGCTGTACCAAACAAGTATAAAGAGTCCTATGATAAGCGCGACAATGCACCAATGTGAGAGTTTCATTCTTTTTCCTTTCGTAGCAGAGAATTTTTGGGGAAAATTCCCCGGTTTTATGCAATTTTCAATGAGCCGTCCAATACAGCCCAACTCCTAATTATATACCTAAAACGATAGATTTGTCAAGTGTTGATAATAATTGTATGATAACCGCACCTGCAGCGCGGTATCTATGGGCGGACTCGTCCGCCGAAGCAGGTCGTAGCCCAGCCTTCGCCAAGGCTTCGGCGGGTAAAGCGGATGTGGCGGAATTGGCATACGCGCATGGCTTAGGACCATGTGGGGAAACCCGTGGAGGTTCGAGTCCTCTCATCCGCACCTTAAACGGGCCTATAAAGGTTTTTTCGTGGAATAATGGAGTCAAGGGGCACGAGAACAGTCTTGGAGTGCATATATGCTCGCAGGTACTCCTGCGCGATCTTCCCCCAGGAAAAGTGGTTTTTCGCGCGGAGAGAGGCCGTGGAAGGCTTCAGGCTGCGCGTTTTGACAGCCTTGATCGCATCGGATAGTTGCCCTTTATCATCTGGGTGAAAATACTGTGCTGCAGTGCCCAGGGTTTCTTCATGGATCGGGTCAGTCGTCGCGATGATCTGCCGATTTGCGTCCATTGCGTGCAGGAGGAGGGAAGGAGAGGCGTCTTGTGCTGCAATGACCAGTTTTGCCTGTCGAATGAGCGATAGCGCACTTCGGCTTGCAGCGGGAATATCAATACGCGTGCATCCCCTTGCTGTGGGCGATTCGGCGAATACTACGAGCGTTTTTGGTGCTTTTGCCGATTTGCATACTCGTATAATGGTTCGGATTTCCGCAGGATCAGATGAGAGGATAACGGCATATCCCTCTTTGCGGAGACCGTATGCGGCCGGGCGAACATCGGGAAGAGCGGGAGCTGTATACCCATCCGGAATGTATTCGGTTTTT
>CAYUBL010000008.1:27146-45994 GCA_964443125.1 uncultured Candidatus Saccharibacteria bacterium | reverse complement strand
CCTCCTTCTACAACCTCACCCAGAACGGAAGCGGAGGGACATATACGTTGCAGGATGCGCTCACGGCGACGAACAATCTCACCATCACCGCAGGCACGCTGGATGTCTCTTCCTCGAACTATGCCGTTACGGTAGGAGGAACATGGAGCCGTTCGGGAACGTTTGTCCCAAGAAACGGAACACTTACTTTGACCGGCACATCCACGTTTTCCGATACGATGAGCTTTTACGACCTCACGATCAACTCATCCGGAACCGTGACGCTTGGCGCCGCGCTTGATGTTGACGACGACCTTACGCTTACTGCAGGAACTTTGGACGTATCTGCTTCCAATTACGGCATTACCGTCGGAGGAGACTGGATAGACACGGGAGCGGGAACGTTCACAGAGAGAAGCGGTACCGTGACGTTTAATGGAAGCGGCACTATTAATTCCAATGAATCCTTCGCGGCTGTTACCGTAAACTCCTCCGGCAATACGCTGACATTGGGCAACGCCCTCACCACAACACTCGACCTCACCATCACTGCGGGCACGCTGGATGTCTCTTCCTCGAACTATGCCGTATCAGTCGGCAGAAGCTTCTCCAACTCCGGCACCTTCACCGCACGAAGCGGTACTGTTACGCTTACCGGTACCAGCAGCCATACCCTCACCTCCGGAGGCTCCTCCTTCTACAACCTCACCCAGAACGGCTCCGGAGGAACATATACGTTGCAAGACAACCTCGCAGTATCTAACGTATTAACCATTACCGCAGGAACCCTTGACGCAAGCTCCAGAACGATCACCCTCTCCGGAACCACGGGAACGCCGTTTACCAATTCCGGAACATTCACCCCAAGCACAAGCACTGTTTCATATACCGGCAACAACGGATCCGGAAACACCACGATTGCGAATGTCACCTACAACAATCTCACCCTCAACAACGCAAGCGAAACATTCGTGCTTGCAGGCGCAACCACGCTCAATGGCAATTTGACCATTACCGCCGGAACGCTTGATGTCGTATCCGGCCAGAACTATGCCCTCAGTGTTGGCGGCAACTTCTCCAATGCCGGGACATTTGCGGCGCAAAGCGGAACTGTAACATTGACCGGAATGGGAACGCATACCCTCACCTCCAATTCCTCTTCGTTCTCCACGCTTGTGCTCAACGGCAGCGGAGGAACATATACGTTGCAAGACGACCTTGCCACAGCGGCAGACCTTACCATTACCGCAGGGACGCTGTCCGTTGCCGGCAATGACGTTGCCGCATCCGGCACATTCACCAATTCCGGAACGCTGCAGCTCAACGGTACGGAGACAACGGTTGCAACTCCATCTGACTTAACGTCTTCCGGCACCATCGCATACAACAACACCGGCTTGGTTTCCTCGTTCCTCTTCGGCAATGAGTACTACCACCTCACGCTGGGAGGATCGGGCACCGTCACCTTGAATGCCGCCCTTACCGTCAACGGCAATCTGACCATCACCAACGGCTCCACGCTGGACTTCAACGAGTATGACGTTGAAATCAAAGGAAACTTCACGAACAACGGCACGCTCGTCGATGCCGACACGAGGACGTTTACCTTAAGCGGTACAACCCAGCTCTTTAGTCCTTCAAACATCACCATCGGAGCACTCGCCCTTACCGGCTCGTCCGGAACCGTATCGTTGGGGAGCAACTTCACGCTGGGCAATTTGCTCTCCGTTGCCGCAGGCCGCATTCTCTCGCTTGTAACGTACGCCATTGATGCAGCAGCCGCATCCTTGACAAACCTTGGCACCATCAATGAAGGAACAGGCGCTCTTGAACACGATTCCACCAATTTCTACATTGCAGATAGTAGCTTCGATGAAGATTCCTTGATCGGACTGGGAGGAGAGAAGGTGTACATCACCATGATGGACGAAGATGGTAACCTGAACGGATCTGTGGCCGACACGCTATCCGGCGTTGTTGTCTCCTGTCCGACGGACAGCGAAGCTGTTACCTTGACCGAAACAGGGAATGCAACGGAGCTGTTCCGCAACAGCGGCCTGACAACGGCGCTGTATGAAGGGTCTGCATCGAACAACGACGGAACGCTCGCCTGCAGCGACGGAGCGACCATAACTGCAACGTACACCGATCCGCAGGATGCATCGGATACCCAGAGCGATACGGCGAGTGCAACATCCACCACGCCTCCGACCGCTCCATCCGGATTTGCGGGAACATCTCCTTCTTCTGCCAGCATCACCTGGACATGGACGGACAACTCCAGTAACGAGACGGGCTTCAAGCTGTATGACGCATCAAACAACCTCATCGCAACGATCAACACGGCAAACGCAACGAGCTACACGGAAACCGGCCTTACCAAAGGGGTGAGCTACACCAGGAAGCTTGCCGCGTACAACACCGTGGGCAATTCCACATTCACGTCATCGGCAACGGTGACCACGCTTGCAGAGCCTGCCGCTCCATCCAGTTTCTCGGGTATTGCCGCATCGGATACCAGCATCACCTGGACATGGACGGACAATGCGGTGGATGAAGACGGATTCAAGCTCTTGGATGAAGACGGCACCGTGATTGCAACCATCGCAACTGCCAATACCACCAGCTACACGGAGACAAACCTGGTATCCGATACCAGCTACACCCGCAAGATTGCGGCATACAACAGCGACGGAACATCCGCCGCAAGCAATACGGCAACCGTTTCGCTTTCCACGACGGCATCCAACCCTACATCCTTCGCGCTCCTCTCTCCTGCCAACAATGCCCTGGTGGCAACGGGGCTTCCCACCTTCTCGTTCCGCAAGAGTACGGTAAGCAGCGGCACGATCTCCTCCTACACGCTCTTCGTGGGGCAGTGGTCGTTTGCGGGCATTGCCTCCAGCGGATCTGCTGCGTCCAATCCTGCCGCCGGCATCGATTACGAAAACACCTTTACCGCCCGGTACTCGGGAGAGAATGACGGCGACCCAACCAATGACGTTATTACCGTCACGCTGGTGGACGGATCGGACATTGTTCCGATTCCCGACGGGACGTACGCATGGTATGTGAGGGCAAACGCATCGGATGGCGCAACGGCAACCACGGACAGCCGCACCATTCATATCGACGCGACGGCTCCTGATATTTCCAGTATCTCGCTCAGCCCTGCCTCCGCCAAGGATTCGGCGGGCAGGCCAGGGTTCACCACCACCGACACCTCGCCGACGCTGTCTATGACTGCAACCGACGGCCGCGCGCTGTCGGAGGCAACTGTCGTGCTGGAGCGCGCTAACAAGGCGCTTGCCATCATCACGTCATACACACCGCTGGAAACGCGCACCTATTCCTTAGTCGGCAGGAGCGCGGAGATTTCCTTTACCCCTCGCAACGCCCTTGCGCTCGGTTCTTCATACCGATACACCATCACCGTTACGGATGCGGCAGGGCACAGCACCACGCAGACGATTACCCTCGATGCGCTTTCGCCCGAGCAGCAGGCGCGAGAACGCATTGCAGAGCTTGACCCCGACACGACCGACACCGACACCATTATTGAAGCGCTCCGCGAAACGCTTCCTGAAAGCCCCATCTCGCTTCCTGACCTGGAAGCCCATGCAGCCGTACGCCTGGAACGGCAAGCGGAAGAGTTCAACAAGTTCCTTGCGGCCATTGAACCCTTCTTCGAGCGGATATTCGGAGGAACACAGAATATTACAGGATCCTTCCTCTCTCGCATTGCCTCCGTACTGCACGGGGTAGATACAGGATCGCGCGCCTTGCTTGCCCGGGTATCCGATGCGCTGGGACGAAGCGGGAACTCTTTCCTGATCCGCATTGCAGCGCTTCTTGAGGACATCAATATCGAAAGCGCCCGCATTGCACAGGGCATGGCGCAGCGAGTCGTCTCCTTCAAAGAGTCCATCTTCACATCCGATATTCTCCTGGGAGTCCGCACGGCATTCTTGGATACCGTGCGTTCCTTCCAAGACCGCAGGTTTGCGCTCGAGATGCAGCGGCAGGAAAATCGGCGCCAAGTATTCTCCTGGAACTACTCCTTGTCTGATCGTACGAACGGATTCTTTAGCCGCATCGCAGCAATGCTACAAGAAGGCAGGAAGGTGCGCGTTGCGCAAGGGCTCAAGAATCGGCAGGCGATCGACCGCGCTGTCCAGCGCGTCATTCTCCCCGTCCGGGAGGGCGCATCGCGCATCGCGCTGAAATCCCGCGCCGTCTACGAAATCGTCTTCGACTCCACGCCGACGAGAATCTCCCGCGTCCGCATTACGTCCCTTACCCCCACCGAAGCGGTCGTCGAGTGGGACACCAACCACTTAACCCGCTCCGGAAAGGTGAACTACGGTACCTATGCCAACCAGGCATACGACAAGGAAGCCTTCGAGGAAGAAGGCCTGCATGAACACCACCGGGTCGTCTTGACCGATCTTGCGCCCAACACGACGTACTACTTTGAAGTCATGAACCAGAACGGCGGATACGTGTACGACGCGTACTACGCGCTGACCACTCCAAGCGAATCGGAGGCAAGCAGCAACACCCAGCTCGCTCCCCAGGTCGCCGTCATCCGGACGGCAACATCCGCATACAGCGCTCCTGACCCCAATGCCGTAGAGCTTCTGCCGCTCCATGCGGGAGAAGAGTTCCGCGCCTTACTCATCCAGGGAGACTGGGTATCTATTCTCCTTCCTGACCGCAGGCAGGGATGGGTGCAACGGGAGGATGTGGGGTTGAGGAATGCGGAGTAGCTACAGCGTGTAGTTTCCGGGACCGATCAGCAGAATAGCAAGCGCGGCTACCAGCACAATGAAATCAAGTTCCCAGCCGGATTCTCCGGTGAACTTCTTGCCCCACTTCTGGGTTTTCATGTAGATAGCTCCAAGCATAACGGCGATGAGCGCAAGCGCGCCTGGCTGGGTCTCTCGTCCGAGAATCATGGCGACTGCTCCGAATGTTTCAAAAAGTCCGACCAGCAAGAACAGATTTTTTGGAAGCCCTCCTGCGGCAGCTTTTTGCGCGGCGTCCGTAAATTTTGCCGGACCGTGCGCGAGAAATACCGCTCCGATTGCAAGGCGCAGAAGGAGCAGTCCAAGATCGGGGGAAAGCGTGATGATATTCATGGGGTGTGTGATAAATGATAAAAATTATAACGCGAGTTGTTGTTCGATGGCTTGTGAGAAGCCTTCTACCGTATAGTTTCCGCTGTATCGTACATTATTAATGAAGATGGTCGGGGTTCCTTGCACGTTGAGCGCGGCTCCATCAGACATATCTTTCCGGATGTCGTCGTTCCATATGTGTTCATCGAGCGCTTGTGTAAATTCGTCCATATTCAACCCGAGCTCTTGTGCGTAACGGGTAAGGTCTTCCCGCGTAAGCGCGCTCTGATTGGTAAAGAGGCGGTCTTGGTATTCTTGGAACTTGCCTTGCCGGTGCGCTTCCATGGCTGCTTCAGCTGCCGTAAATGCATTCTTGTGCTGACTTAACGGAAAATTGCGGAACACGAATCGCACTGGCTTGTCTTTGTATGCTTCTTTTAGCGCTTCGGTAATGGGATAGACGGCGCCGCATACCGGGCATTCAAAATCTGCAAATTCGACGACGGTTACTTTTGCATCGTTCGGCCCGACCGTCGGGGCGTTGTCGCGGGTAAGGCGGCCTACCAGAGCGTCCGAAACGATTTGTTGCGGAGCATTTTGGGCTTTCTTGCTTGTGATATACGCCCCTCCCCCGATAACGATGATGGTTGCAAGGAGTGCGCCGATGACGAATTTCGCATCTGATGTAAGTGTCATGATAGTGTATTGGTTAAGAAGTCTTGTTTGATAATAGACGCCAAACAATTGCAAATGCAAGGAGCGTAAGTATTGCGCTTCCTACGCACCACGAGCACCATGCATGAATAACGAATGCTTCCACATAGGTGAGAAATATGGACACTCCGAGCCCGATGCTTGTGAGAATTGCCAACGGCATGCGAAGCCGGTGCATTGTTTCATTTGACCAGAGCGCGGATAAGATCCCCAGCGCAAAGTAGTATACCATTCCGTAGGCGGGGGTAGGAATAGAGGCAAACGAAGAATAGTCGCTTAGCTGGGCTACGGTGCAGCCTTCTCCGCTGACGCAGGTAACGGGGGCGCCAGAGGTGTAGACGATAAACAGATACCCGGAAATAAAGAGTCCCAGGAAAGAAACCGTAAGCAGTCCTTTGTGCATATGTGTATTGTAGCCGGATAGCGAAGAAGGCGCTATCTTGCGTTTTTATCGCCTTTTCCCTATAATTTCCACTATCTATGTCACAACCACGAACCACGGAACAGAAACTTCGCCAGCGGAGAAAGCGAAAACTGGCGCTTTTGCGCCAGCGGTACCGAGATGCAAAATCGCAAGATGCGAAAGAGAAAATTCTCGCGAAAGCGGTTTTAGTTTCGCCATATCATACCAAGGCGGAGTATCAGAGCCTCTGGGAGGCTGCGTAACGAAAGAGAGGCGTCCTAGTTCGACGGCGTTCGGGCCGGGGATGCTTGCAGCGCATTTTTGCATGCTCGAGAGCAGTATGGCTGCCGCTGTTGCAGGCACGAGCGGCATGCAATGTGTTCCGATTTGCAATGGGTGCAAGAGGCTTTCTGGTCTCCCGGATTGCCGCACATGCGGCACAAGCCATATCGCGTAGACGGGCGAAGATGAGAGTTGACGGCAACGCGGTGATCAAACATAAAGCATTCGCCTTGCCATGCGCCGTCGGGATATTCCTTTAAATAGTTCGTAATGCCGCCGTCGAGCTGGTATACGTGCTCATATCCTTGGTTGCGCATTTCTTCTGCGGCCTTCTCGCATCGGATTCCGCTTGTGCAGAACATGACGACTGTTTTATCTTTTGGAATATTGCTTTTTTGTACGTATTTGGGGAATTCTTGGAACGAAGCGATTTTCGGAATAATGGCATTCTTGAATGTTCCGATGGCTGTTTCGTACCAATTGCGGGTATCGAGAACGACGACGTCTTTCTTTTGGATAAGTTCGTGGAATTTCGCGGGAGGCAGGTGATCGGAAGCGTTTGTCGGTCGAATATCCGGCTTTTTCAATGCGACGATTTCTTCCCGGATATCCACCTTGAATCTTCGGAACGGTTTTATCGTGCTTTCCCAATCTTGAAAATTCGTGGCGCCCAGGCGTTCTGCGATATATTGCTTGATCGCGTTCATCGCTTCTTTTGACCCTGCAACCGTGCCGTTGCAGCCCTCGTGGGCAAGCAGAATAAGGCCGCACATGCCATGCGTATTGCCGATGTCCAGCAATGCGCGTCGTATTTCGCCAAGTTCTTCTTGGGAGAGCGGCGTGAATATGTACCATTGGACCATGCAGTATTGCATGAGCCTATCTTAGTACAGTACAAAGCGGTTGCACAAGGTTTTTACTTCTTTTGCAATCTGCTTTATTTCCTTCGATTTTTTTGCTTCTTCTTCGATACCTTCGAATGAGAGTTCTTTCCATGGAGAAGCGATATTCATTGCCTCTCGGATCCATTCTGCGATTGTTGTCATCTCTTTTTCTTTCATGCCGCGCGTTGTCAGCCATGGCGTTCCGAGTCGAAGCGCAGACGGATTGCGGGGCGGGCGCGGATCCCATGGCATAGTTGAATAATTCGTCGTCATGCCCGCGATGCGCAGTACGCGTGCAAACGGCCTGCCCAGGAGCGGTTCTTGGGAAAGGGTAATAAGTACGAAATGCTTGTCTGTGCCGTCGGTGACAAGCTGAAACCCTTGCGCTTGAAGCTCTTGCGCAAGCGCTTGGGCGTTTTTGATGACTTGCGATGCGTATGTTTTGAACTGCGGTTTGAGCGCCTCTCCCAATCCGACGCAGATTCCCGCGATGTTATGGTTATGCGGACCGCCTTGCAGCCCAGGGAGAATGGCGCGATTGATGGCATCGATACGATCCTGTCTTGCGAGGATAATTGCCCCGCGCCCTGCGCGCAGCGTTTTATGCGTGGTCATAGTGACGATATCCGCAATGCCGACAGGGGACGGGAACGCTCCGCCTGCAATCAGTCCGGCTTCATGCGCAACGTCCGCCAGGTACAGCGCGCCGACCTTTTTCGCAATCGACTTTATTTTCCGGTGGTTGATGATGCGCGGGTATGCCGTGCCGCCGGTAATAATGAGCTTGGGCTTGTATTTTTCGGCGATCGCTTGGATTTCTTTGTAATCAAATTGGCTGTTTTCGGGACTGGTTTTGTACTGGATGGGGGTGTAGAGCATGGCGCTGATATTCACCTTGCGGCTGCCGCCCGTGTAGACGAGCATGCCGCTGTGCACCGCCTTGTCTCGTTTCTTGGCGTCTGGTTCGAATGACCAGCCATGCGATAAATGACCGCCATCGGGGAGGTACATCGCAAGAATGGTGTCTTTCGGCTTGAGCGTTGCCAGATATACTGCCAGGTTCGCGTTGCTCCCCGAGAGCGCTTGGACGTTGACGCCCCATGTCTTTGGAAGGGCGAATGCCTTTTTTGCCCGTTCGATCGTAAGCGCCTCCAATTCGTCTACCATTTCCGCCCCTTCGTAGTACCGGGCGCCGATGTTTCCTTCTGCGTATTTATGAGCAAATACCGATCCGACCGCCTCTCGAACGGAAGGGGAAAACCAATTTTCTGATGGAATCATGGAAAGGGTTTCTTGCTGCCGTTTTTCTTCTTTCTGGATAATGCGGAATACGCGGGGATCTGTTGTTTGGAGCGCTGACTTCATATGCGAATGTAACGGATATGGGTAAACTCCGGATACTTGATCTTTTCCGCTTCTTTCCATATGGCGGGATCGATTGGAGGGAAAAGCGTGTCGCCGGAAAATGCCTGATTGAGATGAGAGATTCGCATCTCGTCCGCAATCGGCATCATTTGATCATATACCTGTCCGCCGCCTATCACAAAGCATGGTTTTCCCTCTGCCGCCAGCAGCGCGCTTTCAATGGTCTGGTATATTCCGCTGCGGGAGAGAATAATATTTTTGCGTCCGGGAAGAGAGTGTCCGATAGACTCGAATGTCTTGCGGCCCATGATAATTGGATTACCCATGGTAAGGCGCTTGAAGAGGTTTCGCTCTTCCGGAATATCCCACGGAATAGCGCCGTTTTTTCCGATGATGTTGTTTTTCGCAACCGCGGCGATGAGGATGAGCATAGGGAGGGTTTAAGATAATTCCTTCTCCCCAATTGGGGAGAAGGTTAGCCCCGAGCTTTGTCGAGGGGCGCGGATGAGGGCAGTCTACGACGCGATACAGCTCTTACCCCAGCCCTCTCCTCACGTGGGGAGAGGGAGACTGCTATACCGCCATCTTTTCCAGCGCCTTGAGTTTTTCTTGGATTTTTTCTTCTTGTCCTCGACGAGCAAAATCGTATTCTCCCATGTTGACGCGCATATGTTCGGTAATGAGGGGATAGACGTTCTCCAGCAGCCGGAATTTTTCTTGTTCGATGTGCCGGTAATCGGGGTGCCCTTCCGGGATGGTGCGAAGTTCCATTTCCCAGAAACAGGATCGAAGGTTTGTATACTGCATGAATCGCACGCGATACGCCATAGGGACGGCGTATTGCGCAAGTATTGCATCTTGTGCGGCAATGCGCTCGTATACGCGCCGCGCCGTATCCATTGCCGCACGATAGGGCGCGTCCAGCTGTGCGTCTATGAGCTCTTGCGGCGTATCGTACCCATGGCCGGTCGTGAACAGCTGGCGTTGCTGGCTGAGCATCCGATGGCGGTGCAGGTCGCGCCAGGCGCCGATGTTCATGAGGATGTCGAAGCGGACATAGGCGTTCTCAAACGCTCGTCCCACTTTCTGCCAGCGCTCCTTTCTTCCTGCAAGGTATGAAGCGATAATGTCCTTCTTTTGCTGCTTGCTGAGCAGCTTGACGGCGCTTAGCGTGTCGTCCCATGACGATGTATTTGCATCTGCGCTGTACAGCATGCCGGCTATGACCTTGTCTTCCCCTTCTTCGTCATATTCTGCGAGCGACACATGGCTTTGCTCTGCAGCGACTGCTCCGCGCAACTCTGGAGGGAGCAGCGCGTTGACCCGGGCGTTTTTCTGCGCGATGTACGCTTGGTATGCAGCGGCCGTTTCCTTGTTGCCGTCATCTTTGACGCGGCGAAGGAACGAGGGGGCGATTTTGTATAGCTCTTCGTATGCGGAATTTGCCGCCCATCGTACTTCTCCGAGGGCGTGCTTCATCGATCGGCTCATTAAATACTCGAACGCTTGGCCGTTGCCGAAGAATGCCACTTGGGAGAGCGCGGATACCGGCAGCAAGCCCCGCACAGTATCGAATGCTTTTTTCTCAATGACATTGGGAGTCTCGTCCGGAAAGCGGGAGGCAAGATAGTCTTTCAGTTTAGGGATGAGGTCGGCGTACGTTTCAAACAACAGATCCATTGCCGCCTTGTATTCCGCTTCCAGGCCGAGTGTTTTGAGCGTGGGGTCGGTGTAGTAGCGATACGATCCGTTTACTTTTTTCGAGTAATCCACGTAGCGGGTGGATTTTTCGATCGGAGCCAGTCCGATGCGCTGATCTTCGATGTGTTTGATTGCGAGCTGGGAAAGCGAAGAAAATACGACGTGCATGCCTGCCATTTGCGCAATGGAATCGTCGCCGTATTGCGCAAGCCACTTGGAATAGAAAGAGCGCGCTTTCGGATTGGAAAAAATGGATTCGGTGGGATGGTCGTGCAAAAAAGATATGAATTCCCGTAATGTTTTGCCATATTGTTTCGATTGGTCGTCTGCCGCATTGTCAGTTAAAAACGGCGTGAGATATTCGTCCAGGAAAATCTTCCGCAAATCATCCGCTGCGCGGCTGGTGCGGGAGCAAAGCGCGCCGATGACTTCCGGAGACCCGATCAGTGCCGAATAGACCGATTTTCCCAGGTTGGTAAAAAACGGCGATAGGCGCCACGTATCTTCTTTCTCGTACGAGTCCGGCTCGTAGGGAGGGGCGAATTGTTCGAGGGGGATGTGTTGGTTCATGCTTGTAGTATTTCACATCGCTTCGGCAAAATATACTTGACAAGGCTATTCATTATAATGGGTTGCGATGACCGCGTTGTCCGGCAAGAGGCATGGAATAGTTCCAATGATTGGATACGCCAGCAGGCTTTCTTTTGAGAAATAGGATCCGCGTATCAGGTGAAGCGGCGTTTTTGTTATGGGGCATGCAAGAGGGTTGCGGGGCGCTTTTTGGGCAAGGGGTTCTTGTTTGATGATAAGAAGCCCGGTCGGATTGAGCGGATTGATCGAGACGTCGAACGGGCGACATTCCTGTACGTTGTATTTGAGCTTGAGGGCGGTTCGATGCAAGTTTTTCACATATCCGTGGAATTTCATCCGTTCTTTTGACTGCTTGTCCGCGAATTCATACATTGGCTCCACGAGAATAAGGTACTTTTTGGTGATTCTCATGAGTTCTTGGAGTATTTCGGCTTGGTGTTTCGTATTCGGCTCGATGGCATGGGATGTGTACACGATGTCGATTGCATGATCGGCAATAGGAATGGAAAACAGATTTCCCGTGCATAGGAAACTATTTTTGATGTCGTGCTTTTGCAGATACTCGAGCGCATATTTCACCCTCGACCATGCGATATCGAAACCAAACGCCGTTTTTGCTGGGCGAGAGAGTTTTTGAAGTATGTGGGTGAGGACGATTCCTTCTCCTACCCCGGCTTCAAGAATTGAGTTGTATGGAACCCCGAGCGTATTGATGACATGCGCAATTGCACTCGTGTACGCTTGTATGGCGCGCGGGTGTTTCTGCGCATATCGAGTGTCGTATCCCGCTTGGAGATCGTAGCTGACTTGAATGGCTTCAGGGGTATTTGCGGCTGTTTTCTCTGTGCCTTTGAGGTGGTGCATGATATTTTCTCCCTTTTTGTACACATTCCGCAGGTCTTGTAATTGGTGCTTGTATCGTTGCATGCGGTTACCATATCATCTTTCTTTCGGGTCGGCGTATTGACAAGAGAAAGGAAGAGGATTGAAATAAGGGCATTCTGGTTTGGCATGCACATTTTTCTCTCGCAGCGGTTTTTGACCGGAAAGGCGGTAATATGACAAGTCCCGATCTTCTTATCGATCATATGGAACTCTCGTCCGAAGCCATTGATCGTATGTACAAGGCGAGTCTGAGCGAGGACCCGCTCGACACACAGCATCTTCAGACCCTTGATTGGCATGCGATTGCTCGCTCCGAAGACGGCGCGTGCATGCTTGGATGCCGGGCGTTTTTGTTCCTTTGGGAGGACTATCGGAACAATTATCGGAATAAGGATTCTTTGCGTAGGGAAGGTTGTTTTCTTGAGAAGGCGCGTTCGTGCGGCGTTACCTGCATACGCTTTCGCGGGGGAGCGGCTCATGAGCTCCAAAGCGTACCTTGTCTGCGCTACGATGGCGTGTGGTACAGGACGCTGGAGCCGCTGACCTAAGACGGCATTTGCGTTGCGGCGTCTCGAGCAACACGCGTTGCTCGAGACGTTTCTTTTTTTATTGATTTGCATATGAACATGGAGCAAGAACTTGAATATTTATATGGATTGGAGCGGTTTGGCATCAAACCCGGCCTTGCCGTTATGGAACGGATGATGCATGCGCTTCAATATCCGGATCGGTCATTTCGAAGTATCCACGTGGCCGGTACGAATGGAAAAGGGAGCACGTGCGCAATGATTGAGTCGATACTGCGGCACGCGGGATACAAGACGGCTCTGTACACCAGTCCCCATTTGCATACATTCCATGAGCGGGTACGGGTGGGGGGCGCTCCGATTACAAATGAAGCGCTTTTGCGTCTTATTGCGGAAATCCGGACCGTATGCGAGCGGCACAGCATTTCGCCGACTTTTTTTGAATTCACCACGGCGCTCGCGTTTTTGCATTTTTCCCGTTCGAATATCGACATTGCGGTTATTGAAGCGGGAATGGGAGGCCGATATGACGCTACGAATGTTATCGAACCGATCGTTTCCGTTATTACGAATATCGGGTTGGACCATATGGAATTCTTAGGATCAACAAAACAGGAAATCGCGAAGGAGAAGGCGGGAATTATCAAAGAAGGCGTACCGGTCGTGACAGCGGAAGAACATGAAGATGTATTGCGCGTTTTTGCGGCTGAGGCAGAAAAGAAGCATGCGCCAATATTGCGTACGAACGATACGGTGCATACCGACCTGCTAGATTCAGGACTTACCGGGCAGGAGGTGGATGTGGATATACAAAGAGGCGAGACAGGCATATTTCGCGTGCATCTACCGCTGCTTGGTTTGCATCAGGTGGCAAACATGGCGACGGCAATCGCGGCTGTTCTTCAGCTAGGAGATGCGCATGTCATCGATCAGGCTGTGCTTGCTGACGGTATTATGCATGTTACGTGGGATGGGCGGTTGCAGGTCGTTTCGCAAAATCCGCTCGTGATCGTGGACGGAGCCCATAATGCGGACGGGGTGTATGCGTTGGAGTGTTTTTTGCACGAGCAACATCTTTCGGAGAAAAGCGGAGTGTTGCTCTTTGCCGCGAAAAAAGGAAGGAATGCGGATGATAGTATTGAGCGCGTTGTGCCATTATTCCATACGGTTGTCATAACGGAAGGCGCGTATATGCCGGAATCTGCCGATGCGCTTGCCCGGCAGTTTGCGAGAAGCGGCAAACGGATTATCTCCGAGCCAGATGTCGGCCGGGCGATTGCAGCCGCAATGTCGCATCTGGACGAAGGGGAGATGATGCTTGTGACCGGATCGCTCTATATGATTCCCGAAGTGCTGCAGCATTTTCAGGGCAGGTGATACGATAGAAGATGTATGGAGCTGATTTCTGTCGTTCTCGTGAATTGGAATGGAAAAAAGTGGCTATCAAAGTGCCTTTCATCTCTTTGCAATCAAACGTACCAACCGCTGGAAATTATTCTTGTTGATAACGGATCGGAAGATGGGAGTGCAGCGTTTGTTGCCGACCGTTTTCCTCACGTGCGGATCGTTGCAAGAAAAACAAACGATGGGTTTGCAGTTGGAAATACCGTAGGCATTCAGGCCGCTCGCGGCTCCATGATTTTGCTTCTGAATACCGATACATGGGTTGAGTCCTCTTTTGTTTCTGAAATGTACTCATATTTTACGAATCATCATTGCGATGTACTGGGTCCTCGCGAAGCGGGGTATGGAGCAGAGGAGCGCCTTCCCGCTTGCCGAATGACTATCGATATGCTCGGACATCCCGTAAAGCTTTCCAAGGATGTGAATGCAACGCACTTCTATCTGCAGGGAGTGTGCTTGCTGTTCCGAAAACAGCTCTACGAGGATACGGGAGGGTTTGATACGAATTTCTTCATGTATTTTGAAGATGTGGATTGGTTCTGGCGCCTGCATACATTGGGCAAGCATGTGTGCTATTTTCCTGATGCGATTGTCCATCACGCGAAGGCGACAGGGTCGTTTGAGTATTCGTCCCAAATGTTTTTTTGGCGCAATCAGTACGCATTGAAGATGCTGATAAAAAACTACGGACTGTTTTCATTGTTATGGGCATTGCCCGCATACGTCTTGCAGAATGTGGTGGAAATGGCAGGGTTGCTTTTTCTTGGGAAGCCGCGATTGATACCGGCGTATGTCCGATCTTGGTGGGAAGTGCTTCGCTCCCTTGCGCCGCTGCTGAACGCTCGCCGCACCATTTCTCGCCAGCGAATTGTGCCCGATCGAAAGATATATCCACTGATGTATCGAGGATTCGGTAAAGCGCATCATTTTTTACATGCGTTAAAAGCGCGATAACTTGGTTGGCAGGCGGTTTTCGTTTATTATTAGGTGTATGGGCTTATTGCAGCACGTACGTTCGCAGTGGTCTTTGATATCGAGATCTTCAAAAATAGTTCTTGCCTCACTGTTTTTAGTCGCGGTTGCTGTTTGTATTCATCCTCTTTGGTTTTATCCGCATGGATTGTTGACGGAAGGCGATTGGACCCCCGTTGTGGAGCCGTCAGCCGCGATGTTTATCAGAAGTCTTGTTACATGGGGTGATGAGAATTTAGGGCAAGCGAATATCCAGTTATCGTTTTTCCCTTTCCTCGCCGTGTGGGGGGTAATGTTTGTTTGGGATTTTCCGTTTTCTGTCGTTGAGAAAGCAACATTCTTTGCGCCGATCGGACTATTCCTTGTGCTCGCGCCGTTCTTTTTGTCGCTTCGTCTGCACAGACGCATCGATGTGGCGCTTATTGTCGCGTTGTTTTACAGCACCACGAGTTTCGGGTTGGGGGCAGTCCCTCCGATCCACTTCGTATATGCATTTGCGCCATTGCTTTTGCTTCTGCTGATATATGCATTGGAAAAGAATCGTATTGCCAACTGGCTCTTGTTCGCAATTGCATACTCTGTTGCGGTCAGTTACGAGATACGGATTTCCTATATCGTGCTTATGATATTGATTCCGTATGCGATTTTTTTAGCGCCTCGGCCGCTTCGCGAATATGTAAAACCGGTTTCTCTTCTCCTGTTGATCGGCTTGGCATTGAATGCGTATTGGTGGGTCCCCATGCTGTTTCTTCGGTTCCAAATCAACACATTGTTCGAGCGGATATTATTCGGAACATCGTTCTTTGATGTTTCTCATGCATTGACCATCGTACGGTATTCTTGGATGCCCCAAGGGTATTCATCCGGATTCTTTTTAATTCCTGTGCCGTGGTATTTGTGGGTCGTTCCTCTGGTGGCGTTTAGTCCTTTGCTCTACCGAAAGCAAACGTATCGGCGGCACGTCCTTTTCTTTTCTGTTGCGGCTTTGATCGGCATTTTCTTAACGAAAGAAATCGCAACGCCGCTGCCGTCGGTATATCAATGGCTATATGACAACTTTCCGGGGTTCGGGGTTTTTCGCGAGGCCTCCAAATTCTTCCTCGTAACTTCGCTTGCCTATGCCGCATTGATCGGCTACGCACTGCTCATGATTCGAGAGCAAGTACGAGGAATGTTCGGTCGAGGGGTGTATAGAGGGCTTCTGCTCGTGTTTGCAGGCATTGCCTGTTGGCACATGGCAAACTTCTTCAACCCCGCTTCGTTTGGCAATGGCGAGGCAAAGGCAATGCCGGAGGATTACCGGATATTTAACCAATACCTCACCGAACATACGAATCGGCAAGATAGAGTGTTATGGGTTCCAAGGGCGCCTCGTTGGGCGATTTCTCCACGATCGGATATCGTATCGCTGCTGGAGAGCCGATGGAGTTTTATGGCAAGTCCGGACGTTTCCGTTTCCCAGCGCGCCATTGCTTTTTTGCAGCAACCGTATATTCAAGAAGTTATCCATGAGTCCGGCATCCGATACATCGGGGTGCCTATTCATGACAGAGAAAATAATGACGATTTTATGAGTCATTATGAAAATCGACAGTTGTTTCTCGATGCGCTGGATGCATTGCCGTTCTTGCGGCGGCTTGATTTGCCCACACAGGAATTGGTGGTATATGAAAACGTTCAGGTTCCTTCTGACTATGTTTCGACGAAAGATACAATGTTCCGTTTTTTGAGTACCGATAATTTATCGGCAAAATACGAATCTTTGAATAATGCGCGCGAACCGTTTACATTTTATGTTTCCGATGTTGCCCAACCGGCTGCTCGTCTTGTGGTCGGGTTGTTTGAAAAATTCCAATTCGATACGGATGTGCTCTCAAGCTATCTGCCTGCTCAGATGAGCGATTCTTTTGTTACCTCTCCGATTGCAAGTTCCCGGCTGCGCATCCAGAGTGATGCGGAAGGTGCCTTTTCCGTTGTGCAGGAGCCGGTTGAGTATCTGCATGTGTCGGGAGAAGAGAGTTCCGGAGCGTTGGCGCGCAACACGCTGGTGCAAAGCAGCGATCTTCCCGACGGTCGATACTATCTCGATGTCGCCGGATCGTTGCAGCCGTTGGGAGGTGCGGCGGCAGATACGGTTCTTGATGCTGCCGATATGCCGGTCGCCCTTATTGCGGCTTCTGATGAAAATCTCATCCACAACCCATCATTTGAAGACGGCCTGTGGGAAGAAACCGTGGGCGATTGCCACAACTACGACGACAACCCGGTGATTGGCATGTCGCTTGCGGATGCGGACGTTGCGGACGGATCGCATGCGCTCCAGTTGTGGGCAGAGCGTCATATTGCATGTACTTCTCAAGCCGGTATTCCCGTCGTTGCCGGTAGGCAGTATGTGCTCCAATTCGATTATCGAGGAGAGGGGGCGGATCGGGCGGCATATTATCTCGCGTTTGCCGGCGCGTCGGCTCCGGGAGACACGATGAAGTATTTCCTGTCCGTATCCGATACTTCTTGGCATCGATATGCCGCGATCATTACCCCTCCGGAAGGTACGACGGCCATGGCTATCAGTTTGTATGCTCATCCGCCCGCTGCGGGAGGGGTTTCTGTAAATTATTACGACAATCTCTCGCTTCGTGAGATTACGAAGAAAGAAGACATTGCCTCCGGCTTGTCGCCGCTGGATGCGATTGACCGGCGATTCGAAAAAGGGAAAGATTTGTCGTTCTCTCTGCATGACGAGGGGGTATTGTCGGAAAATCTCATCCACAACCCATCATTTGAAGACGGCCTGTGGGAAGAAACCGTGGGCGATTGCCACAACTACGACGACAACCCGGTGATTGGCATGTCGCTCTCGCCGCATGCTCGAGATGGCGAGTATTCATTGGAGCTATGGGCAGAGCGCCACATTGCGTGCACCGGGCAAAGCAATATTTCTATTCAGCCCGGGCGCGAGTATATGTTGCGGTTTGATTACCAAGGAGATAACACTGCTCAAGCGGGGTATTACGTCGGCTTCCAAAATGGGCATGTGTTGCAACAGCGCGTGGTGATTCCTGATAATGATTGGCACACCTATACGACGCGGTTTGTGGCGCCGAGCGGAGCAGAAAAATTGTCATTGATATTGTATTCGTATGGAAGTAATACTGCGTCGAAGGCGATGAATCGATACGACAATGTTGAGCTGCGCCTTCTGCCGCCATACCATGATACATATAATTTGATAAGCGATGCGCATATGGAGTTGCGGCATCCTCGCACGCTTACCTTTGAACGGCATACCAATACGCGTGTGGCGATTGATGTACGCGGAGCGTCGCAGCCATTTTGGCTCACATTGCGAGAGGGGTATGATCCCGGTTGGCGTTTGAATCCTGCCCGGCATGCGGCGGATGGTGCATGGAGTGCGCTTTTGCCCGTTTCCCGCGCTCCTTTTGTATCGGACGATCAGCATATTGCATTGAACGGGTATTTAAACGGATGGTATGTCGATGTGCCAACGATTTGCGCGCAGCCGGACAGCTGCCGACTCAATGCTGATGGCACGTATGATATGGATATGACTGTGGAATATTGGCCGCAGCGGTGGCTTACGCTTGGCGTTCTTGTGAGCGGATGCGCGCTATGCATATCTTTGGCATGGCTTATGCTCGCGTGGAGAGCTCGAAGGAGGAATATATGAGGAGGTATCTTATCGGCTTGGTGAGCACGTTTGTACTCCTTGTGGCCCTTTGGTATCGTTTTACGCCCTTAACAGCATTTTTCTGGGGCGCATTGTTGATCGGACCCGTCCTGTTTATTCCAGCCAGATGGTGGGCGGTCTTGGGGCTGGCCGGATTGGCTGCAGAGCCGATCGTTGGATTCGTAAAGGGGGAAGATGCGGTTGAGCAGCTTGCGAAGATTATCTTTCTTTGCTTTTCTTAGTAGTTCAGCGGAACGAATGTCTGCATACTCTTTGAATACTGTTAATAGTTCAACTATGTACCTCCAAGCGCCTATTAGCAGCGGTATTTAC
>CAYUBL010000008.1:0-27136 GCA_964443125.1 uncultured Candidatus Saccharibacteria bacterium | reverse complement strand
GTGATTCAGATGGTCAGCGAAATGACGTATCGGCGCATTGCCGCGCTTGTTCGGGCACGGAAAGATCGGAAGCGAGAGGAACAAGCAATGTTTATCGAGTAGCCCTGCGCCGCTGCATTTGGTGGCGGAGGTAGATACTTGCCATCGTCATGGCGGCGAGCATGCTGGTGCCCATGATAACCTGGATAATTTGCTCTACCGTTTCATGGAATAAGAAGACGCCCAGTACTTGGAAGGCGGCAATCGTAAGGATGGCGATGCCGAATTTGTATCGTTCGGTTGCGATGAAGTACGCACTCAATGTCGTTGTTACGATCCAGCCGAGCACCGTGGGCACGGTAAAGTAGAGGTAGTGGGATATGTCCGTATACTGGGACCCAAACAGCAGAGTGATAGCGCGTTCAGGGAATGAGATGAGGAGAAGCGCAAGGCTGCCGGCAATCGCCATAATACCGATAAATCCGTATTCAAATATTTTCTTTTCGCTGCCTTTATCTTTTGTGTGCGCTTTGATGATTGCAGGAAACAGCACGATGCCGAATGGCAGGGAAGAGTAATAGATCATACGGCTTGTTGCCATAAGGGCTGCATAGAGGCCGGCTTGTTCTGCATCGACGTAGTGCTTGACGAAGAGCATGTCCACGTCAATGAGCAGTGCGGTGCCTATGCTGACGAGCAGGAACATATTCATGTGCGCCAGCCAGGTTACATGGTGTTCATGCGATGGTATGGCTTTGGCATGTTCGAGCTTTTGCTGTTTTGCATACTGATGAATAATTGCCGTCGCGATTGCAGAAACGGCGATAGAGGCGCACAGGATGGCAAGAATCGTTGCTATGGCTGTTAATTCCTGTTGCGCAAAAAAGACGACAATGCATAGCTTGATGATTATTTCGCTGACGATAATGCCGGCGTAGATGCGAAAGCGCTGCAGTCCCTGTATTATTCCAAGGCTGATTGCGCGAGGAAAGGTGCATCCAATGACTACTGCGAAGAGGCTGATATACGAAGAGGGGATATGGAGAATCCTGCCGCTGATGTCGGCGGTTGCCCATATCGCCAAGCCGCCTACGCACCCCAGGATCACTCCCGATTGCATTGCCCTGCGGAACAGGTTCATTGTTTTGCGATACTGGTGAAGAGATGCGTATTCGGTCGTGAATTTTGAGAAAAAATTCGCAGCCGCAACCACGAGCGGATTGATAATGAGTGAGAGCGTCAGGAGCGTTGCGATAACGCTGTACCCTTCCGGGCCGAGCGTTCTCCCGATAAAAGCCGTAAAAATATAATTTAAGATATTCGCAGCGGCGATGCCGAAAAGCACAACCATACTGGAGTGCAGCGTTCCTCGAAGTGTTGTGCTCCATTGTTCAGCCATGGGTATTGTGTAGATTACCATTTTTGGCGCAATGCGTCTTTTCTCGTTACGCCGCTGCTTGCTTTCTCCTACCCCCTTCTTTACTGTGTAGGGTATGACTGTGTCCAATAGAGAGGTTCTTGCCGTTATCCCTGCCCGCTTGAATTCGAAGTCCGTTCGCCATAAAGTGATCCGGGCATTCGGCGGACATCCTCTGATATCCTACATGATTCAGGCAGCGCTTGGCGCATCCGCTGTCACGCGGACGATTGTGACGACGGAATCTCTGGAAATCGCAGAGATTGCCAGTTCGTATGGCGCAGAGATTCCCTTTATGCGGCCGGCATACTTGGCGGAAGATGGCGTCGAGACGGATCCGGTTGTGAAGCATGCAGTTGCGGAATTGGAGCGGTTGGAAGGCTATAAACCCGATCTCGTAGTGTGGCTGCAGCCAACGTCTCCGTTGTGCTTATCGGAGGATATCGATGGGGCTATCAATCTCTTTCTTCAGGAGGAAGCGCTTTTTGTCATGAGCGTTTCTCCCATGCTTGTGCATCCCTACTTGGCGACGCAGATGGATGACGAGGGGAGATTGTCTTCGTTTATCGAATTGACTCCCGAAGTGTTTTCCGTAGGGCGTCAAAAGTATCCTCCGGTCTATCAAATCAATGGCGCAGTGTTCGTGACTGGAGCGGATGATTTGTCGGTGCCGGTAGATGACAGATTTTCGGACCGGACGTTCGGATATGTGATGCCGGTCGAACGGTCCGTCGATATTAATACGGAATTGGATTTAAAGGTGGCCGAACTTTTGCTTGCAGAACGCGAAGAGGCGAGAGAAAAGGCGCTCTATGCGGAGCACGCTATTTCCGGAAAGCTATAAAAAGCAAGGAAGCTCTTGCTTGTTTGTAGGAAAGGGGCCGTCTGCAGAATTGGCAAAAGAACATTTGTCCTTTGGGGACCTTGCCACCGTCAATGAAGCGGCGCTTCTTTTTTCCCGGGTGGACTTTTCGTTTTGGGGCGACGTAGTATCAAGCGACATTATTCGGTTGGTGGATGCGCGCCGGCCCATATATGTATTGCCGGATAGAATGCATAAGGAAACATGGATGACTCCGTATGTTGGACGCTGGAGGGTAGTGAAAACGCCTTTTGATATCTTCCCCTCCGATCGGACGATTCTATATCCGTATTATCATGTGCTCGCCGAACGGGATTCCGTGTTGCGCGCCATGAAGCTCGACCGCGTGCCGCTTTGCTCTACCGCCGTTGCCGGACTGTATGTACTGGCTACCCGGTTCCAATACAAGCATATCTTATGTTATGGATTCGACGGGGGAAGAGGGTACGTAAAGGGTATGAAAATTATGGATCCGAATTTCGACTATACGGTTTTCCGAAACGCGATGGAGATTGTCGCCGAATACGTAGGGAAGCATTATGGAACGATTGTAGAATGGGGGAGCTAGCGGCGTATCCCAGTCCCCCGGATGCTAATTCCACGGTTTTCAGGAGTATTGTTCCGATATATAAAATCGGATGACGCACTATTTCTCGAGGGCGGGAGGATAGCAGCAGGATTCTTTTGATGATGCTTGCCTGTGTTCGGAATGCGTTGGTGTTTTGCGGTTTGTTTCTGTACGCGGATATGGTTTTGCCGTAAGCGAATTTTTTCCGGCATGCGCCTCGAAGCGTGAGGGCTCCTTCGTTATGGAGAATAGCCGACGCAATGCTTGCAACGCTTGTATTTCCGAATTGCTGTATAATCCGGTTTTGCATATCAAAATCTTCTCCGGCAATAAGATGTTCGTCGAAACCGTTGATGCGTTTATATGTTTCCCGCGACATGAATCGCGATGCGTTCATCCAAGGTACGGTATCGTAGAATGAACGTTCGAATGATTTGCATGCCGCCCAAAACCCTACTCCGAATGATTTTTCCGGTATGGTAATTGCTTTGATGTTGCTGTGACCCTGGATGGTACGGACGCAATCTTCGATGACGGTTGCTTGCAGTTCCATATCGCTGTCGATAAAAAGCAGATATTCTCCTTTGCTTGCGTCCGCTCCGCGGTTTCTTTGCGCCGACCGCTCCGGTCCTGCAAGCATTACGTGTGCTCCCGCATGGCGTGCGAATGTGGCCGTTTTATCGGACGAAGTATTATCCACAACAATGCATTCAATATGCCGGTACGTCTGATCTTTGATGGATTGCAGGCATGCTCGTATCGTGCTGCCGGAGTTTCTCGTGGGAACAATAACGGACACGAGGGGGCGGGGCATGCTGTTGTGTGCCATGGCGGTATTTCTGCTTATTTTATCGCATGGACAAGCAAATTGCGCGCAATGTGGGGAATGTGCCGGGCTGCGGGATACGGGATGTACATGTTCGGTCCGATGTTGATGCGGTCTCCGTAGATATTGATATTCCGGAACTTACAGAGCGCAAGCTGGTCTTGCATGTTCTTTTGTGTGTAATATCGGATATGCCCTACGTTGACTACCGGATTTGGAAGGCGGGTGGAAAATTCGACGAACGGGTTTATGCCTGCAAGCAGCATCAGTCTTCTGCCAAGCGATGCGATATTGGGCGTCGAGAGAAGCAATGATCCGGATGGCTTGAGCAGTTTGTGGATGGCAGACAAGAATGAATCCGTATCGAATACATGCTCGATAATATCTCCGGCGATAATGACGTCGAACGAATTATCATACCGAGGTGATAAGTCTTCTACTTTGCAGCATATGCATTCCAGCCCTCGCTGTCTGCATGCCTTGATGGCTTCGGGGTTAATATCGATTCCGATTGTTTTGCCGTACGCTGCGTATATTGTTGTAAGCTCGCCGTCGTTGCACGCGATGTCGAGGATCATATCCGTGTGCTGCAGGCGCTGCAGCGTTTCGGAAAAGAATCGTTTCTTCTCGCCGTAATATCCCATCCTGGATTTTACCATCATTTCTTCCGAAGCATATGCCGAGTCGGGGGATGTGTTGTGTGCCATAGTCGATTACGCCGCGGACGTTACGTATGAGTGAAATGTTTCTCCGGTCTTTACTCTATCGTGTCTCCGGGCATATGCAAGAGAGCCTTGTTGCAGCTCGTTGTATCGTTGCGGATGGTTGAGGGTATCTGAAATCGCTTGCGCAAGAGCGGCGGTATCCCGATGCGGCACGAGTATGCCGTTTACGTTGTGCGTTATTGCATCTTGTATGCCCGGAACGCGATATCCGATGGTCGGAACACCGTGCGATGCCGCTTCAAGGATCACGAGGCCATACCCCTCCTTTTGGGATGTCATAAGAAGCAGGTGCGCATTGGAGATGTAGATTTGCTTTTCTTCTTCCGTGCAATGCTCATGCAGCGATATGTCCGGATCATTTGCAATGAGCTTGCGGATCTCTTCCTTGTATGCGCGGTATTTTGCTTCGCTCTTGCCGACAATGGCAAGGCGGAGGGTAGGAATGTTCTTTTTTGCGATCGCATACGCTGCGATCGCGTCTTGGATTTGCTTGACCGGAGCGATTCTGCCGAGAACCAGAAGATTGTATGTAGTATTGTCTTTGCGCGGCGTATCGTTGGGAGGCGGCTCGTCCGCGAACATTGGAATGATTCGGATATTGCGCTTTGGTATTCCGGACGCTGTTAATTCTCGCTTTGTCGATTCGGATATCGTAATAATCGTACTGGAGCGATAGAGCGTAAGCCAAAGCTTCTCGGCGAACTTTCCTCCTATTCTCAATGCCGGGGGGAGCGCATTGCCCCAGAGGTTTCCCGCAACTTCCATAACCAAAAGAAGGATCTTCGGGCGCCGTGCATAGAGCACGGAGAAGAAGGGAATGCCGTGTACTTGATCGATGATATGGTCGTATGTGTTTGCGCTATCACGGGTGCGATGCCAAAAGAGAAATGCATACAATATGGTCGAATACAGGTTTCCTTTGCGTATGATCTTGTATCCGTTGTACCTTTCCTCTTCTCGACATCCCGGATACGAAGAGGTAAACAATGTAACATCGTGCGTTTTTGCCATATGCGCGGCAAGCGCATCGGTGAGCACTTCCGCTCCGCCCGATGCAGGGTTGGTGATATCCTTCCAGCTCAGGAAGAGAATGCTGCGCCGCTGACGTTTCATACATTCTTTACGGAATAAATTGCCAGACGGACAGATCTGCGTCTTCTATAAGCTGTTTCAAGTGGGGCATGGTTTGGATAGTTTTTCGTATTTCGCCTGCCCTCGGATCGCTTGATGCGAGCGCAACGTATGCAATCTGTTCTTGCTCAAGCGTTGCATAATCGAGCGACAGGCTTTGTGCTGTTTTGCCAATAATTTGTTCTCCGGAGAAAAAGCCGGGAGCGGGGTTTGCTATTGGCGTATTGCCTGCAAATTGAAACGTGGCGTAGGTTGTTTGCGGGAAGAAGAGTATCGTTTGCGCTCCGGGCATTTCTCGCAGCGTGCGCGCAAAGTCTGTCCAGCTTTGCGGATATTGCCGGGGGGTGATGATGTCTGAAAATGCCGAGAAGAGCGGAAGGCTGATACTACAAACGGCGAGGAAGGCGATTAACGGCATGATGAAGTTGGGGAATATTCGATAGAATCGGGATACTCCTGCGGCGATGAGCGTGCTTTCTGCAATAACAAGCAGGGAGATGAATTTCCCGGAATCTCGCATTGTAGCCCATGCAGGAATCGCGTGCACAATGTCTTTTGTGAAATAGGCCAGCAGAATTGCGATACATGCGAGCGCGAGCGCCCATAACTCCGTCGTTCCATAGAGTATGATTGCGATTATCGCTGCCCAGCCGAGTGCGGACGGTATTGTGTCGGGACATGCTGCAGGAAGCGGCCGCCATGAGGCGGTGAGTATTGCGATATCGATCGGCGTTGCTGTGCAGGGATACCGGAGCTCAAATGCCGGTGATCGTTCGGCGACAATGCGATGCCCGACCCATGCATCATGCGCATAGCCGGCGATTACCAGCGCGATGATACAAAGAGCGCTGGGCACAATGAGAAGCGGCGCATGCGATCGAAGAGAGCGTCGATACTGTTTTTTTCGAAACAGGAGAGGTGCCACCGCAAGCGGAAGCAGAACTGCGTGATGAATGCTGACAAGCAGCGGGAACACAAGAACGATCCCCGCTGTCTTGAGGCGCTTCTTGGCGGGATGCTCCAGTGCTCGAATGAGCATGGCAAGCGCCCAAAAGGTCGCCGCGCACCCGAGGAGAAGATGCAGGTGCCCCAGCGAAACTCTGCTTATCGTGAACGGGTTGAATATCGCAAATATGCCTACGGAAAGAAGAGTGGCCTGCATTGAGAAATGGAGGATTCTGAATGAAAGGATGCTTCTTGCAAGCGAGATTGCTCCGGTGCCCAGCAGGGCGAGCGTTGCCGCAAGGAGTATTTTTTGTATGACGTCAGTCGGGAGTACTGCCGCAAGGATATGGGAGAGTATTTGCAAAGGAAGGCCGGATAAAAGATTGGTATTGTCTATTGCAATGGGGTGAAGCGTCGGGGCCCATGTCCAATCGAGGAAAAACAGAAATCCCGGCGTTGTAAATGCGGGCATACACGCGATGATAACAAGCAACGCAACAGCCGCCTCCGGCCAGTGAGGGGGAAGTTTTTTGAGCGCAATCATTTTGCTTTCTGGATAATTCGGGAACGTTGCTCGGGCATTGGCAAAAATGAGATAGAAATGCCTCGGGAGGGTTTGATAATTCGTCGTTGCTTTGCTCGGGAGAAAAGGGCGAGCGTATCAAGGAGCGTTTCGAATACGACTCGGAAATTGACCGTGCTTTGGAATGTGTGAGTAATGCGAACGGGTGCTTCGATTATATTGCGATATCCGAGCGCTGATGCAACGACGAGCATTTCCAAATCGAACGCGAATCGTTTGATAGTGATATGAGGGAGAATTTCCTGCAGCGCATGTCTTCGGAAAATCTTGAGGCCCACTTGCGTGTCTCGTATGTTGAGGTGGAAGAGGATGCGGTTGAGCAGCTGGTATCCGGTGCTGTAAAATCGGCGGATAAGCGGGTAGGATACTTGCGAAAGATTGTGCCGCTTGGATCCGATAACGATATCCGCTTGGGAAAATTCCATTAAATCCACCATGACTGGCAGGCATGAGACGTCGATGTCTCCCCCTGCATCAAGGAATCCGATAATCGACCCCCGCGCCAGCGAAAGTCCATGCTTGAGTGCAGCTCCTTTTCCTTGATTGTGCGGAAGGACGGCGATGTTCACGTGGGAAAGAGCAGGGTTTTTCCGTACCGCTCTCCTCGTATTGTCGGTATCGCCGTCTATGACAAGGATGATTTCAAATGTCCTTCCCATGGAATGGAGTAGGTTGGTAAGGACGATGAGATCGTCGCATATCGTGCGGACTTGCCTGAAAGCAGGGACGATAATCGAGATCTCCATGGCTGTATTATATCATGCGCGACAGCGACCCCAGCAGGCCGCCCGTTTCTCCCAATGTTGACTGGGTTATCTTCGGCAGGGTCGGAAGTACGGTATTGAGGCGATGTAGCTCTTTCTCGACATTTTTCAAAGAAATGCTTCTCATCATGGATCCTCCGAAGATGATGATATCGGGCGACCAGAATACGGAAGTATTGAACAGGCCGATTGCCAGGTATTTCTCAATATCGGACCAAATCCTGGGATCAATGATGTTCCGGGGGTGCATGTCGAATTTTTTCTGTACGGCCGCTCCGGATATGAGCGCCTCCAAATGTCCTCTTCCTCCGCATCCGCACTCCGGTCCGTTGGGTTCAATAATATGATGCCCGGGTTCGAAACCGAATGCATTGTCGTCTATTGCTTTGTCGACGATCCTGCAGCCGCCGACGCCTGTGCTGACGGTGAGATACACCACGATTCGTTCATTCTTGCCTTTGCCATGCATCGCTTCGCCCAACCCCCACATTGCCGTGTCGTTTTCCAGGATAACCGGTGCGGACAGCTTCTCTTCCAAGAGGCGTTTGAGCGGTTTTTGGTTCCAATCCGGGAGATTTGCCGCATCGGTCAAGAGGGATTTTTCCTTGTCCAGCGGACCTGCGATACCTCCCGCCACGGCATCGATTGTTTCTCCCGCCGCAATTTCCTTGGCTGTACGCACAAATTGCTCGATCCCGCTCGAAAAGTCTCGAGGGGTCTCATACATGACCGGAGTTGATATGTTTTTGCCGTCTTTGGATCCGGCTATTCTTGTGTTTGTTCCGCCGATATCAAAGACGATTTTCATGACTGTAGTGTACCCGCCTTGCGCCGTGCGTTGCAAAGCCTTTTTTACCTTGTTACTCTGGAAGAATTATCCTCCATACCTCTTATTTGATATGTCTCAAAAGCTGGAAGTCCTCGCGGTAATCATGGCTCGATTGAACTCCAAGGGCGTGCCTCAAAAATGCATTCGGCCTTTAGCCGGCCGGCCGCTTATTGCCCATACTATTGACGCTGCTCTTGGCGCGTCTTCGATTACCCGTACGATTGTGACAACGGAGTCCCCGGAGATCGCGGATATCGCTCGCCTGCAGGGCGCGGAGGTTCCGTTTATGCGGCCTGCCGTGCTATCGAACGACAATGTGCAAGTCAATGATGTGGTTGATCACGCGCTTTCGGAGCTGAAGATGCGAGAGGGGTACGTTCCGGATGTTGTTGTGATGTTGCAGCCGACATCCCCTATGCGCACTGCGGAGGATATTGGTAATGCCATGGAGCTTTTCGTTGAAACGCAAGCGGACGAGGTTATCAGCGTTACGGCAACGGAGACGCATCCCTACTGGACTGTCGTTGTGGACGAGAAGGGTATTGTATCTTCTTTTGTTGATCTTCCGGCAACGGCCTTGGAGGTTGGAAGGCAGGACTTGCCGGTTGTATACAAATTAAACGGCGCAATCTACATTACCCGGCCGCAGGGGGTTATCCAAATGGCATCCCATCCGTATTCGGGTAAAACGCATGCGTACATTATGCCTCCCGAACGGTCGATTGATATTAATACGGAAATGGACTTTCGGATTGCGGAAGCGCTGTTTGCAGAGAGCGGGAAGCGGAGCTTTGCTTCCGTGCGTTCGGCAAAGTACGGATCCGCATTGGAATAAACTCTTGTGCGCGCTTGGCCCCGGTGGTAAACTTCTTTAACACTATGAAACACGTCACTATTTATTCAACTCCGTCCTGCGGATGGTGCAAGGCGGCAAAGCAGTATTTTGCGGAACACAATGTACCGTTTACGGAAAAGGATGTTGCATCTGACGTAGCGGCTCGCGAGGAAATGCTTGCGAAGTCCAAGCAAATGGGCGTTCCCGTTATCGATATAGAGGGGGAAATCGTTATCGGATTCAATCAACCGCGCTTGGCCCAGCTGCTAGAAATTGCATAAGGGCTCATCTGATGTCTGAACCCAAACAAGCCATGAGCATCCCCATGGCTATTGTTATTGCCGGAACACTGATTGCCGCAGCGGTCTATTTCGGCCAAGTCGGCCCCAAGCAATTGCCTGCCGGGGATGTTGCGGGAGTTCAGTCAGACGCAGATACGCCGACGCCACAGGCGCCATCGCTTGCCGTTCGCCCGATTGCGAGCGATGACCATATCCGGGGATCGGAGAACGCAAAAATCACGATTTTGGAATATTCCGATTTGGAATGTCCGTTCTGCAAAGTATTTCATGAAAGCATGGCGCAGCTGCTTCGCGATTATCCCGACGATGTACGGTGGGTGTATCGCCATGCTCCGCTCGAGCAGCTGCATCAGAAAGCATTCGCGGAAGCGAATGCGGCGGAATGCGCCGCAGACCAGGGCAAGTTCTGGGAATTTACCGACGTAATATTCTCTACGACACACAGCAATGATTTTATCAACCTTGATGACCTTCCCGAGTATGCGCGGCAGGCTGGCGTGGAGAACATTGCTCAGTTCGAGGCATGTGTTGCAGGCGACTTGCATCGGGACAAAATAGAAGCGGATTTGCAGGATGGCATTGCAGCCGGCCTTCGCGGCACGCCGTTTAATATGATCATTTTTGCCGACGGGACTAAACAGCAGTTGGGAGGCGGCGTTCCGTATGAGCGACTGAAAGCAACGGTAGAGCCGCTGCTGCAATAGCGTTACGCGGCAATAAAGAGGATCGCGAGCATGCTCGCAGCAATGAGGTAGCTTTTGATATCCTGGCCTGCAAACAGGACCGGATCATCCGGCATGCGCTTGGAAAGCGTCAGACGCCACATACGCGCCGTCCAGAGAACAATGAGTGGGAGCTCGCCCCAGAGGAGGATGGGATGCATGTAGAGCGTCGTGACGCCCGGGTTTGTGATGTAGAGCGCAAGGACGATGCAGGAGAGTGCGATACATGCGGCCCCGAGCAGATTGAGTGTTTTGACGTCTTGCTTGGAATATCCTCGCCCGCGAATTGTCTCCTTGTCTTCTTGCAGCCGAAGGAGTTCTGCAGTTCGCTTCATGCTTGCGAGATTGAGGAAGAAGCATGCGGCGAAAACGAGAAGCCAAGAGGACGTTTCGATAGCGGTTGCGGCGCCTCCCGCAACGATGCGCAGCACGTAGAAGCTCGCGAGCATGACAATGTCCGCATACGGCACTTTTTTCGCGCGGAACGTATAGAGAAAATTCATTGCCGTATAGAGTGCGAGGAGCCAGACAAACGACGCAGGCAAGAGGGCGATGGCAAGCAGGATAGAAAGCCCGCCGAGCGCGATACACAGGAGAATTCCTTGGGAAAGAGACAGGGCTCCCGATGCCAGGGGGCGGTCCTTTTTGACAGGGTGCAGGCGATCGGACGGAAGGTCGAGCAGGTCGTTGAATACGTACATGGCTGATGCCAAGAAGCTGAAAGAAAAAAATCCCGCCGTAGCAGCAAGGAATATTTCCGGCTGCCCGATGGTGTGCGCTGCAATTGCGGGAACGTACAAGAGGAGGTTTTTCAGCCATTGATGGACGCGGATTTCGCGCAGGATAACAGCAAGCGTCGGGCGGGTTTCCAGAGGAAACTCCATTTCCGCCGAAGATACTTTTTTTGCCGCCGCGGACACGGGGCTTGCGGCTTGGACAATAATGGCGCTGTCGGCGACTTTCCAGACGGATAGGTCCGATGCGGAGTTTCCGGCATATGCGAACGGAGCACCTTGGAACCGTTCTTTGAGCACGAGGTGCTTTTTTCGCGCGGATACGGGCCGATCGATTCTGCTTGCGATCACTTCATCGAATATGCCGATCTCCTCGGATATTTTTTGCGCGATGGCTTCGTCTGTGGCGCTGGCAAGAATCAGTTTTCGTCCGCGCTTGCGCTGCTCTTTGAGCCATGAGAGCAGTTCGGCGTGATAGGGGAATGTAATCGGTTCATCTTTCCCGTACTTGCCGAGCAGGTCTTTTACGTGCGATTTGCCTTTTGTAAGCGCCCATAGGATGGGAAACATACGCAGTGGCCGTTTCTTGATCGCAACGAGGCAGGTTTCCAAAAGCGTGTTTGTTCGCGTAAGGGTGCCGTCAATATCGACGCAAATGGGGGTGGTGCGCTGGGCATGCATGATTGGATGGTATCATATCATAGAGTACCTATGATTGATTTTTTCCCGGAACAAGCCGTTTTTTTTCGTATCGGCGATGTTGCTATTCGGTGGTACGGGCTTGCGTATGCCGTTTCGTTTTGGGCTGCCTGGGCGTGGATTGGGCGACTGGGTACTGTGCGGGGCATTGTCTTTTCTCGCGACCAATGGACGATGGTGATAAGCCTCGGGGCGCTGGGTGCGCTTGTGGGGGGCAGGATCGGATACGCGGCGCTCTACGAGCCGGGGTACTTTCTTTCCTATCCGATGGAAATCGTTCGGATTTGGCACGGGGGAATGAGTTCTCATGGCGGGTTTTTGGGCGCGATGATCGGGGGATGGATTGCGGTGCGTCTTGTTGGAACGAAGGGGTTCGAAGCGGCGCGCTTGGATACCGTGCTTGCCGTTGCCGATGTGGTATGTATTCCGGCGGCATTCGGACTTGCAATCGGACGCATGGCGAACGTACTCAACGGAGAATTCGGAATGTATCCGATATATGAGGCGGCGGCGGACTTCGGAGTCGGGGTGGTTTGTTATGTGTTGTTGCGTTTGTCCGCTGTTTCCTCCTCCCGTGGGAAAAAGGGGGCGCTTCCCGGTACGATATTCGCCGTATTTCTCATTCTTTATAGTATTGCGAGGTTTTTGCTCGAGTATGTCCGGGTGCAGGAATGGCCGGCGCTTTTGACGCTTGCCCGGGGGCAGTTGTACACCATTCCCCTTCTTTTGGCAGGCGTGCTACTGTTGGCATATGCCAAACGACGCAGCATTTCAAGCAAGATACAACGCGTTAAATAGCGGACAAAAACAGGCGGTTGATACGATAGAAGGGCCTGTTATGGTGCTTGCGGGTCCCGGAACCGGGAAGACGGAGACGCTTGCCATGCGCATTGCGAATATTCTGCTGACGACCCAGATGGATCCCTGGAATATTTTGTGCTTGACGTTTACCGAATCCGGCGTTGCCGCCATGCGGACGCGCCTCATGTCTATTATCGGCACCCCGGCGTATTACGTGTGTATCCATACGTTCCACTCTTTCTGTAATGACATCATGAAAGACCATCCGGAATTATTTGCGACTGCTTCGGGATGGCAGATGCTTTCCGATATCGAGCGCGTCGAGCTGATACGGGAGTTGATCGACGCTCTTCCTGCCATGAGTCCGCTTAAGCCGTTCGGGGATCCGTACTTGTATATGCAGGATATATCTTCGAATATCAAGCAGCTCAAGCAAGAGGATATCAGTCCGGATGCATTCCAAGAGCTTTTGAAAAAGATCGAGACATTTCTTCGAGAATCCCGCGAGGAGGCGTCCCACTTCTTCTCGCTTGCGCCCAAGGAGCGGACGCAGCAGGCGTGTGAGGCGGCGCATGAAGGAATGGAGTCGCAATTGCGGCGCGCTGCATTGCCGGACTCTTTTTCGCAGATGGCGG
This sequence comes from uncultured Candidatus Saccharibacteria bacterium, assembly GCA_964443125.1. Lineage (GTDB taxonomy): Bacteria > Patescibacteriota > Andersenbacteria > UBA10190 > UBA10190 > HO2-45-11b. The sequence continues at coordinate 13,779 of CAYUBL010000008.1, read as the reverse complement.
AACGAATATATCAATCGCATGATTTGGAGGAGAGAACCGCACGGACGGCGTTCAAGAACGAATTGAAGAAATGGTATGAGCGGATGGAAAAGCAGTTGCCCAAGCAGCAGCACATGGCAAAAATCTACGCCGGATACCAAAAACGGATGCGAAAGCGGGGACGGTACGATTACGAAGACATGGTGATGATGGCGGTGCAGGAGCTTCAAAATAATGATGATTTGCGCGTAGGCTATCAGGAGGAATTCCAGTATATTCTGGTGGATGAATACCAGGACACCAATGGCGCCCAGAACGATCTCGTCGGACTGCTTACCGACTATGAGCAGCCCAACGTGTTCGTGGTAGGAGACGACAAGCAATCCATTTACCGATTTCAAGGCGCTTCGCTTCATAATATGCTGGACTTTTACGAGAAGCATAAAGATCATGTGGCGATTATTTCTTTGCAGGAAAACTATCGAAGCCAGGCGAGTATCTTGGAGGCAGCTTCCGCGGTAATCGCGCACAATAAAGAATCCATTGCAAAATACATTCCGAATCTTTCCGTTGACCTTGCTCCTGCCGCCGGCCGCGCGGAAGAAAAGCTGCAATATTATGAATATGATTCTGAAAATGTGGAAGACTACATGGTTGCCAAGCATGTCCAGCGGTTATTGAAAGAAGGCGCGGAGCCTCGCGATATCGCCGTTCTGTTTCGCTACCATCGAGATGGAGAAGAGCTGTTTCGGATCATGCAGCGGCTGGGGATTCCCGCCCGCTTGGAGGCGGGGGAAGACGTTTTGGACAATGTCTGTATCCAGCAGATGCTCGTCTTGCTGCACTATCTCATCGATATGAAGCGAGAAGACCTGCTTGCGCGCATTCTTCAATTCGATTGGCTGCAGTTGCCCGCGCTTGATGTATTGAAGGTGGTCCAGCACGCAGGCAAATCCCGTACAAACCTTTTCTCTTTGCTTGGCGATGCTGACGCGCTTTCTGCTGCCGGCGTAGGCGATCCTTCCCGGTTTGCGGATTTGCAACAGCGCATTGCCGATTTTCGGCGCATATCTCACAATTCTACGCTGCAGGATTTTCTGCATCATGTGTTTACCGAATCCGGATGGCTCGCGTTCGTCTTGCAGCAGAATGATAAACTGTCTTGTTTGCAGAAAATGACCAGGCTTCTGGAGGAGGCGAAAAAGCTGAACCAAGCGCAGCATACACTGGGGATTGAAGAGTTCATGAAACGGCTTTCCTTGCTGCAGGACCATACTATTCCGCTCATTACGGAGGCGTGGCAAACAGTCGAAAATGCGGTTCATTTGATGACTGCGCACAAGGCAAAAGGATTGGAGTTCGAGCATGTTGTGATAACGCGCCTGAATAACAAGCATTGGGGGAATAACCGGGAAGTCAGCAAGCTGACACTTCCGCAAGGGTTTATCAGATATGATTACGTGATTGCGGGGGAGAACAACGAAGATGAACGGCGGCTGTTTTATGTGGCGATGACGCGCGCGAAGCAGACACTTCGTGTAACGCGCGCGAAGCACAGCGCAAGCGGGCGGCCGACTGTCCCATCCATCTTCCTTCTTGAGATCCCCGAGCATCTTCGGGAAGATCATGTGCATATCGAGGAGGAGGCGGATACGATTGAGCGGGCTACGGACGCAGAGGTGAAGCGTCTCCCTGCTCCCCATAGAGACGGAATCCGCGCATGGCTTTCGTATCTTTTAAAGGATCATGTGCTGAGCATTACCCATGTTAACAATTATTTGGAATGTCCGAGGAAGTTCTATATCAAGAACGTCCTTCGCGTGCCGTCCGCCCGCAATCCCCATCAAGCATTGGGTTCCGCGGTCCATGCCGCGCTTGAATATTTCCTTGCCGAATATGAAACAAAGCGATCGTTGCCGAGCTTGGAGCGCCTGTTGGAGCATTTTGAAACGTTCTTGCACCGAGAAGTGCTGACGCTCCCCCAAGCGGATCATGCGCTCGGCGTGGGCAGGCAGATGCTTACGGAATATTACAAGCAATATAAAGATGTGTTTCCCATGCATACCAAGCGGGAATACGACTTCAGCAGCCATGGCGTGGTGATTGATGGAATCCCCGTTACCGGATTGATTGATAGGATAGAACCGGTAGATCCCAAAGACGTGCAGCAGAACGGGATTTGGCGGGAGGGCGCGAAGGTGCATATTACGGATTACAAAATCGGGAAGCCGGAAAACGGATTGCGTAAGCTTGCGCCCGGCGGCGATTACTATCGGCAGCTCGTGTTCTATAAGCTCTTGTGCGATGAGTCGCCGCGATTTCCATTTGCGTTCGCATCAGCGGAAGTGGATTTTATCCAGAAAAGCGATAGAAAGGGATTTGTGAAGCAGCGCGTGGAAGTGAGCGATGAAGAGGTGCGGTCGCTTACGCAGGAAATACGGCAAGTCTGGGATCAGATCCAGAGCCTTGCATTTTACGAGGATGGTGCGGGCTGCGGCAAAGACGACTGCGAATTTTGTAACTAGCTAGAAGCTAATGTGCTTCTTGGCCCAATCCCAGTTTGCGCCAATTTTTTTGCCCGGATTGAAAATATTTTTCGGGTCGAAAATTTGTTTCGTCTGTTCGAAGAGGCGATAGATGGTGTCGCCGAACATTTCCGGCAGCAGGTGGCTTCTGATTAGTCCGTCGTTATGTTCCGCAGTGGATGATCCGCCGTAGGAGAATACCAGCGCATATACTTCTTTTGAAAGTTTCGGGATAATGTCTCGTTCATCGGGGTTGTTCAGGTTCATGAGCGGGATAATATGGAAATTTCCGTCTCCTACATGCCCGGCAATGGTGTATTCGATGCCGTATGCATCAAGGATAGCGGTGAGTTTCGGCAAAAATTCCGGCAGATGCTCCGGTCGCACAATGAAGTCGTCGATGAATGGAGCCGTGCGTTTTCCCCGTACGTGATGGCGGAGCATGTTGAAGCTTTCTCTTCGGATGGTCCAATACTTTTCTTGTTCTTGCACGCTCGCGGCGATGCGCGTTTTTCCGGGCCATTGCCGCATAGCATGCTGCGCGGCCTGGGCGCGTGCGCGTATTTCGCGAGGGTCGTCTCCGGTGAATTCCGCAATGATAATGAGCTTCGGCAATCCGCCGCGGAGCATCATTCCCGCCTCCGGCAGGAACTTCAGCGCAAGAGAGAATGCATTTGTTTTGAGTTTTTTTACAAAATCAGGAAACAGCTTGATGGCGAGCGAAAGGGTGTGATCGTCGTATGATTCCAGGCTCTCCGGCCGATATGAGAGCAGGGTCGTCGTAATATCGGCTACGTTTGCAAGCGAAGGCAAGAAGAGTACCAGCATTGCCGCATGCCGTTTGGGATGCACCAAGCGGAACGTGATGTTGGTTGTAATGCCGAGCGTTCCTTGCGAGCCTACGAACAATTTCGTAAGGTCGAATGTTTTTCGATCCCACACATCCCAGAGCGCGTATCCCGCGGAGTTTTTTGATACGTTGGGACGTGCGGCCTGGATTGCATCGTAGTGTTCCTCGATCAGCTCGTAGAGCGCTTTTGTCGCGGTTCCGAGAAATGTATCTTCCTGCATGGCGCGCATAAGTTCGCGGCTGGAAAGCGGACGCAGCGCGTATTCGTTTCCGTCCGCAAGTACTGCGTGGAGTTCTTGCACGTAGCGTTCTGTTTTTCCGTAGGAGAGCGTTTTTTCTCCTCCGGAGTTGTTATTAACCATGCCCCCCACGCTGCATAGCTCCCGCGAGGCAGGGTAGGACGGCATGATGAGTCCCGCCTTTCGCGTTTCTTTCTCCATGTTGCGATAGAGCACCCCGGGCTCTACGGAAATCGTTCCGTTATGAACGTTGCCGATGCGGGTAAAGTGGGACGACATATCGACAACGATTGATTCCGAAAGCGGTCCGCCGGTCATGTCGGTCCCCGCGCTTCGTACGGTAAGCGAGGTGCCGGGATGCTTGGATGCATAGGCGACCAGGTGCGAGATGTCTTCCACGTTCATGGGGTGTACCACCATGCTTGGGCGGACGGAGAAGATACTCGCGTCACGGCTTGCTTGCGCAAGGGACGCATCGTCTGCGGATATTTCTCCATGAAGGATGGATTGCAATTCGTGCTGTTCTGACATTCCTTGGAATTGTAGCATACATGCTGTATGGTAAACGTATGAAAACACTACCACTTATTATTGGAGGAATTATCATTATCGGAGCCATTGCTGCATATGTCGTGTTCAGCTCGCCTGAAAGCAGTCAGCAGCAAACGGTTCCTCAAGAGTCCCAGGCTGTTGAAAGTCCCGGGATGGGAGCTGAGTTTATTCAAGAAGTTCCCGAAGAGGAATTCTTCATGGACGATAGTCTTTCCATGGAAGAGGAAGAAATGGCGCAAAGCGACACTGCTTCCGTTTCCATTAACGATGAAGGTTTTTCGGTTTCCACGCTGACCGTTCCGGTCGGAACAACGGTTACGTTTACCAATAATGGGCAAGGGATGCATTGGCCGGCATCGGATCCGCATCCTACGCATACCAATATGCCGGGACTTGATCCGAAGAAGGCACTTGCAACCGGGGAGTCATTCTCCTATACGTTCAATGAGGCGGGAACGTACATGCTGCACGATCACCTTGCTGCAACCCATAAAACGACGATTATCGTTCAGTAAAGCGCGGGGTTTCTGGTATACTGATAGGCAGTATGCCGGATGCTATCAGTGATGCGATCCTTCAGTCGCTTGTAGAAGCAAAGGCGCTGCCCATCGAGGACGGCGTCCGTATTCGCGAGCAAATAGACAAGGGGGAAGGGACGATTTACGATCTGCTGGTAGGCGCGCGCAAGGTAAGCGAAGAAGCGTATACCAAGGCATATGCGGCGGCGCTGCATATGCCGTATATTGATGTCCGCGATCTGACGATAGACAAGAAAGTGCTGGAAATCATTCCGGAATCTACTGCCCGGGAGCACATGATCGTGGCATATGATCAGACGGATGACGTGATTAAACTGGCAATGGCGAACCCCAACGACCGGCAGATCGTGGAATTTATCCGCAAGAAGGCGGATAAACAGGCAGAGGTTTCGCTTGCGAGCATGACGAGTATTCGGGAAACGCTGGCGAAGTATCAAGGAACACTTGAGTCGGATTTGCAGCAGGTGATTGAAGAGGCGCAAAAGGCGAGTGCCGCGGAAGGGGATCTCTCGAAGGCTGCGGAAGATCTTCCCATCATTAAAATCGTGGATTCCATTTTACGGCATGCGATCGTGAAAGGGACGAGCGATATTCATATCGAACCGACGGAAGATACCGTGATTGTTCGCTACCGCATTGACGGTATTTTGCAGGATGTTATGGTGCTCCCGAAAACCGTACTGGCCGGCATCGTGGCGCGCATCAAGATCTTGAGCAATTTGAAAATCGATGAGCATCGGCTGCCGCAAGACGGGCGGTTCAAAATCGAAAGCGATGATTACAACGTGGCATTTCGCGTGTCGACGCTGCCGGTATTCGACGGAGAGAAGATCGTGATGCGCTTGCTGGATGAGTCGGGGCAGGGCGTTACCTTGGACGGGCTGGGCATGTCGGCGAAGAATCTGTCCATGTTCCGCGGAGCTATTGAAAAGCCAAACGGCATGATCCTGGTAACCGGGCCTACCGGATCGGGGAAGACCACCACGCTCTATGCGGCGATGCGGGAACTCAATACGCCGGATGTGAATATCAGTACGATTGAGGATCCGATCGAGTACCGTATGGAGCGGATTAACCAGACGCAGGTGCAGTCGAAGATAGGCCTGACGTTTTCGAACGGGTTGCGGGCGCTTGTGCGGCAAGATCCCGATATTATTATGGTCGGAGAAATTCGCGACGAAGAGACCGCGTCGCTCGCCGTAAACGCCGCGCTTACCGGCCATTTGGTGCTATCCACGCTGCATACCAACAGTGCGGCCGGAGCCGTGCCCCGCTTGATGGATATGAAAGTGGAGCCGTTTTTGATTGCTTCAACAATCAATTTGGTGCTTGCCCAGCGTTTGGTCCGCAAGCTGTGCGACACATGCAGGAAGCAGGTGCCGATCGACCAAGGGAAAATCGACAGTATCGGAGATATTATGAGTGTCGATCATCTGCTTGAGTTGCTCAAGAAGGAGAACGTTGTGGCAGAAAACGCAACGGCGGAGCAGATACCGATATTCCATGCGGAAGGCTGCAACAAGTGCCATGCGGGGTACAAAGGGCGGTTGGGAATTTATGAAATGTTCGAGATGACGTCTTCCATTCAGAAGCTGATTACCGGAACAGTCACGGCGGATGGGATAGAGACGGCCGCAAAAGAAGAGCAAGGGATGATTACGATGCTTGAAGATGGTATGATAAAGGTCGCACAGGGATTAACAAGCGTAGAGGAAGTGCTGCGCGTTGCAAATGAATAATTTAACGTATGCCGACGTATACATTTACCGGAAGACATGAACATACGGGAGAGATCATTACCGGCGTGCGGGAGGCGGTAAACCACGCGGCGCTCGGGCAGGATTTGCTCAAAGAAGGAGTGCTGCTGACTTCATTTGAAGAGCAGAGAAAAACCAAACAGCTTGGCGGCGCGCTGGGATTTTCTTTTGGCAGAGTGCCTATTTTGGAGCGAGTGCTGTTTGCGCGCTATTTCGCGCTGATGCTTCGCGCGGGCCTCGACATTAAAACGTCTCTTGTTGCGCTTGCAAAGCAGACGAAAAACAGAACGCTCGCGCAGTCGCTGGAAGGCGTTCGCCAGAGCATTGAGCGCGGACAGACGCTTGCCGCGAGCATGCGCCAGTTCCCCAAAGCGTTTCCACCTCTGTTTACCAGCTTTATTCAGGTAGGAGAGGCGACCGGGAAATTGGAGGAGACGCTCGGAGTACTGTCTGAACAGCTGCAAAAAGATTTCGAGCTTCGCCGAGCGGTTCGCGGAGGGATGCTATATCCTATCGTCATCGTGTCCGCATTGGTCGCTGTTGGGGTTGCGATGATGGTGTTCGTGGTACCGAAATTGGTTGAAATCTTTGAAGGATTTTCCGTGGAGCTTCCGCTCATGACGCGCGTGTTAATTGCGATCAGTAATTTTTCTTCCACGTACTGGTACGTGGTCGTGCTGGGGGCATTTGCTCTTGTCGGGCTCTTTATTTGGATGATTCGTGTTCCATCGATGAAGGCGGCGTTGCTGCATAGCGTCCTGTTTTTGCCCATTGTGGGTCCCATTGCGAAGAATATTAATATTGCCCGATTTAGCCGCAATTTAAGTTCTCTTTTGGGAAGTGGCGTTGCATTTGCGGAGGCGCTGCAATTGTTGGGCGAGAATACTCCGCATCCTACCTATGCGAACATCTTTTTGCAGGCGCAGGCGCATGTGCGGCAAGGGAAAACGCTGAGCGGATTCTTCGAACAGTATTCCCGGCTCTTTCCTCCGCTTGTAGTCAATATTATGGGTGTGGGAGAGCAGACCGGAGAACTCGATACCGTCCTGAAAGAAGTCGCATCTTTTTATGAAGGAGAAGTCGATCAAACCATGAAGAACTTAACGTCCATTATGGAGCCGGTCCTCATGATCTTAATCGGTTTAGGCGTGGGGGCCCTTGCGGTATCCATCATTTCCCCGATATACAGCCTCGTAAACGTCATTTAGCAATGAAGAAGGGGTTTACGATCATCGAAGTAGTGATTGCTACCTTCGTTATCGGGGTCGTGTTTGTCGGCGTGTTCGGATTCATTACGCTTACGATCAAGTCTGCGCATGACGGTGAGCGGAAGATTATCGCAACAGCGCTTGCGAACGAGAAGATGGAAATGATCCGCAACTTGCCCTATGACAGCGTGGGGACCGTCGGCGGTATCCCGAGCGGGCCGATTGCACAGGAAGAAGAAGTGGTCCGCAATGGCGCCAGCTACAGGGTATACACGGATATCCGGTATTATGATGATCCGTTTGACGGCACGGTGAGCGATGATCCGCCAGATCTGCTGAATATCGATTATAAAATTGCCCGGGTAGAAGTTTCGTGGGAAAGCAATTTCCCGCCGAATCGATCAGTACTGCTGATTACCCATATCGCTCCTCGCGGTATCGAGGGCGGCGAGTCGCTTGGCACGCTGGTGTTCCAGGCGCTCGATGCTCTTGGCGCGGGCGTAGCCGGCGCGACGGTTCGTTTGGTGAATGATGCTGTGTCTCCCGCCGTCGACTTGGAAACCCAAACGGACGATACGGGAACGGTGTTGCTGCCGGGGCTTATTCCTTCTTCGGGAACGTACCAGCTCTCCGTGTCGAAAGACGGCTACACATCGGAACAGACGTACGATACTACGGAAAGCTTTATTCCCGACGTGGATCATTCTCACATTACGGCGATCGGTGCGCAGATCACGAACAAGACGTTTTTCATTGACCGGCAAAGTTCATTAACCATCCACACAAAAGATGAAGAAGGACAACCTCTTGGCGATGTGGGGTATACGATTACCGGAACAAAAAAGATCGGAACCGATGCCGCAGAGGCTCCCGTATATCTGCTCAACGAACAAGCTTCCACGGACGCATCGGGAGTGCATGAGTATGAAAATGTTACGTGGGATGCATATTCATTTTCTGTAGACGGAGATGTAACCGGCTATGACATCAAAGAAACGAGCGCCGTTCTGCCGCTCGTGGTTAATCCGGGAGAAGATGTTACGCTTGATGTGACGCTCGTGCCGCATGAACCATACTCTCTCCACGTCACGGTTATTGATCCGAACAATAATCCGATATCAAATGCTTCCGTGCATGTGACTCGCGAGGGGTACGATTCGACGCTATCGACCGGAGAGTTCGGACAGGTCTTTTTTGATGATCTCCACGGCGTGGGAGGGCAATATTCGGTGGAGGTAACCGCCGAGGGATATGAGCCGAATACGCAAACCGTTGATATCGACGGAACGACGAGGATTACCATTCAGACAAGCAGTGTATGAGGCATGGCGGATACACGCTCATAGAGATGCTTGTCGTCGTTTCGCTGACGAGTATTATCCTGATCGCGATCATGCGATTTATGGGGGCCGGAGTGGCGTCGTACCGCGCGACGTTTCTCCAGACATTGGCGAATGAAACGGCGCGCGTTCAACTCAAGCGCATGTCCCACAGTATCCGATCGGCATGGCCGTCCGATACGGGAGCGTACCCTATTATTGAAGCTGCGCCGCAACGGCTCGTATTTTATGCGAATGCGGATGATGATGCCGAAACGGAACGTATTCGCTACGAGCTTGTTGGTACCAATTTGGTCCGTGGCGTTACGCAGCCCGTCGGAGATCCACTTGAATATGACACAGACGATGAAACGGTGGCGACCCTCGCGCGATTTATCCGTAACGGTCAGGATCCCGTATTTTCTTATTACACGAGCGATTATCCGGACGATACGACGCCCGCCGAGACGATTGCGGATATGACGTATGTTTCCTTTACGCTGGTGATTGACGCCGATCCGGACGAGGATCCGTCTCCTATTACGGTCCAATCGCAAGTGCAGTTGCGGAATTTGAAGACCAATTTGTGATATGGCGCTGCGGTATACTGGAAGATATATGCGAAACGGGGGGTTTACGGTCATTGAGATTCTCCTTGCCATGTTTCTCTTGGCAACGGGGGTTGTTGCCATAGCCGGGGTTTCGCTGCTCGCGACGCGCACGACGCTGCGGGTGGAGAAAAACGTCGTCGCGCAAGCAATCGCCAACGATGCGATAGAGAAAATCCAGGCGATGCCGTATGGGATGGTCGGAGAACTTCCGGAAGGCGCAACGCTCGTGAGCGGAGGGATAACTGAAGAATCTATCCGCTATACGCAGGATATCGCCCAGAACGGACAGCAATATACGCTGACGATTGACGTTGTTGCTGCGGATGATGAAGCAAACGGCCAGATTACCGGAGCGCTCACGCTCGCCAATGCGGACTACAAGCGCCTTCGGGTGCAGGTGGAGCCCAAGCAGGGCGAATTTCTCAGCTCTACCGTTTCCGCTTCCGCCACGATTTCCAATTGGCCGCCGGACACGTGCGTTCCGGGAATGGCGGATGCATGCCCGGCGCCGACAGTTCCCGAACGCCCTGCAACATATACATTCGATAACTATTTTAAAATACGGGATTTCGTAAACAGTACCGGGCTGTATACGTCCATACCTCTTACACAGGCATTGAATGGCGCACTGTATCCGGATATGGTGACTGCACGGAAAGTATGTGAAATCAAGGGGTATGCCAGCGTCGTGGGCGTTCCCGGGTATGGGGAGAATGACAGTCCGGAAGACAATCCTCTTGCGCAGTGGGTTCCTGCCCAAAATGACTTCGTTATTCGGGAGAGTTGCGATAAAGACGACGATATTCCCAATATTCCCAATTGCTACGAGGGAGATGCCTATTTAAATACGCTTACTTGCGGCGATCCGCAACCGATTGAGCAATGCACCGCGATGCTTCCCTGTCCCTCATCCGGCGTATGTACGGATGCGTATCGCGAGCGGGGGTACACGCCGACCGGGGTGCAGTATCCTGCGGCGTGCAAAAGCAACCTTGATTGTAATATGGGGTATTCATGCAATACGGAGAGCGGCCAGTGCGAAGCGATACCGGGAGGAGGAGTATGTCCGGCGTAGCGGCGAGCCGCGGAGGCACGCTGCTGATGGTGATGGTGCTTATCGGCATGATGTCGGTGATGTTTGTATCATCCATTAGTATTATTTCCCGAGAACTGCACGTAACCAGCGATGCCGAACAAAAAGAGCGGACTTACCGAGTTGCAGAAGCGGGCATTCAGCAGATATTGTTCTGGGTTGGCAAAGCCGGGAAGGATACTGCATTTTTACTTGGGAAAAATGGCGAACAAGCAGAAGTTCACGATCCGGTTACGCACAATGTGATCGGAACGTATACGCTTGCGGTAAGTCCGCTCCCGTCTCCCGCCGCGGGCATATCGGTTTCCTCTACTGCCAGCAGCGCTGCAGGGGCATTTTGCTCCAAAGTACAGGCTCGAATTGAAGGGATAGGATCTCAGTATCGCGTGCTCGGCTGGGCGAAATCCTCTTGTTAAGATTGCAATATGGATGCTCGCCATCACGCATTCGGATTTACGCTCACGGAACTTCTTGTGGCAATGGGGACAGGCGCCGCTGTTGTTGCCGCACTCTTGTATTTCTTTTCCGGCAGTCTTACGTCCTATCGAGCCCAGCTATCTCATGTCGCCGCAACAGCGGATGCGCGCGTGCATATGCAGCGCATCGTAGATACGCTTCGGAATGCGCAGAATAACGGAGAGGAGGCTTGGTTGCTAGACGCCGGAGCAAACAGCATTACCGTATGGACGGATGTCAGCGGAGACGGAACGCTGGAAAAAGTTTCCTATACCAGGGTCGCTTCCGAACTTACGCGTACCCAAAACGATGATTCCAGTATCATCATGCGGCAGCTGGATCCTTCCCAAAACGTGTTCTTGTATTATCGCGAAGACGGCACGGAAATTCTGGACCCTGCACAATACACGGCAGATACCGTAAAGAGCATTGGTATTACGCTGACTGTTATTCCGAGCGGACTGCAAGAAGCGTCTTCGCAAACCGTTGCTACTCGCGTAACTCCCCGGCAGAATCTGCAGGGCGAGGTGATGCAGGTTCAGGGGCCAAGCGATGATCGGGAAGTCATCGTTGAAGTTCCTATGGGTAATCCTCCTTCTCCTTCGCAAACCATGGCGACCGTCCGGGTACAGAATCCCTCGAGCGGCGCAACGATTTCCCAGGAAACAATTCCCTTAAGCGATCTCAATGACGGAAGGCTGCGGATATATGAGAATGATATGTACGTTAATGTGAATTATAAGCAAGGTACAGGAAGTGGCTTGCCGCAAGGGTGGTACGCGTGGATCATCATGAATATACCGGCCGAATTGAATTCGTTGGTCGTGCCTATTCGCTGGCAAGGAGCTGCAAACGATGGGATTGCGTACGCAAGCTTGGTGTATTCCCAGTGTATGAATAAGTCGTGGGGAGTTGCACAGACGAATTGCAAGCTTGGGGGAAATTTTTCGGTCAATTATACTTACATGTTCCTCGGCCATGAGCCGTTCCAGCCGCTTATTACCTACTCCGCAGACGGGTACAAGGATTACGTACGCGATGTGATCATTGCTCCTCCGACGCTGCTGCGATTTTCTTCCTCTACCGCAAATGGTCTGTATGGTCCCGGGTCCGCGATTACCATTACGGCTCTCTATGATGAGCCGATTAAGAGCTCAAGCAGTATGAAGGTTACGCTGGATACCGGCCGGGAAGTAACATTGAACCAAGTGTCGGGTTCGCAAATTTCAGGAACGTATACGGTGGGGGCTGTTGCATCAGGAGAAAACTCTAATGACCTTGCCGTTGCGGCGATTGTCAGCGAGAACGTTATCAGCGTTGCCACCCCGGTACGGATACGGAATAATTCGATCGTTCCGGAGCATAACATCTCCACGGATTCGGATATCGTGGTGAATACGCAGTATTGGGCGGACGACGTGATCGGACAATACGAGAGTGCAGCGGATGCTTCGGCTATTTTGTTTACGCAGGGAGACGCGAACAATGCGCAAGCGGACACCAATGCGCTGGGGCTTCATTTTCCATCCGCTGTAACGTACGATACTGCAGGCCACCGGCTGTTCGTCGCGGATCGAGAGAATCATCGGGTATTGGTGTACAACTTGAACACGGACAATACGCTTGGCGATCGTGTTCCGGATGTCGTGCTCGGCCAGAGCGACTTTACATCCCGCATCCCGGCGACAACCCAAACAGGCATGCGGTACCCCGAGGAGCTTGCCTACGATACAGCCGGCAATCGGCTGTTCGTCGCGGATACAGGGAACAACCGCGTGCTGGTATATGATGCGGCGTCTCTTACAAGCGGGCAGGGGGCGGCTTTGGTATTGGGGCAACTCACCTTTACGGCCAGCATTATCTCATACCATCCGTGGGGAATGAAGTCTCCCGCCGGACTTGCCTACGATACAGCCGGCAATCGGCTGTTCGTCGCGGATACGGGAAACCATCGCGTGCTGGTATATGATGCGGCATCGCTTGCAAACGGCGTAAACTCTGCATTTGTACTAGGTCAGCCGGGATACGAAAGCCATGTTGCCGGGACGAGCAACGTGCATATGAGAAGCCCGCGCGGACTTGCATACGATACTGCTGGCAATCGGCTGTTCGTCGCGGATACGGCGAACAACCGGGTGCTGGTGTTTGATGCGGCATCGCTTACAAACGGGGAGGGGGCAATTCGCGAGCTTGGCCAGCCGCCGGAGACCGCCTTTACGACGCGGCTTGTCACGAGTCCTCCTACTGCATGGAGCATGAATGAGCCGGTCGGTTTGGCGTATGACCCATCGGCAAACAGGCTGTTTGTTTCTATTGCCCCGGAAAACCGAATTTTGATATTTGATGTTTCTCCCGTTGAAAACGGGGAGAGCGTAGAGGGGCTTATTCGGCTCATCGGACAGCCGACCTTTACTGCAACGGTGCCGAAAAACACGCGGTATGGGCTGCGATCTCCGCGCGGTATTGCATATGATGCGGCAAGCAACACACTATTTGTTGCCGACAGATTATGGAACAGAGTGGTATTATTTTCTTATGAGTAAGATGCGCATGTTTTATATATGGGCGGCCGCCGCTGTCTGCATCATCGGCCTGTTGCTTCGCGTTTGGGGGCTTGGGTATGTGGAGGAAGTGGTATTTGACGAAGTGCA
>CAYUBL010000007.1:9140-50617 GCA_964443125.1 uncultured Candidatus Saccharibacteria bacterium | reverse complement strand
CATCCTACTGCCCGGCTTCTGCTCCTTGAAGGCGATCGTGTTCTCGGAAAGCGGGAGTGGGAAAATACGCCGAGAGTCGGGACTGATCTTCTGGTCTCTATGGACGAAGTATTGCAGGAGGTCGGAAAAGAGAGGCAAGATATTGCAAAAGTGGCAGTGCATGCCGGGCCCGGAAGCTACGGGGTGCTTCGGTCCGGGATTGCTACGGGGACCATTTTGGCCCAGGCGCTTGGGGCAAAGTTAGCAGAAACGCAAGGAGAAACGATAGAAGAGATGACGAGATATGCTCGAGAGGCAAAGCCGGTAACTGCGATTCGGGTGCGATATCGGACAGCTTGATGCCCTTCGACGAGCTCAGGGCACATTTTGCAAGGCAAAATGTGGATAACTCACCTTGATTTTTGCAAAATTGGGCCTGAATCGCTTGACATGGTTTTACACACCCTCTATACTCCATAGTATCGTCTTTGACGAGCAAGATCTGTGTGCATCAACAAATTTTGAAGTAACTTCATAGAGTACCATTCTGCCGGTATGAACAGGCGGGGTGTGTTCTATTTTTTTCGGGCTTACATATAATTCTTCCCTATATATTTATATGCCAAAATCCCCAAGCGCCTTGTCTCAAGGAGAACCCATGCGAAAGCGAAAGACATTTTCAGGATTTACTGGACTTGTCTCGCATGTTCCCGATTTGCTCCGAGTCCAGATTGATTCGAACGCATGGTTCTTCGAAGAAGGGCTTGCGGAATTGTTCCAAGAGATTTCTCCCATTGAAGATCATGCAGGAAACTTGGAGCTTCATTTTGTAGACCATTATCTTGATGCTCCCAAGCACACGGAGGAGACGGCCCGCGATCGCAATGCAACGTATGAGGCGCCGCTTCGGTGTGCAGTGCGGCTGGTTAATAAAAAGACGGGAGAAGTAAAGGAGCAAGAAGTATACCTCGGCGAGTTCCCTATTATGACTCCCCGGGGAACGTTTATTATCAACGGAGTGGAGCGCGTGATCGTATCGCAGCTGATTCGTTCCCCCGGCGTATTCTTTTCCTCTTCTGCCAGCAAGGGCAGAAATTGGTACGGCGCGAAAATTATTCCGAATCGCGGAGCGTGGCTGGAGCTTGAAACTGCAACAGACGGCGCTATTTATGTAAAAATCGATCGCAAGCGAAAGGTTGCCGTTACGGCGCTGCTTCGCGCAATGGGAGTTGAGAGCGATGAGGATATTTTGAAGCATTTCGCCGATATCGATACTGACAAGGAGCGTCCATATATCCAGGCGACGCTCGCAAAGGATATTTCGAAAAACCAGGCGGAAGGATTGAAGGAGATTTACAAGAGGCTGCGCCCGGGAGATTTGGCGACTGTAGATAATGCGCGCCAGATGATCCATGACATGTTTTTCCGGTTTGATCGGTATGACTTCGGAAAAGTGGGACGGCATCGCATTAACCAGCGCTTGAATTTGGATGTGCCCGAAACGCCGGAACATCGCACATTCCGCGTTGATGATCTGATTGCCGTTATCAGGGAGGTTATTCGATTGAACCAAACGCAAGAGCCGGCTGACGATATCGACCATTTGGGCAACCGCCGCGTGCGGCCGGTGGGCGAATTGCTGCAGAACAAATTCCGCGTGGGCCTTGTGCGCATGGAGCGGATCGCAAAGGATCGCATGAGTACGCTGGAGCTTGATAAAATGACGCCTTCTCAACTCATTAATGCGCGGCCGATCATTGCCGCTATCAAAGAGTTCTACACCAGTTCCCAGCTTTCCCAGTTCATGGATCAGACCAACCCGCTTTCCGAGGTGGAACACAAGCGCCGCGTCAACGCGATGGGGCCGGGCGGACTTGATCGAAATCGTGCAGGATTCGAAGTTCGAGACGTGCACCGAAGCCATTACGGCCGTATTTGCCCTGTGCAAACGCCGGAAGGTCCGAATATCGGTCTTGTGGGCCATATGGCACTGTTCGCACGGATCAATCAATACGGATTTTTGGAAACGCCGTACCGCAAAGTCGTGGATGGAAAAGTGACTGACGAAATCGTGTACTTAGATGCGTATGAAGAGGATAAAGCGGTTATTGCGCAAGCTGCGGAACCGTTGAATGCCGATGGATCGTTCAAGAACGAATACATTGAAACACGCGCAGAGCAGGGACAGTTTATGGAAGTCACCGCGGATAAGGTCCAGTACATGGACGTAGCTCCTCAGCAATCACTTTCTTTGGGAGCCGGCATGATTCCGTTCATTGAGCATGATGACGCCCAGCGCGCCCTCATGGGATCGAACATGCAACGCCAGGCGGTTCCATCCGTGCGGCCAGAAGCTCCGCGTGTGGGGACTGGATTTGAATTTATCGGTGCGTACCATTCCGGGCAGGTTGTGATTTCCGATGTTGATGGCGAAGTGACGGAACTTGATGCGATGCATATTGCCGTTACCGGAGATGACGGATCCAAGCGTGTGTACCGATTGCAGAATTTCCAGCGGAGCAACCAGTCGACCGCAATGACCCAGCATCCGCTTGTATCGGTTGGCGATCGCGTAAAGAAAGGGCAGCTGCTTGCAGACGGTGCGGCTACGGATAACGGCGAGCTTTCTCTCGGGCAGAACTTGCTTGTGGCATTCGTGCCATGGTACGGAAACAATTTCGAAGACGCTATCGTTATTTCCGAGCGAGTGGTCCGGGATGATCGGTTCAGCTCTATTCATATTGAAGACTTCACCATCGACGTGCGCGACACGAAGCTCGGTCCGGAAGTCGTAACGCGGGATATTCCAAACGTAAGTGAAGAGAAGCTCCGCAATTTGGATGAGGATGGAATTATCCGCATCGGCGCGGAAGTGCGCAGCGGAGATATTTTGGTCGGAAAGGTTACGAATAAAGGAGAAACCGATCTTACTCCGGAAGAGCGATTGCTTCGCGCAATTTTCGGAGAAAAAGCAAAGGATGTTAAGGATACGTCGCTGTATCTCCAGCATGGTGAGCGTGGGAAGGTCGTTGATATCAAAGTGTTTTCTCGCGATGAGGGAGACAAGCTGCCGAGCGGAGTGATCAAGCAGATCCAGGTAAGCATTGCGCAGTTCCGCAAGCTGCAGGTGGGAGACAAGCTGGCGGGCCGCCACGGCAACAAGGGCGTTATCGCGAAGATTGTCGCGGAAGAAGATATGCCGTATCTCGATGATGGAACCCCGGTAGACGTGGTGCTCAATCCGCTCGGAGTCGCTTCTCGTATGAATATCGGACAGATTTTGGAGACGCATTTGGGCTGGGCGGCGAGCAAGCTGGATTTTCATGCCGCATCTCCTGCATTCTCCGGAGTGACGGAAACGGAAATCCGCGAACAGTTGAAGGCGGCGGGATTACCTGAAGACGGAAAGGTAGATCTGTATGACGGGCTTTCCGGAAACAAATTTGATCGTAAGGTGACTGTCGGCGTGATGTATGTACTCAAGCTGCACCACTTGGTCGAAGACAAGATCCATATGCGATCTACCGGTCCGTACTCGCTCGTTACTCAACAGCCGCTGGGAGGAAAAGCGCAGTTCGGAGGACAGCGCTTCGGAGAAATGGAAGTATGGGCACTGGAAGCGTACGGTGCTGCGCATACGCTGCAGGAAATCTTGACGGTGAAGTCCGATGACGTGGCCGGCAGAAGCAAGACGTACGAAACAATCGTTAAAGGCGGACAGATTCAGCCTCCGCATACGCCCGCAGCCTTCGACGTATTGGTCAATGAATTAAAAGGACTCGCATTGGATGTCGAACTCGTCGGAAAGCCGAAGCCGGCTGAAGACGCTCCGCACGAGCGGGTACCGGGAGTTAAGTAAGCTTATGCAACACACTATGGAATACGATCAACCAAAGAAAGACTTTACCTCGATCCGGCTCAAGCTTGCTTCTCCGGAGGCGATTCTGGAGTGGTCTCATGGTGAGATTACCAAGCCGGAGACGATCAACTATCGAACGCAAAAGCCGGAAAAGGACGGCTTGTTTGACGAGCGCATTTTTGGCCCTACGAAGGATTGGGAATGTTATTGCGGAAAGTATCGCAGGATCCGGTACAAAGGAATCGTGTGCGATAAGTGCGGAGTGGAAGTGACCAGGTCCATTGTTCGTCGAGAGCGCATGGCGCATATTTCCCTTGCGACACCTGTTTCCCATATTTGGTTCTTGCGCGGAGTGCCTTCCAAGATGGGTCTGCTTTTGAATATCAACGTCGGCAAGCTCGAAAAAGTCATCTACTTCGCATCGTACATCATCATGTCTGTCGACGAAGAGAAGAAGAAAGAAATTATCGACCGGTTGAATCGCGAAGGCGCATCGAAGCGCGAAGCCGTTAAGGCAGGATATAAACAGCTGCGCGGAGGATTGCCGAAGGATGCCGAGGATCGCGATGCCAAGAAGGAGCAGTTGAACAAAGAAGAGCAAGCGGAGCTGGAGAAGCTGGATAATGCAATCGACGCAGCCATCTCCCAGATCAATTCCCTTGTTCCGCATGCGATTATCTCCGAAGTGGAATATCGCGACTTGTCGCTCAAGTACGGCCATATTTTCACGGCTGGCATCGGCGCGGAAGCGATTCGATCGATCTTTGAGAAAATGGATCTTGGAAAAGAAATCGAGCTCATGGAAGAAGAGCTGAAGGATGCATCTGCTGCAAAGCAGAAGCGGATTATGCGCAGAATGGCTCTTATCCGCGGAATGATCGATGCGAATATCCGTCCGGAATGGATGCTGTTAACGCAGCTTCCCGTCATTCCTCCCGATGTGCGCCCTATGGTCCAGCTCGACGGAGGTCGGTTTGCGGCATCGGACTTGAACGATTTGTACCGCCGGGTCATTAATCGAAATAACCGTTTAAAGCGATTGCTTGAACTGGGTGCTCCTGAAATTATTACGCGGAACGAAAAGCGCATGTTGCAGGAAGCGGTTGATTCCCTGGTTGATAATTCTGCACGCCGCGGATCAACCACGGTCAATACGACCGGCCAGCGCAGACAGCTCAAGTCGCTTGCAGACATGCTCAAAGGAAAGCAGGGGCGGTTCCGCCAGAACTTGCTTGGAAAGCGCGTAGACTATTCCGGACGTTCCGTTATCGTCGTCGGTCCCGAACTTCAGATTCACCAGTGCGGACTTCCGAAGCTGATGGCCCTCGAGCTGTTCAAGCCGTTCGTGATTCACGAGCTCATTGAGCGAGAGCTTGCGCACAACATTCGGTCTGCAAGCAGACTCATCGAACAAGGGATTCCGGAAGTGTGGGATTCGCTCGAGCAGGTAACTCGTACGCACAAAGTATTGCTCAATCGCGCTCCGACCCTTCATCGCCTGGGTATTCAGGCATTCCAGCCGGTGCTCATCGAAGGAAAAGCTATTCAGATCCATCCGATGGTAACATCTCCATTTAATGCCGACTTCGACGGAGACCAGATGGCAGTCCATGTGCCGCTTTCTTCCCAGGCTCGCCAAGAGGCGGACGATATTCTGTTGTCTTCCCATAATCTGCTCAAGCCTGCCGATGGACAGCCTGCGACATCTGCGACGCAAGACATCGTGCTGGGAATGTATTACATCACGAACATTGATGAGCACGCGAAAGGAAGCGGCCGGTCGTTTACTTCTGCGAACGAGGCGCGCATCGCATACGAGTTGGGAGAGCTTGCGGTGAATGCAAATATTACTACGAGAAACCCTGTCAATCCGGACGAGATTGTTGAGACGACGCTCGGCCGTCTTATGCTCTTCGAGATTTCTCCGGACCAGAACGTGTTCTACAATGAAGTGTTCGACAAATCTCGCTTAAAGAAAGTTATCAGCTCCGTCCTGTTTACATTCGGACAAGAGCGAACGGCAAAATTCTTGGATGACATGAAGCAGCTCGGATTCAATCACGCGACGCACTCCGGAGTATCTTGGGGGATGACAGATTTGACCACGCCCGAGTCTCGAGAAGAGATTGTTGCCCGCGGGGAGAAGCGGGTCGCGGAAATCCGTCAGCAGTTCGAGGAAGGATTACTGACTGATGAAGAGCGGTACCGCATGGTCGTCAACGTATGGGAACAGGTTCGTGAGGAGATGGCAGCTGCGGCAAAGTCTTCGTTCGATCCGTACGGAAACGTGTTTATGATGGTGAATTCCGGAGCCCGCGGATCATGGGGACAGACGCTCCAGATGGTGGGAATGAAAGGTACCGTTGCGGGTCCTACCGGACGCGCGGTGGAATTGCCAATCAAGAGCAGCTTCAAAGACGGCTTCAATGCGCTTGAGTACTTCTTGTCCACTCACGGTACGCGCAAAGGTATGGCGGACACGGCGCTTCGTACGGCAACTGCCGGGTACCTGACTCGCCGTTTGGTAAACGTGGCGCAAGACGTGGTGGTGCACGATGAAGATTGTGGAGATACCGAAGGCGGAATCATGACGCTTGCGGACAGTGAGGAAATCGGCACGACGCTTGGAAAGCGCGCGCTCGGCCGCGTGCTTGCGGAGACGCTGAAAGATCCGAAGACCGGAAAGGTTCTGATGAAGCGCGGAACGATTATCGATCGGGAGCTTGCGGCGAAAATCGATGAGCTGCAGATTCCGGAACTGATTATCCGGTCGGTTGTATCGTGCAAGACGCTGCGCGGAGTGTGCCGAATGTGTTACGGATGGGATTTGGGACGCAACGAGGTGGTGAAGATCGGAGAAGCAGTCGGAGTGATTGCGGCGCAAGCGATTGGAGAGCCCGGTACCCAGCTTACCATGAGAACCTTCCATAGCGGAGGCGCATCCGGAGACGACATTACGCAGGGGTTGCCTCGCGTGGAAGAGCTGTTCGAGGCTCGTATTCCGAAAGGAGAGGCTATCATGGCTGATGTTGATGGAGAAATTGCCGTCAAGAAGGGTAAGGATGAAATTACCATCACGCTTACCGGCAAGAAAGAGACAAAAGATTATGTCGTGCCGGCAAATATCACGCTGAATGTGAAAACAGGCGATCGGGTCATGGCCGGATGGCAGTTGACTGAAGGACATATGAACGTACAGAGCTTGTACGAGGTTGCAGGAGTGCGCGCAGTGCAGCGGTACATCTTGAAAGAAGTGCAGCAGGTGTATGCAATCCAAGGAGAAACAATTAACGACAAGCACTTGGAGATTATCGTACGGCAAATGCTTTCTCGCGTTCGCATCGAAGATCCGGGAGATACCAATTTGCTCCCCGGGAGAATCGTGGAATGGTCTGAGCTAAAAGAAGCGAACAGGCAAGCAGAAGCGGCAGGAAAGAAGACAGCCTCGGGAGAACGCTTACTGCTTGGAATCACGAAGGTTTCGCTTTCCACGGAGAGTTTCCTTGCTGCGGCATCCTTTATGGAAACGGCGCGCGTTCTGATCGATGCAGCGGTTGCGGGCAGGGAAGATAACCTCACCGGGCTGAAGGAAAACGTGATTATTGGTCGGCTTATCCCGGCAGGAATGGGATACCGCCCTCCGCAAGGCACGGCACAGGCTGCGGAGACTCCTGAAGCAAACGAACCAGCAGCAGAAGAGCCGCAAGAGGCATAAAAATACTCTATAGAGCGATATTCAAACGATGCACTTGACAAAAGTGCATCGTTTGGTATATAATGATCATATGAGTATTTGTTCTTTCCCCCTTTGTTCCCTTGGGGGTTTTGAATAGATTACCCTCTGTGATGCCGGTGATCCTAAAGGAATAGGCCGGACCATTGCAGAGTCTCTCAGCGGGTTGCACATAGCAGCCCGCTTTTTCTTTTGTGCCAAAATTGCCAAAACGCGCTATAATACACCGTATATGCGCTTGAATCCGTTTCGATCTTCACGCGGAAAATCATCCTCTTGGCTCAAGCCGCAGGCGAAGCGAGCTGCGATCGGAGTGATTCTCATCGTATTTTCCGTTATTTCCTTTTTGAGCTTTTTTTCTGCGGCAGGGCCTTCCGGAAACTTTATCCTTTCTGCGCTTCGCCTCTTGTTCGGCGTTCTGGGGTATCTTGTTCCGTTTTGTTTGGCATATACGGGATGGAAGCTATTGCATGCGCAAGAGGAGCCGATGGAGCGGATTCGCATTGTCGGCATTTTATTGCTTGTTGTCGGACTTGTCGGATTATTTCATGTGGTCGGCATTCCTGCGGAGGATGCATACCAGGTTGCGCTTGATGGGCGAGGCGGCGGCTTGATCGGGTTCGTGCTGTCATTCCCGATGAGCCGGATGTTTTCCGGCATTGCTTCGTCGCTGATTTTTCTTGCCGCGTTTATTGTCGGCATATTCCTCTCATTTAATCTGTCCCCGGGCGACGTGAAGCAGTACCTGCTTTCCCTGTGGCCGCAGGGCGGCGAAGAAGGCGAAGATGATGTGGTTGACGAAGAGAGTGCGGATGACGAATCCTCCTCTCCGCTCCCGCTCTTTCGCGTGAGCAGAAAAATATCTTCCGCTGCTGCCGCGGACCCCAATCAGCTCAAGCTGGAAGAAGAGCAGCGCGCCAAAGAAGAAGAACAGAAAGAGCGCCTTCGCGCACAGATGCGCTCCGCAAACAAAAAATATGTGCCGCCATCGCTTGATATCTTGCATTCTTCCATCAGCAAGCCCGATTCCGGAAATGTGGAGGCGAACAAGCAGAAGATAAAGACGACGCTC
This sequence comes from uncultured Candidatus Saccharibacteria bacterium, assembly GCA_964443125.1. Taxonomy (GTDB): domain Bacteria; phylum Patescibacteriota; class Andersenbacteria; order UBA10190; family UBA10190; genus HO2-45-11b. The sequence continues at coordinate 41,974 of CAYUBL010000007.1, read as the reverse complement.
GAAAAATTCGGCATTACGGTTACGATGGGCAAGGTGAGCGTTGGACCTACCGTTGCGCAGTATACGCTTCGGCCGGATGAAGGAGTGAAGCTTGCGCGCATTACCGCATTGCAGAACGATTTGGCGCTGGCGCTTGCGGCTCATCCGATTCGTATCGAGGCGCCCATTCCGAATACGAACATGGTCGGTATCGAAATTCCGAACAAGGACGTATCGCTGGTGCGGCTGAAGGACTTGCTTGCTTCGAAGTCGTTCCAAAAAGCGCCTTCTCCGCTTACCATCGTACTCGGAAAGGATGTGGCGGGAGCTGCGCAGGTGGGAACCATCGAATCCATGCCGCATTTGTTGATTGCGGGAGCGACTGGGTCCGGAAAATCCATTTTCATCAATACGCTCATCTTGTCGTTGCTGTATCGCAATTCCCCTTCGCTCGTGCGGATGATTTTGGTCGACCCGAAGCGCGTGGAGCTTTCTTTGTATAACGGGATTCCCCATTTGCTCACGCCGGTCATTACCGAACCGGAAAAAACCATTAATGCGCTCAAATGGGCGGTCAAGGAAATGGATCGCCGATACCGCTTGCTTGCGGAATCGGGATCCCGCAACTTGCCGTCCTTTAATGCAAATAATCCGGATGAGGCTATGCCGCTTATCGTTATCGTCATTGATGAATTGGCCGATCTGATGGCGACGCATGCGCGCGATGTGGAGGGAATGATTGTTCGGCTTGCGCAGATGGCGCGCGCAATCGGAATTCACTTGGTGCTTGCAACGCAGCGTCCTTCCGTGAACGTTATTACGGGTTTGATTAAGGCGAACGTTCCTGCCCGAGTTGCATTCAATGTCGCATCGCAAATCGATTCTCGTACGATTTTGGATGCAGGCGGCGCAGAAAAATTGCTCGGAAGCGGAGATATGTTGTACTTGCCCGGCGATCGCGCAAAACCGATCCGATTGCAAGGAGGGTTCGTGTCAGAAGATGAGGTACGGCAAGTGGTAAATGAGCTGAAAGAAAACAATCCGATTGATGTTGAATTCGATGAGACCATCGTCTCCCCCGCCCATACAGGCTCCGGAGAAGCGGGTGATGCGGGCGATGACGTGCTGTTTGAAGAAGCAAAGCGGGTCGTTATCGAATCCGGAAAGGCGAGCGCATCGCTGCTGCAGCGGCGTCTTCGAGTGGGGTATTCTCGCGCTGCGCGCTTGCTCGACATGCTGGAAGAGTACGGCGTGATCGGTGCACAGGAAGGCAATAAACCGCGAGAGGTTCTCATGGCGTCGTCTGAAGGGTTCGGCGATGCGACGGGAAGCGTTCCGATTGAAACCGATGAAGAGGATATGCGCCAGGAGCGGCAAGCAGAGGGAGAATTCGGAGATGATGCGCGATGGTAGGCGTACGTTCCGGAAAGGGATCCCAGCGGGAGGGGGTTGGGGAATATTTGCAGCGCGCCAGGGAGCGCCGACGCATTTCGATTGAGGACGCGTCTCGCGATCTTCATATTCCCGTCAGACAGCTGCAAGGACTGGAGAGCGATAACTATTCAGTCTTTTCCGCGGAGCTGTATGCGCGCGGCGCATATACTGCATACGCAAAATATCTCGGCGTAGAGACAAGCCTTGCTTCTCGCGCGTTTTACCGCAGTCTTTCCCATGGCAGAGAGCGGGTGCCGCTCCGCTTACACACACCGGAGACGTTTCTCCAGCATCTCATCCATCCTCGAATCATTTTATCGGCTGCAGGACTTCTGCTCGCATGCATCGTGGGCGGGTATCTTGTCTGGCAGCTGCAGTCATTTTGGCACTTGCCGAGCGTGGTCATTTCTTCTCCGGAGGATCCCGTTATACGCGGCAGCGAAGTCGTGCTTGCCGGCAAGGCGGAGGAGAAATCCCAGGTACAGATCAACGGCGAGAGCATACTTTTGAAGGAAGATGCGAGTTTTTCCGTTCCGCTTACGCTGCATCCGGGCATGAATTACGTAAAAGTAGAGGCAAAAAATGCTTCCGGTCGGGTACAGGTAAAAAATATTGCCTTGCTTCGGGCAATGTAGCATAGTACGCTTATTGTATGCCCCAACAATCCACGAAAACGAAAGTAAAAAAGTCTCAAGAGAGCGATAAGGACATTGCGGTAGGGTCCGCGGTGGATATTATCAAAGAAAAATTCGGAGATGGCGCGATTATGCGCTTGGGAGAGGTGAAGAAGGTGGAAATCGATGCGATTCCGACTGGATCCATTTCGCTCGATATCGCATTGGGAATCGGCGGGGTTCCCCGGGGGCGCGTGATTGAAATTTACGGACCGGAATCGTCGGGAAAATCCACGCTTGCGCTGCATATTACCGCAAACGCTCAAAAGAAAGGCGGCACGGTCGCGTACATCGATGCGGAACATGCGCTTGATCCCCAGTATGCAAAGCGGATCGGCGTGGACTTGAACGGTCTTCTCATCAGCCAACCGGACAACGGAGAACAGGCGCTCGATATCGTGGAAACGCTCGTGAAATCAGGAGCCGTTGATCTGGTAGTGGTGGACTCCGTTGCCGCGCTGACTCCGCGCGCGGAAATTGAAGGGGAAATGGGGGATTCCCATATGGGGCTGCAAGCTCGGCTTATGAGCCAGGCGCTCCGCAAATTGACGGGCATTGCCGCAAAAACGAATACGACGGTCATTTTTATCAATCAGATTCGTATGAAAATTGGCGTCGTGTTCGGGAATCCGGAAGAGACGACAGGAGGCAAGGCGCTTAAGTTTTATGCATCCGTGCGGCTGGAAATCCGCAGGCGCGCACAAATCAAGATGGGCGAGAAAATCATCGGCAGCCGCGCGTACGTCAAAGTGGTGAAGAACAAAGTTGCTCCTCCGTTCCGAGTTGCGGAATTTGATATTATGTATAACGAAGGGATTAGTTACGAGGGCGACTTGGTAGACAAGGGGGTGGAGTACAAGCTCATCCAGAAGTCCGGAAGCTGGCTTTCCATTGGTGATACGAAAATCGGGCAGGGACGAGAAGCTTCCAAGTTATTCCTTCGCCAAAATCCGAAGATTGCCAAAGAGTTGGAGAAAAACATTTGGGACATGGTTGAAGCGGAAGAGGGCGCAGCAGAGTAATTCCTGTTTCTATGCTTATGAACATAAAGACAATTAGCCTATCCCTTATCGCGCTCGCTGTAGTCGGCGGAGGTATTTATTTTTTCTCTACAACATCCCCTATGCAATCATCGCAGCAATCAAACGATCAATCCGCCGCGCGGGAGGCTACTGTCATCCTGCATACTACGAAAGGCGATATCGGCATGTATCTGTTTCAAGAACGCATGCCCGTCACGACAGCTAATTTTCTCAAGCTTGCGCAAGAAGGGTTCTATAATAACACGACATTCCATCGGGTTATCGCGGGATTCATGATCCAAGGCGGGGATCCTAACGGAGACGGTACGGGCGGTCCCGGGTATACGATCCAAGACGAATTCGTTGCGGGATTGTCGAATGTTCGCGGAACTATTGCCATGGCGAATACGGGAATGCCCAATTCCGGCGGAAGCCAGTTTTTCATCAACGTCGTGGATAATACCGGTCTTGATTTCGACAAGCCTCCCATGACTAGCCGCCATCCGGTTTTCGGCCAAGTGGTATACGGAATGGATGTCGTGGATGCGATTGCGAATACACCGGTTGACGCAAACGATGCGCCGCTCGAGGCGGTCATGATTGAAACGATAGAGGTGAGGTAATTTTTCCAACTTATAGCGTATCGCTGCCAGCTTGCAGGTTTATCAGTGAGAAAATTCTATCCCGACTATCATCGCTTGCCGTTTTATTGCGCTGTCGTTTTCCGCACTCTGTGCATTCGTGAATAATATCCAGCTTTTCCGGATTTGATCCCTCGATTGCAATCGCATGCATCAGCCCTCTGCAGAATGATACTCTGTCGCCTGGAAATGCGTCGTCTACATGCTTGGAGGCAAGGCAATTCGTACAATGGTTTCTGCATGTGCTCTTGGCCGGAGGTACGAATATGCCGCATGATTCGCATGCAAATCCTTCGTTGATTGTGATGAAAGACATACGATCGCTTGTAGCTTCTCGCTAATAGGCGGTACGCTTTATTCGCTTCCTAAACGCTACAAGCTATAAGCTCGGCTATTATTGTCCGCGGAAGCGCAGGATGCCCATGTCGCGTCCGCGCTTGATTTCTCGCGCGACGACTCGCTGGTGCTTGGCGCATGCTCCGCTCTTGCGGCGGGGGAGAATCTTGTTCTGACCGCTCATGAATTTACGAAGCATTTCCGTATCCTGCATAGGGATTTCCTGCAGTTTTTCCGCGCACAAGAGGCACTCGGTAGGATATTTTCGCTGGTTTTTTTGCATCATAGGATATTAAAATGGGATGTCTTCTATTCGAATTTCTTCTTCGGGTACTGTTGCCGGCTGGGCGATTTCTTGCTGGGGTCCGCCGAAAGTCTGCGCTGGAGCGGAATTCTGCTGGGCGGGGGCGAACGCTACGCCTTCTCCCGGAGATGTTCTGTCAGATTTGCTGCCAAGCATAATCATGTTTTCCGCAACTACTTCTGTTCGATACCGTTTCTGGCCGGAATTCTTGTCGTCCCAGCTTTGCGTTTGCAGGTAGCCTTCAATGTATACTTGCCGGCCTTTATTTAAGTACTGCGCGGCGATTTCTGCCAGGCGTCGCCATGCGACAACATTGTGGTATTCCGTCTTTTCCTGCTGGCCGCCCTGTTGGTCTTTCCAAACTCGGCTGGTTGCAATGGAGAAGCTCGTCACCGGGGTTCCTTGCGGAGTGGTCCGGGCTTCCGGATCGCGGGTGAGTCTCCCGATGAGCATGACTTTGTTCAGATCCATATCACTTCACTTCTTCCGTTAATGCTTCTTCGATTCCCTTTTCCACGTCTTGCATGGTGACCTTCTTCTGTTCGCGGGGAGCCTGTTCTTTCGTTTCTTTTCGGTGCTGTTTCTTTGTATCCTTTCCTGCTCGGCGTCCGTGTTTTTCCATGAGTTCCGGGCTCATGCGTACGCGCGGCGGCGTCGCGAGAACGGTAAACCGCATCACTCCTTCCGCGCGCTTGAGGAAGTCTTGCACGTCGGCAAGTTTTGCGGGAGCAAGTTCGATGTTCATGACGCGCATAAACGCCGAGTCCTGTTTCTTGATCTTGTATGCCAAGCGCTTGCGGAGCGCGGGGGCTCCCGGAATGACGGTTCCGGAAAGACCGGATACCAACTCGTCTACGGACGCATGCAATGCCCCTCGATCCTCTTCGGACAGGCCCGGATGTGTTAAATACGTAATCTCGTACGGGTTTTGTTTCATGCGTCTATTGTATGCAAAAGAGGCAAAAACGTCAACTTTCTTCCGATGAAAGTCTTGGACTTGACTTATTTACATAAATAATTTATTATTTACTTCTGTCTGCGTATTGGACTGAGCGTGTGGCCAGGTAATTGATTGGACGTTGAAAATTTTACAAACATGAAGGTGTCCCAATGAAATTTGCATGTGCGGTATGTCATGTGGGCCAAGCGAAGGCGCTGGTCCCTGTTGTTCAGAAGCTTGTGGCCTTTGGCCACGAAGTTTCGGTTATTATCGATCGCAATCAACCGGTGTGGGGCGCATATCAGCGGAACGATCTTTCTTTTCCAGGCGCCTCGCGCATCGTTGTTCCCCGCTCGAATGATCTTGTTGATCCGCTCCAGGCGATTACCGAGGTGATGGAGGTGGAGGCGCAATGGATGGACAAGGCGCTGGTCATGCTTTCTCCAACGAAAGAAGTGTATACCGTTGAGCGGGCGCTGCTGTCGTACGCATGTCGGGAAGCGCTGCCCGGGTACGTGTGTAGCGAAGTTCCGTGCGGGCAGCTTGCTCCGGTCTGGAGCGGCCAGCTACATCGATTTTCCAGGCTGTTTCTTGCGGATATTGTCGATGTGCATGAAAGGAGTGGCGTTATTAGCGTAGGGATGGTGGCGCCTGCGGAGCCGGATATCCGGCGAGCATATGATACGAAGCGATTGCTCGGTATCGGCGAGATGGATCCATGGATCTGGTATATGGGCGGACCATATGCCAAGGCGGGAGAAATTCTCCAAGATATTGTGCGCCATGTGCGGATTCCTATCGTCTTTTCCCGCCATGGGCGGGACAAGCAGGATCCTCATTCCACTGTTGCCTACAAAAAAGCTGTTGCTGCTGCATATCAACGAGGCGTTTCTATCCAAGAAAATAGCCTCGATCATGGTCCGAATGAAACGACGGATGCGCAGCGAGTCGAGCGGATTGCTTATTGGCTGCTTCTGGAGGCATGCAGTGTGAACGGTATTCTCATTACCGGCCACGGCACGGATGGCATCAAGGCGCCGTACGTCGGCATCCCGTCAATCTTATGCGTCGGCGATCTCAACCCGCATATTTTCTTGGAGAAAGGGTGCTCGAAGCTTCCTCTTCCTGATAAATGCCCTTGGCAAGTGATGGCAACGGAAGAGCTGCGGGACGCCATTGCGTTTTTCCAACAGCCGGGTATTCGAGGTCAGTACGAACGGCAGTGCCGCGAGCTATACCCGGCAGCAAAGGAAACGCCGGCAGAAATCATCGTCCGGCACATTACGAGCTAGAAAGGATTGTTATTTTAGAAATTCAACGGCTATTGTTCAATTGGACAGTAGCCGTTTTTTTAAACTGAAAATTTAAATACGAATATATCTCCGTCTTGTACGATATATGTCTTTCCCTCATCGCGGACTTTGCCCGCAGCGCGTGCCGCGGCGTAGCTCCCAAGCGAGGTGAGATCGCCGTAGGCTACCGTTTCTGCGCGGATAAAGCCCCGTTGCATGTCGGAGTGGATTTTGCCGGCGGCAACCGGTGCGGTGCTGCCGTTTGTGACGGTCCATGCGCGCGTCTCGTCTTCTCCGGTAGTGAAGAACGTTATGAGCCCGAGCAGTGCATAGGCGGCGCGGATAAGCCGATTGAGACCAGTATCTTCAAGTCCGTATTCCGCAAGAAATATTTCTCGCTCTTCTTCGGGCAGCTGAATGATTTCCTGTTCTATTTTAATACAAAGCGGCAGCATCCCCGATGCTGATTTGGGGATTGCGTCCAGTTGCTGTTCGGACACGTTCGCCACATACATCATCGGCTTGCGGGTCAGAAGGGTTGCATGGGGAATCAGTTCGTCTTCTTTTTCGGTTAGCGCGACATCGCGCGCGGGTATACCATCCGCGAGTGCAGTCTCGATTTTTTTTAACCCTTCCAGCGCAATCTTTGCATCTTTTGCTTCCGCGCCCTGTCCCTTTGCGGTTTTTTCGGCATTTTGGACAAGTTTTTGCACAGTCGCAAGATCAGCGAGCGCCAGTTCGGTGTTGATGGTCTCTTTGTCATTTATTGGGTCAATCGCGTTGTGTACGTGAATAATATCAGCATCTTCAAAAAAGCGGATTACGTGTACGATTGCATCTACTTCTCGGATATGCGATAAGAACTTATTTCCCAATCCTTCGCCCTCATTCGCGCCTTTTACAAGGCCGGCAATATCGACAAACTCTATTGTGGTGGGAACGGTTTTTGCTGACTTGGATAGTTTCGTGAGAACGCTCAGGCGCTCGTCCGGTACGGGAACCACTCCCACATTGGGTTCGATGGTCGTAAACGGCACGTTGCGCGCCGCCGCCGCTTGTTTTGTGAGCGCGTTAAATAGCGTCGATTTCCCGACGTTCGGCAGTCCGACGATTCCTACTTTGAGGCTCATATCCCCATGGTAGGGATCGGAAGGGATTCGTCAATCGGGAACTGGCAGTATACTGGATGTATGAGGAATATGTATGCATGGCTTGCGGCTGTAACTGCTCTTGCGGCGCCTCTTGGCGCTCATGCGCAAGCCGGGTGGGTCATTGAGCGGTTTGCGAGCGATATGGCAATCGAGCAGCAAGGGTCGGTGCTCGTACGGGAGACGATCAGAGTGGATTTCGGGTCGCTTGAAAAGCATGGCATCTATCGTGATGTGCCGATTGCGTATCGCGGAGATTCGGGCAATACGATCTATACCGATGTTTCCGAGGTGGATGTCATGCAGGATGGGGTGCCTGCGGAAGTTTCCGTTACTCATACTGATGCGAATATGCGCATCCGGATCGGGGATCCCGACCGCACGATTTCCGGGGCGCATGAGTATGCGATTTCGTACCGCGTTGCAGGAGTGTTGCGCAATGCGGGGGCTGTCGATGAATTGTATTGGAATGTTACCGGCAATGAGTGGGAGGCACCGATCGAAGAAGTGGAGGCAATTGTCCGAGTGCCGGCAACGATTCTACAGACGGCATGTTATTCGGGCGCCCAAGGGGCGACTGGTTCATGCGGGGATTCTGATATCAAAAACGACATGCCCCGATTTTTAGGCGGGCCGTTTGCTCCCGGGGAAGGTATGACGATTGCGGTCGGGTATGAAGCCGGGATTATTCCGATTATTGCAGTATCCGCACCCGCGTCTCTCTCGGATTTGTTTCTGGCGCCTCTTGCCATCGGCATGGGCGGCGTCATATGGGCGATCGGATCCGCTTGGATGATTGTGAGGTGGTGGAAGTATGGCCGCGATCGGTATTGGCAACGCGCTCATTTGCCGGGGGAGCGTTCGGATCGAGATGGAAAAGATTTGCCGGAGCGCATCTTGCCGTTATTTTTCAAGCAGCCTGTTGTGGTCGAGTATGATCCGCCTGACGGACTTCGACCCGCGGAAATCGGCGTATTGATGGATGAGCGCGCCGATACGCTGGACGTGTCCGCGACAATTGTGGACCTTGCCTCGAGGGGATATTTGACGATCATAGAGGTTCCGAAGAAGTGGGTATTGGGCAAGAAGGATTATACGTTTTCCCGTACCGAAAAGCGGGATGATTCTCTGTTACCGTATGAACGGGAACTTTTAAAGCGGTTGTTTGAAGACGGAGACACTGTTTCGCTTTCGGATCTAAAGAATACGTTCACCAAGCATTTGGCTGAAGTAAAATCGATGCTGTACGAAGAAGTCGTGCATAAAAAATTATTCCATCGAGCGCCGAATGCCGCGAGAAGTGTTGCGGTGGCAAAGGGGTTGGGGATGGGAGCGGCTGGTATTGCGAGTGCTTTCGCGGCACTTTGGTGGTTTCGGATGTCGGGCGCATTGCACATCGGTCAGCAGGCGCTGGTCGGACTTGGATTCGGACTGTTCGCTGTACAGTTGATTGCGCTCTTTATGAGCGGATCCATGCCGCGCAAGACGGGGTACGGCCGCGAACTGTATGAGCGCTCGCGCGGGTACGAGCTCTTTGTGAGCGGCACGGAAAAGCATCGTGCGCGATTTTATGAGGATGAAGGATTGTTCATGGCAGTGTTGCCGTATGCGATTATGTTTGGCGTTACCGATAAGTTGGCGAAGGCGTTCCGGGAAATGGGCATCGAGCCCCGGCAACCTTCTTGGTTTCATGGGGCGACTGCGTTTAACGTTACTCAATTTTCTTGCAGTATGGAGAGTTTTTCCAAGTCCCTATCCACGACAATGGCGTCGAGCCCATCCGGATCAGGCAGCTCGGGCGGAGGGTTCTCCGGCGGGGGATTCGGCGGAGGTGGGGGCGGCAGTTGGTAGGTGTTTACGTGCCGAATAGTTGCGCGAATACCTCCGGCTGCACAGTTGTTTCCACTTCCGGGGCGGTGATTGTAACTTTCTTGCCCGGGTTGCCGAAGGTGAATTGCAGGACTGCTGTTTGCTCTGTTTGCGTTGGGTGCGCAAATTGGAATTCCAGCTGCTGCAATTCGTTGTTGCCGGAGTCAAGCCATGCTTGTGCCGAGGTGATGTTGAAATGTTTTACCAAGCGGGCGAGGACATGAAGCCCGTGGCTATTTGATGATGGCAGGCGGAATGCGGATTCGACGACCCGTTCGTCTTCTTCGGTAAAGGATTTTTCATATCGCACGCGCGATCCGTCGACTCCTTTTCGTTCCCAGTTGCGGAAGATGGTATCGAATGCGGGCGAAACTTCTTCCGGATTTGTGGCGCGCAAGATCGGCCGATCAACGAGCGTCCATGTGTTAAGGAGGTTGCCGCTCGGGTTGATGAGCGTGGGAAGGTTTGCCAGTTTGAATATTACCTGTTCCGGAAGGGTTACGATTTCTCCGTCGGTGAACAGCTGCATGCCGCGGCCTTTGGTCGTAATACTGAAAGTGCCGGTGTATTGCGGCTTTTCTTGCCAGATGCCGTCTCCTTCTGTTTGTATCGAAATATCCACAACCGGCTGATTTGCAGCTTCGGCGTTCGCATGAGGCAGCCGCAAGTCGAGCATTGCCGTTATATGGGCGCTTTGCGCATCTGCGAGGCGGTGCCATGCCGCAAGTACGGCGTCGAGCTGACCCCTGTTTTGAGCTTCGCCGTTTGATGCGGGGGTGAATGCAACGTACGCAATGATGGCGAGACCGACAAGTACAACGCCGATCCAAATTGCAGACTGTTTGCGTATCATAGGGGCAAAGGATGTTTGCGGCTGCGGGCAGTTCTATCTGCCCATGCGGCGCTTGTGATCAACGTCATGCTGCCGGCAACAAACGGGGCGAAGGGGAATGGCGCGTCTTCGGCAACGCTTGCGCGGTGCCTGCTACCGCCCAGTCCCAGTCCGCCCACTCCGTTTACTATTCGCTCCATTGCTCCTGCAATGCGCGGACGGCGGTCGGGAGCAGGGCTTGTTTCGGCAACGGTTTCTGTGCTTTCTTGCGTGCCTTCATCGCCTGCCGAATCCCCCGTTTCTCCCCCTCCTTGTCCGTTCTGCTCGTTATTGCCGCCGTTTCCTCCGCCGCCGCCGTTTCCGTTAGTATCTGGCGGAGGAGTTGGAGAAGGAGTGGGCGAGGGCGATGGGGAAGGCGGGCAATCCTCTTGCTGCCCTGCCGTGTTGCCGGCTGTGTTGTTGCTTGTTTCGTTATTACCCGTGTTCGCCAGCGCAAGAATCGTGCTGTTTGCGGATGCATTGTTCGCAATAGCAGTCGATGTTGTTTGGGCGGGAGTATCGACCGTGTTCAGGTCATTTGTAACGGAGCCGTCTGCGCAAATGCTACCGGTTGCAATTGCCGCGCCCACGGTATTATTGTTCGCCGTGTTTCCTCCCGTGTTTAGGAGGAGGTTTATCATGGCATTCGCAATCGCTTCGTTGAAGAACGAGAGGAGGAAGTTGCGGGCGAAAAGTACCGTGTTCTCGTTTGTTGAATCTGCACCCGTGTTTGTGTTTACTGCTTCGGCGGCGATCGTGGTGTGTGCGGGATTGAGGGCGAGGAATATGCGATTGAGAATATTTCCAATGTTTGCGCTCAAGTCGATAAGGCCGGTGATGATGCTGCCGCCTACAGTGTTTTGATCCAGTTGGTTATTGCCGGTGTTCGCAGATCCGGGAATGAATGTTTCGGCGATTGCGAAATTATCGACTGTCACGGAAGACTGCTCTGTTACATCGAGCGTTGTTTGGTTTTCGGAAGATTCTCCCGTATCGCTATTGGTGCCGGTAAAGGCAATGTCCGAATTTCCCCACGGACTGCCCAGCGCGGCGGTGTTTGCGACGGATCGGGATAGGATGGAGAGACTGCTTGTACCCGTCGTAATATCTGCTCCGTTTGTGTTTTTATTGACGCGATTATTGCCGGTATCGAGATTGGTGTTAAAGATTGCCCGGGTGATGGAAGAATTATTGAGGACCATGTCGTCGCTTCGGGTAACACGCACGTTTACTTCATTCGTGGAGTTCGTCCCTGTATTGCTGTTTTCTGCATTGACGGTTACCTTGCTGGATGTGTCATAGGGAAGCGAGAGCTTCGTGTCTCCGAAGAAGATATCTCCCAGGAAATTTCCGAAGATATTTACGATATATATGGCAAGATTTCCGTTTTTCACGGTGGTATTCGCGACGCTTACCGCGCTTGCCGCGATGTTGGCGTTGCCCGTTGTAATGCTTCCTTTGCCGGTATTGCTACTGGCCGTGTTTTTGCCGGTTACGGCAGACGCATCAATGGTATTGGTAATGGATGCATTATTTGCAACGTTCGTGGCATGTTCCGTGCTGTGCGCGATATCGATCGTATTCTCGGATCCTGATCCCGTATCGCTGTTTTCCGCATCGATGTATGACCGTGTTTCATCTTCCGAGAGGGGAGTTGCAACATGGTCGCTTCCGACTAGAAATCCGATAAACCGGTTTAAGGCGTTTACGATCACTACCCCTAAGCTCGCGTCTTTGACGGTGGTATTGGTAACGGCGACGTTGCTTGCTTGTATGGACGCATCGCCAGTTGCAACGCTTCCGCCGCCGGTGTTCTCCATGCTGTCGTTTTGTCCGGTAATGGCATAGGCATTGATATTTGTATCAACTGTTGCGGTGGAATTGACGGTGAGTTCATTGTTCTCTTCCAGGGAAATATTGATCGTATTTTCGGAATCTGCACCCGTGTTGCTGTTTTTCGCATTGACTGTTGTGTTGCCGCTGCCCGTTAAAATGTCTGCGAGCTGGTTGAAATCCGGAATGCGGATGTCTCCTTGCACGTCGCCGTATACGTCCGTTGTAGAAACGATAATATTGCCGTTTTCAACGGTTGTATTTAAAAGATTTACCAGAGAGGCAGACGCATTGGCGTTGCCGGTGCGAATTGCCGCATCGCCCGTATTTTTATCCGCTTGATTTTCTCCGGTGTTCGCCGATATTGCGACGCTGTTATCGATGCTGCCGTCGTTCTGCACTTCTGTCAGTTCTTTTGTTGTTGTGGATACCGATATGGTGTTGTCCGAATTGCTGCCGGTTACCGTATTGGCTGCTTGGACGGATTGCACAGTTCCGTCTTCCCTTGCAAGCGGAAGTTGTTCGGATAGTCCGATGATAAGATCCCCTTCGCCTCCTGCCCGCGCCTCTGTAGAGAGCGTTACGGTTCCGTTCTTGACGGCTGTGTTATCGCTTTTTACTTGCGTAACTCCAATATTCGCATCCCCCGTTTCGATGTCCGCGTTTCCGGTGTTTTTGGAATTCGTGTTTGATCCTGTTGCCGCCTCGCCCGCAAGCTGCGTTGCATCGTCGCTCGTGTTATTGACGGTAGTCGTATGTTCGCTATCCGTTGCAGCCGTATTCGTATTGCTGGAGTCTGGTCCGGTGTTGCTGTTGCTTGCGGAAACGTCGGTTGCCGAAGACGGATCCTGGGCGCCTTGATTTGCTCCTTGCGTTTCTCCTTGGCCCGCGCCTTGTCCTTCGCCTTGGTGTACCCCTTGCGTTTCTCCTTGGGCAAGCGCGGCAATCGGCATGCCGAATATCATGTTGCATGCCAAAAAGAGTGCGATGAAAGCGTGGAGGAGTTGTTTAGTGAAAAGTGGTTTCATACATATTCCATGTATTCGTGGAGAAGGGTAAGGCCTCCTTACCCTTCTTGCATGAATACTCAAGAGAAGAGCTGCTTCTTAGTTATTGAGACTATTTGTGACACTGAAGTTGACGGTTGCTCCGCCAGTTGAGATGTCACCTCCTGAAGTGTTTTCAGATTGAGTATTGCCCCCGGTGTTTGCGGTTACCGATTCGGTCGTGGTTGCAGTGGCCGTATTTGTTACGGTCGTGTTCCCTGAATCCGAAACGGAGACAGCATTCGTATTCGTAGAGCCGCTCCCCGTCGTGTTGTTCGAGGTGTTGCTCGTTACGCTTGTCGTGCTTGTCCCAGTTGTGCCGGAACCGTTGTTTGCAGAGTTCGCAACAGTTGAAGACGTTGCGACGTTGCCGGTAGTGAGATTACCGCCGGTCGTGTTTTGCGTCTGGCTGTTACCCCCGGTGTTCGCTGCGACTGTTGACGTAGTCGATAGTGCAGCGGTATTCGTGGTGGTTGAATTTCCGCTCGAGCTGATGCTCGTCGCGTTCGTGTTCGTAGAATCTGCACCCGTGAGCTGGTTCGATGATGTGCTATTGGCAGTGATCGATGATCCGCTTCCAATCGACGAATTGTTATTCGCCGCATTGCTGATCGCGCTTCCAGACAATACGCCTCCGGTCATCATGTTGCCGGCGGTGGTATTCTGGCTCTGGGTGTTGCTCCCTGTGCTTGCTGACAAGCCGAACGAATTGAGCAGTTGGGCTGTGTTCACAAGCGTCATGTCCCCGCTTACTGCAACGGATGCCGAGTTCGTATTATCCGAATCAAACCCGGTGGTGTTATTCATGAATGTCCCTCCAAGCGAAATGTCTCCATGTCCCATGAGGGATGTTCCCATATTGACCACAGAATTCCAGTTTGTGGTTCCTGCGATTGTTCCGGAATGGAGAGAGCCGCCCGTGGTGTTCATGTTTTGGATATTGTTTCCTGTTGCAATGAGGGCGCTGGCGATATTTGCTGCCGTAGCAAAGTTTATATCGGTGAGAGTCCCGCTTTCACTGATTCCGTATGCGTTCGTATTCGTAGAGGAGGCGCCCGTGAGGTCGTTGGTTCCCGTTACGGATACTGTTGTTGACGCAAATGCAGGCGTTGCTGCAAGAAGCAGAGAAAGCGCAGATGCGCTCATAAGAGCGCGGAAAGATATGTTCATGTGTGTGTTACTCACCTCCCTTCGATGTATAAGGCTTCACACCGCACAAGATTCCGAGAATGGCGCACTGGCGCCAGCAAATTGTGTCAAAAAACCTAAAAAGCCGGGAATGTTGGAGTTGAACGGTTTTGCAGGATGTCAGAAGCGTTGCGCAGAAGCGGCATTTGCCGAACTGTCGCTCGCCGTGCTTTTGTCAGTATGTTCTGGACGAACGGTTTGCAGCGTGGCGGATACGACGATCCTGTCTGTATAGGCATTGCGCGCCGTATCGAACACGCCGTCGCATGTAATGAGATTTATGTTTGCCGATGAAGCCGGTCCGAATACGGCGTCCGTCGGGAATGCATCGGCGGGGTATGCATTGCGTACGGTAACGGTAAAGTGCCACGCTTGGCGCTTCTCGTCGACGACTATTATCGTGTCGCCAGTTTCAAGTTCCGCGAGCCGATACAATACGGCAGGCCCGTCCGTCCAATCATAATGCCCGGCAAGCACCGCGTTGCCGTCCTGGCCGGGCGTTGCTCCCGGCTGATACCACGCGATATCTCCTGGGGCAGTTGGTACCTCCATCAGTCCGTGTGCGTCCACGCCGACGGGCAGGATGGGTGCGTTAATTGCAAGGGATGGGATAATAAGGCGCACGGGAAAAGCGGGGCCGCTGTTGGGCGCTTTGTATGTCGGCAGGAGTATCGGATGCATTTCGCTCGAAACGAAGGTACGATATTCGCGGGCCGCATATATACAAAGCGCTCCTATTCCAATTATGGGAAGAAGGAGGGCGAGCGTTCGTATGATGCGCATGGGCTCTAGGATTCAGTATGTTGTCCGGCGGATGGGATATCAATAGGGATGCGCAGCTCATCGTCGTGTTCCGGCAGTCCCGACGGGTTATCTTTTTCAAATACGAGCGTCGCTTGGCCTTCAAGTCCGTGCGGAATATCCATAGTTGCCGAAAAGGGCACGAATTCGGTTGTCATCCACTGGCCTTCTGCAGTCGCAATTGCCGTTGCAACTTCTACTCCGGAGCTATCGAGGAGCCGGATAGGGAAGGATGCTTCAAAAAACCATGTGCCGCGCGCTTCTCCTAAAACAGGGAATGATCCGGATACGGATGCTCCCGAGACAGGCTGGCGCACGCGGATATTGTCGTGAGGCTGGGGGGTGTGCTCGGGAAGCTGTTGTTGAGGCGGAGAAGATTGCGGCATCTTTGCTGCAAAGAAGAGAATAGCGGCAACGATTCCGATAAGAATGATGATGATGCGTGACTTCATACGGTTTCTCGATATGCGACTACTGTATGCGTTGCGGCATGAGATGTCAAAACGCCTTGTTGCGCCCAAAGGCGCGTCGCATGTTGGTAGTATGATCCTCTTGTTGAGCGGAACGATCAATAGCGGTAAGACGACATGTGCGCGCTTGCTGGCACGGCATGTGCCGCCTGCGGCAATTCTTGAAGCGGATATGTTCTTTTCGGCATTTCCCGACCGACCGTTTTCCGATGCCGGAAGCGATTGTGTTCGAGCTGCAGCGGCATCCGCCCGTGCGCTGGCGCTTGGCGGATACCATGTGATTGTGCCGTATCCGCTTTGGGAAGAAGATGTACGCATTGCGCTCTCCTATTTTTGCGGCATGCCGGTTCCGATCCATATGGTGACGCTTGCTCCTCGCGCGTCCATTGTTCTCGGTCCTCGAAGCACGCGAGATGATAAGGCATGGGAGCGTGATATGGTTGCATGGCACAAAGAGCTCGGGGTTCCGCATCCTGCGTATGGAGCGGTAGTAGATAATTCAGACCAAACGCCAAGCCAGACTGTAGGGAGTATTCTGTCGCATATCCAAAGCGGATCTTCGTACATTCATCCTGTGCAGTATGAATTTTTTGGAGTCGTGGATGTATGGAGACGGTAGCAAGCGGTTCGGTATGGGATGTGGGGGTTTCTGCTCCTTCATTTGATCCATTGCGATTGGACACAGAAGCGGATGTTGTTGTTATCGGCGCTGGTATTTCCGGCATCACCGCGGCGTATTTGCTTGCAGTTGAGGGGCGGCGCGTCGTGCTCCTGGAGCAGAAGCGCGCGTTGCACGGAGCAACGGGGGCAACGACGGCATTTCTGACCCAATACATTGATACCGAGCTTGCGGATCTTGCCGCAATGTTCGGAGAAGAGGAGACAAGAGATATTCTTGCATCGCACGGGGATGCGATCGATGAAGTGGAACGGATTATTTCACAAGAAGGCATTGCGTGCGAATTTTTGCGATGTCCGTCGTATATCTATGCGCATAGCCGGGGCGATATCGGCATATTGCAAGGCGAATACGAAACTGCGCAGCGCATCAGGTTTCCGCTCGCCTTCCGTCAAGATAATCGGCTTCCATTTGCTGCCGGAGGATACTTGTACATAGAGCGTCAGGCAAAGTTTCATCCGCTCCGGTATCTTACGGCATTGCTGGACCGGTTGCAGGAGCTGGGGGTGCGCATCTATGAGCATTCGGAGGTTGTGGGCATTGAGGAGAATGGAGGCAGGGTGCGCGTAGTAGCTCATAGCGGATCGGTGCGTGCCGGGCATGCGGTGATGGCAACATACGTTCCGGTCGACCATTCGCTGTTTTTCAAGAAGGGGCTATACACGAGCTATGTCCTTGAAGCGCGCGTGTCGCCCGATGCATTGCCGGAGGCCATATATGAAGATACGTATAACCCGTACCATTACTTTCGGGTTGATCGGCAGGGAGAGTACGATCGCATTATTTTTGGCGGTTCTGATCATCGGCGGCAGATTCCCGTGCATGCGGAGAAAAATTTTCAATCGCTTGCAGATGAAATGGAGCGGCTGTTTGCCGGCATTCCGTATACCATTGTTCGCCGATGGAGTGGTCCGATTGTGGAGCCGGCGGACGGGCTGGCGTTTATCGGTCGGCTGCGGCATAAGAGAGTATGGTACATGACCGGATTTTCCGGCAATGGCATGACATACGGCACGCTCGCCGCCATGATTATTGCGGATAGCATTGCCGGACGGGAGAATGCATGGGCGAGTTTGTATGATGCGAGACGGACTCCAACGCCCAAGCAGTTGGCATACAAAGGCTACGATTATACCCAAGAGGTCGTCGGCGGAGCGCTGAAGAATACATTCCGCCACCGGGAGCCATAAGTGCTCACATATACTCTTGATAGCACAATGGTGTTTTTGCATGATAAAAAGGGAGGTGATGCATATGAGATTGCCAATTCGAAAATATCGAAACGACGGCAATGCGCGTGAGCCGGGCATGATGCCGGTGCGCGACATGATAGACCGTCTGATGGACGATAATTTTTGGGGACCGTTTGCTCGGGAGCACCGCGGCGGATGGATGCCTCGCGTTGACGTATCGGAAACCAGCCAGGAGTTTCGTATCGAAGTGGATGCGCCCGGTGTGGATCCCAAGCAGGTGAATATTTCCGTGGAGGACGGAGTGTTATCTATCAGCGGAAAAACGGAAGAGAAACGGGAAGAAGAGGGAGAAACATTCTACCGCATGGAGCGGGAATACGGATCGTTTCGACGTTCGATGGAATTGCCTGCCGGCGCCGACACGGAACATATTGCGGCGACTGCCAAGAATGGGGTTATCCATATTGTCGTCCCCAAAAAGCCGGAAGCGCAGCGCAAGCCGATTACCATCAAGGTGCAAGATAGCGCCGCATAATGCGCCGCAGGCAAGTGGCGTATAGGGTGGATTACGTTTCTTGGCTTGGATTTTTTATGCGAATGGCTTGCAGCCCTATGGGGGTTTTTCTTACACCTCCGCAAAACTCCGGGCGGCAGCCCGGAGATGGAGACCAGCTACTGTCTTCCTGTTACCCTATGAGGTATGGACTATCGCAGACAGAATCATGCAGTCTACTACACCCGATACCATCTGGTATTCACGACCAAACTGCGCCGTAAGATTCTCAAGGGCGGTATGGGCCGATACCTCGCATACTTGATCCGTAGCCTTACCCGCAGGCATCCGGAATTACAGATTCATGAGGTGAATACCGATGAAGATCACGTCCATATTCTGCTCTCCATTGCTCCTAAGCTTTCTATTTCTGATGCGGTTAAAATCATTAAGGCCAATACCGCCCGTATGATGAAGCGGAAATTCCCCTTTCTGCAAACCGGGTACTTCACCAAACAGACAGTTTGGTCAGTAGGCTACTTTGTATCTACGGTGGGTATTAACGAATCCACCATCAAGAAATATATTGAAATGCAAGGTAAGGAAGACAGTGGCCAAGCGAAGCTTGCCCTAGACTGATGCCACGGGCGGAAGCCCGTGGAGTTTCACTTATGGATTATCTCTCTCGAAAGGATCGAAAGAGGAATGCAAAGATAAAGCAGGCAAGCGCAATGAGTACAATGGTGCCCCCCGTGGAAATGTTGGCGTAAAAGCTTGCGATAATTCCGGAAATAACGGAGAAGAGGGAGATTGCTTCCGCGATGAGAAGCGTTTGGCGGAAACTGCGCCGAAATTGTAGCGCGGCCAATACGGGAATCACGATAAGCGCAGAGATGAGCAGGATGCCGATGATGGGGATTGCGAGCGCGACAACGAGTGATGCGAGTACGATTAATACGATGTTGATAAACCGGACGGGAATACCACTGACTTTTGCGGCATCCTCATCAAACGAGATGTACACGAGCTCTTTGTAAAATGCCGCAAGCAGGGCAACAACGAGCGTTGAGACAATCGCAATCAGTGCCAGGTCGAACTCTCGCACGGTTACGATGCTGCCGAACAGGTAGTTGGTGATATTGGTGCCGAATCCGCGATATGCGCTGATCAGGACGATTGCTGCGGCAAGGCTTCCGGAAAGAAAAAGCGAAAGCGCGGATTCCCCATATACTTTTTTACTGATACGCAGCCGTTCAATGGCGATGGATGATGCAATCGATGCGATAATCGCGGTGATAATCGGATTGATGCCGAATAAGAAGCCGACGGCGATTCCCGCAAACGATACGTGCGAGAGCGTATCGGCAATCAGCGAGTAGCGCCGGAGGACGAGAAAAATGCCGATAAATGGCGCGATGCAGGCGATAATAATGCCGGCTACAAGGCCGCGTACCATAAATCCGTATTGGAGGAATTCAAGCATGGGACATGTTTACTTTATACGTGAGCGTTTTGTTCACGGTGGCAATTTCGGTTGCTTCCGCTTTCAGTGCGTCGATGTCGTGAGAGATGAACACAAGCGTGACATTGTGTGTTCGATTGAGCGTGCGTAGAAGCGCATAAAAATCTTTTTGAGATGCTTCGTCTACGCCGGTCGTCGGTTCGTCGAGGAATATCACTTCGGGGTTGCTTACCAGGGCTCGCGCAATGAATATTCGTTGCTGCTGTCCGGGAGATAGATCGCCGATGAGCCGATTTGCAAACCGGCTCATTTCGACTTTCTCGAGTGCGGCGACAACATCATGCCGATCCTGCGCGGTGGTGCGATGGAACAGGCCGCGCTTTCCGAAGGTTCCCATCAGTACCACTTCGTGCACGGTGGCAGGGAAATTCGTATCAAATGACGTCGCTTTTTGCGGAACGTATCCTATTTTATGCCAGTCTTGAAAATCGCGGATGTCCTGACCGAACAGCTTGATACCTCCGCACTGGGTTGGCAGAAGGCCGATCATGATTTTGAGCAGTGTGGTTTTGCCGCCTCCGTTTGGACCTACGATTCCCAGATAGTCTCCGCGGTGGACTGCCAAGTTCACGTCATGGAGAATCTGCTCTTCTCCATAGGAAAAGCACACGCCCTCGCACTCGATAATGTTTTCGCTATGGTTTACGTGTTGCATGCAAGCGCGATTTGGAGATTATGCAGATTGGATCGCATAATCGAGAAATAGTCCTTCCCTTGTTGTACATCGGATAGCGTCAGTCCTTCAAGAGGATTGAGTTCCAATATGGCGGCGCCCGTTTCGGTTGCAATTGTTTCCGCGAGCCGAGGACTGATCAGCGGTTCGACAAAAATATATCGTATGGTATGTTCTCGAACGAATGTCGCAATGTCGGCAAGCGCTCGGGTAGACGGCTCTTCTTCCGAGGATGTTCCGGCAATAGATCGCTGTGTGAGGCCGTAGCGCCGTGCAAGGTATGAGAATGCTCCGTGGGACGGTACGATCGTGTTCAGTTCGCATTGCGCAAGGCCTTCGCGATAGAGCGTATCGAGCGCATCGAACTGCTTTTCGAATGCCTGGGCGTTTTGGGTGTATGTCGATGCGCGAGGCGGGTCTGATTTCTTGATTGCATTGGTAATGCGGAGCATTGCTTGTTTTGCCAGGATCGGATCGAGCCATATATGCGTGTCGAGCGCGCTTGTACTTGCTTCTTTTTCATTCTCTCTCGGAATGGTCGCAAGTCCTTTGCTTACTATAAGAATGGGTGCCCGGCTGTCTTGCAGCATGGTTTCCAGGGTATCTGCCCACGGCTCCAAGCCGCCGTTGATAATGACAAGGTCCGCCTGTTGCATGCGCGCAACATCCCGCGCTGTCAATTCGTATTCGTGCGGTTCCGTGCCCGGCGGAGTGAGTGTTGTAACGTCGCCGAGATCTTGCACGACTTGTTCGGCAAAAAATGCGAGGGGATAGATGCTCGCAACGATACGGATCGTATCGTCCGGAGTGTCTACTGCTTGTTCTTGCAGGGTATAGGCGATATATATCGACCCTCCTGCAAGCGTTGCAAGGAGGATGAAGATAAGCGCGATTGCGGCGTACCTGGGCATATAAAGGTATCATACCGTATCTTTATTCAAATGCAATTAACTTGCAATAATAGAAATTATTGCTATACTGCGCTGCATGAGAAAGACAAAAATCCGCACGCTCGTAGAGCACTTATTCGCGTCCAGCGGCCGGCCGCTATCTATCCGGGGGATTTTTCGCGATGTGCAGGGAGCGTATCCGAAGGCTGCATATTCGACTGTGTTTCGGATTGTGATGAAGCTTGAACAGGAAGGCAAAGTGCATGCGGTGGATTGGAAAGAGCGCGGCGGGCGGTATGAGTGGACCGCCATGCCGCACCATCATCACATGGTCTGCACGGTATGCAAGGCGGTTGTTGATTTGCAGGATGAGGATGTAGCGTATACCGATGAGAATATTTTGAAAAAAACAGGCTTTGCCGTTCAGCGTCATACGATAGAATTGGAAGGGATTTGCGCCGCTTGCAGGTAAGGGGCACAAGGTATACTTTCTGAAAAGAGGGCATCGTGTTCGTTTTTAATTTGTTCCTGTTCCTTTTGCTGAAGGGGCTACGATTATGGTCACAGAAAGCGAAAAGGCTCTTGCGCGGCTTTGCGATGAGATCGGAGGTTTTCAGTGCACGGGTTTGCATGCCAGGAAGTTTCAGTTTGCGGTGGATGTGGAGCATTCGCGCATTCTCTCCCACGGCAAGATACCCAATGGCATTGCGGTCACGCTTACTTCGATAAGCGATCTTGATTCCGGAGACGTGTATCGGGATTATTCGCTGCAAGCATTTGCGTCTCAGAAAATGCTTGAGGCGGAATGCGTTTTGCTGTCGGACCTTGTTGAGTCTCCCGATCATGAAGCGCTGCTGCGAAGGGCGACCTGTCCGCGCTGGTCTGCAGAAACTGTTTGCCTTACGCTTCCGTCCTCTCGAGGCTTCGTGCGGATATTTGAAAGGGGCGTTCCATCGTCCTTCGATGATTTTTGTACGGCCATGTCTCATTTCCAGTGCTCTTGCCCAGCGTGGGAGTACAAGGGGTATTCACGAGAGAGCTATGAGCTGTGTGAGCTGGTTTGCGAAGACGACCTTAAACATATGTGGGGAGTCTTTCAGGGGACCAAGCCGTACAGGCCGCTCCTTTGATCGTTTTTACGCGATATTCACATGGGCATGTGAATATCGCTTTTTTGCGCATGGTACACTAACGATATGAACCAATCACTTCTTATTGCAACAGTACTCGCTGGATTATTTTACGTATTCGGCCAATATATTACATCGCAGGCGAATCCGGGCGCGGAGCGCACACTTTCCGTGCAGGCGTCGGGCAAGGCGGAGCAAGTTCCGAACTTGGCGTACGTGACGCTCGGCGTCCAAGTGGAGCCGCAGCCGACTGCCGAGCAGGCCAGCGCCATGCTTGCAACGCAAGGCAGCGCCGTTCTTGATGCAGTAAAAAGTCTCGGTATAGAAGAGAAGGATATTGCCGCGCATGCCATTTCCGTCCAGCCGACGTATGACTATATTGAAGGACGCCAAGTACTCCGCGGCTATCAGACAAGCCAGCAGGTTGAGGTGACGATCCGCGATACGAACAAATCGGGCGATGTTATCGCCAAGGCGACAGAAGCGGGGGCAAACCAGATCGGCGGCCTCTCGTTTAAGTCGGATGATTCGGAAGCACAGCAGCTTGCCGCAGAGCAGGACGCGATCGCAAATGCCCGCGCCAAGGCGGAGGACCTTGCAAAGGCTCTCGGCGTTCGACTGCAAGGCGTGAAGTATTACAACGCTCAACCGGGCGCTACCCCGCCGATTCCGTATGCGTTGGAAGGCCGGGGAGGAGACACTGCGGTTGCATCTCCGAAGCTTCCCACCGGTACTCAGGAAACCCAAGTGAGCGTAACTATTACATACGAAATACGGTAATAGTGTTTTCGCTGCGGAGCCCGAAAGTCAAATTTTGGTGTCCTCGAGAGGAGTCGAACCTCTAGCCTTTGGCTCCGGAGGCCAACGCTCTATCCTTTGAGCTACGAGGACATAGCTATCACTGTCTCACTCTACGATATACAATACATCCATGCAAAAGAATACTACGCTCCCGACTATTTTTGTTATCTTTGGCGTAACGGGAGATTTGGCCCGCAAGAAGCTCATTCCCGCCCTGTTTGCGCTGTATAAAGACGGTCGCCTGCCTCCGCTTATGCAGATGGTAGGGTTTGCCCGCAGAGAGATGAGCGATGAGGATTTTCAGCGTTTTGTACAAGAGATCCTTCTGGAAGACGGCGCCGATGAATCGTCGGTTCGCTCTTTTATCCGCTTGCTCGCATATTGCAGGGGCGATTTTACCGATCGGGCTTCTTATGACGGATTGGCGCGGCTTCTGGGAAAACATGATGAAGCGTGGAATACGTGCGCAAACAAGCTGTTTCATTTGGCAGTGCCGCCCGTGTACTACGACGCCATCATTCATAACCTCGCCGATTCCGGACTGACCGATCCATGCAGTCCCGAAGAGGGGTGGACGCGGGTGATCGTTGAAAAGCCATTCGGGAGCGATTCGGCATCGGCGCAAGCGCTCGACGAGCAATTGGGCAAGCTGTTTCGGGAAGAGCAGGTGTATCGGATTGACCACTACCTCGGAAAAGATACGGTGCAGAATATTTTGGCGTTCCGATTTTCCAACGTGTTTCTTGAGCCGGCATGGAATGCACGGTCGGTTGAACGCATCGCGATTCGGTTGTATGAAGCATCGGATGTCCGGGGGCGCGGTTCGTTTTACGATAGTATCGGAGCATTGCGCGACGTAGGGCAGAATCACATGCTCCAGTTGCTCGCGCTGTTTACGATGAAAAATCCCGGATCGTTTGATGCGGACTCCATCCGGAAAGCTCGGGCAGAAGCACTGAATTCTCTGGAAGCGATGGATATCCAAGACATTGCTCGGCATACGCTTCGCGGGCAATATGCGGGGTATGAGCGGGAGCAGGGCGTGCTGCCGCAGTCTGCGACGGAAACATTCTTTCGCATTGAGGCGCGTCTTGCAACTCATGAATGGCGCGGAGTCCCGATCGTGCTGGAAGGCGGAAAGGCGCTGGGCGAATCCCGTGTGGAGGTGGTGGTGCAATTTCGCCATCACACGCCTTGCCTGTGCCCTCCTTCCAAGCATTTGACGAACGTATTGAAATACGAGGTGCAGCCGCAAGAAGGAATTACGATATCGTTTTGGGCAAAAGGGCCGGGCGCAAAAATGGAAATAGAGGAGAAGGCATTTTCTTTCGATTACGACCAGGCATTCACGGGGAGCGAATCTTTGGATGCGTACGCAAAACTGATTCTGGATGTGATAGAGGGAAATCAGACGTCGTTTGTTTCAACCGACGAAATTATCGCAAGCTGGAAGTTTATTGATCCGATCGTGTCTGCGTGGCAGCAGGGGCAAGTTCCGCTGGTACGGTATAAGAAAGGCGCATCGCCGGATGCTATTGTGCGCGAACATATGGCAATTCCCCCGAAGCGCATATCGTATATTGGCCTTGGGAAGATGGGGGCAAATATGGCGCAGCGGCTCGTGGATTACGGATGGGATGTGACGGCATACGATCCGGATGAGGGTGCGCGCAAAAAGGTTGAGCAGCACGGCGTAACGGTAGTGGATGCTGTGGCAGCGGTTGTTGACCGGATGAATGCGGCGAAAGGGACGCCGCGCATCGTATGGCTTATGGTTCCGCACGGGGTGGTTGATGATGTGCTGAATGAGTTGGTGCCGCATTTGCACCAAGGCGATATTGTCATCGATGGAGGGAACTCGTTTTACAAAGATTCTATCCGACGAGGCCGGGAGCTTACAGCTCAAGGAATTCGTTTTCTTGATGTGGGGGTGAGCGGCGGTCCGAGCGGCGCGCGCGACGGGGCGTGCTTGATGATCGGCGGAGACAGGAACGTGTACAAATCGCTGATGGGGCTCTTTTCCGACCTGTCGGTTGCCGGAGGGTATGACTACATGGGAGAGCTTGGCGCGGGACACTTCGTGAAAATGGTTCACAACGGAATCGAATATGGGATGATGCAGGCGATTGCCGAAGGGTTTGCAGTGCTGAAGGAGTGGCGGGGCGAGCTGGATTTGGAGCGCATCGCGCATCTGTACGGCAACGGAAGCGTTATCGAGTCACGCCTCGTGCATTGGCTCAAAGATGCGTATGTTCAGTACGGTACGGAACTCACGGATATTTCCGGGACGGTTGCGCAGAGCGGGGAG
Organism: uncultured Candidatus Saccharibacteria bacterium; assembly: GCA_964443125.1. Classification (GTDB taxonomy): domain Bacteria; phylum Patescibacteriota; class Andersenbacteria; order UBA10190; family UBA10190; genus HO2-45-11b. The sequence goes on along the minus strand of CAYUBL010000007.1, from coordinate 16,437 downwards.
GGCGCATGGACGGTGGATGCGGCCAAGGAGCTCGGCATTCCGGTGCCGGTTATTGAGCAATCATTGCAGTTTAGGATTGATTCGGAAAAGACCCCGAGCTATACGGGAAAAATCGTATCGGCGCTGCGGAATCAGTTTGGAGGACACAACGTAACGAAGTGATAGATTTTAGGCTAATAACGCCTGGAATGCTTCGGTAAGGTGCTTTGCTCGTCCGGCTTCTTGTGTTTTTTTCTGCTGCAGCGCTTCATCTGAAATATCCGGGTCAACGTCAGCATGCAGCTGCGCGTATATCTTGATTTTCGGTTCTGTTCCGGACGGCCGAATCGTGATGCGGTCATGGTGGTCTTCGGAAAGCTCGAATATCAGTACGTTGCCCTTGTCTGTTCCGGTAAACGTATTGCGGTCGATGATAGCGGTAATCGGCGTACCTGCGATTTCTTGTGGCGGATGTTCGCGCAGCTGTTCCATGATAGTTTGCATGCGCTGGAATCCTTCTGCGCCGGGATAGGAGATATTCGAAAGCGTTTCCGTAAAGACACCGTATTTTTTATAGAGTTCGTCGAGATGTTGGATGATTGTTTTCCCCTGGTCTTTTAATTCTGACGCTAATTCGCAGAGCAGGAGCGCCGCAACCGCCGCATCTTTATCGCGGCAGTATGACCCCTTGAGCAGGCCGTAGCTTTCTTCGCCGCCGAGCAGGAATGTTTCGCTGCCGTTATCTTGGCGTTCGCGGATGAGCTGGGCGACGTATTTAAACCCAATGAGGATGTGATTGTAGATGGTGAGCCCGAAATCATTCGCGATGGCATCGAGCATATCGGTTGTAACGATTGTGCGGACGAGGAAGCCCTTTGCGCCTTTTGATGCGGCGTAATATGCCGCGAGCGCCGCGATTTGGTTTCCGGTGAGAAGCCTGTAGGCGCCGGTTGTATCCGGGGCAACAACGCCAAGCCGATCCGCATCCGGGTCGGTGGTGATGGCGATATCGGCATGGAGGCGCGCTGCATATTCCGTTACCAGTTCGCTTGCGGACGGCACTTCCGGATTCGGGATATTGTTCGGCAAATTGGGAAATGTGCCGTCGGGAGACGCTTGCTCCTGTACGATCGTTACGTGTTCAAATCCGACATGTTCCAGTACTTTCTGTACGCTCATGGTTCCGGTGCCGTGCAGGGGGGAGTACGTAATGATTGCGGATCGGCTGCTTGAAAGGGATTCGTTTGCAATTGCCGCAATATACGCATCGTCGACTTCTTTGCCGATGATGTGTATGGATCCATCTTCAACTGCGACTGAGAACTGAGTGCTGAGCACGTTCTTCACTTTTGCAACACACTGCATAATGCCCGCATCGTGCGGAGGAACCACTTGGCTTCCATCATTCCAGTACGCCTTGAATCCGTTATCCGACGGAGGATTGTGGCTGGCGCTGATGACGACTCCCGCAGCGGCTTTGAGGTGCCGTACGGCAAAGGAAAGTTCCGGCGTTGCGCGGAATGAATCGAACAAATACGTGCGAAAGCCGTTCGCGACAAAGATGCTCGCCGCATATTCCGCAAACTCGCGGGATGTGGTGCGGGTGTCGTGCGCAACGACGATTCCGGCAGCTTGTGCGCTTTCTCCTCCTTGCTGCGTAAGATAATCAGCAAGGCCTTGCGCTGATTCGCCGATTGTCACGTTGTTAATACGATTGCTTCCAACTCCCACCGTTCCCCGCCGCCCTCCGGTGCCGAACGGTACGACGGTGAAAAACGCATCTTCCAGCGCTTTCCAGTTTTCTTGCGCAATAAGCTGCTCCAACTCCGCTTTGTATTGGGCATACTTAGGGTCCGTGAGCCATGTTTGCAAGTTTTTATTTGCTTCTTGGGAGAGTTGTTGATACATGGCTGCATGGTATCATAAAAGCGTTTCTAAGGGCATCGGTTGCTCTTTTCAAACGTACGGTCAATCTCCTGGCAGTGAAAGGAACTTGCCATGAAAAAGCAAATGTTTGGCACGACGGCGATTTTCGGCTCCCTTGTGATTCTGCTTGCATGGACCTATTTGCAACGGGAGACAAAATCTTCCATCGCGGACCGCGGTCCGTATCGGGGGATCGAGATCTCGGCACAAGATGTATTTCGCTATGCCTCATGGACGGACAAGGGTATTGCGGGAGGAGCATTGGAAGAGGTGTCTCTCCGGTTTCCGAAAGAAACGGGAGACGGCCTTGAGATGACGCTGGCGGTACGATCGGGGGAGCATGTTGTCTCTCGAGAATATGTCTTTTATGACATGCAGTTTATACGGGAGGAGGACGGGTTGGTTCGCTTTTCTGTGAAGCAAAAACAGGAGATGCGGCTTGCCCGAACGGATTAGTGCATCGCAACGCAGCCTCGCAAGGATGGATTTCTTCGCAAGGCTGTGTTTTTCTTTATATCAATCCCATCGCTTCTTTTACGCGATGAAGCGTGCCGTTTGCGGTTTGCTGCGCGCGGTGCATGCCCTTGCCGAGCGCGAATCTCAGATCCGTATCGTCTTCGCGGAGGGCTTTGTATTTTGCCTGGAAGTCCACCAGGGATGAGATGATTGTCTGCGCAAGTGCGTCTTTGAATTCTTTGTATCCCTTTCCGGCAAACTCCTGTTCGATTTCCTGCTCTTCTTTTTCGGAAAACGCTTTGTATATATTCAGCAGGTTTTTGACGGCAGGGCCGCTTTTCTTGAATGAAAATACCGGGTCCGTTTCCGTGACGGCGCTCGCGATTTTCTTGCGGATGTCGTTCGGATCGTCGGTGAGGGCAATGGTGCTTTTCTCGCTGTCTGATTTGCTCATTTTCTTTTTTGGATCGGAGAGCGACATGATGCGGGCGGCATTGGGCGGGATGTATGCTTCCGGAATCGTGAAGATTTCTCCAAATGTGGCGTTGAATTTTTCCGCAATATCCCGGGCAAGCTCGATGTGTTGTTTTTGATCTTCTCCCACGGGGACGATATTCGTGCCGTACAGCAAAATATCCGCTGCCATGAGTACGGGATAGGAAAAGAGCGCGAGAGAAATGGCGTCTTTTGATTTCAATTTTTTCGCCTTGTCCTTGAATTGGGTCATGCGCGCCAGCTGCCCGTATGGCGCAATAGTGGACAGAAGCCATGCGAGCTCCGTATGGGCGCTTACGTTGGATTGGGTGAATATGACGCTTTTTTCAATATCGACGCCTGCTGCAAGGTACGTAGCCGCGGTATCAAGAATGCGGTCCTGCAGCGTTTCGGGATCATACGGCACCGTGATCGCATGCTCGTCCACGATACAAAAATATGCCGTGTTCTGTTCTTGCAGCGCTACCCATTGCTTTATCGCTCCCAAATAATTTCCGATGTGCAATGCGCCGGATGGCTGTACACCGGAGAATATTGCTTTGCCAGAAGGCGAATCCATGCTTCTAGCTTACCTTGTCGTTTATACTTCTACAATCACGGGCAGCACCATCGGGCGGCGTTCCGTTTTTTGGAACAGGAAGGTGCCGATGTCGTCGCGCACGCCTTCTTTTACATGGGCCCAGTTCTGTTCGATCGTGCGCTGCTTGGCGATATGCTTATGGATCACTTTTGCGATTTGTTCTCGCGTTTCCTGGATGAGGTCTTGGTGGTCTTTCATGTAGATGAATCCGCGGGAGATAATGTCTGGCTGGCCGATGATCTCGCCGCTCTTGCCGTCAACGATTGCAATGACAACCACCATTCCGTCGGATGCCAACGTTTGGCGATCGCGGAGTACGACGTTTCCGACATCTCCGACTCCAAGGCCGTCGACCATGATGTGCTTGATCTCATACTTTTCGTTGTTGAGCCGCGCTTTTCCGTCGACGATTTCGATCACTTCGCCGTTTGCGGGAAGTAGCACGTTGGAGCGGGGGAACCCGTTTGCAACGGCCATTTTCGCGTGCTCTGCGCGGAACGAGAAGTATCCGTGCGCAGGAATGAGATATTTCGGCTGGGTTAAGTCGATCATGTGCTGCAAATCGTCTCGGTGGCCATGTCCTCCGGAGTGGATGTCCATCATTTTGTAGTGGATGACCTCCGCGCCTTGCTTGTAAATCTGGTCTTTGACCAGCTGTACGGAAGCCTCATTTCCGGGAATAACGGAAGAAGAGAATACGACAACGTCGCCCGCATTGATTTCCAGGCTTCGATGCTCCTTGTTGACGATGCGCATGAGTACGGCATTGTCTTCCCCTTGCGCGCCCGTGCAGAGTACGAGCACTTTTCCGGGAGGGAGCTTATTGGATTCTTCCGGGGTGATGATGGTTTCCTTGCGATAATCCATGAAGCCGATTTCTTTCGCAATGGCAACGTTTGTTTTCATGGAGTAGCCGTCCACGGCAACTTTTCGTCCATGCTTTTCCGCAATGGAGATCATCTGCTGCAATCGGTCGATCATGGATGAGAATGTTGCAGCGATAACCCTCTGGTTCGGATGCTCGGAAAAGATTTTGTCCAAGTTTCCTTCGACGATTTTTTCGGAAATGGAATGCCCTTCCCGCTCTGCTCCGGTGGAGTCCGTGAAGAGAACGGTAATGCCCTGTTTTCCAAGCTCTTTGAGGTGCACTTCGTCCGCGGGCAAATCGTTTACGGGATTGCTATCGAACTTGAAGTCTCCCGTGAAGGCGATGGAGCCGGCAGGAGTGCGTACCACGACGCCGAACGCATTCGGCACGGAGTGGTTTACGTGGAATGTTTCGATCTCGAATTTTCCGAGCCGGAATTTCTCTTTCGGCTTCACGATATGCACTTTCGGTTTTGCATACATGGGGAAGTCCGCCTGCCGCTTTTCCACGAGGCGCATCGTAAACTCGGATCCGTAGATTGGCGGGTTGCCGAGCTTGGGGAGCAAGTGGGGCACGCCCCCGAAGTGGTCGTAGTGGGCGTGGGTAATAATGACTCCTTTTACGTTCTTTTCTTTTCCGGCAAGCGGAGAGATGTCGGGAATGATATAGTCGATGCCGTACATGTTCTCGTTCGGGAACATGAGGCCCAAGTCGATCACGACGATATCTCCTTTATATTCAACTGCCGCTGCGTTGCGTCCGATTTCTTCCAATCCGCCCAGCGGAAGGAAGTACATGCCGTCCGGATTGCGCGGAGGCTGCTTGATAAACGGCGCGTCAAAATTTCTCGGCGGTCCGAAATGGATGCCGGAGCTTTTTTCTCGGCCGAATCTGCGGCCTCCATTTGATTTTCTGCCTCTGCCGCCCGTTCGCGGTTTTCTTGCGGCAGTCGAACGGTTCTTTGCACGCGCATGCTGCTTGCCATCCCCGTGTTTTGGGATGGAGGGTTTTTGCCTTCCGGAAAGAGAGCGAGCCTCGCCCTTCTGGGCGGGCCGCACCGGAGGCGGCGTCGGAATCTGTGACATATTTGTTTTTTCGTGAATTAAAACGGATAAAATAAATTCAAATACCTAACGGTTTTGAGGATAGTTCGCAATTGGATTTCAGTTCCGAAATATGGCTCAACAACGCTAGATTCTGGGGAATACTGTCGAAGTGTTACCTATAATGATAGCAAAGGCCCGCGCAAAAGTCAAATCCAAAAAATCGAATCTTGATTCTTTTGCGCTTTGCCCTACACTGGATGCTTGTCGTCAATGGTTGGCGGCGTGTTGTTTGAAAATTCACTTCTTTAAGACGGGGAAATGCCATGATTCGGCGCGGGATCGTGTACTTGCTGGAAAAATCGGTGTTTTTGATTGTAGGCGCGGTATTCGCGCTCATCTGGGCAAATTACAATCACGAATCGTATGAACATTTTGTACACGCCGAGATATTCGGCCATACGGTTCACTTCTGGATTACGGATGTAGGGATGAGCCTCTTCTTTCTCCTTGCCGGGAAAGAAGTTTTCGAGTCGTTTTTGCCAGGAGGGTCGCTCTCCTCTTTCCGGAAGGCGGCGACGCCGCTGTTCGCCACGATCGGCGGTATGGCGATGCCTGCTATAATCTTTATCGGCTGCTGTCTGGTATACGAAAGGCAGGATGTAGAGAAAGGGTGGGCGATACCGTGCGCAACGGACATTGCGTTCAGCTATATGGTGGCGAAGAGAATTTTTGGAGAAAATCACGTAGCGATTCCCTTTCTGCTCCTTATCGCGATTGCCGATGATGCGGGAGGCCTTGCGATTCTCGCGACGTTCTACTCCCAGTCGGGCGGGAACATGACGCTCTGTTTGTTGCTCGCAGTAGGGGCAATCTCCTCGGCGATCTCATTGCGGGCCTTTGGCGCTCAATCGTTTTGGCCGTATATGATCGGACCCGGCGTGTGCAGCTGGATGGCATTTCATGCCGGCGGCCTGCATCCTGCGCTCGGGCTGGTGCCGATTGTGCTTTTTGTGCCGCATGAAAAGCGGGACATCGGTATCTTCGCGGAATCGGAAGACGCGTTGCCCGATGCGCTCAATCGCATGGGGCACTTCTTTAAGCCGATTGTGGAGGTGATACTCGGCCTATTCGCGCTCGTGAATGCCGGAGTTGTATTCTCTCATGTTTCGGTTGTTACGTTCTTTGTGTTAGGGGCGCTGCTTATCGGGAAACCGCTTGGCATATTCTCGTTTGCGCTGTTGGCAACATCTCTCTTCAGGTTCGAGATGCCGCAGGGTATGACAAAACGGGATCTGCTCGTTGTCGGTATGGTAGCCGGAATAGGGTTTACTGTGTCGCTGTTTGTGTCTGTTGTCGCCTTTCCCCAAGGAGGCGCAGTGCTAGATGCCGCAAAAATGGGCGCACTGTTCTCGTTTGGGGGCGGTGTGTTTGCAATCGCAGCTGCAAAGCTGCTTGGCGTTCGAAAGGAATCGGAAGCAGAACAGCTGGAGGATGTTCCGGTGATACATATTGCAGCAGCAGAAGCGGAGGTTCTTTAAAATCGTGTAGTTTCGCATCGGGTCGTGTATTGGGTTATTCCATCACGGCCCGTTTTTCTTCCTATTTTTTTAATACGAATTTCTGCGAAGCGTTCATCGGCTTATCCAGCCGATGAATACATCCAACCCAGCAACAGGGGCGGCGTTTTCCCTCGAGCAGCTCTTCGCATGTTCGCTGTATGCGGCGTGCCCTGGTTTCTTTCTTTTTTGCAGATATAACCCAACAGATGAACTCATTGCGAGCCAGCGGCGTAATGTCTTGCCATAGCGCCCATACAGCTTTATCAGCTGACAGGCTCTTTCGTAAGTCGGAAGGCATTGCATGGGGCATAATTCTTGTTTGAGGATTAGTGCTTATACTAACACACTATCGAAGAGTGGGGATGAGAGGGCTCGGCCTTCGCTAAAG
>CAYUBL010000007.1:1835-9097 GCA_964443125.1 uncultured Candidatus Saccharibacteria bacterium | reverse complement strand
CATACGCTCCTGAAGCGTACGCGTATACCAATTCCGCCACTCCGACATACTGTAGCTCTCCGTGCTGCGCCCCACGTAGTCCAGCCGCAGGCGGGACACAGTGGGGTATGCCATTTCACCACATCCCCCTATTGCCAGTCTACTTACTCGGCAATTTCTTTCAACTTTGCTTTGAAATCCTCTACGCCTTTAACGGGAATCGGATCAGTGTTGTAGTTTAGCGCGACGTGGTAGGTGAGCCAGAGGCCGAAGACGACGGCGTATGAGATTTGCTCGAGCGTGCCTGTCCCATGGACAGGAACTTCCGTAACGCCCACGCCCCATGTTTCGTAGAGCTCTTTCGTGACGTCGAAGCGGACTTTTACTTGCGGATGGTCTGTCTCTGATCGCAGAAACACAGCGTGGAATGCTCCTTGCGGGTTGGTCATGCCGACCATTTCGTTGTGGTTCATTTCCGGAATCTCGTTCCAGAACGCAGGCGTTTTTGCGTTTTCATTCGTTTGGATTTTCATATTCTTTGCCGCAAAACCGAGGATATCCGACGCGTAAAAGACGGGCGTTTTGCCTTTGAGGGTATCGGCGAGCGCTTTCGCTTCGCTCTCCATGCCGGCAACGGTGCTGTCGATCATGTCGGCTGTTTTACGCAAAGCGTCGGAGATATCCTGCGCAAGATTGCTGTTTGCAAGCGCCTTGACAAGCCCCGTAAAGCTTGCAAAGAGCGTGTGGCGCGGCTGCATGCCGGCGTAGTCAATGAGCGTGACAGGGACACTGTCGCGCTTTGCCCATTCGAGCAGCTTGCCGCCTGATGTGTTGGCGAGCAGCGTACCGCCGGCCTTCTTCGCGTCCTCATATGCGGACAATGCTTCTTCTGTATTGCCGGAATATGAACTGATGATGGTGAGCGGTTTTTCTCCGAACAGGCGCGGAAGCGAATAGCTGCGATGAACCGTAAGCGGGAGCGTTGTGAGGTGCAGCGCATTAAGCAGATCGCCAGGATGTCCGCTACCGCCCATGCCGGCAAGTACGATGGAGTCGAATGAGCCGTCGACTCGCACGTCGGCATTTACCTCTAAAGAGTGGCGAATTTGGTCGCCTTGCTTCGCGATAACATCGCGCATTTCTTCGTACATAGCGTTGTATTGAAGGATAAAATTACGTATTCCATACCCGCTTGACGCGGACGTGCCAATTTTCGATATCGTTCAGTCGGTCTGATGGTAAGCCTCCGTGTTCCATATTTGATCCGCGCACATCGGAATCTTGAGCGAACAGGTAATGCGGACGATAGAGGATAATAGCGGGATGCAGGTCGAGGAATCGTTCGATGAATTTATGGAGCATTTCTTGGCGCTGGACAGGGTCGGTGCTCGTACGCGCATCTTCCAGGAGTTTATCGATGTCCTTATCTTGCAGCAGAGAGAGGTTTAACCCAGGGCTTTTTATCTGGGAAGAGTGCCAGAACGGATACGGGTCCGGATTTGCGGGAAGATTTTCTCCGTACAAAAGCACTTCGTATTCTCGCGGCGATACGGCCGTCTGCTGAACAATACCCGTCCCCAGGCTCTGGATGGTTGTCGCAACTCCGATTTCTTCCCATTGCTCTTTGATAATTTCCGCTGTTTTTACGTATTCCGGCCAGTCGGTCGTCGTGATCGTGATCTCCAGGGACTTGCCGTCTTTTTCTCGAACCGATCCGTTTTCCGGCATTTTCCATCCGGCTTCATCCAAATTCTGCTTGGCTTTTTCCGGGTCGTATGAATAGCTTTTGATATCGGAGAACGAGAATAGTCCGGAAGGAATTGGGAGGCCCAGCGGTTCTCCTTGTCCGGAAAGCGCCTCGTCCACGATGCGTTCGCGGTCGATTGCCAAATCAAGTGCTGAGCGCACTCCTGCATCCCCCAGGATAGGGTTCTTTGCTTGGTTGAAGAAGAGTCCCGAATATTGCGGCAACAGCAGCGTCTGTACCTGGATTCCTCCGCGGTGCCGGATAGACGAGAAGAGGGATGAAGGGAGGTATCCGGCGCCGTCTACTTTTCCGGATGTGAGCGCCGCAAGCGCTTCGTCATGCGTGTTGAAGAAGGAGAACGTAAGACTTGTCAGATGCGGATGCTTTCCGTAGTAGGAATCGTTTCGCGCAAGCGTGATCGATGTTACTTCTCCGGTTTTCTTCTTTGTGACGATTTCTTCGAACTTGAACGGACCGGATCCGATCGGCTTGAGTTCTTGTTCTGCGAGGGCGAACGATTTTGGCGGAACGCTTTCCCATACGTGCCGCGGTAAAATGCCGACAGTAAGGCTGGAAAGGAACGGCGCATACGCTGTTTTTTGCAGCGAGAACTCTACCGCATAGTCGTCTATCTTTTTTACTTGCACTCCTTGGAACGACGATGCGAGCGGAGAGTTGTAATCTTTTGTCTGAATGCTCGTAATAGTAAAGATGACATCATCCGCCGTGACCTTCTCGCCGTCATGCCACGTTGCATCTTCGCGCATGCGAATGGTGTACACTTTGCCGTCTTCTGACGTTTCTACGGAAGTTGCTAGGTCGTTTTGCAGCGACAAGTCGGATCCAAGCCGAAACAGGGAAGAATAAATGATGCGGGTAAGGTCGAGGTCCGCGTCGTTCGTGTTGGCGAGGACGGGGTTGATGTATCTCGGCTGCCCGACGACTGCCTCGGTATATGTTCCGCCATCCTGCGCAACGAGCGTGCTGTTGCGGTTTACGTACCCGGTAATGCTCCATATGAGCGAAATTCCAAGCATGGCCGTCAGAACTGCCAAAATTCCTTTTTCGCGAGATGACATATTCGCGTATACGTTCTTGGTGAACAGCTTCGTTTCTTGCAACGTTATCATAGAGGAGAACTTTCTATTGTCGACCCGGACGTATCTTCGCGCAATATTGACGCAATGCCATAATCATATGTAGTGCGTATTCCTTCCGGGCAAGCAAATGTATTGCGCTCGCCTGTCGGAGCGGCTTCCAAAACGGAATAGAGCTCGAACATTGAGGGGCTTCGCTTCCAATAGTAGTAATTTTGATCCTGCTCTGTCGGGTCTTGGGGGAACGGCTTATCGGGGTTTTCATACTTGTCCACGGCTATGCGGAGCGATTCTTCGATTTGGCGCTGGACATGCGCATTGTCCGGCGCGCTGATGACGCCGCACCATGAAAGTTCTTCATACGGAGGGAATGTTCCATGGATATTGCGTGCCAAATACAACGCGGTTTCTATATCCGCCAAATGGTGTTTGCGTATCGTGTCTCGCGCTTGGAGATCTTGTTTTGTGAGAAGAAGCGTGCCTGCGACGAGCAGGAGGACGAGTGCGGCTGCAATAGGCGCGTAGCGTATACGTGAAGCGATATCTTCCATGTTACGGGACAAAAAGGTGCGCGAGTGCTGTAAGAAAGAAGAGAATGGAAAGCACGATCGTCGCTTGAAAGAGCCGTTTTTCACTTCCGCGACGGACGTAAAATCCTTCCGATCCGCCTCCGAATGCGGAACCGAGGCTTGCAGAGCTGCTTTGGAGCAGGATGCTGCCGGTGAGTAATACGGAGATTGCGATAAATGAAATATTCAGCCACAACATAGGTGTACCCATATACGGTATGGAAGATTATGCGGCAGGTCAACTTGACATATGGACGATATTCTCCGCATGCTTAGGTGGTTCGGAGAGGGCGAATATGGGTATCGGATGTTCTTTTAAGGAGAGATTGCCATGGTGATGATGTCTCCGGAAGACGAGGCCCTTGAACGGAGCCGATTGCGGAGCCGGGCATGCTGGCGCACATTCTGTCTGATCGTTGGCTTTATACTTTGTGCGGCTTTTCTCGGCGCAGTTGCACAAACAATCATGCACTATTGGGGAGCGTAAAACATGGAGGATATGCATCGCTGGGAACTGAAGATGTTTATGTGCTTGTTGTTCGTAGCCATGTGCGTCGGCGTGGCTGCATGGGTTGGACGCTAGGCGTTCGCTGCCCTTGTACTGTTGGAGTACGGGGCAGTTTTTATTTGTTTACCCAATGAGCTTGAATGCTCTTCCTATAAATACTCCCTGATTATTGCTGTTTTCTGTTTGCCAATTGTCGCAATCAGCTCGTCGTCCGATGCTTCGCGGATCCGCTTCACGGATCCGAATGCGCTGCGGAGCAGTTTTTTTGTTTTCGGGCCGATACCGGGTATTTCATCCAATACGGATTTTACCTGCTCTTTTCCCCGCAACGTTTTATGGTAGGTGATGGTAAACCGGTGCGCTTCGTCCCGCATGCGCTGGATGAGGTACAGTGCGGGCGAGTCGTAGGGCAGGCGTACGGAATCTTTTTGGTTCGGAAGGAAGATTTCTTCTTCTCGTTTTGCGATCGAAATAATCGGAATGTGTTTTCCGGATGCATTGAGGGCGCGCATTGCGGCGGATAGCTGCCCCTTGCCGCCGTCGATAATGATGAGATCCGGTGTTTTCCAGTCGGTGTTTGCAAGGCGGCGCGAGAGCGTTTCATGCAGCATGGCGAAGTCATTGGGAGCGCCGTCCTGTCGTATCTTGAATTTTCGGTATTCTTTCTTGTCAGGCATCCCGTCGGTAAATACCGCCATCGAAGCCGTTGCAAGCGTGCCTTGGATGTTGGATATGTCGTAGATTTCGACTCGGAACGATTCGCCCCGCGAAGCTCCGCCAGCCGGCGGAGCGAAGTGGGGCTGTTGGTCCATCCCAATCGCCTTCAGCAGTTCTTGTAGCGCTTCCTTGGATGCCCTTGTCGTTTCTTCTTGAGCGTTTTGCTGATTCAAAAACTGTTTGGCATTGAGCGTCCCCATTTCCATGAGTTTGCGTCGCACGCCACGCTTGGGGATTGCAAACGAGACGGGCGATCCGCCTTGCGATATCCATTGCGATAGAAGGGAGGTGTCGCTCAGCGGCATGGGTATCAAGATGGTCTTTCCTCTGTCTTGCGCAACGGCGTAATACTGCACGATGAATTGCCGTAGGATGTCTTTCGGTTCGGCATCCGCCCTGTGGCGCAGAAGGAACGTTTGTTTGCCGATGAGCCTTCCTTCACGCACTTGGAGGATATTCGCGGCGCTTTGGGTCCGCTGCTTTGCGATGCTTACCACATCGAATGATTCCTTGCGGGGCAGATATACCGTTTGCGATCCTTCCAGGCGGAGAATCGCATTCAGCTGGTCGCGAAAGAGCGCTGCGCGTTCGAACTCCAGGTTGTCCGACGCTTCCTTGATTCCCTCTTCCAGCGTTTTGATGATTTCCTTTCGATTGCCTTTGAGGAAGGCGATGATGGAGTCGGTTCCCCCCTCCTGTTCTGGGAGAGGGCGAGGGGCGAACAGCGGATGCGGGAATACGATATCGTGCGGAGTGTCTTTTTCTCCTTTGAACGGGAAGATGCGCCGCAAAAGCCGCAGCGTTGCGCGGACGGATGACGCGGATGAGTACGGTCCGAAGTACCGAGATCCGTCTCGTATGATTTTTCGGACAGGGAAGATGCGCGGAGGCTTCTCTTTGGTGATTTTAATGAACAAGTAGAATTTGTCGTCGCGAAGCAAAACGTTGTATGGCGGCTGGTGTTTTCGCACGAGCGTTGCTTCCAGTACCAGCGCCTCCAGCTCCGTATGGGTGGCAATGAAGTCGACGTCGCGGATTAAAGAAACCATTTTTACTTTTGCGGGATCTAAGTTCGCGCGTGTTGCGAAATATGATCGTACCCGCGAACGGAGGTTTTTCGCTTTTCCCACATAGAGAATTTCCCCCTTGGCATCTTTATGGAGGTATACGCCGGGGGATGTGGGAAACGCTCGAATTTTCGTTTTGAGCCCGTTTTCGGTCATAAAACGAGTATATTGTTTTGTACTATAAAATGCACTTGACAAATATGCAAGTTGTATGCTATGCTTGCAGGTTCGGTAATTCACGTTTTCCCCTCCCCCGCAGGCCCTTTTTAGGAGACAGGCCATGACACGAGGTCCATTTCGCACCGTTTTACTGACAGGTCGATTCGCCCCAGGCACCTCCATTCAAGAGGCCGCCGTCGAAGTTTCTCGGCGGCTCGATGCAGCAGAGCATCGCATCGAAGCCGCGCGCCGAAACCGGTTACCGAAAGTCTTCGCCGATTTGTGCGAAGAGTTCGGGCCAGATGAGGTCATTGATCTTATCCGGCAAGAAGGGGCCAAAGGACTGGAAGCGGTATACGCCTAAGCGCGTTCCGCATCCTGACCCACAAGCGCCCAGTTGCTTTCTTGAGCAGCAGGGCGTTTTTCTTTTATTATCGTTTTCGTTCCAGTGTCGTGATGCGTTGTTCGTGGTTGTGCAGGGTTGTCATGGTGGATTCTTCGATTCTCGTAAGTGCGGCTTCAAAGAGGTCTCGCATATAGCTTTTTACTCCGGTAAGGCCGTTTTCCAAATCTTCTTTCGTCGCATACGCCTTCAAGTCTTCTTTTGTAGCCACGTTCTCAAACGCATTGGCAACCATTTGCATGCCTTCATCGAACTCTTTCTTGGTAACCGGCTGATTATCGTCTTTCACCTTTTTATTATACCTCACACTTGCGCTGGGGGCCAATGGCCTATATACTTCTCGTTTATGGGCAGTGAGATTGTTATCAAAGGAGCACGGGTTCATAATCTCAAAAATGTAAGCATTACTATTCCGCGGGATAAGCTCGTTGTTATTACCGGACTTTCCGGTTCGGGAAAATCTTCATTGGCGTTCGATACGCTGTATGCGGAAGGTCAGCGTCGATATGTAGAGTCTCTGTCTCCGTACGCTCGCCAATTCTTGGGCCTTATGGATAAGCCGGACGTGGATCAGATCGACGGATTATCCCCTGCTATTTCCATTGACCAGAAGTCCACCAGCCGCAACCCCCGGTCTACCGTTGGAACCGTCACCGAAATCTATGATTATTTGCGCTTGTTGTATTCCCGGACGGGAACGCCCCATTGTCCTAATTGTGGAAAGATTATCGCACGGCAAACGATGAAAGAAATGGCCGCGAAGATTTTTTCGATGAAAGCGGGATCGAAGCTGTACATCTTGGCGCCTCTGGTTCGCGACCGCAAAGGAGACGGACGCGCTTCTATAAAAGAGGCAAGAACGGCCGGATATGCGCGCGTGCGCATCGACGGGAGCGTATATACATTGGAAGAAGCGGAGGATTTACGGCTCGACCGGCAAAAACGGCATACGATCGAAGTAGTTGTGGATCGGTATTTCTTGGATGCAAAGCCCGACAAGCCGCGCTTGCTTGATT
>CAYUBL010000007.1:0-1825 GCA_964443125.1 uncultured Candidatus Saccharibacteria bacterium | reverse complement strand
CTGGAGACTGCGACAACGATCGGCAGCGGACTCGTGATTGTCGCAAACATTGATACAGGTGAAGAGGTGCTGTTTTCCCAGGAATTCGCATGCGTGGATTGCGGGATTAACGTTGCAAGTTTGGAGCCGCGCGACTTTTCGTTCAACTCTCCGCACGGCGCGTGCCCTGATTGCACAGGCTTGGGAACAAAGCAGGAGATCGATCCCGACTTGGTGATTCCGAATAAGAAATTAAGCTTGGCGGAAGGGGCGATTAAGCCGTGGAGTAAATCCGGGCGGAGCCGGTGGTATGAGCGCATGCTGGAGGCGCTTGCGTCTGCGCAAGGATTTTCTTTGCGCAAGCCAGTGCACGAACTCTCGCAAAAAGATTTGGATGTTATTTTATATGCGGAGGATATGCCCGTTGCAGTAAAGACAGGGCGCGGCACGTGGGATACCACATATACGGGAGTGATTCCGCAATTAATGCGGCGATACAAAGAGACGGACTCTGACCATGCGCGGTCAGAAATCGAGCAATTTATGGTGGAGCGAGATTGTCCTACTTGCAAAGGCATGCGGCTTAAGCCCGCGCCGCTTTCCGTTTTTGTGGGCGGGAAGTCCATTCATGACGTGGTGGTGATGTCGGTTGACGAGGCGCTGGAATTTTTTGAATCGCTCCAGAATGGGAAAGACGAGACATTCGGCAAGCAAAGCCGCCAGATAGCCGCGCAAATATTGAAAGAAATCATTTCGCGGCTCACATTCTTGCGCGACGTGGGCCTTTCTTATCTTACGATGAATCGCCGCGCGGGAACGCTTGCCGGCGGAGAGGCGCAGCGTATCCGGCTGGCGACTCAGATTGGGTCCGGTCTGGTGGGCGTGCTGTATATTTTGGATGAACCGTCCATCGGATTGCACCAGCGAGACAACAGTAAGCTCATCAAGACGCTCAAAAATCTTCGCGATATGGGAAATTCCGTCATCGTCGTGGAGCATGACGAGGAAACAATCCGCACAGCAGACCAGGTGGTGGACGTAGGGCCGGGCGCAGGAGAGCATGGCGGTAAAATCGTCTTCCAGGGCACGCCCAAACAGCTGATGAAAAGCAAGACGCTTACCGGAAAGTATTTGTCCGGCCGTCTCGCGGTACCGAGTCCGAAAACATATCGCAAAGGGAACGGAAAAAAACTGACAATTGTGGGGGCGACCGAGCATAATTTGCGGGATGTGACGGTAGATATACCACTCGGAAAATTGGTATGCGTCACGGGCGTGTCCGGATCAGGGAAGTCTACTCTTATTAATGACATTCTTTCGCAGGTGCTTTCCCGTCATTTTCATCGGGCGAAAACCCAGCCGGGCAAGCATAAAGAAATCCAAGGGCTGGAGCATTTGGACAAGGTGATTACGATCGACCAGTCGCCGATCGGGCGGACGCCGAGGAGCAACCCGGCGACCTATACTGGATTGTTTTCTCCGATCCGCGAACTGTTCGCCGCAACAGAAGAAGCACGCGTACGCGGGTACAAGGCAGGGCGGTTTTCCTTTAACGTCAAAGGAGGGCGGTGCGAAACATGCCAAGGAGACGGGGTGTTGAAAATCGAGATGCATTTTTTGCCGGACGTGTATGTGCAATGCGATGAATGCCATGGCAGACGGTACAATGCGGAAGCACTCGAGGTGGAGTATCGGGGCGTAAACATTTCGCAGGTGCTGGACATGACGGTGGAGCATGCCCTGACATTTTTCCATGCGGTTCCTTCCATTAAAGATAAGCTGCAGACGCTCTATGATGTGGGATTGGGATATATCCGACTAGGACAACCTGCCAATACATTGTCGG
>CAYUBL010000006.1:25703-50858 GCA_964443125.1 uncultured Candidatus Saccharibacteria bacterium | reverse complement strand
CTGGTCTCCATCTCCGGGCTGCCGCCCGGAGTTTTGCGGAGGTGTAAGAAAAACCGGGTGAGCGACGCTCTCACCCGGTAAGCAGTTCCATGACCAAATGGAAGTGCTTGTTACTCATCCCCTTCCGCCCCAGAGGCTTGGGGAATGTGGGCTGGATCCTGCCTCTGAATCATTTCGTACACTTCTTGCCGGTGTACGGTAACGTTCTTTGGCGCATCGATTCCGAGCCGAACCTTGTCGCCTCGAATATCGATTACCATCAAGGTAATCGAGTCCCCGATGACAATCTTCTCGTTCTGCTTTCGACTTAAAACCAACATACGGTCCTCCTTGCGGGGGGGTAGGAGTGAAGCAGGCGTCGATTGCCTGCTGAGGGGAAAAGAACACGGTGCCATGCTTATAATGACATAGCCATTCCGAAGATGTCAAGCACGTTTTACCAATAGTGGCGCCGATGCTTCTTATAATAGGAAACCATGCGGGAAATACCCTCTTGGAGCGACACGGACGGCTTCCAGCTGGTAATCTGCTCTATCTTGGACGTGTCCGCCACGTAGTTACCCGTTTCATTCTTTTCGTAGTTCTCCGGCCACGGAACATACTCCTTGGATCCGCTTCCCACTTCCTTTAACACGGTATCTACCATGTATTCAAACGTGACATGTTCATGGGTGCCGATATTGTACACTTCCCCGGATTTCCCATGCTGGGCCAGCTCCAAAAAGGCATCCACGATATCGTCCACATACAGGTAATCCCGCTCTTGCTTGCCGTTTCCGAATATCGTAATCGACTTTCCTTCCATCGCCTGGCGGACGAACCATCCAACAATGGAATATTTGCTATGCTTCATCTGCTGGCGCGGGCCGTACGGATTCGGAATGCGGATAGAGACCGTGTCGAGACCGAACGTGTGCGCGTAGTATTGGTAATATTTTTCTCCGAGCAGCTTATGAATCCCATACAGCGAGAGCGGATTTGTGGGATGGGTCTCCGATACCGGCGTCGTTTGAATCTTACCGTACACCATGCGGGAGGAAGAAAATAAAATACGGGCATTGGGCGCATACTTTGCAACCGCTTCGCATACGGTAAGGTGCCCTTTACCGTTAATATCCAAGTCTAGGAACGGCTGCTCCTTCGAGTCGATATAGCTTACCTGCGCTGCAAAGTTGTAAATAATATCCTTGTCGGCAACCAGCGCGTTCATCAATTCCTGGTCGCGGATATCTCCTTTTACGAATTCAACTACACCCTCAATACCCGAAAGGTTGAACATGTTTCCACCGTACAGAGGAAGCATGGCATCGAGTACCGTAACGCGCGCGCCCAGTGAAACGAGTTTGTGCGCAAGACTGCTGCCCAGAAACCCGGCGCCGCCGGTAATAAGAATTTGCTTACCGAAAAAATAGCTATCGTTTTCCATATCGCTCGATAAGCTCATTATACCTGTCCATGATGTTCTTCCAATTATACTGCAGGGCATATTCGCGGCTCTTGCTGCCCATAGCATTGCGAAGATTCTTGTCGTTGATGAGAAGCGCAATTTTCTCCGCAAGGCGATCGGTGTTATCTCCATCTATCAAAAATCCATTCTCGCCTTCATGCACGATCTCGTTATTCCCGCCCACATTGCTCGCAATCACGGGCAGGCCACATCCCATCGCTTCCAAAATCACCGACGGCATGCCCTCGGACAGGGATGTCAGGATAAAAATATCGGCATACTGGTATGACTTCTCGAGCTGGTCATACGGGACCATTCCCGCGTATCGGATACTGTCGCTCACTCCCAGTCCCTGTGCCAAACTGTCCAGCTCGCTCTGATGTGCGCCAGTACCAACCACTTCCACTTCGAATGGAACGCGCGCCAATTCCCGCACGCGAGGGAGCGCCTTAATAACGCGCTGAAATCCCTTGCGAGGAATGAGCCGGCCAATGAACAGAATTTTTACTTTCGGATTTTCCGGCCGTTCAATCGGAACGAACCGGTCAGTTTCAACGCCGTTTGGAATGTAATGAAACTCCGAATCAGGATCAGCTTGTAAGGCCAGCTCTTTGAGTTCAAGAGAACACACGGACCGAAACGCCGCATTCCTCCAAATCGTCCGCAGAAGCGGCGTAATAATCGGATACACGTGCTTAAACCTGCTCGGATTTGCGCCCGGGATATCCGAACCTCCGAAATACACCCCGTACGGAATGTTCCGAATCATCGAGAGCATCCACGCCACCCAGCCTGCCGGAACGGCGAAAAACGCGAAGATAAAATCAACTTCCCGGCGCAGCGTGAACAGAAAGCAATAAAAAAGCGCAGAAATTCCGAAGCTCACAAGCTCAATCATGGAGCTATAATCCTTATACTTCCTCAATGCGGGAATCCGTATCACCGTAGCTCCGTCAATCACTTCCCGATGGGGCAAATCCTTGTATCGAGATGTAACAAGCGTCACGTCATGTCCGGCACGAACCAGATACGAAATAGCATACTTCGTCACGGTAGATCCTCCTCCGCCGATGGGAGGAAATTCATTATTAATCAGAAGCAGTTTCATATCCTCGGCCCTTGCTAGGCAGCAAACCCTTTCGTGTCCTTAATGGAGTATGGCTTCTTTTTTGCGTAATAAGTATGCGCCACGATATCCGCAAGTACGCCCGTCAGCAAGAACTGGAAGCCAAGCAGCACCAGCAGTACTGCAAGCAGCGGAGTCGACCGACCGGAAAGTCCGATAATCCGGAATAGCCATAACACTCCCAATGTTCCGCCGAGTATCATTCCCGCCGTAATGAATACAGCTCCGATGGCACCAAAGAAGTGCATCGGCCGCGCAGAATATTGGATCCAGAACTTTACGATCAGCAAGTCAAGAAATCCCTTCAGCTTTTTGCGCACATTATATTTCGTCACGCCTGTCGTGCGGGGGTGATGGCGAACTACCATTTCTCCCACTCGAAATCCCTTCCAGGACAGAAGCGCCGTGATGTATCGGTGCATTTCTCCGTACAGCTCTAAGTCTACAAGCGCTTCCTTGCGATACACTTTCAGAGAGCATCCATGGTCATGAATTTTCTCTCCCGTTACTTTTTTTCGGAGCCAGTTTCCGATCTTGCTTCCGATCTTCAACATGCTTTTATCCTTTCGATCCTTTCGCCAACCGGACACCACGTCGAGATGCTCATCGCGGAGCTTTTGCACCATGGCAGGAATGTCCTCGGGATCATTCTGCATGTCAGCGTCCATCACGACTACAATCGTTCCGGAAGCAGCGGAAAAGCCCGCGGACCAGCCGGCTGTCTGTCCAAAACTGCGGCGAAACCGAATGATTTTTACATGGGAATCCCGATCGGCAATATCGCTGATGACCTCGTACGTTCGATCCGTACTACCGTCATCAATCACAATGAGCTCCCACGTACCGCCCATCGCGTTCATAACTCGATAAACGGCTTCATAGAGCGCGGAAATAGACCCTTCTTCATTATGGGCAGGCACTACGATACTGTAATCCATAGATTGAAATTATAATCTATATTTATAATTTTGTCAATTTCCCGTGCATGGCATGTGCGCCACAATGCGCTCCGCTTACTCACCGGCAATTTCGAGCAAATACTCCCCATACCCGCTCTTCTTCAGGGGTTCCGCAATTTCCCGAAGCTGCCCGTCCGTAATGTATCCCATGCGGTATGCCACTTCTTCAATACATCCCACCTTTAATCCCTGGCGCTGTTCAATCACATGAACGAAATTGCCGGCCTGCAAGAGCGACTCGTGGGTTCCGGTATCAAGCCATGCCGTTCCGCGGCTCAGCAGAGAAACTTTCAGCTTCTGCTCTGTAAGATAATGAACATTGACGTCTGTAATTTCATATTCTCCTCGAGCGGACACCTTCAAGCTTTTTGCGATGGAAACAACCGACGCATCATAAAAGTAAATGCCGGGAATCGCATAATGGGATTTCGGATGCGACGGTTTTTCTTCCAGCGAAAGCACGGTGCCTCGCTCATCAAACTCCACTACCCCGTATCGCTTAGGATCTGCAACATGGTATGCAAATATCATTCCGCCGCCATGCTCTTCCACATGCTTTCGAGAATGCGTTACCACTTCCTGCAAATTGCTCCCGTAAAAAATATTATCTCCCAACATCAGCGCAACGCTGTCATTGCCGATAAACTCTTCTCCAAGCACGAATGCTTGCGCAAGTCCATTGGGGTGATCCTGCTGAACATAGGAAAACTTCATCCCCAGCCGCGAACCGTCTCCGAGCAATCGCTGGAATGCAGGCAGGTCATGGGGAGTTGAAATAATCAGAACCTCCTGAATACCCGCCAGCATGAGCACGGACAGCGGATAGTAAATCATGGGCTTGTCGTATACCGGCATCAGCTGCTTGCTCGTTGCAAGCGTGAGCGGATACAGCCGCGTACCGGAACCTCCTGCTAAAATAATACCTTTCATAGAAATCGTGTTAAGTATATCCTCTCTCGTTTATTCTCCCAAATGCGTATGAGGAGCCAGGTGCTGCTGAATATACTCTCGTACAGCATCCTCAAGGGCGTAATTTTTGCCTATGTCGTATCCGGCGCCCGCAAGCTTGCCCATATCCGCTTGGGTAAAGTACTGGTACTGGCTCTTGAGCGAATCCGGCATGTCGATAAATTCGATATGCTCGGGAAGATTCGCGGCCGCAAACATAGCCCGCGCCACATCCAGCCACGTTCGGGCGACGCCGGTACCCACATTGTATACGCCCCCTACGTCGGTCCGGTCAAGGAAAAACAGCGTCGCGCGCACAGCGTCTTTCACGTACAAAAAGTCGCGCTTTTGTTCGCCGTCGCCATATCCTTTTTCGTACGACTTAAACAGCGTCATCGGTTTCCCGCTTGCAATATCCGGATATTTCTTTGCCACTACGCTTCGCATATCCCCCTTGTGCCATTCGTTCGGCCCGAATACGTTAAAATACCGCAAACCCACCGCCGCGCCTCCTGCTCCGTCGAGGTATCCTCCATCCCTCGCCCACACATCAACAAGCAGTTTCGATTTTCCGTATAAATTCAGCGGCACCAGCTCGTCGAAGAGCGCATGTTCGTCGCTATACCCATGCGCTCCGTTTCCGTACGTCGCCGCACTGGATGCATAGATACAGCGCACGCCATGAGTCTGGCACCATCGAATAATATCTTTCGTATATTCTACGTTGTTATCCAGCAAATACTCCCAATTCTGCTCCGTCGTCGAACTGCATGCGCCCAAATGGATAATGGCATCAATTCCTTCCTGATCGAATTCTCCCGCATGAAGCATTCCTCTAAATTCTCGAATTCCGATCAGCCGATCATGCCGCAAGTGTCCGATATTGTGCTCTTTCTCGCGATCGACAACATCATCAACAATAATAATATCCTCCACCCCACGATTATTGAGTTCCCATACTGTCGCACTCCCGATCAAGCCGGCTCCGCCGGTTACGATGACTTTCATAGAGATTGTATTTTTTCAATAATCGCCGTCGTAGATAAATTTGGTCGGCGCTTTACCTGATACGCTCGAATGTCCAGCTCTTGCATCACCGGATATTCCACCCACGTATCAACCGGTCCGTATTCCTCTCCGTTGATATGAACATGCGGCCGTATCACCGGCAAAAAGCTTCCATGCGGCTCGTCATCATAGGCGCCCTCCATAATGACAACAAAGTCTACGCATATCAACGCAGCCAAAAGCGCCGCCCGCATCTCTTGCCCGATAATGGGACGGCTTGTGCCCTTCTTCGCACGAATCGATGCATCCGTATTGATGCCGACAATCAACACATCAGCCTGCTGCTTGGCTTCTTCCAAAAAATCTAAATGGCCCGCCTGCAGCAGATCAAACGATCCGTTTACGGTCGCAATCGTTTTCCCTGCTGCACGGATGTCTTCCGCGCGCTTTTTCGCATCCTCAAGAGTGAGTATTTTCTCATACCGCCAGTGGTGGGGAAGCTGTTCCATAGATAGTTACAGTATGGCATATTTCTTCCCCTTGTATAGGGGGAAGCAATTACCGGTCAAGGATCTGTTTGGCAGCATCTTTCAGCGAATCGACAACAACATCCGGCCGCTCCTGCAGCGCGCTCTCGCTCCAATACCGGCTCCGAATCAGGGCCGTTTTGGTACCTGCCTTTTTCCCGAATCCTACATCCGCCTCTTTGTCTCCGATAATCCAGCTGTTTGCGTAATCAATTTCCCCTATTGCGGCTTCAACTTGCCGAGCCATCCCGATATCGGGCTTGCGACAGCCGCAGACAGTTTGATTTCTTCCGTGCGGACAGTACGCGATCGCATCCAATACAATACCGGCCTTTTTCAATTCGCTTTTCATAAAATCGTGCACGTTGTGCATGTCTTGTTCTGTATACAACCCATGCGCAATACCCGATTGGTTCGTAATCACCGCAAGCGCATATCCTGCATCCTGAAACCGGGCAAGCGCTTCTTGAGCGCCCGGCAGCCACTCAAATGATTCTGGGGTATGTACGTATCCGTGATCTGCGTTTATCGTCCCATCGCGATCCAGAAAAATAACTTTCCTACGCATGGTGTTCGCGGATCGTATGCAGAACTTCTTCACCGGTTACTCCTACCGAACCGACCTTGCGGGCGACAGTCGCTCCGGCCGCATTGCCCAATTCCGCCGCTTCTTCAAATGAAGCCCCCGCCAGGCGTGCAAGCAGAATAACAACCGCAGCAGTATCGCCGCATCCGGAAGTATCTACCACCTCATCGTCCCGTACATACGGAGTCGGAACCAGCTGCCCCTGCCCGCCTTTCTCTTGTACATACATTCCTTCGCCGCTCAATGTGAGAAACACGTTCGTATCGAATGACGATGCGACCATGCCTGCCAGCTCTTGGGGGGCCTTCCCGCCGTTTTCATGGATATTCAAGCCCAGGTATTCATGAGCCTCTTTTCGGTTCGGAGACATGTATGTCGCACCGGTGAAATATGTGACCCGGGACGGTTTTGCATCCACCATAACAGGAATAGTTCCGTGCTGTGCGCAGGTCATAATTGTTTCTGCAATGCGGCTCGTGATCGTACCTTTGGCGTAATCGGAGACGATAATCCCGTCCGCACCGCTGGCCTGGTCTACAATCGCTTGGATAAGCATCTCTTCCGTTTCGGTATCGGGAGTCATGTCCTGCTCGTAGTCCACCCGCAGCATTTGCTGGCTTCGGACAATAAACCGCCTTTTTACGATCGTGGGGAGCTTCTGGCTGCGAACAAGCGACGGAATATACCCTTCCGCTTTTGCGGTCTCCTCCACGACATCAGCGGCGCTGTCGCTTCCTACAAGCCCCGCACAGGAAACATTCGCACCCAGCATCGCAGCGTTTTTCGCCGCATTGCCTGCGCCTCCGGTCACATTTACTTCGCGCTGGGCATGCAGAATCGGTACCGGAGCTTCTGGATTTAAGCGCTCCACCTTCCCGAATACGTAATGATCCAAAAAAATGTCGCCGACAACCAGCAGCTTCTTGCCGGAAAACGTATCCAAAATTTCTTTTGCTCTTTCGTATTGTATGCTCATAGAGGGTCTCGGGGATTATCCTCGAATGTTTCGCATAATAGATGAATGGCGTGCAAATGCAATTCCTGCATGCGTTCGGTCACAGCTTTCCCGTTATAGGTGGGAGCCGGGCACTCGATAGCTATATCAGCAATTTCGCGCAGCGCCCCTTGCGTCCCCGTCAAGGCAATAACCGTCATGCCGTTTGCCCGGGCAGCGTGGGCGGCTTGTACAATATTCTCTGAGGTCCCGGATGTTGAGAGCGCTACGAATACATCCCCCTCCCTCCCCAGCGCTTCTATCTGGCGGGAAAATATCTTATCAAACCCGAAATCATTTCCAATGCACGTAATCGCATTGCTATCTGCCGTAAGAGAAACAACCGGATAGGGTCGCCGATCCGTCCGATACCGCGCAATGAGCTCTTCTGCAAAGTGCTGGGCCTCCGACGCGCTCCCTCCATTGCCCGCCACGAATACGCGCGCTCCTTTTAAAAACGCTTCATGCAAATGATCAGCAGCGCGGCCAAGCTGCGCATGAAAGTCTCCGAGATTATCCAGGAGATCTCGAAGCTCCTTCGTCTGCCGTACAAATAGGTCCTCGTACATACTGCTCATACTACACACTCTTGATGTACTCCGACAGTGCATCTTGCCACGGGCGCATTGCCGGCCCTTTCGTATTTTTCAGAATACTGTACCGAGGCCGCTTTGCCGGTCGAGGAAATTCATCGGAAGAAACCGGCTTCACATCAATCGCAAGATTATTCGTGTATTCAAAAATCTTTTGCGCAAATCCGAACCACGACGTGCTTCCTTCGTTAACCCCGTGATAGATACCGAACGGATATGCATCCGCCAGGAGCATGTGGACGTATTCGGCCAGGTCTTTCGTATACGTCGGGCAGCCGTATTGATCTTCCACCACGCTTAGCTGCTTTTTCTCCCGCGCAAGAGAGAGCATCGTATCAACGAAATTTTTTCCATTCGGACCGTACAGCCAGGCGGTGCGAACCAGGTAAAAATTGCACCGGGATTCTTTCAGCGCTCGCTCTCCGGCCAATTTTGATTGTCCATACACGTTGATCGCGGGTCCGGGCGAATCTGATTCCGCATACCCGTCTGCGGCATCTCCCGGGAATACATAGTCCGTACTGAAGTGGATCAGCGTTGCGGATAACTCTCGCGCGACAGTCGCGAGGTTTTTTACGCCCGTTTCATTAACCAAAAATGCATCATCCGCATGATCCTCCGCGGCGTCCACGCTCGTATATGCGGCAGCATTGATAATCGTCGTCGCCCCCGCATCGCGAAGAACATCCCTCACATTCTGCTCAACGGTAATATCAATCTCTTCGCGGTCAAGCAATGCAGGATTTCGATCCGCGAATACTGCAGAAAGCATGCTCCCAAGCATTCCTTTTGCACCGACGATAACAAGACTCATACCTGGATGCATGATAGCACAAAAAGAGAACAGCTAGTATTCAGCATGCGCAAGCGCAGGGTAGGCCGCGTCCCGTTCTGCAAGAATCGGATCGGAAATCGGCCACGCAATTGCAATATCCTTGTCATTCCACACAATACCCCGCTCATGTTCCGGGGAGTACTCTCGCGAGCAGTTATATTCCATTTGCGTATCTTCCTCAAGCGCGCAGAGCCCGTGCGCAAATCCCTCGGGAATGTACAGCATGTTCTTTTCTTTCGCAGAAAGCGTTACCGCAACCCACTCCCCGAAAGTCGGCGACTCCTTGCGGATATCAACGGCTACGTCAAACACGCTGCCAAAGACCACTCGAATAAGTTTCGCCTGGGCCGCCGGAGCTATCTGGTAGTGCATGCCGCGCAGCACTCCCTTTTTGCTCCGGGAATAATTGGTCTGCACGAACTGGTCAACGATTCCCGCCTTCTGAAACTCCGACCGCTTGTACAGCTCCGCAAACTCGCCGCGGTCATCTGGGTATGATGCCGGCTTGATTTCGACAACGTCCGAAATTGCGGTTGGAAGAAAGGTAAATGCCATAGCGTTTATTCTTCCTGCTGCCGTACAAGAAATTCGTCCAGCCACTGCCTCGCCTCATCGGGAGTCAGAATGCGATCGTCTTGGTTTTGCGCATCTTCATTCATACGAACAAGTATATCCTACCTTTTTAACATTGTAATATACGCCTCCGGAGGAAGCTCAATAGACCCTTTCGTCGAAAGCTTTTTCTTCCCCCTTTTCTGTTTTTCCAGGAGCTTGCGCTTGCGCGTTACGTCCCCTCCGTACAGCTTCGCGGTTACATCCTTGCGCAACGCCGAAACCGTTTCTCTCGCAACGATTTTTCCTCCAACCGCAGCCTGGACGGGTATGGCGAATAGCTGCTTGGGAATCACTTCCTTCAGCTTCTCCACGACGCGCCGCCCGATATTCTCTGCTTTATGCCGAGGAATAATAAGGGAAAGCGCTTCTGCTGCTTCGTGATTAATAAGAATACTGAGCTTCACCACGTCTGCAGGGCGCCAGTCGATAACATCATAACTCAAGGACCCGTATCCGCTCGTCGCGGATTTCAGCTGGTCATACAAGTCGACGACAAGCTCGCGTAGCGGCAGCTCATAATGAAGCAGCATCCGGTCGGCGCCAAGAACCTCTTGCGACTGCAGAACGCCTTCATGCTGCTGCATTACCTCGAATGCGGGCCCCAAATAGTTTGCAGGAAGCAGAATATCCGCCTTGCACCATTGCTCTTCCATCGAAGCGATATGGCTCGGATCCGGAAATGCATCGGGGGTATGAATTTCCCGCTTTTCACCGCTTGTCATCACCACCCGGTACAGTACGCTCGGAGTTGTCACTACCATCTGCAAATCAAATTCTCTTCGCAATCTCTCCTGGATGATTTCCAAATGCAGCATCCCCAGAAATCCGCAGCGGAACCCTTGGCCCAATGCATGGCTTCGCTCCATGTGAGCAGTCAGGCTTGCATCGTTTAGTTGCAATTTACCGATCGCCTCGCGAAGCACGGGAAAGTCGCTTCCGTCTACCGGATAGAGCCCCGCAAATACTTTCGGCTGGGGAATTGCATACCCTTCCAGAGCGGTAACGGATTGTTTTTGCGAAGCCTTCGTAATCGTATCGCCCACGCGAGCCTGGCGAATATCCTTTAGACCCGTCGCAATGTACCCAATCTCTCCCGTACCAATGCTTTGCTGTGCAACGAACTGCGGCTTAAATACTCCCACTTCTACCACGCGATCCTCTACACCTGTTCCGAGAAAGGTAATAGACTCTCCCTGGGCAATGCTGCCTTCCATAATGCGCACATATGCAACAACCCCCTTGTAATCGTCGTATACGGAATCGAAGATGAGCGCCCGCAGGGGGTTGAGCGGCTTGTCCGCCGAAGCCTTGGCGTAGGCGGGAGCCGGCACAATCTTGCATACCGCAGAAAGCAGCTCCGGCACTCCTTGCCCGGTCTTTGCGGATATATGCAAAATATCCTCTTTTTTACACCCGAGCAGATTCATAATTTCCTGGGATACCCCTTCTACATCCGCCGCCGGCAAATCTATTTTGTTGATGACCGGGATAATTTCCAGCCCTTGCTCGATAGCGAAATACAAATTGGAAACCGTTTGAGCCTGCACCCCTTGCGTTGCATCCACGAGCAAAATAGCGCCTTCCACCGCTTTTAAGCTGCGGGAAACTTCATATTGAAAATCCACATGCCCGGGAGTATCGATCAAATTCAATACAAATCCGTTGTATTCCATCCGAACAGGCTGCAACTTGATTGTAATCCCTTTCTCGCGCTCCAATTCCATCGAATCGAGCAGCTGTTCCTGCATCTTTCTCTTTTCGACGGTATGAGTCACTTCGAGCATGCGGTCAGCCAGCGTGCTCTTCCCGTGATCTATATGGGCCACAATGCAGAAGTTGCGTATCTCCATAGCAATTTCGACAAAATACCACATTATCTTGCACCATTCAAGCCATCGCTGTCTACAAGAAAAAGCGGAAGGCGGCAACACGATGTTGCTTCCTTCCGCATAAAACTTCAGCAGCACTTGCCGGTATGGTTGAGATGGCTCTCATATGCCTGGCGAGCAATTTCCAGTTCGCTTGCCGCATACGTTACCACCGGTCGACCCCGCCACGTTTTGACCGGATCAGGCCGAATCGTAACGATGCGGCGGCGGTGCAGCCAAATAATCTGCATCGTGCTCAAACCGGTTCGCTGCTCCGCCTCGGTAACCGTAAGCCATTCCTCGTCCTGAGGAATACGATGAGACTCTAGTCGTCTCAACAAATCCCGCCGCCAACCCTGCAAAGACCTCAAGGTTGGCTTTCCCGTGGCATAGTTCGCAGAGAGCTGGCGTTGCCGCTTGTCGCTGCACTCCCTTGAGCAGACTATTGCGTGCATCCTGTTTGCGATAAAAACGGTACCGCAGACGACACACGTCCGCTCTCGTGTAATGAGTCGATGCTTTCGCAGCAACTCCATTCCATCCTCGGCAATGAGCCACGCGCCTCTATTATCGCAACCGCGCCTTCGGCATGGTATCTCGCCAGCAGCGCAGATTTTATGGACCACAACAGGACTCGTGTTGAGCTCACAAGCCGCTTCTGAAGCTGTCCATATCTCTTCATCCGGTGCAAAGACCTGCTCGCCGTGTTCTCTGGTGATCAGCGCGATAATCTGCCGTGCTCTCTCGCGTGTGATGCCAACGGCTTTCCCGATTTCCGCAAGCGAAGCGCGCCGTTTGACTAAATGTATGATGGTTTTCGTTCTCTCGTTTTCGAGATCACGCCAAAGGGCTCTCTTAATCACCCTCCTTTTTGGGGATACAGCAGTGGCGTCGTTTCTCAAAGGAGCACCTCCTGTTTGGTTGTATAGAGTGCGTTTTGGACACCTACCTGAACATCAGGTACGTCAGGGTTATTTAAATACAATACTATGGTTATGTCAATACTATTCCATCAAGCCGGAGAAGCGAGGAGTATCAGCGCCGGCTTTGAGTTTGACGCGGCGGGGTATGTACTTCTTGATAATCTCCAGTTCTTCGCTCTTCATCGCCATACACACGGCAATATACGCCAGAATACCGCCTCCGAACGATCCGATCAGCTGTGTTGCAATCCCCCAGAACCGCTGCATATCCACCACCTCCGCGATGGGAACTTTCAATACCTGCGCAACTGCCGCCGCAATAAACGTTGCCAACACGATTTTTACTGTACTGAAAAAAACTTTCCGGTCCTCGAATCCATCCAGCTCATAGTGAAGCGCCCCGAGCAACAGAATAAGCTGGACGATTGCTGCCACGGAAAATGCGAGCGCCAACCCCTGCACCCCATAGATACGGGAAAGCGGAAATGCCAGCGCAACATTTACCGCAACGCTCAACAACGAAATAATAACCGGCGTTTTGGTGTTTTGTTTTGCGTAAAATGCGCGGGCGAGCAGCGGAATGGTCGCTTGCGCAAAAATACTCATGACAAGAAAGCCGAATGTCTCGTACGTAATGCCGGTATCATCCCAGGTAAACGCACCGTCGCCGAACAGCACACGGACAATTTGCGCGCGAAGCAAGTAAAACAGCGCGGATATCGGAACAACCAGGAACATGATGTACCGGAATGATTTGGTAATCGTATGGCGAAACGCATCCTTCTGCTTGCGCGCGACCTGCTCGGCAAGCGTGGGGAATGCAGCCTGTGCAAATGCAATGCCAAATATCCCGACCGGAATATACTGCGCATTATTCGCCAAATGAAATGCCGCAATACTTCCGGAAAGCAGCGATGACCCCAACACCGTCACAACAAAAAGATTCATCTGCTGCGCCGCAAGCCCGAAAACGCGCGGAAGCATCATGCGCCATATCGTCCGTGCATCGCTGTGGGAAGAAACAAGAACAGGCATCCATCGGAATCCCACTCCGATCGCACTGGGCAACTGGATGCAAAAATGCATCAATGCGCCCAACACCACCCCCCATGCAAGCCCCGTAGGACCGATATACGGCACGAAGTACACCGCTCCGATAATAATTCCGACATTGTAGATAATCGGTGCCAGTGCATATGCAACGAACTTCTTGTGGGAATTTAAAATGCCCGACAGCACAAAACTAATAGAAAGCAGCAGCGGCTGGAGCGCCATGATGCGGGAAAGCTCGATTGTCAGCTGAAGCTTTTCCCCGGAAAATCCCGGCGTAATAATCGGAACAATCCAGGGGGCAAGAAGCGCGTATGTCAGCCCCAAGAGACCAATACCAACAACCATGCTGTTGAATATTGAAAGAGCGAATCGAAACGCCACATCCTTTCCTTTATTGCCGGACACCAGCTTCTCGGTAAACATCGGAATAAATGCAGCAGAAAGCGCGCCGACGACAACCAAGTTGAAAATAAAGTCAGGAACGCGGAATGCGGCAACAAACGCGTCGAATATGTCGCCAGCCCCGAACAGCGTCGTAAACGTCCGATCTCGAAGCAGTCCGATGATCCTGCTTACAAGCGAAGAAGCGCCTACAATGAGCGCCGCTGATACGATCGACCCGTTTCCGTTCCCGTTGTTCGTTTTCATGCAGTTATCGTTTATGGAACACAATGCCAGGCACAATGTCGGAAGTCAATTGGCCGCGATATACAAAGCTCGTATCCGACTCCATCGTCACGCCGGATGCCGGGAATTGCGTGGCAATGGCCATATTGGACGGGATATCAATGGACGCACGTATCGTTGTCCGCTTCTGCCCCGGCTGCTTGGCAATGGAGAGCGCGTAGGAAGACGCGTTATCGAAAAGTCCCGGCATTCGCACTGCACCGGGAATGCGGTAATGATACAGCGTAACTGTCGTCTGGCCGGGAGGCGTCATCACCCAATTGGCGAAAAAGTCATATCCCGATTCCTTCCCCATAACCGTGCCATTGGGCAAGCGATACTGCCCTTGCTGCCACGCCGCAATATCCGCATCCGCCTCCAGCTGCACATCTCCGTTTGCAAGCAGCGGACGTGGCACTTCCGATTCCGGAGTAAACCCTTTCGCCTCAAGAAGCTGCGCCCCTTTCGGAACAAGCGTCCGCTGGTACACGATGTTATCCTTCAACGCCGGGTTCTCTCCAGGGGGATACGGATAGTCAATACTCTCTTCCGGACCATGATGCGTCCTGCGCACTGTCAGGACAACATCCGCGTCTCCCGATTCCAAGATCGTCGTCCGATAATCTATTTCCTGTTCGATGAACTGATCGCTCTTATGCCCTCCGATATTCGCATTGTTCACCATAAGAAATCCTTGCGCATCTTCCGGCAATGCGCCCGACCATCCAAGCTCCAATGCTTGCCGCTGAGCTTCTTCGTTCCGGAAATAGAGCAGCATATCTTTCTGCAGCAATGAAGCGGTAATTGCCTGGAGCGTTGCGAGCTTTCCCTTCGCGCCCGCCTCGCCGGGCGTATCGGAAAAGAGCCGAGTCAAGAGCAGCGGGGTCAGATCGGCCAAAAACTGCTTCGGCTTGTTTTCTTCCCGGTCATAATGGTATGTCACTTCTCCCTGCGTCACCTGCACAAAATTTTCATGAGTCACTTCCACATTATACCCGGGAACGGCAATAGGACCGGTCGCCCGGAGGAGATTTTGAATAACAGCAGGCGTCATCATAATCACGCCATCAACCGTAGGCCCGCCCTCTTTCTCAAACAGCTCGGCCGCTTTGCGCGCGCTCGTCCGGTAATCCACGAACCAGTTCGAATCTCGCAAATACCATCTATCTACGATCGGGAGCAGCGGATTGGGCGGAGCAAGAAACTTCTTCAGCTGCCCATCGCCATCGTATACGCTTCGTACGTCGATATTTTCAACCTTTCCCCGCTCTACGTTGATGAGCCCCACGGTTCCGATAAATCCTCCGACCGGGCGCAGCTCATCGTTATTCGCAAAGAGCATCAAATACTGCCGATCCCGATCGGCGCCCAAAAGCGTTAAGAGTGTTCCGCTCTCCCGCGTTATATGATGCAGCGTATCCCTGATGCCGGGAATCGACGTTTTCAACTTGTCGATTTCAGACGCAATGTCTTCCGGCATAAAGGACGTGTTCATGCCGGCAAGCTTCTCACTTGCTTCATCGATCGCCCCTTGAGCATCCCCCAGCTTCGGACGAGCCGCAATAATCGCATCAGTCAGCGACGTATCCAAATCCGCAGCAAGGAACGGTTCGATTGCTTCGGACATATACACTCCCGCATCCGCAAGCAGCGCACCTACATCCAGAATATCTTGGCTCGATTTCACCGTGCCGGTAAGATCCAACAAGCGAAGAATATTCTTGGATGTAGAAAGCGCGGCGTCCAGATCGGCGCGGGCGGAGGCAAGCTCTTGCGATGCAGCGGCGAATTGCTCTCGACTTTCTTCCGTATCCGTATTTGCCAGTGCGGCTTGCGCGCGCGTCACATGGTCGAACGCCCGGGCAGCCTTTGTTTCAATCGTAGCGAGAATCGCCCACCCGCGGCCGGCTCCCTGCAAATTCCACAGCAAAAACGCAGATACACCGCACGAGATGAGCAAAAAGAGCGCTCCTACAACCTGGTACCGAGAAACAGAAAGGGTAAAGGAAGCTTTCGGTTGTACGATCGCCGCTTCATGATGCGCAATCTCGCGTATCTCACGCTCTTGCTGTTCGGAAAAATGGTACGCAACATCCCGCTCTTGGTACACGATCTTCGGTTTTCGCGCGCGATGCCGCCGAGAAGGGGTAACGCGCAGTGCTTTGGGCGCCTTCGCTTTGCGCACAGCAGCGCTCGCGCGTACCACCGGCGCCTTGGCAACAGCGGCCCTTCGGCGTCGAACCGGCTTTTTCTTCTTGAGCAGTTTCGCTGCGCCGCCCCGATACGGCGGAGGCGCTAAAGAGAGGCTTGCAAACTCCCGATCGGCAATATCTCCCGTATGCGGCTGTGCATGATGAAAAAATCGATGAGAAGGCAGAACAATCCCCTGCCGGTTACTCGGTTGCGCTTGCTCGGCTTTCCATACGCTCGGAGTGGAGATGGGCGTTCTTGTAAATCCTCCTGCTGCAGCGGCCTTCTTCGGGCTGCGCTTCTTTTTCTTCGATGTTTTCGCAACGGGTTTTCGAAGCCGGGCCGGAAGCTTCCAGCCAATGCGAACCGTAGGATCTTTTCGGAAAGATATATCGTCCATCTTCCCTCCAGTATATCCTATTTACCCCGCTTCTTGATATACCGCAGCATGTTCTCGAGCAGCCGCATCCCATCGATACTTCGCCGCCTGGATACTTCCGCGCCGTATTAACTCATTCGCATAGGAATCGCTCTCCAAAACACGCCGAATGCCTCGCGCAATATCCCCGGCATGTTCCGGATTGACGTATTCCGCTGCATTCCCAAGCACTTCCGGAATACTCGACACATTCGAAGCTACAACCGGAACGCCGCACGCCATTGCCTCCAGCGGCGGCAGTCCAAACCCTTCATACAAGCTGGGAAAGACGAATGCGCGGCTAATGGAATACAGCGATGCAAGCAGCTCATGAGGAACGAATCCGGGAAAGAAAATGTCTTTTTCCAGCCGGTACTCCTGTACATACTGCAGCAAATTCGCATACCCGGGTACCGGCTTTCCGGTAATCACAAGCGCAATCTCCGGATGAAGCTGCTTGACGATCCGATATGCATCCAGAAGGCGCGTAAGATTTTTATGGCTCATCCACACGCCAACGAACAGCAAGAACGGCCGATCCGTCCCGAGCAGCAGCCTTGCCTTCTGCCGGGAAAGCGGAGAAATGGGTGCCGAGAGCTGCTTATCAATCCCTTCGTAGATCGTCGTAATCGGAGCACACGAAGCAATCGGAAGAGACGCAATATCATCCGCCGTGGTGCGAGAGACCGCAATCACGCGCCGCGCATGGGATATGGCATGGCAAAACACCTGCTCATATGCGATTTGCTGGATAAGCGATTGCCGCTTCTGGCCGGGAAATACGAATCGCGTAATATCATGGATCGTCACAACGTACGGTCGGCGGTACAAGAGCGGCACATTAAAATGGGTAAAATGCACTACGTCCGCATCAAGCTGCCGCAATTGCCGCAAAAAAACAGTTTGCTCCGACAACGAGTAATACGAAGGGTCTACCTCCCGGTAGTCAAATACACCCTGGCTATCGCCGACCTCTCTTTGGACATCTTCCGAGCTGCCATAGGGTACAAGAAGCGTATACTTGGTATCGGACGGCTGATAGAGCAGCTCGGACGCAATGTTGCGGATATATCTGCCGACGCCCGTCCACCAGAACGCTCTTGCATCAATGGCTACCTTCATGCCACCAGCATATCACACCACGCTTTTGAGAATATCCAGCGTTTGCTTGGCGGTTTTTTCCCACGAATAGTGCGCGAGAATTTCCTTTTGCGCTTCCGGCGAAACGCGCATAGGGGGAGAAAGCAGCTCTTCGAGCACTGCCGCTATTTGCGCAATGTTATACGGATCAACAAGCGTCGCCCATTTGCCAACCACTTCCGGCAGCGAAGAGTTAAACGAGACAACCGCAGGCGTACCGGCAAGCATTGCCTCGAGCGGAGGAAACCCGAAGCCTTCATAAAAGCTCGGATACACAAACAAGTCAGCCGCAGCGTACAGCGCCCGCTTGTCCGCCTCTTCCACAAATCCGATAGTGTGAATGCGATCGGTATACGCCGAGGCGCTGATCGCACGCGCAATCCGTCCCGCCTTCCAGCCGCGCTCCCCCGCAAGAACCAAATCGTGCGGCACCAAATGAGCGATCGCCGAATATGCCGCAATCACCCCTTCGATATTTTTCCGAGGCTCATGCGTTCCGATGAATAATAAAAACTGTTCGGGCAAGCCATACTCCCTTCGCACTCGCTGAACGTCAACCGGGCGGACATCCTGCTTGACAACGCCTGGATGCACGACGCTTACCGCATTCGGATGGATTCCGTACACCTCTATCAGATCCCGCCTCGTATACTCCGAAACGGCGATCACATGGTCGGAATCTGCCAGCAAGCGGCGCGGCTGCATCAACGCATGCCATAGTTTTCGCTTCAGCGTCAAAAATTCTGGAAACCGCTCAAATGACACATCATGCGCCACAGTAACGAGCGCCGTCGTGCGAGCAATCGGCATCAGCCGCGCATTTGGCATAAATACTACATCAATGCGCTGCTTCATCAGGGAATCCCATTTCGGCAAACCGAACAGTCGCTGGGACGCATTCAACAACTTATTCGGATAGCGGAATTCATGCACCACTACGTTTTCCCGGAACGCAGGAAGCGTGACCTTCCGCGCGCTGTTGTAGAACACATGATACGTATGCGTAGGCTCGAACTGCGCCATGGCCTCTACGATACGGGTCGTGTATTCTTCTACGCCACTGTGCCTACCCTCCATCAGCGAGCGGACATCGATGGCTATATGCATACAAGCGATGCGTTACGAACCAAGCCCCCTTGAAAAGGATTCTCGAAACAGCACAATCATATTCAACACCAAAAAAACTGCAAGAAACACTGCCAGCGCAACGGGCAGCGGCGCGGCCGTCTTTGCCCCGATCCACGGATCGCTCGCCTTCATGACAAAGGATACGGAGCCATCTCCTGCGCTGTTATACCTTTCCACCTCATCAGCTATCACTGCCGCAAGCGCGTCCGCAAGAGACTCTGCCTGCGCCGCGGAATCGCCCGACACAGCGATACGCACAAGCCGCGAAGCGCCCTTTTCCACGCGCACCGTTCGGGCAAGACGCCTTGCATCTTCGCTCGGCAGCACTATCCCCGCCCGTTGATATGCAGACGCAATAACTTCCGGGGACGAGAGAAGCCCTGCAACCGTATCAGAAAACAAATCGGCAGCAGAAAGCGCATAGTACCCATCGTAACGGAAATCGGCCGCATCTTCTCGCTCGTTCAAAAGCACCGAAACGGAAAAGTGCGCTTCGCGCACTACCGGCATTCTTGCCGCGATGGCATAAGCGAGCAAGGCCAAAGCTACGCTGATTGCAAGCGTCATAAGCGCGGCGCGCTTGAGCGCCCGGATGGAGTCGCGAAGAGACAGGGGGACTTGATCAGACATATCGTATGATTATGCCCGAACGTACTGCTGTTGCACAAATGAGCGCAATCCGGCAATAAAACGCTCTCGCGAAAAACGCTCTGCATGGCTCGCGATAGCCGCAGCATCCCATGTAATCTGTTCGTGCTCGCGCATAGCAGCAGTTAAGCTTTCAACTGTTTGCTCCGGGAACAAAATGCCACTTACGCCCGGGACAACCGTTTCCAGGGCACCCCCCGCTTTATATCCGATCGTGGGAATCCCGCTCGCCGCCGCCTCAAGAGGAGTAATGCCGAAGTCCTCCTCTTGGGGAAAGAGAAGCGCTTTCGCGTTGCGATACAGCTTCGGCAGCGCATCGTCAGGCACAAATCCGAGAAATTCAACATTTGCCCCCGCCTGCGCTCGAAGCGATGCCATCTCCGGTCCCGTGCCGGCGATCTTGAGCGGCTGGCCCAGAGCACGAGCTGCCGCGATAGCCAGATCAACTCGTTTGTACGGCACCAGCCGCGAGACTACGACGTAATATTCCTTGGGTCCATATCCGGGAGAAAACCGCTTCGTGTCTACCGGCGGGTACAGCACTACCGAAGGCCGGCGGTAATATTTTTGGATTCTTTTCGCAACATATTGCGACAATGTGATATATGCGTCTGCGCGCTGGGACGCCATATAATCCCACAGCCGAATATAAGAAATTGCAGCGGGAGCAAGTTTTTGGAACCACTTGCTGCCGGAAAATTCCCGCACGTACCGGTGGCTTCCATCCCACGCATAGCGGGTAGGCGTCATGCAGTAAGAAATATGAAGCGTTCCGGGCGCAGGTAAAACCCCCTTGCCGAAGCTATGCGCATTGGAAATAACGACATCAAATTGCGAAACATCGAATTGCTCAATTGCAAGCGGCATCAGCGCAAGCGGCAAATAACGATGCGATCTGCGCGCTCCGGGGAAGCGCTGCAAAAATGACGTCCGGATTCTCCTCGGGTCAAACGCCACGTGCACCGCATCGCCGTCGTATACGAGCGTATACACCGGAGCTGCCGGAAACGCTTCCGCGATCGCATGGAGCACGCGCTCGCCACCCCCCATATGCGTCAAGTAATCATGGATGATGCACACGCGCATACGGTATTCAGACGGCGTTTTTGTCTTTAAATAAAATAACGATGGTCTTAAGAATCAGAACAACATCCAGCCACAGCGACCAGTTTTCAATATACGCAATATCGATCTTCGCTTCCTCCTCGAACGACAGCCCCGCATTCCCGGCAACTTGCGCCATCCCCGACATACCCGGCTTGATGGTAAACAGCTTGCGATGCGATTTGTCGTACTGCGCAATTTCTTCCGGCAAATGAGGCCGCGGACCCAGCAGGCTCATTTCTCCCCGAAGCACGTTGAACAGCTGGGGAAGCTCATCGATGCGAAGCTTCCGGATTACCCGCCCCACGTTCGTAATGCGCGGATCATTCTTCATCTTAAAAAGCGGGCCCCTGCGCTCATTCGCGGCATGTTTTAATTCCTGATATTTCTCTTGCGCCTTTTTCCCGCCGTAGCGAGGACCAACGCAAAATTCCAAATAC
This sequence comes from uncultured Candidatus Saccharibacteria bacterium, assembly GCA_964443125.1. GTDB lineage: Bacteria > Patescibacteriota > Andersenbacteria > UBA10190 > UBA10190 > HO2-45-11b. The sequence goes on along the minus strand of CAYUBL010000006.1, from coordinate 29,642 downwards.
ATGCTTCGAAACTTTATGATTTCAAACGGTACCATATTTCTTCCAATGCGTATTTGACGATAAAAAACCGGCCCTTTGGAATCCCGACGGATCAGCAGTGCGGTTGCCAGCAGCACAGGCGAAAGCAATATCAAAGCAATAACAGATAACACGATGTCCATGATGCGCTTGGCGATCCTCCCCCAACCATCAAGCGGCGTTCGGGAAAGTTCAAGAAGAGGTACTGCTCCGATTTGCCGATAATGAACATTCATCGCATGCGTTTCAAAGATGTTCGGAACATACCGATAATCGATTTTGTACTGCTCAGAGAAATCAAGGAGCACCAGGTTGTCCCGATCCGAAAGCGAGGGGTTCGTCTGAATAATTTCATCGATGCCATACATGTCATAAATACGCTGCAGATAATCCCATGAAATCTGCTCCACTTCTCCCACCACCCGGTAGCCCATCTCCGGTTTCCGGCCGAATATCTGGGATAGCTCATGCGCAAACGGACCGTTCCCGGCAAGAACCACGCGGTGCACTCCCAGCCCTTTGCCCAGCAAAAGCCGTTGGAATTTCCGAATCATCATGCGCCCCAGCGAAACAAAAAAGAATGCAAGAACATATGCCCCGATAACGATAAAGCGGGACTGGAATGCTTCGGCGCTTAAGAAGATGTATAAAATCACCAGAATCATCCCGATCGAAATTCCGGAAAATATCTGCGTGATTTCATCCAACCCGCGCCTGGTGACGCGCATGGAGTACAGTCCGTTCGCCGCAAACACGATAATAATCACAAGCGATACGATACTGGCAAGCTGCATGTATTCCGCAAACGGCAAGTCCAACTCGAATACCGCCGGACGCACTCCTTGCGCAACATTGCTCAAGCGGAACGCATACGCAGCAGCAGCCCCGAGAAGGAGAGCGATGTAGTCAATCGGTACCAGCACTGCGCCAAAAAACAGCTCGGAACGTTTCATGCCATATAGTGTACGCCAACAAAACGAATTGACAAACTGCCATTTTTGGGTAGCATAGGTGGTGCAGATGGATGGGCAATCGCTCGAAAGAGAGGAAAGTCCGGACACTCCCGCCACTTGCCAACTGGCGAAGGCGGGAAAAACGGTGGCAGGTAACGCCTGCCGCCCCGTGGCGAGCGCAAGCGAGTTTTACGGGGTAGGGATTAGTGCAACAGAAACAAACCGCCCGCCGAAGCCTTTGGCGTAGGCGTGGTAAGGGTGAAATTGTGAGGTAAGAGCTCACGTCCCGCAGTAGTAATAGTGCGGGAGGGCAAACCCCACCGAGTGCAACCTCAAGTATGTCTCGCAAGAGGCAAGGTAGAGGGCAAAGATCACGCCAGCGATGGCGGCGACAAGATAGATGATTGTCTTCAACGACAGAATCCGGCTTACAGTCCATATGCAATATAAAAATCCCCGCCTACCGGCGGGGATTTTTCTGCGCTTCATCCAGCGCTTCATTTACTAATCCGTCCGCGATTTTATTCTTGGCGCGCGGCACATGCTGAAACGTAATGGAGTCAAACGAAGAGAGAAGGTCCCTGATTTGTACAAGAAACATCCGAAGGTCTTCATTTTTCACCCGATATTCTCCCCGCACCTGCTTTACCACAAGCTCGCTGTCCAAATAACACATCAAGTCTTTCACGCCTTCTTTTTGCGCGCGCAGCATTCCCGCAAGAAGCGCCCGGTATTCCGCTTGATTATTCGTCGCCTTCCCCAGGTATTCTTTGTACAAAATCGGCGCGCTCCCGATGCCGGAAAGCACAAAGCCGATTGCGGCGGGTCCGGGATTCCCCCGCGCCCCGCCGTCCGTATGCAGCGTCGCTCGTTTCATGGTGCTATCGTGCCCGCTTCAGGAATTAGCAGCACCCGCAGCGCCTCTTCATCAGCTTGGTTACTCCGATTGCCCCAAGCAACACGGGCCAGATAACGGCAAGCGAACTATCGGACAGCATATCCCACGCATGCAACAGAAATGCAACCGCAATCAGGATAATAAATACCGGAATTGCGCGATGGTGCGGACAATTGCAATTCTTGCAGTCTCCGCAGCATCCCTTGTTGCAATCCTCGCAGGTATGATCGGATGATGTTTCTTCATGTGTGTGATGCATATTGGTATATAAAGAATAAAACAGTACCTATAGTGTACTCTCTTTGCCGAGCCGTTCAAGCAGCACATCAAATGAATGCTTTTCGCATTGTGCCTCAAGCGCCGCAAGGTCATCCGCAATGGGACCGGAAAACTCGCCGCCTTCGTCATGCACCAAGTAATACATGACCGATGCAGGGTTCGGAAGATGCCCGATGCCGAGTGCATGCCCCAGCTCGTGCTGCAGCACCCGCTCAAGATTTTTCCGATCCGTAAAGGTATAAATCGTGATGGCGTCTCCGGTGTATTCTCCTTGGCCGAACTCCCCCTCATCGGCGAACTCGTTATTGTACTGCTCGACCCCCTGGTTATACGTCTTCACCGTTTTTCGATCCGATTCCGCAAGCGTATTGACCGCGGATGCCAGCTCATTCACATGCACCCTCTCGTCTTCCAGCTCATCGTGCCTTGCCTGCAAAGCCTTCTGCCGGCTTTGCAGCGCCGCGTATTCTTCCGGAGACGCGCCGCCTGCGGCATTGGACTGTTGCACGTCCGCACGGAATTCATCCATATCCGTTTCATACGCTGCAAGACGCGCTTCATACGCATCCTGAGCACGCTCATATGCAGAAAGCGCGTTATCATACTGCCGCTGAATACTTGCCCTTGTTTGTGCCGTCTTCTCCAGCATATCCGCTGCGCGCTGTGCTCGGTCGGCCCGTTCTTGGCGCTCATCATACCGCAAATTGACAGTAAAAGGAGAAGCGGCGTCATATACGAATATATCTCTGCCGCTTGCCCGCTCCCACGCGAGCTCGGCATCCTGGATAATTGCGAGAAACTCGCTATGCGAAAGATGAAACCGCTCGTCCAGCTCCCCAATGGAATACGCAAGCGCCTGCGCGCACGGATCGGGAACAAAATATCGCACTGCGCCTATAAAACAAAGCACCATGCCGAACAAGAAGAGCAAGAGACGGAAGAAAATCCAGGAACGACGCATAGATTCCCTTTAGTATACCAAATGGATGCGCTACACTGTATTGGCTATGGAACCGCAGGCACAATACTGGAATATCGGAAAAAATACGGCAGCGCTCCTGCAAGCGCTCATCCATGCGCTGCAACCCGCGAGGATCCTGGAAATAGGCACATCCAACGGCTATTCGGCAATCCAAATGGGTAAAGTTGCAAAAGAGTATGGCGGAACAATCCAAACGATTGAATTTTTTCCGGAGCGCATAAAGCTCGCCAGAATTAATATTGAAAAAGCGGGCCTAGCTAAAACTATAGAAGTTGTCACGGGAGATGCGCTGGAAATTTTACAAACATTCATAACCTCCCCTACCCCCTCCTTCGTAAGGAGGGGAAAAGCGCCGTTCTCTCCCTCTTACGAAGGGGGAGCTGGAAGGGGTTCTGCCTCAAAGCAGTTCGACTTCGTTTTTATCGACGCAAACAAAGAAGAATACGCAGATTATTTCAAATACTCCATGCAGATGATTTCACCCGGCGGAATCATCATTGCGGATAATACCGTTTCGCATCGCAACAAACTTTCCGCATTTTTCGAGGCAATAAAAAAAGAGCCCCGCGCACATGCACTGGAGCTCGATATTGGGACGGGAGTCATAGTGGTCAAGATCAAGTAGAGATGACCTGAAAATGAAGCCCGAACACGCCGGAATACCTCCTACATTCGGATTCGGGGTACCGTTTTTCTAAACGAACAAGCTGTTCATCGTACGGCCGCTCAAGCCAACCTAAGTTGCTATAGTAACGAAGCAGATTTTCAAAATCGAAAGTCCAATCTACTTGAAGCACCTTGACTCGAAC
>CAYUBL010000006.1:0-25693 GCA_964443125.1 uncultured Candidatus Saccharibacteria bacterium | reverse complement strand
GTCCAGACTCCAAAACTCAACAATATCTCCTCTCTGGATACCTCTCCACTTTGGCTTCCATAAACGAAATTCAGTTACCTTTTCGCCTCTTATGATCTGATCCATCGGCTCGTCCTCCAAATGCATTTTCCAATACTTGGTTCTTACTACCAATAAAATCAGCACAAGACCAGCCACTATGATTATTAGGATACTCCAAATAAACGCTGTAAAAGACATGGTTATCTCCTCTTTGGTTCGTGATTGACATTGACGAAGAACATCTCTCTACCTTTATGAATATAGCTATTTTATTATATAATGTCAATACTTCCCTTAGGCGCAATATCTTCCAATCGAAGCTCCAAACGCTCTTTGCCGCGGAATTCGCTCACCCCGATACTCGCAAGCACATCCACCCGGTCGCCAAGACTCTCGCTGCCGTCCCCAAGGCCGAATCCGATACCATCCACCTCCCTATCGCCTACTAAAAACGAAGCCTTCAAGTGGTCATTGCTTTTTCCGACCGTTCTCCCTGCAAGCATTTTCATATCCTGCAATATAAACAGCGGCTTGGGATTTCCTTCTCCGAACGGCTCGAATGTTTCCAAGAGCGATGCGCTGTCCCATGAAATAATATCGTGCGAGGCGATTGCGTCCGCTTCGTATACTTCTCCCGTCGTGCTGTCTTTTTCATTGATGAAATATTCCTTTAAGCCTTCCCGTATCTCCTCCAATTTCTCCGGTAAGACGGAAAATCCCGCGGCAGCCTTATGCCCGCCCAATTTCAGCGTATGTTCCCGGACCGTTTCAAGCGCACGCAGCACGTTGGCGCTTCCCGCGCCGCGCGCCGAGCCTACCGCATGCGCAAGGCTGGTGTGTCCGCCCACCACGAATGCCGGCTTTGCGAACGTACTCGCAAGCCGCCCCGCCACAAGCCCGACAATACCCGCCGGCCACGCGCTGTTGGAAACGAATACGAACGGCAGAGAATGGTCGATATCGATATGCGCCTCGTCCATCATCTTCTTCGTAAGCGCCCTTCGCGCATTGTTCAGCTGTACCAATTTTGCGACGGCGTCCTTGGCCTGTGCGGCACTCCCCGCAAGAAGCGCATTGAGCGCGCTTTGGGGATGCTCCATTCTTCCCGCCGCATTCAAGAGCGGAACAATGCGAAATGCCACGTCTTCGGCACTCATCGTTTTCGGGTCAACGCGGGTCTGCGCAAGCAGCGCCGCAATACCGGGGTTTTTCGTCCGCATAAAAATTTCTTTTCCGAATCGCACGATCGCGCGGTTTTCGCCCAACAGCGGCATCACGTCCGCAATCGTTCCGAGCATTACCAAGTCCAGCAGCCATTTTTCCCGGTCCGCATCATCCTTGTACGGCGAATCTTCATGCCGCAGCAGAGCCTGGGAAAACTTCCACGCCATTCCCGCTCCGCATAGGTGCCCCCAAGGGTAGGAGCCGTCCGGATGGCGCGGGTGCAAAATAGCATACGCCTTCGGCATCACTTCGGGGATTTCATGATGATCGACGATAATCACGTCCACATGATCGGCAGTCAGCATTTCAACCTCTTCGCGGTTGCTGATTCCGCAATCCACCGTTATCAAAACATCGAATTCCGGACGCATGGCAAGAAGCGCCTGTCTCGAAAGGCCGTATCCATCGTCATACCGATGAGGCAAGTACGGGATCACATGCGCTCCAATATCGGACAGCGTGCGCACCATAATTGCGGTCGCGGTAATGCCGTCTGCATCGTAATCGCCATACACCATAATCCGCTCGCCGTTTTTTATGGCGCGCACAATGCGGGACACCGCCTTTTCCATATGGGCGATATCGTAGGGATTATGAATATCCGTCACGTACGAAGACGAGAAGAACGCTTGTTTATGCTTTGCATCAATGCCGCGATTGGCGAGCAATACGTCAATCAATGTTTCCGTGTCCTCAATCTGACGCCCTCCGCCTTTGATCTTCCATACCTTCTTCACAAGCTCACCTTCGGACCGGCCATATGCTCGCTGGCATCATGCTGTTTTTCCAAATGGCCGGACATTTTTGTTAGCAAATCAACAATGCTTGCAATCTGCGCAATCACATTCGAAATATCCCGCTGCGATTCCTCATGCGGCTGCACCACGTACATAATCCGAAGCCAATAATCCGCCTCCACCGCCTGCATTTTCGCTTCTTCGATATGCATCACAAAATCCTTTTCATGGTCGGCAGCCGTCGCTCGCACCAAATGCTTGCCGATACTCATAGATGATCTCATCAGCGCCTCTTTCATCACGGATCCTCCGGATCTGTCCGCAAACGAATCGATCAGCACGGCAACATCCTGTACGAGCTGAAAAATCCGCTCCCACAGCTCCGCCTGGCGGCGTTCCCACAGCGCGCGATGACCCTCTGCGTCCATGGGATTAGTATAACATAAACTACCCCGTAACGCGGCTCGGGGTGAAGGTGACGCCGGCGGCGGCGCGTTCGTAGCGCGATTGCTGGTTTTCGAGGAACTTTTGGAGCGCATGCCCCATAGACGGATGAATTTCGTCTTCTATCTGCAATAGGCGATTGTACTTGCTTGTTCTATCTGATCGCGACGGCGCTCCGGTTTTTATTTGACCGGCGCCGACAGCAACGGCAAGGTCCGCAATAAACGTGTCTTCCGTTTCTCCCGAACGATGAGAAATGATGGGGTTATGCCCTGCCTCTTGCGTAATCAAAATCGCCTGGAGCGTTTCGGTAAGCGATCCGATCTGGTTGGGCTTGATAAGTACTGCATTTGCCGTGCCATTCTTGATGCCTTCCTGCACGCGCGTAGTATTGGTAACGTATAAATCATCCCCGACTACCTGCAGAGCCGATCCGTTTGATGCCGTAAACTGCTTCCAGTTATCCCATGCATCCTGCTCAAACGGATCTTCGATAGAAATAATCGGATAGCGCTCGCGCCACGTTTTATATCGAAATGCCAGATCGTTGGCATGCAGCAGCGCGCCGTCGATCATATACCCGCCTTGGTCTTCTTCGTAAAATTCCGATGCGGCAGCATCTATTCCCAAGAAGACATCCACTCCAGGAACGTACCCCGCCTCTTCGATGGCGCGCGTCATGAGCACGAATGCCTCTTCGCTGCTTTTTAATTTTGGAGCAAATCCTCCTTCATCGCCCACTTCCGTTTGAAACCCCGCTTCCACAAGAAGGTGCTTGATCTTGTGGTGAATTTCCACCCCCATGCGCAGCGCCTCCGCAAAATTTTTCGCGCCGACGGGAAGCACGTGGTATTCCTGGATTGCCAAGCCGTTGCTCGCATGCCGTCCGCCGTTGATGAGATTCATCTGCGGCACGGGCATCAGCTGTTTGCGCTTCGGAAATAGCTGCGCCAGGTAGAGATAGAGCGGCAGCCCCTGCGCGCGCGCCTCCGCCCGGGCGCATGCAAGAGAAACGGCCAGAATCGCATTGGCGCCTAAATTCCCTTTGTTCGGCGTACCGTCCAACTCCATCATCCGCTTGTCTATTTTGACCTGATTGCCCGTATCCTGCCCCAAGAGTGCGGCGTGGATTTCCGTATTCACATGCGATACCGCCTTCAAAACTCCCTTGCCTTCGTAGCGCTTTTCATCGCCATCGCGCAGCTCTACCGCTTCATGAATGCCGGTGGAAGCGCCGGAAGGCACCATCGCGGATCCCTGTACGCCCCCTTCGCACAGCACAACCGCCTGGATGGTCGGCGTACCGCGAGAATCAATGACTTCCCGCCCGATAATTTTTTCTATTTTCGCCATATGATCACGTTGCTTTGAGCGCTTCGAGTCCGGGCAGGCGCTTCCCCTCCAAAAATTCAAGCATCGCCCCTCCGCCAACCGATACATGATCAAACGCCTGTATCCTATTGTATGTTTCCAGAATATTCACCGTATCCCCGCCGCCTGCAATACGGTACGCGCTCTGCGAGGCGATTGCATCAAGAAATGTTTTGGTTCCTGTCTCGTATGCGGGCACTTCTACTTTTCCGAGCGGACCGTTCCAAATAACCGTCTTTGCTTGTTCGCATACGGCGATCATATTTTGAACCGTCTTCGGTCCGACATCCCATACTCCTCCTACATGCTCCGGAACATATCCGGATTCAATGACCTGCATGTATGAACCGTCCTCATTACCGATCACCACGTCTTCCGGAAGCTGAATTTTGTCTCCGTATGTTTCGAGAAGATGCTTTGCGACTGCAATTTCATCCGGCGTAAATGCCATATCCGGCCATGTCCCTTTTGCCGCAAGAAATACGTTTGCAATTTTTCCGCCCACGCACAGCGTATCCACGGTATGCAACAGATATTCCAAAATCCCTATTTTGGTCGTAATTTTCGCCCCGCTCGTAATCGCAACGTACGGACGCTCCGGACGCTCCATCAGGCGAGATAGCACGTCGATTTCTTGCATCGTACGGCGGCCTGCGGCGCCTCCCAACAGCTGCGGAAGCAACACCACCGACGTATGAGCGCGGTGACATACGGAAAATGCTTCATTCACATATGCCTCTCCGACTTCAGACAATTCCTGTGCGAATTTCTGATTGAGCGTCATCTCCCGTTCATCCAGCCGGACATTCGGAAACAACGCCACGTCGCCATGATCCATTCCCTGGATAATGGCGTCCGTTTGGGATCCGTACAGCTTTGGCAACAGCTTCACGTCCTCCCGGAGCAGCTCCTGCAAACGATACCGGATTTCGTCCATGCCGATTATACCTTCCTCTTCGCCCGGCCTGCCTACGTGGGCAAGCAGGAGCACCTTGCACCGCTTCTGGCGAAGCTCTTGGATGGTATCAAGCGCTGCTTGAATGCGATAATCCTCGTTTGCGCTTATTTTTTTATCCTCGCCGGCGCTCACGTTAAAATCCGCACGAACAATAACTCGCTTTCCATCGAGCATCACATCGTCCATGGTGCGAAATTGCGCCGGAGTATACATAGTGCTAGGAATTTCCGAGTGCAAGCACTTGCTCCACAAGCCGGTTCGAGTACCCCCACTCGTTGTCGTACCACGCCATGACTTTCACGAGATTCCCGCCTACAACCCGCGTCAGCGGCAAATCAACAATGGCGGAATGGGGATCGCCGATAAAATCGCTCGACACGACCGGCTCTTCCGTCACGGCGATAACGCCCTGGTAGATCGGATCGGCGCTTGCATCTGTAAATGCCTGATTCACCTCTTCTATCGTCACGTCTCGGGAAAGCAGACAGGTGATATCGGAAATAGATACAACTGGCACCGGCACCCGCAATGAGACGCCATCGAATTTGCCCGCAAGTTCGGGAATCGTTTTCGTTGCGGCAATAGCGGCTCCCGTAGACGCCGGGACCATGTTGATCGCCGCCGCGCGCCCCCGGCGCAAATCTCCCTTTCCGCCCGGTCCATCCACAATACTCTGCGTCGCGGTGTATGCATGCGCGGTGGTGAGAATGGCCTTTTCCACGCCGAACGCCTGCTGCAATACAGACATCACCGGAGCTGCGCAATTAGTGGTGCACGATGCATTGGAAACAATTTCCCGTCCGGCAAGCTCGCTGTCGTTTACGCCCATGACTACAGTGCCGATCGTTTCGCTTTTTGTCGGAGCGGATATAACCACATGCTTGGCTCCGGCAGCAATATGTTTTTTTGCGCCTTCTTCGTCGGTAAAAAATCCGGTCGACTCTATCACCACGTCGATACCCATGTCCTTCCATGGCAACTGCTCTGGATCCTTTACCTGCAGCACGCGAATGGCATGCTCTCCGACAAGGAGCGAATCCCCTTCCACTTTCACATTCGCACCGTAGCGTCCGTATACGGAATCATATCGTAAAAGGTAAGCGAGATTTTCAATATCGCCCAAATCGTTAATGGCGACAACGTTCGCATCTTCATGGGTAAGCGCGATTTTAAGCGCAGCGCGCCCGATTCTTCCGAATCCGTTTATTGCAATAGTGATAGGCATAGAAAATGTGGCTAATCGTTATAATGTAGCATATACCTTCGGGGTATTTTCCGCATGTTCGGCGATAAAATGCATCATGGCCTCTCGCTCCAACAGTCCTTCGCGGGCGCCGGTATGTTGAACCACTGACGCCGCATTCGCCCCGCCCCACTGCATCGCATCCGTCATCATATGGCCGGAAATAATCGCAGAAAGAAATCCGGATCCATACGCATCGCCCGCTCCCGTCCGCTCCTGTTCATCCGAAGGATATGCGGCAAGCGTATAAATATTGCGCCCATCGGATGCATAGGATCCGTTCGGACCGTCGGTGATAACCACTTTGGGAATACCGATGGCGTGAAACGCCTTTACAAGCTCCGCGATATCGCTCGTTTTCACCTCAAGTACGCGAGCTGCCTCTTCGCGGTTCACAAACAGCAGCTCCGTCTTTTGCAACATCGGCAAGAGCGCTTCTTTGCCGAGATTAATTTGGTACGTACCGGGATTAAACGCCAAGCGGACGCTGGGATTCTTTTCCAGGTACGCGAGTACTTCTTCGTGCAGCTTGTGCAATCCCTCTCCGGAAGCCGATGTCAGATAGATCCATGACGGCGTCTCGCGCACTTCGGGCATCGCGTACTCTCTCGGCTCATGGTACACGAGAATGGTTCGTTCCTTCTGAAAGTTCACGACGATAGAAAGATTTGTTCCGTGCTTTTTGTCGAACACGATGTGTGACGTGTCTACCTTGTTTTTCTCCATAACTTCTTTTGCGCGCCGTCCTTCCGCATCATCACCGACAACAGTATACAGAGCAGAGGATAACCCGAGCCGGGAAACTCCTACGGCATGGTTGGCCGCATTGCCTACGCCCGAGATGGAAATTTTCGTATCTACGGGGATTTTCTCTCCATAGTCAAGACATAGCATGCAGTTTTTCCCGTCAATGCTGCACTGCACGCTTGCGTCATGCATGCCCAAAAAAATATCTTCGGTTGTATCGCCGATTGCAAGAACGTCCATTGCTTCAGTATATCGCAGCGGTACCCGATGAGCCAAATATATCCATCTTTTCTTCAACAACCGCCTGCATTGCATCGCGCGCAGGTCCGAGCATCTTGCGCGGATCGTACGAGTCGTGCTTCTTCGCGATATACGCGCTGCATGCAGCCTCGAACGCAATACGAAGTTCGGTATCCACGTTTATTTTTACCACATGCCCTTCGCACACTTGCTGCAAGTGAGTCCGTGCAATGCCGGAAGCGCCATGAATTACAAGCGGTATGTCAGGCACTGCCCGTTCGATCTCGTGCAAAAGTTCAAAGCGAATAAACTCCTGTCCGGTAAACGCGCCATGTATCGTACCGACGGATACGGCGAGCGAATCCGCACCGGTCTGCTCGACGAATTGCTTTGCCTGCATAGGATCAGTCAAAAATGAATCGGGAGTCGATCCGCCATGCAAGTCTTTTACGCCTTCCTTGCCGATAATAGCCCCCAGCTCCGCCTCCACCCACACTCCGCGGCCGTGCGCATATTCCACGACCTCGGCCGTGCGCTTGATATTTTCGGCAAGAGGCAAATGGGACTGATCGATCATGACGGAGGTATACCCCGCATCGATGCAACGTTTGACCATATCCAGGCTTTTTCCATGATCCAAGTGCAGCACAATTGGAACTTCTACCTCCGATGCAAGCAGCTTGACGATCGCGGCAATCATGGAAATTCCCGCGTATTCGATCGCCCCTTCGGACGTTTGCAAAATAACGGGGGACTGCTTCGCCTCTGCTGCGCGCACGATGGCTTGTGCCATTTCCATGTTGGACACATTGAACGCGCCGATTGCATAGTCCGCACGAAGCGCATCGCGCAGAATTTGATGCGGTTTACTCTCCATACGCCCGGGCAACTTGAGAAACGATTTCGGCAAAATCCCGCGGATGAGTCGATGCCCCTCCGACCAATACGCCGTCGGCCCCCGGCCCTGCAATATACGGCGCAACCGTATCCGGTTTTACCGATCCTCCATAAAGCAAATACATCCGGTCGGCCAACTCCACGTCGAACCGCTCCGCAACGCGCTTTCGAATAAGGAGCAGCACTTCATACACGGTATTCACATCCGGCATCTCGCCCGTTCCAATAGCCCATACCGGCTCGTATGCGATCACCGTCCGCAACAAAGACACACGGTCCAGCATAGACAGAAGCACATCCAGCTGCGCGGAAATAACGGAAATAGTTTCCCCGCTATCATACTGATCCTTTGTTTCTCCGATACATACGATAGGCCGGATTCCGTGAGCGAGCAGCATTTTTGCTTTTTGCATGATCCGAACATCGGAATCGCCATACGCATTTCGAGCTTCCGAGTGCCCTAAAATGCACCAAGAGATAAATTCGCGAACCTGGTTAATGGAAACAGATCCCGTATATGCTCCCTTCTCCTCATGATGAATATTTTGCGCACCCACAGCGATATCCGTTTCCTTTGCGGCGCGCGCAATCGCATCAAGCGACGGGAACGACGGACACACGACCACGTCGGCCGCATGGGATGATTCACTCATGATTTTTTGCAGCGAAGCGAACACTTCCAAAGAAGCCTTGTGCGAGAGCTCCATCTTCCAGTTGCCGACGATCAAAGGAGTTTTATCCATTGACGTAAGTGTATGGTATACTTTCGCTATGGACAATCCCTCACCATATCTCTCCGTCGTAATTCCGGCATATAACGAAGAATCTCGCCTGCCGCATACCCTGCGAGCGACCATCGCATACCTGCAAAAACAACTGTACGCATGGGAAATCGCCGTGGTAAACGATGGCTCAAAAGACAAAACCGCGGATATTGTCCGGGAATTCGCGATGCAGGAAAAGCGAGTCTCCCTGCTGCAATACGAAGGAAACAGGGGGAAAGGGTACGCCGTACGGTACGGCATGACGCATGTGCACGGCGAGGTGCGCGTATTCATGGATGCGGATAACTCCACCAGCATCGACCACGTCGAGAAATTCTTTCCAAAACTCAAAGAAGGGTACGACGTCGTCATCGGATCGCGGGATGTGGAAGGCGCAACTATTTCCGTACACCAAGCAAAATGGAAAGAGCTGCTCGGCGATTTAGGAAATATCTGGATCCAAGCATGGGCCGTGCCGGGAATCAAAGATACGCAAGCGGGATTTAAAATGTTTACAAAACGAGCAAGCGAGGATGTATTCCCTTACCTTACGATAGACCGCTGGGGATTCGACGTGGAAGCGCTCGCAGTTGCCCGCATGAAGGGGTACAAGATTTCCGAACAGCCGATCGTATGGATCAATGATCCGAACAGCAAAGTATCTGCAAGCGCCTACGTGGAAGTATTGAAAGAGGTCGTCCAGGTGCGCCGCAATATGATACGAGGCATCTACCGGTCCCATGGCAACACAAACAAACCATAAGCGCGAGCTTCGGCAGGATCCGATTACGCTCAAGTGGGTAGTCATCGCAACGGAACGGGCAAAACGCATCCAGCAGCATGAGCAGCAATCATTGCGCGACGGATCATCGTCAAAGAACATGCGCTACAAAGATGACTGTCCGTTCTGCAATCTGACGAAATACCCGCAAGACCCGGACATCCTGCGCCTGCCCGATGATCCATCGCATTGGCAAGTGCACATCTTTCAAAATAAGTATCCGGCATTCTTCCCCGACAATGAGTTTCGCACATGGTCCGAAGGTCCGTATCGCGCAACCAATGCCGTAGGATATCACGAGCTGCTTGCGACAAAATACCACAACCATACCGATGCGCTTGCTGATCGGCATGTCATGGAGCTGGAGCTGGAGGCCCTCGTACTGCGATACCGGCAGCTCAAAAGCCTGCCATCGATCAACTACATCCAAATCATCAAAAACCACGGAAAAGAAGCGGGCGGATCGCTCGAACATCCGCATAACCAAATCTTTGCCATCCCCGTACTGCCAAGCGACATTGCCGACCTGCTCCACGGAGCCCAACGGTATGCAAAGAACCACAAGGAAAAGGCGTTTACTATTATTCTCGATTTTGAGCGAGAACAAAAAACCCGCATCGTATTTGAAAATGATTATTTTACCGCTTTCTGCCCATACGCATCGCGCGTTCCGTTCGAAACGTGGATCATGCCGCGCACCAGCAATCCGTTCTTTGAAGATATCGGCCACGAAGAGCGCGCCGCATTGGCGGAAGCCATGCAGCAAGTACTGGGGCGCTTGTATACCGGCCTTAACGACCCGTCGTATAACTACTACATCCACTCTGCTCCCTGCGATGAAACAGGATTCGTATGCGATTTGAGTGCATTCGGGCATTTCCGCTGGCACGTGGCAATTCTGCCGCGCCTGAATATCGCAGGCGGATTCGAGCTCGGAACGGGTATCGATATCAATACCGTCGCGCCCGAAGAAGCGGCAGCATTCTTGCGGGAACAGACGCTGCCGCATTCCTAATATTCATCTCTCTCCAATTGGGGAGAAGGGAGGCTGTAACGCCAAGGAAGAATATAGTAAACTTTCCCCATGTCTCTTATTACCCCTGTCGCCGAGCAGTTCCGCTCCCTCCCGCCGGAAATCGCCACCATGCTTATTGCCATGCTTCCCGTCGGAGAATTGCGCGCGGCGATTCCTCTGGGCGTAACACTCTACAAGCTTCCACTGATCTCTTCGCTTACCTGGTCGATCATCGGAAACATGATTCCGTCATATATTATTCTTGCCTTGTTTGAAAAAGTTTCAAATTACCTGCGAGCGCACTCAACGTACATGGATAGGTTTTTTACCTGGCTCTTTGAACGGACGCGGCATAAGCTGAAAAAAAAGGTTGAGCTCTACGGCGCATTCGCGCTCGCGCTTTTCGTCGCGGTTCCATTGCCGGTAACCGGAGCATGGACAGGGTCTCTGGCAGCATTCGTATTCGGCCTTGATAAAAAGAAAGCGTTCTTCGCCATTTTTGCGGGAGTCATCGCCGCAGGGCTTATCATCTCGCTTCTCACATTCGGCGGAACGCTATTCGTCCAAAGCCGCGGCGCGTAACGGATTTACGCCCCTCGTCTGCGTTCGCGCCGGGCGTACTCTTCAAGCGCTTCGTCGAAGTCGCTTTTTGTAAATTCCGGCCAGAGCTTTTCCGTAAACCACAGCTGCGAATCCGCAACATCGAACATCATGAAGCCCGCTGACAAATGCGGCTCTCCGCCTGTACGGATAATCAGATCCACCGGCGGCAGAGATTTGGTGAACAAATGCTGCTTGATCACTTCCGGCGTCACTTTTTCAATACCTTCCGAAATAATATCCTGAATGGCTTGCGTCATTTCATCAATGCCGTCGTATGCGAGAAAGAAATTCAGGTTGTGCTTGACATAGCTCTCTGTCGCATCAATGGCTTTCTGCATCGATCGCTTAACCGGAGCGGGAAAGTTTTCTCTCCATCTGCCAATAATATTCACGCGTGCATTCCTGCTATGAATATCCTCGCTCACCGCCAAATCGAGGAACTCCGACCGAAACAGCGCAAGCAAGCCTGTCACCTCCGCGATGCTCCGCTTGGTAAAATTATCAAGCGACATGCCCCATACGGAAACATGCGAAACGCCCCGATCTGCCGCGTGGGGCATAACGGTGCGCATAACCTCCGCGCCCGCCTTGTGGCCGTCGATCGGCGATACGCCGCGATCCTTCGCCCACCTGCGATTGCCGTCGGGAATAATTGCAACATGCGTTGGGATGTATTCGCTCATACGGAAAACGATGAAATAACCTGCTCGGCAAGACCTCGCAGCAGTTTCGTATCTCCTGAAACTCTATCAAGTACCTCATACGCCTCGCGTTCATACGCGTGCGCCTGGCGCAGCGCTTCGCGCATTCCCAACACGCCCATCGTAACGGGATCGCTATCCGCTACATCATCGAACAGTTGGAATGCCATTCCCAAAGACTGCCCGAATTTTCCAAGATTTTCAACATCTTCTTCGGATCCGCGTGCGCACATTGCGCCGATCGCGCACGATGCGGAAAACAACGCAGCCGTTTTTCGCGCATGGATAGATGCAATCTCCTGCGGCGTTGGATTCGAATCCTTTGCCATCAAATCGTCCTGCTGGCCGCCGATAATGCCCAAGCTTCCGGCGTGATACGCGAGGCACCGTGCAATATTCGGATGTTCTTGCAAGGAGAGCGCGGCGAACGCAAGCGTCAGCAGCGCGTCCCCTGCCAGGATGGCAGTTGCTTCGTCGAACGCCTTATGAAGCGACGGCTTTCCGCGACGCATATCATCATCATCCATAGCGGGCAGGTCGTCGTGAATGAGCGTATACGTATGCAGAATTTCAATCGCGCATGCGGACGTCAAAGCATCATCGATACTGCCGGACAGCGCCTCGCACGATGCAATGCATAGCGCGGGGCGCAAGCGCTTTCCTCCGGAAAATACGCTGTACCGCATCGCTTGATGCAAGCGGCGAGGCTGCACAGCTTCGCCGGGCAGCAGCGCATCCAGTTTTTCATCAACCGCCTGCCGAATATTCGATAGATACTTCATACATCCGCGGTTCGCAGATATTCTTCCAACAATATGCGGGCAGCCTCGGCATGCTCGTGATCGGCCGATTCCCCCGTATTCACCAACGAGCGTCTTGCCTCCCGGGATGTGAGCGTTTCATCTCGCTCTTCGTATGCAATTCCCTCCCCGAGCGCGCGCCGTATCTCTTCGATCAGCGTGCGAGTTTTTCGCGTCTGATCCGTTTCGCTCCCGTCTTCCATATGATACGGTACGCCAAACAAGATGCGCGCGATATTCTCCTGTCGGACAATGCGGGTAATCTCCACAATCGCATCCTGTATCGTTCGGTCGATGGTGCCGTACCGGTACGCAATCGGATCGGTATGATCCGTTGCGGCAATGCCGATGTATCGATCACCGATGTCTAGCGCAAGCACCCTCCCCCGTGGCGAGGAGGAGCCAGGAGGAGATATGTTCATGAGCCCGCCGTAAGAATAACAGGGCCGTCCTTCGTAATCGCAATCGTATGCTCTTCATGCGCCGCATATTCCCCCGTCCTTGTTACGATACTCCAGCCATCCTCCGATGTTTCGACGCGATAGTCTGCCATCGTTACCATCGGTTCAATAGCGATCACCATGCCTTCTTGCAAAAGAGTTCCGCTGCCGGCCTTTCCGAAGTTCGGCACTTGAGGCTCTTCATGCAGCGCATGGCCGACTCCATGGCCGACAAGTGCGCGGACAACCTGAAATCCTTCGCCTTCTACATATTGCTGTACTGCGTGCCCGATATCTCCCGTCGTATTCCCGGCAGCCGCCTGTGCAATGCCCAATGCAAGCGCGCGCCTGGTCACATCCATCAGCCGCGCATGCTCAGAGATAAGCGTTCCGATTCCGACCGTGCGCGCACTATCGACAATCATGCCCTCCAGCGAGAGTCCCGCATCAATACTTACAACATCCCCCTCGGCAAACGGGATATCCGACGGAATTCCATGCACAACTTGATCATTTCGGGATACGCAAATTACAGCCGGATATGGCGGATTGCCGTATCCCAAAAATGCAGGTTTCGCGCTCGCGTCTTCCATCATGCGACGGGCAAGCGCATCAAGCTCATTGCCGGTAACCCCGACAGATACCCTCTGCACGAGCGTATCCAGAATTTCCCCGAGCAGCTTGCCCGCTCGACGGAGCGATTCAATCTCGCGAGGTGTTTTGATCAAGCTCATAGGACGAAATAATGTCGAGAATCTTTTGATGCACCGCCTCCGGAGTTTCCATGCCGTTTATGGTATGAACAATGCCTTCTTTCATGTATGCCTCAATCACAGGATAGGTTCGTTCCATGAATTGGTTATATCGCGTCGCGTATTTTTCCGGATCATCATCCGGCCGCGTGCCGATCGTGCCGCCCATCTCTTCACATCGCCGCTTCGATTCTGCATCGGTTACGGGAAACCCCTTCGGAACATGCAAGCAATACTTCCGGAGCTGGTTTCGCTTTGGCATTTCGTCTTTGTCCACTTCAAGGTAAAACACCAGCGGGCGGCCGTAGCCTTGTTCCGTAAAAAAGCGATCGACCATGGCAGCTTCCTCCTGCGTGCGCGGAGTGCCGTCAAAAATAATGCCCTTGGAATTGGCGACAAATTGTCCGATTGTTTGGATAACCACTTGTGCCGCCATTTCGGGAGGAGCAAGATAGCCGTTATCGATCGTATCTTTCACTTGGCGCCCCAAATCAGAATCTTCTTGGGCAATGCTGCGAAACGCATCGCCCGTACTGAATTGATGATATCCGATTTTATTGGAAAGCATCGATGCCTGGGTGCCCTTGCCGGATCCGGGCATGCCCATGATGTAAATCACCTTGGGGAGTTTCATAGGAACCCTTCGTATTCCCGCATGGTAAGCTGAGATTCGATCTGCTTCATCGTCTCCAATACGACCGATACGACGATCAGAAGCGCAGTACCGCCAATGGTCAGCGTACTAATCCCCATAAACGCCTGAACGATGAGCGGCAAGACGGCGATAATTCCCAAAAACAGCGCCCCCGCAAGCGTAATGCGCCGGACAACATATTCGAGATACATCCGCGTTTGGCGCCCGGGCCGAATGCCCGGAATGAATCCGCCTTGCTTTTGAATGTTTTCAGAAATCTGCCCAGGATCAAACGTGACTGACGTATAGAAATAGGTAAACAGTACAACCAGCAAGAAATATACGATTCCGTAAAACAGCTGATTCTGGAACAGCTCAACGATAAACTGCGCCGCATTTGCAACAAATGCCGTCTCAGATGCGATGAAAAAGTTCGCCACGACTCCCGGAAACAGCATGACGGAAAGCGCAAAGATAATCGGCATCACGCCCGCCTGGTTTACCCGAAGCGGCAAATGCGTAGATGTCCCGCCGAGCATCCTGTTGCCGCGCACCTGCTTGGCATAACTGACAGGAATAGACCGCTGGCCCTCCGTGACCACCACCACGCTTGCAATAACCACTGCGGAAACAGCGAGAAAGGCGGCATACGTTACCAGCTGGTCGGGAGTCCACGCGGCAAACACCTGGGCAATCACCGTCGGAAGCCTTCCGATAATACCAACGAAAATAATCAAGGAAATTCCGTTCCCGAAGCCCTGCTTGGTAATTAGCTCGCCGATCCACATGAGGAACATTGTACCGCCGATAATCGCGATGAGCGTCAAAATCATCTCCCATGGCGTAAACACAATCGCAGGTCCTCCAGCTGCACCGCGAGATAAAATATTCAAAAAGCCAAACCCCTGGATTGCGGCGAACGGAACTGCAAGCAATCGCGTCCACTGCGCAATCTTTCTTCTCCCCGCCTCCCCTTCTTCTTTCTGCATTTCTTCCAAGCGAGGGAATATCATCGTGGAAAGCTGGATCACGATGGATGCGGTAATATACGGCCCCAGGCCGAGCATCACAAGCGATAACTGGGAAAGTCCTCCTCCGGAGAAAATATCCAGCAATCCGAACAGCTGATTGCCCGCAAATAGCTCGGAAAGGCTTTCCCGCTCAATTCCCGGAACGGGGATAATCGCGGCAATCCGGAACACGAAGACCAGCCAGAGAACCATAAAAAGCTTCTTGCGAAGCTCGGGTACCCGGAGAATCGCGCCGAATTTTTGAAGTCCGATCATGTTCCTTATCGTACAGGAACCTATGCGATGATTTCAACGGTACCGCCTGCGTCTTCAACGGCTTTTTTCGCCCCGGGAGTTGCGGCATGCACTCGAACAGTATACTTTCCGTCTAGCGCGCCGGTGCCGACGAGCTTGATGCGATCTCGTTTGTTCGTAAGATACCCGCGCTTGTTCAGCTGCCCCGGCCCCACAATACTGCCTGCATCGAATGCACGAAGAACTTGCAGCGTAATCACGACGGGTTTGACTATCTGAGAAGGATTAATCTGCTTGCTTCCCCGATTTTTCGGAAGCCGCATGTAGATCGGAGTCTGCCCTCCTTCAAAACCGGCTTTCGAGCTGTATCCTGCACGGGATTTTTGCCCTTTTTGCCCGCGGCCGGACTTCCCGCCGCCTTTTCCATGGCCGCGGCCGAGACGCTTTTTTCTCCGTACGATTGATGGTAATGGAAGTGTGTTCATAGGAGATTTATGAAAGCTGTTTTAATGCCGCAATCGCCGCACGAGCATTACTGATCCTGTTCGGAGATCCAAACCGCTTGGATACCAAATCTTTAATTCCCGCCAAATCTGCAACAGTCCGAAGAATACCTCCGGCAATAACTCCCGTGCCCGGACGAGCCGGCTTCAAGAGCACTTTTGCTCCCTTGTACTTTGCGGAAACTTCATGATTGATAGTCCCCTCGGTCAGCGGGATGGACACTACGTGCTTCATTGCCTGCGCCTGGGCTTTGGCGATTGCCTGTTGGACGTCTCGGCTTTTGCTGATACCGAATCCAATCTTGCCGGAGCGGTCTCCCACCACCACGCTTGCCCGGAAACGGAATCGTCGTCCGCCTTTCACCACGCGAACAACGCGCGAAATCTCAAGCACTTCGTGGGCGAATTGATTGTCTTCCATTTGTGATGTTCCGTATGCCATAACCTTATCGTTCGTTCATTAAAATATGAGTCCGCCGTCCCGCATCGCATCGGCAAGCGCTTTGACTCGACCATGATAGATATATCCTCCCCGGTCGAACACAACCGTAGTAATTCCCTTTTCCTTTGCCTTCTGCGCAATCTCTTTGCCGACCTGCTCGGCAACATGCATCTTGTTTGCGGAAGAGTCTGCAAGCATGCGAGCGGACACGAGCGTTACCCCTTTCACATCATCGATAACCTGAACTTCCATTCCGCGCGCACTTCGAAACACGCATGCGCGAGGACGCGAAGCGGTACCCTGCAAGCGGGATCGGATCCTTCGGTGGCGTTTTTGTCGAATGTTTGCGTTCATACGAAAATATATTATGAGGCAGCTCCCACTACTTTGCCAACCTTGCGGCGGACATGCTCGCCCACGTACCGGATCCCTTTTCCCTTGTACGGCTCTGGAGGACGAATCTTGCGGATATTCGCCGCAACTTGCCCGACGGTGTATGCGTCAAAACCGCTGACCGTGATGATTTCCTTCTCAACAGAAAAGGTAATGCCTTCCGGCGCGGAAAATACGACGGGATGAGAAAAGCCGACCTGCAGCTGGAGATCCTTGCCTTGTACGGTAGCCCGATACCCGACTCCTTGTAATTCAAGCTGCTTGGTAACCCCTTCGTGGACGCCCGTTACCGCATTGGCCAACAGCGCCCGCATGGTACCCCAAAGTGCAGATGACTTTTTCGTCTTATGCCCGACACTGCAGACAATTTGAGTATCGGTCACTTCCACGGCAATATCGGGATGCACGGGAACAGTCACAGAACCTTTCGGGCCTTGTACAGTCACTTCTCCGTCCGCAACGGCAACAGTAACGCCGCTTGGGATTTCAATAGGTTGTTTTCCGACTCGAGACATAGGATACCAATTACCAAATAGCGCAAATAAGTTCTCCGCCGATTCCCTTTCCGCGCGCATGCTTTTCGTCCATCAATCCTTCCGGCGTGGAAACAACAATCATACCGGTGTCCTGCTGCGTGTACGGAAGATCGCGGGAAGACGCATATACTCGCTTTCCGGGTTTGCTGATGCGCCGGGCACCCAGCATTGCAGGCGTTCCCGACTCATCATACGCAAGAGAAACGATCAATTTCGCACGAGGAGATTCTTGCAGCCGAATATCGCCGATATAGTTCTTCTCTTTCATGAATTCCAAAAATCGCTTGTTGAATTGCGAAAACGGAACGGCAACGCGCTTTTTCTGAGCGCCCTGGCCGTTCAATAAAATCGTGAGAATGTTTGCAATCGTATCCATAGAACCATTACCAAGAAGACTTTCGAATTCCCGGAATATTACCCTGTTCCGCATGCTCGCGGAAGCAGATTCTGCACAGTCCGAAATCTCTCATATACCCCCGAGGCCGTCCGCACAGCTTGCAGCGGGAATGCGCCCGAGTGGAGAACTTGGGAGGTCGTTTGCTTTTTGCGATTGCGGACGTTTTTGCCATAGTAAGTAATGAGAATAACCTATTTATTCATCTTCTGCAACTCCCTGTTCGCGGAACGGGAATCCGAGCGCACGGAACATCTTTTCCGCTTCTTCGTTGTTCGTTGCGGTCGTAACGAATGTAATGCGAACCCCGAAGATTACATCTGTTTTATCAGCCTGGATTTCCGGAAATGCCAGCTGCTCGGTAAGCCCGATCGTTGCATTCCCCTGGCCATCGAGCACGGAAAGAGAAAGGCCTCGAAAGTCGCGCACGCGAGGAAGGGCCACATGCACGAAACGCGTAATAAAATCTTCCATGCGCTTGCCGCGAAGCGTAACCGTATACGCAACCAAATTTCCTTCGCGAACGTTAAATCCCGCAACAGACTGTTTTGCCGTATTGGATTTCGGCTTTTGCCCGGTAATGGCGGCAAGATCGCGCTGGACCGCCTCGATGTGCTGTGTATTATCGCGGTTCTTTCCAACCCCTACGCTCACAAGCACTTTTGTGACGCGAGGAACCGCATGGATATTTTGTATCCCGAGGGTTTCGGAAAGCTTGGTAGTAATAGGACTAATGACTGGCATAGGAAACAATTATTCAATAACCGAATTACACTTCTTGCATACTCGCTGGCGTACGCCATTCTCCCGAGTAATACCGACGCGCGTTCCCTTCTTGCACTGGGAACAGATCAGTTGGACATTCGCAACCGGAATCGGAGCGGCAATGCTCACGCGCTGGCCTTTCTGACTGGTGCTGCGCGCTCGAACGTGCTTCTTTGCCATATTGAGTCCTTCCACCACAACTCTGCCTTCTTTCGGCAAAACGGCAAGCACCTTCGCCTGCTCGCCGGCATCCTTGCCGCGAAGCACCCGAACCATATCTCCTCGTTTGATTTTTGGAAGCGTTGCCATAGGAATTACCACACTTCAGGGGCTAAGGATACGATTTTCTGAAACCCTTTCGTGCGAAGTTCTCGCGCAATCGGTCCGAATACGCGAGTTCCCACAGGGTCTTTGGATTCTTTTCCAACGATAACAGCCGCATTGTCATCAAATCGGATTGCAGTTCCATCAGGACGCTTATGTTCTTTGCGGACTCGAACAATCACAGCACGAACCACATCACCTTTCTTAACCGTTGCGCGAGGTTCCGCAAACTTCACGGACGCAACCACAATATCCCCGATATATGCATATCGGCGATGCGTAGAACCCAAAATGCGAATCACTTTCAGCATTTTGCCGCCCGAATTATCCGCAACAGTCAATTTTGCTTCTTCCTGGATCATAGCTATGGCTTTTCATTAACAGGAACAACAACCCATCGCTTACGTGCAGAAAGCGGCCGAGACTCTCGAATCGTCACGCGATCTCCTACCTGAATACTATCGCTTCCATCATGAGCCAAATAGCGCTTCGTTCGCTTGACGCGCTTTTCGTACAACGGATGAGGGATCACGCGAACCACTTCAACGGCCACCGTCTTTGTGCCTGACTTGCGCACAACAACGCCTGCAAGCTCTCGCATGCGGGGGGTGTGTACAGGCTGTTGTTGGGATTTTTTCATAAAAATATATTATGAGCGAGAAAGCTCAGAAATACAAGTGTTAATGCGGGCAATATCCTTCTTCAGGGCGCCAAGCTGCGCATGATTTTTGTCTTTTCCGGACATCACTTCTTCGCGCATGAAATGGAATTTTTCATACGCTGCGGTGCGCTCGCGCAGAAGCTCCTCTTTTGAAAGTTGTTTGAGTTCTTGCATGTTCATAGCGTTATCCTATTTTGGAAACAAACTTCGTCTTCAGCGGAAGCTTTTGCGCCGCCAATTTCAACCCTTCGCGAGCGGTCACTTCGTCCATTCCGTCTACTTCAAAAAGAATTCTTCCGCGATGAACCACGGCTACGAAATGATCAACCGAACCTTTTCCTTTTCCCATTGGAAGCTCTTGTCCTTTGGCAGTAACCGGCTTATCGGGAAAAATACGGATCCATACTTTTCCGCTTCGCTTCGCATGGCGGGTAACCGCTCGTCTTGCAGCTTCTATTTGTCGGGCCGAAACCCAACGGCTCTCCATTGCCTTAAGCCCATACTGGCCGAAGTCAATAGTCAGCGCACCCTTGGAAGCTCCTCGAACGGAACCCTTCTGGTGCTTGCGATGCTTTACTTTGCGAGGAATAAATGCCATAGGTTATTTCTTCTTGGTAACTTTTTCAGCCAATGATTTTCTCCGGCGAGGAGCGCTTGGCGCTTCTTTCGGCGCTCGGATCGTCTCTCCGGGCGCTTCTTCCGCTTCCAGCTCGTATTCCCCGCGATTGATCCATACCTTCACTCCGATCGTACCGAATGTAGTGTACGCGGTGCGCGTTGCATACGAAACATCTGCGCGAAATGTATGGAGCGGGACGTTGCCGTCGGAAAGCCATTCGCGGCGGGCAATATCCGCGCCGTTTAATCGTCCGACAATCGAAACGCGAACTCCGCGCGCGCCTGCCTGCATTGAACGGCTTACGGCCTGCTTGAGCACGCGCCGATACGGCATGCGCCGTTCAATCTGATCAACCACTTGCGTCGCAACAGCGGCAGCATCCGTGTCCGGATTGCGGATTTCTTGTACATTAATCTTGAACCGCACGTTCTTGCCGAACATCTTTGCGAGATCCTTCTGGATCTTCTCGATGCCGCTTCCGCCTCGGCCGATCACGACCGCAGGACGAGACGTATGGATTGTCAGCACGGTCTCCCGGGCTTGGCGGACAATCTCGACACGGGAAATGGAAGCTTGCCGCAAGCTTTTGCGCAAATAATTCCGGATCTTAATATCTTCAATCAGCTTCTCCCGAAAATCTTTCGGACTATCGGAAAACCACTTGGCATCCCAGTTATGGAGAATGTTCCCGATTCGCAAAATATTTGGATTTGTTTTTCTGCCCATAGGTAATAAATAGTTATCCGATACTCTTTCTTCGATGCGTCTTCTTGGCATCGCCGCCCTGCTGGTTCATTTTGACCTTTTGGAACGCAACCGTATTTTGCTTATCGGGAGCAGCTTCCTCTGCATGCTCCTTCACGGTTTGCTTTGCCCGGCCACTTTGCTGGTCTTTCAGCTCTTTCTCTTTTCTCTTTGCTTCTTTTTCCTCAAGCGCCACGAACGTATCCGCCGTAACCGTTTCTATCTTGGCAGGTTTTGCAGCGGCCTTTTTCTTCCCTTTTTGCTGGGCGACATCGCCTTCTACCGTCACCGTCACATGAGCCGTTCTCTTTAAAATAGGATGAGCCATTCCCTTTGCAACCGGCATGAAGCGCTTCATGACAAGCCCTTGATTCACCACCACGCGCGACACCTTCAATCCGGATTGTTCCAACTGGAAGTTATTGGTCGCATTCGCAATCGCGCTTTTGAGCACCGCATGGATAATCTCGGGCGCCTTGCCTACCGCGTATTCCAGCTGCACCAGCGCTTCGGAAGTCGGCATGCCGGAAATCAGCCGCGCATACGGACGCAATTTCCGAGGAGACATTCGAGCATGTTTTTGTGTAGCTGAAACTTGCATAGGTTATTTTCCAGGATTCGAAGCAGCCGGCTTTGCGGTAGCAGCAGCCTCCACATCTTTCTGCAGCTTTCCTCCATGCCGCACGAACTTGCGGGTAGGAGCGAATTCTCCCAGCTTGTGCCCAACCATATCCTCTGTAATCAATACCGGGATGTGTTCTTTTCCATTGTGTATGCCAAAGCGGAACCCTACCATTTCAGGGAAAATAGTCGAGCGGCGCGACCAGGTTTTAATAACCGTCCTGTCTCCAGGCGAAAGGCTCTTGATCTTATCAAGCAAGTGCTGGTCGATAAATTGTCCTTTTTTCAGTGATCGAGACATAGAAAAGATTATTTCTTACGCTTGCGCCCTCTTCGCTCCAGGATAAGGGCATCGGAATATCGTCCGCTCTTGCGCGTTTTTACGCCAAGCGCATGCCTTCCTTGCGGAGTTTTCGGATACTTCAACCCGATTGATTGGGCACCTTCACCTCCACCATGCGGATGATCAACAGGGTTCATGACCTTTCCGCGAACATTCGGACGAAGCCCGAGACGGCGTTTCCTTCCGGCCGATCCGATGCGTACAAGACGCCAATCCGGATTGCTGACCGTCCCTATTGTGGCATAAGAATCCCGAGAAATCAAGCGGACCTCCCCTGACGGCATTTTCAGTTGGGCATACTGTCCCTGTACGTCCATCAGCGTGGCATACGAGCCGGCAGATCGGAAAAATATGCCGCCGCGGCCGGGCTGCGCTTCCACGTTAAAGACAAACACGCCGGGAGTAATATGCTTCAGTTGCATGCGATTCCCTTCTTTTTCCGGCGCTTTTTCTTGCGTAATGATCGTATCGCCTTCTTTTGCTCCATGCCATGCGAGCACATATGCGCGCTCTCCGTCTGCATACAAAATGCGAGCAAGGTACGCGGAGCGGTTCGGATCGAATTCGATATGCTCCACTTTTCCGGTCACTCCCACCTTCTCTTGTCCGAACGATATTTTACGCAGCCGTCGCTTTACTCCGCCTCCTCGATGCCGCGTAGTAATCTTCCCTTCCGCGCCCCGTCCGTTCGTTGCAGTTTTGGATACAAGCGCCGTCTTGAGCGGCTCGCCCTTGTACAAGCTGCTTCGATCAACGATGGACATCTTCTTTCGAGCTCCGC
Source organism: uncultured Candidatus Saccharibacteria bacterium (assembly GCA_964443125.1). Classification (GTDB taxonomy): domain Bacteria; phylum Patescibacteriota; class Andersenbacteria; order UBA10190; family UBA10190; genus HO2-45-11b. The sequence goes on along the minus strand of CAYUBL010000006.1, from coordinate 2,930 downwards.
GGTTTGATTTGTAGTATTTGATAGCCATAGGATTACACGTTTCCGATAAGGGCTTGGATATTATCGACCGTTACATACGCCTTCTTCCAGCGGTTCGTCTTCCCTACGCTCGTGCCTCGCCGGCGGATTTTCGGATGTACAAGAGATGTCCGCACGCTTCGCACCGATACTCCATACCGGGATTCAATGGCATGCGCAATCTGCCCTTTCGTCACATGGGGCAATACGCGAAATACCGCGGTATTCTGAAATTGCTGCATCGTGCCTTTTTCGGAAATAAGCGGCTCAAGTCCGATGATGCCGGTCGTAAGCGCGCCCGCATCGATGGTTCGTTTCTTCTTTTGCGCAGTTTTCGCAGCAGCAGAAACCTTCTTTTTTCCGGACGCGGCTTTCGCCGACTTCTTCAAAGAAGGTTTTTCCGATTTACCAAGTATTCGTTTTGAGAGGCTAAGGATAGACATAGGAAACAGTTAGGAGACAGCGCACCGGCGAGATAATGTATCAAGCGCAGCTTCATCAATCCACACTTCGCGGGATTCCAGAATTTCTTTCGGAAGAACCGTTGCCGCGCTGCGAACGGTCACAGCCGGAATATTCCTGAGCGCCTTTGCAGCCGCCGCATGAGAGGCGTCCATGACAACCAATACGGAAGTAACATCTTTGAACCCTGCGGCAATGTCTTTTGTCTTTGCAGGAAGCGTATCGGAGAACTTTACGATAGACATGCTGCCGTTTTGTGCGTGCATCGAGAGCGCGCCTGCAAGTGCCCGCCGACGCACCTTCAACTGAACCTTGGAAATTCGTACCTTGCGGCTGCGAGGACCGAACGTCGTTCCGCCTCCGACCCAAATCGGGGATCGGCTCGAACCGTGGCGGGATCGTCCCGTACCTTTCTGCTTCCATGGCTTGCGTCCTCCGCCGCGAACTTCCGCGCGTTCTTTCGTATGTGCGCGGCGAATGCGCATGCGCGCATGGGTCGTATGGATGGTCCGAGCAATCATCTCAGGGTTCGCATCGGAAAAGAATGCAGGCGCAGCAACAGCCTCTTTCGTGAGGCCCTTCTCAAGAGTTCGAACAGGAAGTTTTGTTGTGTTTGCGTTTGCCATATTTCCTTCTATGCTGCGCTAAAAATACCAACGACGCTCCCGCGCTTTCCGGGAACAGCTCCTTTGACTGCAACCAAATTATGCTCCGTATCTACCGCGACGATTTCCAGGTTCTTTACCGTAACCTTTTCGCTTCCCATTCTTCCTGCCATGCGAACTCCCTTGAATACATGCTGAGGAAATCGAGCTCCGATAGAACCGGGGCGGCGCAGCACGTGCCGATGTCCGTGGCTCGCAGGACCTCCTTTAAAATGATGCCGCTTTACCACGCCGGCATTCCCCTTTCCCTTCGATGTACCCACGACTTCAATTACATCGCCGACCGCAAATTGATCAACGCCTACGCTCGTTACGCCCTCCGGCAATTCTCCTTTGAATTCGCGGCGCACTGCGATCACTTCTCGGTCTGCGCTCGGGGTTCGCTTCTCTGCTATTTGCGCTCCTGCTTTCTTGGGGAGTGCAAGCTGCACAGCAGCGTACCCGTCTTTTTCTACCGTTCGGCGAATCGTAACAAAATTAGGAATTGCGGAAATCAGGGTAACCGGAATAACGTCTCCATTCGGAGAAAACACTTGAGACATACCAACTTTTCGACCCAACAGCGCTTTCATAGTGACAAACTCGCATGTGACCTAAAATAAAAAAGCTTACAGATAAAAGCTTACGATACCTTACGCCCCGAGCATCGTGCACGGGTATTTCTTAAGATAGAACAAGCCGAAAAAAAAGTAAAGTGCCTTTTTGGGGATTACGCTTCCGCAGCATCCATCTTTGCTATATACTGCATATAATGAAGAAAAAAGATATCGATAATAATGCGGCAGCCACACAGGAGGACCTTGAGCTATGGGGCGGCAATCTTGCGTTTCAGATAGAAGAAGCTCGACAAGAAAACAAAGAGCAATTTCAGAAAATCAACGGGCACTCCCAGAAAAATGATGGGAGGCTTAATATGATTGACGGACGGCTTGATAAACATGAAGTAATTCTCGAAAAGCTAGTAGACACCGTACAAGAATTGAAAAAAAGTGTTGACCTTAACACAGAAGCTACAAGCATGCTGACACAAGAGATGCGTGAGATAAAAAACCTTGAGTTTCAGGTATACAATCACGAAAACAGAATTACGGAGTTGGAAAAAAGATAACAGACAGCTATAGCAAAAGGCCCCGCTTAAACGCGGGGCCTTTTGCCTTCTAAAAGCTAACAGCTATAAGCTAGCTACACCGTCTTCATCGACACGTCTACTCCGGCAGGCAGATTCAGGCTCATGAGCGTATCAATAGTACGGGGAGTCGATTCCATGATGTCGATCAGGCGCTTGTGAACGCGGATCTCATACTGGTCCCGTGCATTCTTATGCACGAACGTCGACCGATTGACCGTATATCGCTTCTTGCTCGTTGGCAGAGGAGTCGGGCCGGCGACTTTCGCGCCGTCCCGTTCTACCGCTTCCATAATCTGCTTCGCGGACTGATCGATAAGCTTGTGATCGTACGCCTTCAGCTTAATCCGAATCCGAGGAGCAGCCGGGGTCTCCGTTGGTTGTGGAGTATCAGCCATTACTCAAGAATCTTGGTTACAACTCCGGCGCCAACCGTGCGGCCTCCTTCTCGGATTGCAAAGCGCATTCCGTCTTCCATCGCCACTTTCGCGCCGAGCTGTACGGTAATGCTTACCGTATCGCCAGGCATAACCATCTCTGTTCCTTCAGCCAAGAATACCTCTCCGGTTACGTCCGTTGTTCGAACGTAGAACTGCGGCTTGTATCCCTTGAAGAATGGGGTGTGGCGTCCGCCTTCTTCTTTCGTAAGAACGTACACT
>CAYUBL010000005.1:52204-52604 GCA_964443125.1 uncultured Candidatus Saccharibacteria bacterium | reverse complement strand
TGAAAAGAAGCGATACATTCATTACTATAATTTCCCCGCATATTCAGTAGGGGAGATTCGTCCGAGCCGCGGTCCGGGAAGACGAGAAATCGGCCATGGAGCTCTTGCGGAACGTGCGCTATTGGCGGTACTGCCCGATAAGGAAGAATGGCCATATACGATGATATTGGTTTCTGAAGTATTGGAAAGCCACGGATCTTCTTCGATGGCGTCCGTATGCGGCTCTTCGCTTGCGCTTATGGATGCGGGCGTGCCCATTAAGAAAGCTGTTGCGGGTATCGCGATGGGGTTGATGTCTGACGGACAAGGGACATTCCGCGTATTGACGGATATCGCCGGCATGGAAGACGAGAAAGGGGATATGGATTTTAAAGTTGCAGGCACGAAAGACGGAATTACA
>CAYUBL010000005.1:0-52194 GCA_964443125.1 uncultured Candidatus Saccharibacteria bacterium | reverse complement strand
ATGGATATCAAGGTTACCGGGCTGACGCGGGAGATACTTGCGAAGGCGCTCGACCAAGCGCGCGCTGCACGGCTTTCTATTCTGGAAAAGATGCAAGCGGTGCTTCCTGCGCCTCGGGCACAATTGTCTCCGTATGCTCCTCGCATTCATACCATGAGGGTTCCGGTCGAGAAGATTGGGGATTTAATCGGCCCGAAGGGGAAGCATATCAATGCGATTATCGAAGAGACGGGCGTTGATATCTCTATTGAAGATGATGGATTGGTATCTATTACATCCAACGATCCGATCGCAATGGAAAAGGCCAAAGAATGGGTGCACAACATGACGCGGGAAATAAAAGTGGGAGAGCGATTTGATGCGCGAGTTGTGAAGATTATGGATTTCGGGGCGTTTGTTGAGCTGCTTCCGAATGTAGACGGGTTGGTGCACATTTCTCAATTCCGGGAAGAGCGGGTGAATAATATCAACGACGTGGTAAAGGTCGGCGATATTTTACCGGTCATTGTTCTGGAAATAGATTCTACGGGCAGAATTAGCCTTTCCCACAAGGCCGCACTGCGATCGAATAAAGATGGAAAAAAGCCGAATACATTTTTACCTCCCAAAGACACGCCATTTAGAGGTCCGACTCCTCCACACAAACGATAGAGCTTGGTATACTACATAGCATGCCGGAGGAGCTTGTTATTCGTACCATGAAAAATGACATGGCAGATACGCCATCGAAGTCTGTTGCGCTCGATACACCGGAAGAGTTGGGGAGAGAGCAAAGCGAATCTGTAAAGCAAAAGCCCTCGAAGAAAAAGATGCAGGAAGAAAAATCGATCATACGCCCGGAAAAGAAGCGGATAAACACTATCATCGGCATCGCATATATCGCACTCTTCTTTGTGTTATTGGGCGCGGCGGCATATGCGTATACATGGTGGACGAACAATGCTTCGTATATCCTTCCTCAAGAAACAGTCGCAGCGGTATATGAAGTTATTCCGCGAGATGCGGTAGCGGTGGTTGATTACTCGGTCGGAACCAGCGAGAGTAGGCAGGCGATTCAAGCATGGTGGAGTGAGCGCGTAGATAATGAAATTGGCAACCCGCTGCCGCTCCTCTCAATTCCGGATATTACGCACGCATACTATGTACTGATGCCGGATAATATTCGACCATTCTTGTTACTGAAGAAAACCGAAGGAACAACTCAGTTTGTTTCTACACAAAGCGACAAACAAGTTCTTGATTACAAAGGATGGTACATTATGCATGCGCTTGATACCAAGCAATATGCCGACGCACTTGCGGTAAGTGCAATAACACAGGAAAGCCCGCTTGTGCCTACAGAGGAAGCGGCGGATTACTTGGTGCAATATGCATTAAGCCCCGTATTTGTCTCCCAGGAATTTAATGCAATCGCGTCCAGTACGATTGGCATGTCTCGACTCGGCGGCTTGGTATTTCGAGTAACGTCTACCTCGGAAGACGGAACCATGTGGGCTGCTGCGCATAACCCCGGAGAGCCGCCGACGCAAGGATTCCTTCCGCAGACCGGGGAGCTTATGTCGCTTATTCCGGAGGATGTGACGTTTAGCTATGTCGGACTTCGATTCGCAGACGAGCTGATGAAGTGGCAGGAGGAGGGCGCAAAGCTGGATGGCGTTGCAATAGCCCAGCCCAGCGTTCGGCAATTTTTAATGCAGCTTACCGATCCGTATGCCGTGTTTGGACGCCAAGGAGCAGATGGAGTCCGGGATATCGGCATTATGATTGCTCTTCCGGAATCGCTGAAGAAGCAAATTCATACAGGAGATCCAGTGATTGAGCAGGCTTTACCGGCTCTCATTCCGTTGATTGTGGGGAAAAGCCTAGGAATCCAAGTTGTATTCCAGGATGGGGAATATAAGGGCGTTCCGCTGCGATACGTAAATCTCAATGGCCAAACGCAAGCACTTGATTATCTCGTAGGGGATAACTTTATCCTTGTTGCATCTTCCCGAGAAGGAATGTCGTCTCTTATCGATACCGTGTTGAAGGAAAGGCCCGGGATGTTCGAAGGGGAGCAGTGGAGCGAGCTGATACAGAAGGCAGCCGCAGTGATGGAGAACAGATCCTTTATGCTCGGGAATATACAGGATCCGGCACTGCTCTCCGTATTGCCTGCCGCCTCCGCTGGAAAAGCAGTACCCGTCATTGTTTCCTCGCATAATACAAGCATCGGAACGGATATCCAGGCAGTGCTTTTCTTGGAATAATTGCATGATATAGTGGGCAGTATGAAAAACCCCTGGAGGTATTCATTGGGTATCGGTGCGGCATGTGTATGCGGTGCCGCGGTTCTTGTATTGCTTGTTACAAGTTCGCTATGGTTCCTATTTGCGCTGCTTCCTGAAACGGGCAAAGAAGCACGTCGGATCGGATATGAAGATGCGGCACTTGCGTTCACGGGTTCTCGCATGCGAGAAGCAGTACGCAAAACCATACCCGTCCCCGAAGAGAGCATCACGAACGTCCGCAGTATCGTATATCAACAAGATGACCGAGGAGAAACGGTGATTGTAATTCCGCGATTATCTGCGCAAACGACAGTGCGTTCCCGGCTGGATGAAGACGGATGGGTTTCTCGCCGTTTGGGGCTCATCGTGATTGCGTACAAGAGTTCTGGCCAAGGAGTGAATGCTCAAGGCGTGCGGCCAATACGGGCGCTGGGAAAGGTGTTTCAAAAAGTAGCATTGCAACGATTGCCGCTTCATCCGCAAGCGGCATTTCAGCTGATTTCCTCTGATAGCAACGGGCAATCTGTCGCGATGTATGCGCAAAAGAATCAGGGAGGTATTCATGGAGTGATCTCATTGCAACAGGGGAATTTTCTGCCGGGTACGAGAGGTCGGACAGAGGGTTCATATAACTCCCAAGAAACGTCATTCGTTTCTTTACAAAGCGACATTCTCTCTATAATCCCTAACAATTTCCAAGCAATACTGGAGACAGCGCTCGCAAAAGATCTTGGGTTCCAAAAGACGAGCCCCGCTATACTGTCGGATCTTCTCGCGATCGGACCGGTAACAATTGCAAAGCGGGGGGAAGAGAGTGCCGTGGGGATGTTTTCCGAGGATTCTGCCATTGCAGAGCGGATGAATACCTGGATTGCCGCAGAACAATCCGTACGCCACCCGCAAAGAAGAGCGTTTGCGCTTCCCGATAATACGATCGGATACGAGTATATTCCGGGAAAGGTGGAAACCAGTTTTTCTCTCAACGAAGGAAAGAATAACTGTTTTCCAAGCAGGGGGTATGATGAGCAGGTATTTTTGTGCGGACAAGGAAATGCTGTAGTGTTCGCTGATGAAGAGAAGATTGGGGATGAGCTCGTGTCGTTCTTGCAAGTGGCCAAGCGTGCATGGAGAGGGAATATACAAGGAGAGCTTCTTCATGCGATGGGGATAGAAGAGGGTATAAAGGCTATTGAATATGCCGGCGATGAAAATGGGATCGAGGTGTGGATAGATAGAATTGTAGAAGGGGGGTAGGCGAGACGCGTCTTCAAGCGGACAGTGCTCGACAAAAAGAAAAAGGGCGATCGGCAAGCATGCTGCTTTGTGAGAGCAAATGATCATGGATAGGTTGCAGGGTGAGGATGAGCGAAGGAGTGCCGTGACTGTCTGTGGAGAACAGGGGATATATTTGCAGACGCACGAAGGAAAAGTGCATGCGAAACAGACTGCGCAACAGGGAGAAGTGCTGAAATGGAGAGAAAAACATATGAACAAAAGATATGTTCAAAAAATGATGTTTTTCCTTTGACCCGACCCCTGAAAACTGCTATAATGGGTATATCGCTCAGGATTTCCTGAGAAAAAACAACACAAACAAGCGAAACAAACAGCATATACAAACAAGGTTCTGATGAGATACGCCCGCGACTCGCACTCAGGACCACACAAACGGAGGACAGCGAATCGCACATTGAAAATATACAAAGCAACGAAGGTAAGGAAGCGTGGATAGAAAGGATAGGTATGTTTTTTGCCCGTGCTTCCTTATTGGAAGTACCCCTTCACTGTAAGGAAGAGCTGATCTGCTTCAGCCAAAAATAATAAAAATAAACACTTGAAGAAAAAGGTTTGTACGTTTGTTCATTTTCAGCGGAGATGGTTACAAAAAATACAGGTTGCCTATGGCAAATGTATGTAATCGGAACCGCAATTATGGTGAGGAGGATTTCTATGGAGCAGGACGTAGAAACGATGCACATAGCTCTTGCTTGGCAAAATGCTGTTTAGGGCAGGTATCTGCCTGAAACGGCTGCGGGCATGAGCTCGGGGGCCGATTAGAGGTCAAATTATGTATTTGTGCCGGACTAATCGGCCTTCACTAATTTTTGATATATCTATGCATACACAAGAGTTTATTGAAGAAATGAAGCAGCGGCTTCTCGAAGAGAAGAGAGGCCTTGCGGGAGAGGTAAAAGAAACGGATGGGTTTCCGGACTATGGCAGGAGCGAGGAGGAGAACGCAACGGAGGTTGCGGATTTTCAGGCGAGAAGCGCGAGTAATTCTGCCGCTTCAGAACGCTTGGAAGAAATAAATGCGGCGCTTGAGAGAATACAGCAGGGAACGTACGGGGTTACCGAAGATGGAACCGTTATTCCGGAAGAAAGACTCCGGGCAAATCCGGCAGCAACGACCGTTATTGCGTCATAAGGGCGCAGCAACGGTCTTTTTTTGTGCGCTTGTATTATCCCAGGCAAGCAGTTTTGTATTAAGCGGCCGAGCGGGGGATGTATACCGGCATGAGAATTCCTCCTACTCGTATTGGGCTCTTCTTGCGGGGAGTATTATACTCGGCGCGATATGGTATGCGAAAAAAGATCTTGCATCGCCGCTTGCGCTGGTTGCCGCAGGGGGACTAAGCAATGCACTGGATCGCATGATCCTCGGTTTTGTGCGCGATCCTATCGGGATATATGCGTTACGGCTGAATATCGCGGATATCGGGATTGCAGCCGGGGTATTGTGGGCAATATGGTTGTATACTAAAGACGATGCCCGCACACATACGATCCGCAGCGGTATACGGAATTGATGCGTTGCCCGTTGATGTTGAAGTTGATGTTCTGCAAGGATTGCCAAGCTTTACGTTGGTCGGATTAACCGATAAGGCAATCCAGGAATCTCGAGAGAGAATGACCGCAGCTCTTACGAATTCCGGGTACACGCCGCCCAGAAGGAAAACAATCGTGTCTTTGGCTCCCGCAAGCCTGAAAAAAGAAGGATCGCTATATGATCTTCCTATTACGATCGGATTTCTCTCAGCAAGCGGGCAAGTCACCGTTGATTCGGCGATACTGGATTCTTCGTGGTTTGTGGGAGAGCTTGCACTCGACGGCTCTATTCGCCCGGTGCATGGCATATTGCCGATCGCATTATCCGCAATCCGAAACAACATGAAGCGCCTGTATATTCCGGCCGGCAACATCCGGGAAGCTGCTCCGCTCGCAGATAAGGTGCAGATTTATCCGTTGCATTCCATGCGTGAGCTTATCGACTTGCTTTCATCCGGAGGGGAGGATGGGTTTTTACAACCGGATCTTGCAGACGATGCATGGGAAGGGTACCGGATGCCCGATATTAATATGAACGAGATCCGAGGCCAGGAACATGCAAAGCGGGCGCTTGTGGTCTGCGCGGCAGGAGCGCACAACGGTCTTTTGGTGGGTCCTCCCGGGACCGGAAAGACGCTGCTCGCACGCGCAATGAATGGAATTTTGCCTCAACTAACTCGCGAAGAAGCATTTGTGGTGACGTCTATTTATTCCATTGCAGGGTTATTGGCTGCGGAGACGGGACTCATGCGGGAGAGGCCATTTCGAAGTCCTCACCACGGAGCTTCGAGCGTGGCGTTAGTCGGGGGAGGTACAGTCCCGAAGCCGGGAGAAGTAACGCTTGCGCATCATGGCGTATTGTTTTTGGATGAGCTTCCTGAATTTCCGCGATCTGTTTTGGAACAGCTTCGCGCTCCTATCGAGGACGGCATGGTTACGATATCTCGCGCTGCGCATTCGGTGCGGTTTCCGGCTCGGGCAATGATTGTCGGAGCAATGAATCCGTGCCCGTGCGGATTTGTGGGAAGTGCGAGGAAAACATGCACCTGTTCTGCCGCAGATATTGTGCGATATCAGCGCAGGATATCCGGCCCCATGATTGATCGGTTCGATTTGCATGTTCTGGTAAATGACGTCCCTGCAGAGGAGTTGCTCTCCAGTGAGACATCCGGCGCATCATCGAAAGACTATGCTCGCCTTGTACTAGCTGCCCGAAAGCGCCAGTGGGATCGGCAAGGAAAATTGAATTCGGAACTAAAGCCCAAAGAATTGCTGGAATACGCAGCTATGGACGATTCTGCGCGCCGGCTGCTCGTCAAAGCGCAGGACACATTTCGACTCTCATCAAGAGGGATTCATCGCTTATTAAAAGTTTCGCGCACGATTGCGGATTTGGAATCATCGGATGCTATAGGGGCAAAGCATATCGCGGAAGCGCTGCAATATCGAGAACAATTGGCGCAAGCGCTTCCGGATTTCGTATAACCGAAGAGCGCATTTTGTGTTACCATACAAGGAAATCTTGCACGTACGATCTATGAAGACTTCGTCGCCACATACCATTCTCTATTCCTTCTTGTATGGGGGCGCGTCCGTGTTGCTTGCAATTGATATTTTCTTTTTCGTGCGATCGCTTTTCATCGGGTCGTTCGTCTCATTGATTCCGGTTGGAGCGGGAATACTGCTTACCGTTGCGTTGCTGCTTATCCTGTACGCAGAAGGCCGGGCGCGGGGAGACGATAGAAGGGAGCACAGGAGGCTTTCTCGCGTTGCTTCCCAGCTCGAGCATCCGCTCGCTTCACTCGAAGAAGATATCGCATATCTTGTGAAGGAATCAAAACACTTTCCGCCAGAAGTTCGTTTAAAGCTTAAACGTATGAATACAAAGGCACAAACAATCATGGAAAACGTGCGCGACGTTTTCTTGATGTTGCGCGCGCAGGGCGGAAGAGTCTCGCAAGAGTTGCGCGTGTATGATGCGTGCGCATTGGCAGAGGAAGCGATACAAAAAGTGAAGCCGCTCGCGTCTGCGCGAAACGTTGAAATTATCCAAAAGGCGCATTGCGTGAACGCGCCGGTTACGGTTGACCGAGGGCTGTTTATTATCGCGCTTGTACATCTTTTGGAGAACGGCGTGCTGTATACGCTTACGCCGGGACTCGTGAATGTTGCAATAATGCGGGGAAGCAAATCCGTCCGCATTGTCGTTCAGGATCGGGGGATCGGCATCAAGCCGGAGGATGTACACGCGATTTTCGACCCGTTTGTTCGAGGCAAGCATGCCGGCCAATACGATCCTGACGGGATTGGCGTAGGGCTCACGCTTTCTCGGCTCATTATCAGCGAGTTTGGCGGAAAGCTTACCTGGCGGCAGAGGAGCGAGTCATCGGGCTTGGAATTCGAGATAAAACTTCCGCTTGCAGGGAAAAAGTAGCAATCGATTTGTAGTGCACTCGGTAGGATTCGAACCTACGACCTAAGGGTTAGAAACCCTTTGCTCTATCCGACTGAGCTACGAGTGCCTATTCTACGCTTGTTTTTAGCACAAAATATGCTATATTGCGAGCACCCTTTTCGGTATATGGCGGCTATAGCTTAATGGCAAAGCTCCGGGTTGTGGTCCCGGCGACGAGGGTTCGATCCCCTCTAGTCGCCCCGTGATAGAAAAGAAAACAACGCAAGAACTGGTTTCCGAACGGCCTACTCCAGAGAAATTGGCCCTGCTAAGCCGCGTGCCCGTGGTGGTCGTGGCGGACAATATCCGAAGCCTTGATAACGTGGGGTTGTTATTCCGATTGTGCGAATTAGCGCGGATTGAACTGTTGGTACTCGCCGGCTACACCGGCTACCCTCGCAGAGAAGGGGACGCCCGGCCCGAGAATGTGATTTCCCGCCATGAAAACAGAATTCGCAAAACAGCAGTATATGCGCTTCCGCATCAACCTTGGGAATATCGCGAAGATCCCACGGATGTTATCTTGCAGAAAAAGCGGGAAGGATACCAGGTCCTTGCGTTGGAACAAACCAAGCAAAGCATTCCATATACAAAAGCCGTATTTCAATTGCCGACAATCCTTATTGTGGGACATGAGCGGCTTGGTATAAGCGAGAACTTATTGGGGCTCGCAGACGCTGTTATTGAGATACCCATCCTTGGAGTGGGGAACTCCCATAACGTGGCAATGGCAACGGGTATTATTATCGCGTCCATATTGGAAAAGACTGGACAATACGAGAAAAATAGCGGAAAATCATAAAACGCACTCGTAGCTCAGTGGATTAGAGCATTTGGCTTCGGACCAAAGGGTCGGGGGTTCGAGTCCCTCCGAGTGCACTTTGTAATACCGTATGATGATTCGAAGATATATTCTTAATAGACTGCAAAAAAAATGGGTAGGACCCGGTGTTCGTTTGGTCGTGGGGAAAGAAGAAGTACTCTTGGGCCAAGGAGAGACGGTCGCTACGGTTACGTTGCCAGCTTCTTTGCTTATACGTACTCCGTTTTCTCCTTCGTTGGCTTTTGGAGAGGCGTACATGAGAGGGGAGGCGACCATCGAAGGGGACAAGATGGCGTTCTTTCAGGGATTTATGCAGAGCGTGTCGATTATCCCTGACTGGATACTCCGTATCGGAAAGATAGTACGGTATATGCCAATTTCGGTATCCGGTGCCGTGAAGAATGCCCGGCATCATTACGATCTTGGGAACGATTTCTATGCGCTATGGCTCGGAGAGACAAGGACGTACACGTGCGCATATTTTCTCCGTGATGACGACACCCTCGATCGGGCGCAATTTCAAAAGAATGATCTTGTATGCAAGAAGATCCGGCTGCAGAAGGGAATGACGCTTCTTGATATCGGATGCGGATGGGGAGCGGCGCTCTTCCATGCTGCGCAGTATTACGGGGCGGATGTCACCGGCGTTACCCCGGCCAAGGAGCAAGCGGCATACATCATAGATCGCGCAAAACAGCTCGGGCTTGAGGAGAAAGTGCATGTAATCGTCGATGATTGGAGAAATATAGAGCGGTACACAAAGAACACGAAATATGATCGCATAATCAGCATCGGGATGTTCGAACATGTAGGCAGGAGGCAATACCCGGCGTTCTTCGCTCTTTGGAAGCGGCTGTTGCGGTCCGATGGCATATCGTTGCTCCATTCGATAGGAAAAACCAATGAGCGGAAAGATGGAAAAGATCCTTGGATTCAGAAGTATATTTTTCCGGGCGGATACATCCCATTGTTACAAGATATTGTTCAGCTTGCTCATCGAGAGCAATTGCATATTGTTGATATCGAGAATTTATGGCAACACTACGCAAAAACATTGCATCTCTGGGCACGGGGGGTGGAGAAAAATAGGGAAACAGTTGTGAACATGTTTGATGAACAATTCTATCGCATGTGGATGCTGTATTTGGAAACCTGTGAAGCCGGATTTCGGTGGGGAGATCTCCAACTGTATCAAACGGTCATCTTGGGAGAAGATGCTTTGTGGCCGCTCAATCGGGAAGTAACATCATCCTTGACTGCACCTCAATAGATTGTATAGTGGATGCAAGGTAGCTCTTTATAGTGTTCTTTTCTCGTTATTTCGCCAATATTCCATTGGTTTCCACTGTCTTTGCTATGACGGTGGCGCCATGTAGCCAAATAACTCATGAGACCTCACTGCAGGTCTCTTTTCCTTTCTCCGAGGCGTTCTTGTAGCATAGGTAGTGATATGCCCATTACGCTTTCTTCGCCGATTACCGAACTCAATGGCGTAGGACCTGCCCGCGCCAAAGCATTTGAGCGCTTGGGTATTCGCTATGTTCGGGACCTGCTATTCCATTTTCCCAGAAAACACGAAGATTTTTCGGAAATTACGCCAATTGCGGAGTTGGAAATAGGGGGGCAGATGGCGATACAAGGAAGGGTGGTTTCAATACAGGAAAAATCGGGATTTTATGGCAAGAGGCGATTAACCCGGATTTATTGCAATATCGACGATGGGACCGGAGTGTTGCATGCAGTATGGTTTAATTTGCGGTTTCTCAAAGAAAAATTGCCGGTGGGGACGCACGTGTATCTTGCAGGGACGGTAGAAAAAGCGCGGTTCCCCGAGCATCTATTTTCCATGCGCTCGCCGTCACTGGAGTTCGCCTCATCGCAGGATGCCCAGCGGATCCATACTGCCGCCATTACGCCGATCTATCGGGAAACAAGCGGAATTTCTTCAAGGTTTATCCGGTATCAAATAAAACGGCTTTTGCCGGCTATGTTGCTGATTCCCGAATATATTCCCGCTGATATTATCCAGCGGAACGGATTTATGGGGATCCAAGAGGCGATTTCTGCCGCGCATTTTCCTTCATCGAAAAAACAGCTGCAAAAAGCGCAGGAGCGGTTGCAGTTTGATGAGCTGTTTTTCCTCCAGCTTGCGGCGCTTGTACGCAAGCGACATTTGTTGCAGGCCGATGCATATCAAATTCCTCGCAATACCCGTGAAGAGGAGCAGCAGCAGCGCTCTTTGCCGTTTGGGCTGACCGGGGCGCAAGCGCGCGTACTCGACGAAATATACGCTGACATGGATGCGCCGCATCCGATGAATCGTCTGCTGCAAGGAGATGTGGGGTCCGGGAAAAGCGCTGTTGCGCTTCTCTCGGTAATGCGAGTGCTTTCAGTAGGGAAAAAGACACTTTATCTTGCTCCGACGGAAATCCTCGCGCGCCAACAGGCGGCGATGTTTACGAAAATATTGGGAAAAGAGCGAGTGCGGCTTTTGGTGGGGGCGATGAAGGTAAAAGAGAAGCGGGGTGTGTATCAGATGCTGCGAGAGGATGGCGCAGTATGTATTGTCGGAACTCATGCGCTACTGCAAGAATCCGTGCAGGCGTCGGGCGTTGCACTTGCGATTATTGATGAACAGCATCGGTTTGGCGTTGCCCAGCGCAAAAAGCTGCTGTCGTTGGAGGAGGGGTATGTGCCGCACCTGCTTTCCATGACTGCGACGCCAATTCCGAGGACGCTCAATCTGACCGTATATGGAGATTTGGAAGTGTCGATTCTTGACGAGTTGCCGCCGGGCAGGACGCCCATTGCAACGCACCTCATTACGAACGGAAAGAAGGATGATGCAATTATCCATATGCTCACCGAGCTGCATGCGGGACGCCAAGCATATGTGGTGACGCCCGTCATTGAAGAATCCGAAACGCGGGCAGTAACATCTGCAAAAAAAGCATACGCTCAAATTCAAAAGCTGTTTCCCGGCATCGCGGTAGGGCTGCTTCACGGACAAATGAAAAGCGAGGAAAAGGAAGCGGTCATGAATAACTTTGCCGCAGGGGCATTGCAGCTGCTGGTCGCAACGTCGGTCGTAGAAGTCGGCGTCGATGTGCCGAACGCGACAATTATGATGATTGAGGGCGCAGAGCGCTTCGGCCTGGCGCAGTTGCACCAGTTTCGCGGAAGGATTGGCCGCGGAACCCATGCATCTACTTGCTATGTCGTGCCTACGGAACAAGAGGGGAGAGATTATGAGCGGCTCGCGCTGTTTGCGGCCACAAGCGACGGATTCAAAATAGCGGAAGCGGATCTGCAATTCCGCGGGCCGGGGGAGTTGTATGGAGTGGCGCAGACGGGGTTCGGGGATTTGCGGGTTGCATCGCTGTTAGATTACCCGATGATTGCGCGCGCGAGGAAAGAGGCTGCAGGCATTTTGCAAAAAGATCCGGAACTTTTGCATCACCCCGTATTGAGAAAGAAGGTTGCCCAAAAAAATTCGATGATTCATTTCGAATAGAAGTATCTCCATTCAAGCAGCGCGTCTTCTCCCGCATACGCAACGCCGATGCGGGCAGATGTGAGGATGTTCTGCTTCGCAATGCGCGTGCCGTCGTCGATGATATATAATTCCGCACTCTCTGTTAGATTGGTATTGTTGTGCGTGCGGTCAATAGAAAATGCGCGGCAGAGTTTTCCCGGACCATCTGTTTTTTGCTGCATCTCTTGCAGGGGAATTACTGCGCGAATAAGTACGGCTGCAGGAAAGTTTTCCACTTCTGTTATAACATTCAAGCAATGATACATTCCGTAAACCATATACACGTATGCAAAGCCTGCGGGGCCGTACATGATTTCCGTGCGCGCAGTTCTTCCTTTTGATGCGTGACATGCTTTGTCATCTTCTCCTTGGTAGCTTTCCACTTCACAAATTCTTCCGCACAACATAGTTCCTGCAACATTGCGTACAAGAACTTTTCCCAACAGATCCCGCGCAACGTCATGAGTGTCGCGCGCATAAAACGATTGTGGAAGCGGCTGCGTAAATTGCATATACTTACCGTGAGCATTCTATGGAATTATTGCAACTGATTTTGGATGTGGCAGTCGTATACGCTCCTGCAATGGCGGCCAATATGGCGCCGGTATTTGCCAGCCGCTACAACCTTATTCCATGGCTTAATAAACCGATAGATTTTGGAATGTATATGGGGGGAACTCGGCTGCTTGGAGAAACAAAAACAATGCGTGGCCTCGTGTGCGCCGCAGGTGTTGGGGCATGCGTGGGGGCGCTCGAGTCGTTTGTTGTTTCTACCGAACCGTTCAATTCGTTTTTCTTCGCCACAGCATTCGGATGCGCAACAGGAGTCGGAGCGATTGTCGGCGACAGCGTGAAAAGTTTTTTCAAACGACGAAGAAACATTTCTTCCGGTTCATCATGGATTCCATTTGATCAAATTGATTTCGTTATCGGAGCAACGGCAGTCGGATTATTTTTTATTCCTATTCCATTTGTTGTTGCAGCATTTGCAATTGCAACTGTTGGATTTGCATCGTATATTGTAAGTGTGATTGGAGTTGCACTGCATATAAAAGAAAAAGTGTGATACAATAATTCCAACAACGATATGAATGAAGTGTTTAATGGAGGGGAAACAGTTCATCGCAAAAAAAATATTTTTGTGAATGCATTTCATTTCGGATACTACATGTCACTTGGGAGAGGAGGTGGTATCTATGCCAGCTAAGAAAAAAGCAAAGCGCAAGACGGCAAAGCGCCGAACAGCGAAGAGGACAACGAAGAAGACAGCAAAAAAGTCTACTCGTAAGACAGCAAAGCGAAAGCCAGCTAAGAGAAAGAAAGCCACCTCTCGCAGAAAGAAGCGATAACAAAAATCCCCCGCACCGCGGGGGATTCGCTTTTTCTTTTTTTACAGCAGCGTGTGCTCCAGCGATTCGATGTATGAATGGAACAGTTTTTTTGTAAGCGCGTGCTTGCGGAGCGCTGCAACCATGGCATTTACTTCATCGGATATGGTTTTAGAAACTCCGAGCGCATTGAGGAGCTGCATTCGGGAATGATCGGAGGGAGATGATCGAAAGTATTCTTGGAGGAGATGGTGCCATGCTTGGATTTCGGATACATGATTTACGATCAACTTCTCTTCCGGATGTACGGAGGAGAGAACCCGCAAAACCAAATTCCAGTCTTCGAAGGAAGGGTAGAGTAATTCATCTTCAAGAAGCTCGAATGCAATAGGGAGCAGAGGGTGCCAAGGAAGCTTTTCGAATATGCGATGTTCTTTAATGGTGATGTCGCGTGTGTTATCGATCCAGCTGTGCACGCGCATTCCGGTAATAAAGTCGTTGCTTCCCACAATCGTGGACAATCCGACCCCCTTCGGGTGCGTGGGGAACCGTTGCATTGATCCGATGCGGTAGATATTCGGGAATACGGTACCGACCCAGTAGGAAGGATGGGATATGCGATCTCCTACATATGATAAGATTCGCGCTGCGTATACGACATGTGCTATTTCTCCCGCCATTATTCAAGTGTACCATGAAGGGTATGAAGAAGACGGCCGTTGTCATTCTTGTATCTATGCTCAGCGTCTGTATTGCACAGGGCGTATCTGCTCAGCAAGTTGAGCACTATCTCAATGATCAGGCGATAACCGCAGCCCGCGTGGCAGTGGAGGTTCCCGGTGCTCCTGTACAAGATACGTGGTGGAAGAAGCTCTGGTCATATATCGGGATTCGCACGCCGCTGCGCATTCGCCCCAAAGAGGGGACGGTGCTCACGGTGACATCGAGCGCATATGCGCCGTCGCCCTACCAGACCGATGCAACACCGTGCATTACGGCGGCGGGAACGACGGTACGGCCGGGAGTGGTTGCGACGAACTTTCTTCCCCTTGGCACGGTCGTATCGATTAACGGGGAAAACTATATCGTAGAAGACAGAATGAATAGCCGATATTCCGGCTACTATATGGATATTTGGTTTCCTTCTACCAGTGAAGCGCTCGAATTCGGACGAAAAAAGATGGACATCACCATTGTTGCGTACAAGGAGCCGGGGGAGAATATTCGCCCGACGCCGCTTCCTTCTCCCGAGGTGAGGGAAGAGGAGGAGCGCACGATCTGGGAGGTATTGTCATCGCCGATAACAGCATTTACTGGCTTTCTGACCACAAAAACGTACAATGATCCTAATGCATACGATGTTGATTGTTCGCAATAAATGGACCGTAGCGGGAGCTGCACTGGTATTCGCAGCGCTTTTTGCGCATCCCGCAGAGGCATCTTCCGTTCTCTTGCAGGAAGTTCGTATCGATGAAGCGCGCGCACAAGCCCTCAAGAAAACATCGATACAATTTACGCATGGGAAACGAACGTGGAAGCTTACTCCCGCTCAAGTCCAGAAACTGTATCGCACAAAACGAGGCAGCGATGGAGCGCTGCTGCTGCAATTGCGGCCGGATGCTATCTATTCATACCTTAATATCCATATATCTCCCGTCGTAAATGATACGGGCGAGCCAAGCAGGTTCGTGCGAAATGGAGAGACAATCGTTCTGGTAAAAGGCGGCCGGAAGGGAAGTATTGTAGACGGAATAAAAACATCTCTCGCGCTTCGCAGCGCGTTGGCAAAGGGAACATCGTTCGTGCCGGTTTCCATGAAAGTGTATCGCCCGTCTGTATTCTCCGCATCTGATTTTGCAAAACTGAAGTTTCCGGACCTCCTTGCCACAGGAGAAACAAGTTTTGCGGGAAGTCCGAGAAACAGGGTGCACAATATTGTCGTGGGAACGGAAAAGTTTCATGGCGCCATTATAATGCCCGGAGAAGAATTCTCGTTTAATTCGTACCTTGGGGAAGTAGATGGAAAAAACGGCTATCTGCCCGAATTGGTAATTAAAGATAACGTAACGACGCCGGAATTCGGCGGAGGTATTTGCCAAATTTCCACTACTGCTTTCCGCGCGGCAATGCAGGCGGGACTGCAGATTACGTATCGGAAAAACCATTCGTATCCGGTAGCATACTATGGGGCTCCGGGATATGACGCCACCGTGTACCAGCCCGCTCCGGATTTCCGATTCAAAAATGACATGAAAACTCCCGTCATACTGAAAACATCCGTGATCGGATCTCGCGTACGGTTCGAAGTATGGGGCACAAGCGATGGCCGGACGGTGAAAATCAACGGACCGTTTACGACAGAAAAGCGTCCGGACGGCTCTCTTACGGCGGCGGTTGCCCAGATCGTGACCCGTGCGGGTAAGACGATCCGGGAAGCGAATTTCGTTTCGCATTACCAGTCGCCCGACAAGTTTCCGGAAGTAAAGGCGGCGAACGGGGAGTAGTTCGGAAAAAGTTGCATAATAAAGCGATATGTGCGATAGTGAGCGCACGAGGGAACAGACGATTCAAACGCGACGTACGAAGCATTCGTTATTGAAGAGATCGAGCGTCAAGAGATAAAGCGTTATGGCCTCGAACTCAATAACGAAAGGTAGGTGAAATATCATGAATTTTAACTCAGATCGTCCAATGTTTGACGCAACCTGTTCCAAATGCGGAAAGGAGACGCAAGTTCCTTTTCAGCCATCAGGTGACCGTCCCGTATACTGCAATGACTGCTTCCGAGAAATGAAGGGGCAGCGTTCAGGAGGTTTCGGGGGCGGCGATCGCCAAATGTTCGACGCAGTATGCGCAACGTGCGGAAATCCGACGCAAGTACCGTTCCAGCCTACCGAAGGAAGGCCGGTATACTGCAGAGAGCACTACAAGCGAAGCGGCATGTAACACACGCTGGCTTCATTGCAAAAATCCCCTGTGCAAGCAGGGGATTTTTTGTATGATACAACTAGTGTAGATCGGCGGGCTACAAGTTCTTTAGACAACAAGAAAGGAGGGTATTGTGTTGCAAAAAACCGAAGTGCCGGAGATACTCCGGCGATTTCAGCGGCTTCGTCCTCAAGATGCGGATCTTCAGGACTACAAGCAACTGCTCCAACAATTCCATGACTGGAGTTGTGCAAACGAGCGGGAGTTTGCACAGCAGGCACAGGTGCTGTTGCGGAAAATGTACCCCTTTATCGAAGAACAACTACTCAAAAAGGACCATGCATCATGATCCCTGTCACCACACGGATGTACCAATGGCGCGGACACCTTCTTTATTCTTAAGAAGCCCGCGCCATTCTTCTGTTAGGGGCGGGCTATTGAAGGTTTTTGCGCGACCGTTTGTGTTTCTTGGGTTTCCGGCGTTTCTTGTTCGCCGTTTTCCGGCTCTTCCTTCTTTGGAGCAGGGCAATATCGGGTCGGCTCCGTGCCCGGAAGGAAATATTCAACGACGCCACCCGTCTCTCGGGTCGCCTTCAGGCCAAGGCCGGGGCATACGCGCACTTGCGCAATGCGAGACGGCACGGGAAATGCTTGAGGCGGCGATGCTGCCGCATAGGCGGTCATGAGGTTTTTCCAGAGGGGAACTGCTCCGGTTGCCCCCGGCAGCTCTCCCATCGGAGTATTGTCGCTATTTCCAATCCATACTCCCACAGTAACTGTCGGCGTGTATCCCACCGTCCATGCATCGCGGTATTCTTGCGTCGTTCCCGTCTTGGCTGCTGCGGGAAATGGGAGGTCAAGCATTCTTCCGAACGTTGCGCTGCGGGCGCGGCTATCAGATAGTATGGAAGAGATAATAAAAGCGGTTTCGGCGCTGATGATTTGGCGCTTGTTGGGAATGTTCCATGATACGGCATTTCCGAGCTTGTCTTCGACAGACAAAATAAGCTGCGGCGGGCGATGGAGTCCGTTGTCCGCAAACACGGCATATGCATTGGTGAGTTCGAGCAGCGAAATGGCTTCCGACCCCAGTGCGATCGATAAATTATACGGCGCATCTTTGGAGAGCGTGGTAACGCCGAAGCGTTCAGCAAATGCGGCTACTGTGGAAGATCCGATTTTACTTACGACATCGACAGAAGGAACGTTGAGCGAATTAGAAAGCGCGTAGCGAGCCAGCACGTTGCCCCGGTAGCGCTTGGTATAGTTTTCCGGCTTGTATCCGTTTCCGAAGTCGATTCGCCGATCCCGCAGCACGGTCGCCGCGGTGATTGTGCGCTCCTGCAGTCCGGCTGCATATACAATCGGCTTGAATGCGGAGCCCGTTTGCCGCGGAGCTGCTGCCATATTGATTTTGCCGAAACCGGGGTAGTCCCAGCTGCGACTGCCGACCAGCGCTCGCACTTCATTTGATTGCGGATCTATCGCAACTACTGCCCCGTTGTGCGCTCCGCGCGGCTCTACAGTGGGAATGTGGGATGCAAGCGCGCGTTCCGCTTCTTTTTGCCATGCGGGATCGAGCGTGGTGCGTACGCGCAAACCGGATCTGATCAGGTACTCCGGAGAGAACTTTTTCAGCAGCTGCTCTTGTACCAGAAGCGCGAAGTGCGGAGCCATGGTGTTCATCGCGGGCCGGCGTTCTGCAAACGAGAGCATTTCATCGCGCGCAAGATGCGCTTGGTTCGAGGAAATGTATCCCGCCTCGCGCATGCGTTCCAATACGTAGCGCTGCCGCTGCCATGCCAGCGCATCGTTTCCGGACATGGGGGATAGGGCGCTTGGCGCGGGCAAAATGCCGATGAGCATGCTGCTCTCCGCAAGAGTGAGGTCCGCGGCCGCCTTGTTGAAATAGGTTTGCGCCGCCGCTTCGATGCCGTACGCGCCTTCGCCGAAGTACGCCATATTCAAATACACATCCAGAATTTCTTCTTTCGTAAAATGGCGCTCGATTTTTATAGCAAAAACCGCTTCTTGGTATTTCCGCAAAAAATTCTTTTTGGGGTTTAGCAACAAGTTTTTCACCAGTTGCTGGGTAATGGTGGACCCTCCGAAGTCCAGGCTTTGATGCTTTACATCCAAATATGCGGCACGAACGATTCCTGTAAGAGAAATGCCGTAATGATGGAAGAAATGTTCATCCTCTGCGGCAACCAGCGCATGGATAACGTGGTCGGGGATAGTTTCGTAGGGGATGATGGTTTTTCTGCCGGGGGCATCGAAGGTAAAAAACTCGTTTCCGTCCCGATCGAAAAGCGTGATTCCCTCCGTACGCGCATGCATCATCTCGGATTTGCTTACCATTGCCAGAGAGCGGTATGTCCGAATCGTAACAGACGCCGCAACAAGCACGGCGAGCGCTCCCGCAGCTCCGAGGACAAGCAGCGTGTTCTGTATTGAAGGACGCATTCTTCTTTCATCATGCAGAGAAGCAACCGTTCTGCAAAGCGCGTATTGTCCAGGCGCACTGACAGGAGAAAGGTTTCCCTATTCCTGTATGGGCGATTCTTTGTTCTCAATTGTTTCAAGCTTCTCGCGAAGCCGCGTGATCTCGCTGCAAACAGCGAGATTTTCGTGGCAGCTCCAAGGGGAATCGAACCCCTGTTTCCGCCTTGAAAGGGCAGCGTCCTAGCCGTTAGACGATGGAGCCATAGGTCATACTATACAAACATTTCTCGCGAATTGTCTACTTTTCTTGGAAAAAGAGGTCTTTTATGCCATTATCCTCGTATGAAATCAACAACTCTCCTCGCAATAGAGTCCTCGTGCGATGAAACGGGCGTGTCGGTTGTGCGCAAAGAGGGAGTAGAGCTGCGTGTTCTCTCGGAGTTGGTTGCATCCCAGGCTAATATCCATAAAGCAACCGGCGGCGTAGTGCCGGAAGTGGCGGCGCGCGAACACTTGGCGGTGATCGGTCCCATGATCCAATCGGCGATGAAACAGGCGGGTATTGATCAGCACGGTATCGATGGCATCGCGGTAACAATCGGTCCGGGCCTTATGCCGGCGTTGGCGGTTGGCGTGCAGGCGGCAAAAACGCTCGCGTTTGTATGGAGGAAGCCGATCGTGCCTGTTCATCATATAGAAGGCCATATCTATTCGGCACTGCTCGCGGGGGAAGATCCGAACAGCTATACAGCCCTGCTGGCCAGCCAGCAGGTACAAGCTCTAGACTCCGCGATGCCCGCGCTCGGACTCGTGGTATCCGGCGGGCATACCATGCTGATCGAAGTGACGGATCATCTCACGTACAGCACGCTCGGACAAACGAAAGACGACGCTGCAGGGGAAGTGTTCGATAAAGTGGCGCGCATGCTCTCATTACCGTATCCGGGAGGCCCCCACGTCAGCGCGCTTGCGGAGCAGGGGGATGCAAAGGCGTATGATTTTCCCCGGCCAATGCGGCATTCCGGCGATTTGCATTTCAGTTATTCGGGGCTCAAGACAGCGGTATTATACCAATTGCAGAGTATTGGGGAGACTGTCAGCGATCAGGATCGCGCAAGCATCGCCGCAAGTTTCGAGGCGGCGGTTATAGATTCGCTTGCGGCAAAGCTCGTGCAAGCTGCGAAGCAAAAACAATATCGCACAGTATTGCTTGCAGGCGGCGTAGCGGCGAATAAGCGATTGCGCGCGCGGATGCAGGAAGAGGCGGATGCATTGGGGGTTTCCCTTCGCATCGCACCGCAAGCGCTCTGCGGAGACAATGCGACAATGATCGGACAAGCGGGAGTATTCGCGTATGAAGCGGGGCGGCAAAAAAACTGGAACGAGATCGACGCATCGGCGCGAATGGATATCGAAGAATTCAGCTCCGAAAAGCTACAAGCGAACAGCTAGAAGCTCGTTAAAAAAGGTCTTTGCTCGTGGCGCTCGGACTCACGGAATCCCGCACGGTAAGCAGTACCGCCCGGCGCAGTTTTGCGCATCCTTCATGGCCGCAGGACGACAAGTGAAGTGCGACGGAAGAAAAGTGCTTATTATCATTGAGATTCAGCGGGGTTCGCGATCCGTAGAGAAAAGCCTGGCATTCCATGCATCCAAGGAGCACTTGTTCGGAAAACAACCATTTAATCTTTTCGTGCATGCTTTCTCGCACCTTTTTTCGAAGCGATACGCAGTCTTTTTTGCGGCATTCCACCAAATGTTCCAGCGCTTTTCGGAAGCCTACTTGCCCTGCGACGCTGAAGACGAACGCCGGCATGCATGCCTTTTGTGCGGCGTTGCAGGTAAATTCTTCCGAAGCGGCCTCTTGCGTAATCCCTCCCACGCTCTCAATGGCAATGGTGTGTGACATCTGTTTGTCAGCTTACCTACAGTACGAAAATTCTGCCAGATTGATTTTTGCCCGTTGTGGGGCATACTATGCACATATCTTCTATGGACGAAAAGTTTACCAAGCCGTATGAGGCTCAACAGACAGAGAAACGAGTGTATGAGGTATGGGAATCCTCCGGTTTTTTCAATCCCGATAACCTGCCAAAACGCCACGAAAAGCCGTTTACCGTCATTATGCCTCCGCCCAATGCAAACGGGCATCTGCACGCGGGCCATGCGCTCTTTATTACCCTGGAAGATATCATAACCCGCTACAAGCGCATGCGGGGCTTCAAGGCGCTGTGGGTGCCCGGAGCGGACCATGCCGGCTTTGAAACGCAAATCGTGTATGAGAAAAAACTGGAGAAAGAGGGGCGGTCGCGGTTTTCCATGGACCCGCAGGACTTATATAAGGAGATATACGATTTCACGATTGAAAATAAGAAATACATGGAAGAAG
The DNA here is from genome assembly GCA_964443125.1 of uncultured Candidatus Saccharibacteria bacterium. Lineage (GTDB taxonomy): Bacteria > Patescibacteriota > Andersenbacteria > UBA10190 > UBA10190 > HO2-45-11b. Next base: position 31,192 of record CAYUBL010000005.1, on the reverse strand, counting down.
AGGTCAAACGCCTCGGCGCATCGTGCGATTGGTCCCGGGAAAAATTCACGCTCGATCCGGAAGTGGTAAAGGAAGTGCAGCGCACATTCCAGAAGATGTATGACGATAACCTCGTATTCCGCGGAAAGCGCATCGTGAACTGGTGTCCGAAGCATCAAACGACGCTTTCTGACGTGGAAACTATTTCCGAAGAGAAAAAAGAACCCCTGTACTATTTGCAATATGGTCCGTTTGTGATTGCAACCGCCCGTCCGGAAACAAAATTCGGCGACAAATATGTTGTCATGCATCCCGATGACAAGCGGTATGCAGAGTATAAGCACGGAGACACGTTCGAGGCGCCTTGGATCAACGGCACCGTAACGGCAACCGTTATTAAAGATGATGCAATCGATATGGAATTCGGAACGGGCGTGATGACAATTACGCCGTGGCATGATGCGGCGGATTTTGAAATTGCGAAGCGCCATGATTTGCCCCGCGAGCAAATTATTGACTTCCGCGGCAAGCTTTTGCCGATTGCAGGAGAGTTTGCAGGCATGAAGATAAAGGATGCAAGGCCGAAGATCGTAGAGAAGCTCCGAGGGCAAGGGTTGCTTGTGAAAATCGACGAGGCGTACCAGCACAATGTGCCGTGCTGCTACAAATGCAATACGGCGATCGAACCGCAGGTAATGGACCAGTGGTTCGTGAAAATGGAGTCGCTTGCAGCGTCAGCGCTCAAAGCAGTAAAGGAAGGCAAGATCACGTTCATTCCCGGCAATTACGAAAAGATTTTCACGTATTGGATGGAGCACACGATCGACTGGAACATTTCCCGGCAAATCGTGTGGGGAATTCCTATTCCCGCAAAAATCTGCACCGCATGCGAACACGCATTTCCCGACCTTGAAGATACGCATACAAAATGCCCGAAGTGCGAAGGAGACGTAAAGAAAGATACGGATACGTTTGATACGTGGTTTTCTTCGGGGCAATGGCCGCTGCTGTCGCTGGGATACAGTCGCGGAGAAGACTGGAAGACATTCCATCCGACGGATGTCATGGAAACAGGACACGATCTGATATTCAAGTGGGTGCCCCGCATGGTTATTTTCAGTTTGTATTTGGAAAAAGAGGTGCCGTTCCATACGGTCTATTTGCACGGGCTGGTAAACGATGCGCAGGGTAAAAAAATGAGCAAGAGCAAAGGCAACGTGATTAACCCCATCGAGCTGGTCGAAAAGTTCGGTGCGGACGCGCTGCGCATGGCACTGGTGGTGGGCAATGCTCCGGGGAGCGATATGGCGCTTGCGGAAAATAAAATCAAGGCATACAAGCATTTCGCGAACAAGCTCTGGAACGTGTCCCGGTTTGTCCTCTCCAATACGGAAGGCGTGCAGGCGGATGCATCGCGCATTACAGCCGAAGCAGACAAGGTGCTTCTGCGCGAATTGCAAGAAATAACGGATGAAGTAACGGGAGATATGGATGCGTATCGGTTCCACTTGGCGTCGGAAAAACTCTACCACTATGTGTGGCATCGGTTTGCCGATGTAGTTATTGAAGAAAGCAAGGGAGTCCTTGCAGGCGAAAACGAAGCAGAAAAGCAATCAAGACAGCAAACGTTGCTTGCGATACTGCGCCGCTCACTGATCATGCTGCACCCGTTCGTGCCGTTTATTACGGAAGAAATTTGGGCGCATGTGCCGCAGGAAAAAAGTTCCGAGAAGAGATTGCTGATGATCGAAACGTGGTAGGGGAAATGTTATGCACAGGAGGGGTAAAAGTGGTATAGTGAAGTGGATAGTATTTTGCTATACTAAACGATAAGCAATATGCCACAAGAACCACGAAGTTTTTTTGAAAGACTAACCGGCGCAAAAGTAATGAGCCGGCCGGCGATGCACGACACCGAGGAAGAAGAGTTGACTGTGCATCACGATGGAGAGGATTCCTACGGCGAAGAAGACATGACCCATGTTATGGACGAGCCGGAACAAGATGAAGATGATGATTTTTCCGATGAGGATGCAGGCGCTCTCCACCAGGAAGAACAGGAAGGCCAGCTGACGGTAGACGTATTTCAAGATGATGAAAGTATCATCGTACAAAGCACGGTTGCGGGAGTTTCTCCGGAAGATCTCGACGTTTCCATTACGAACGACATGGTAACCATCCGCGGCGAGCGCCGTCCGCAGTATTCGATTGATCCCGAAGACTATTTTTACCAAGAATGCTACTGGGGAACGTTTTCACGCTCCATTATCCTTCCGGTTGAAATCGACGCGGATCGCGCGGAGGCGAAAATCAAGAACGGAGTTTTAACAATTCGCATTCCAAAAGCAAACGCAGCGGTTACCCGCAAGCTCAAAGTAAAGGCCACGTAAATGGATTGGTGGCTTATCGCAGCACTGGTTGCTTCCGTGCTGCTTGTACCCACCGCGTATGCGGGGCTTATCGGCGCGCCGTGGGCGCCCACGCGCATGCGCGTGCTCAAGAAGGCGTTCGATGATATTACGATCGGGGAAAAAGATACCGTAGTGGATTTAGGGGCGGGGGATGGAAGTATTATCCGCGAAGCTGCCCGGCGGGGCGCGCGGGCGATAGGATATGAATTATCGCCGATTATGTGGGCTGTTGCACGCATACGGACATTCCGGGTAAAAAATGCGCGCATATCGTACGGAAATTTTTTGACTAAGCCGTTGCCCGGCGATGCCACGCTCGTGTTTCTCTTTTTGATGCCCAAGCACATGGACACGATACGATCATTCTTGTCTCGCCAACGCATGGGACAGAGGACGCTCGTGCTTTCTTACGCTTTTTCATTTCCGGGCATCGTTCCCGTGAAAGTGTATCGGGAAGAGAAGTGCGCTCCGCTGTACTTGTACGAGTTATCGGCGCTGCGCGTGATGGGAAGTTGACATTCCGCCTGCCGAAAGCCAGACTTGAGCCATATGGAGAAATACTTCATCACAACTCCCATTTACTACGTGAATGCAAAGCCGCATATCGGCCACGTGTACACTGCCATTGCGGCGGATACGATCGCGCGGCACATGCGGTCGAAAGGTAAGCGCGTATTGCTCTCCACGGGAGTGGATGAAAATTCTCAGAAAAACGTCGAAGCCGCCGCCGCGGCGGGTATCCCGGTTCAAGAATACGTCGACCGCATGGCAGAAGATTGGAAGCGCGCGTTCGATGCGGTCCATCTTTTCTACGATGCGTTTATTCGAACGACGTCCGGCGAACACGCGGATGCGGTACGCGCGATGATTGCTGCGATGCAGCAGAAAGGGGATATCTACCTGGGCGATTACAAAGGATACTACTGCGTAGGGTGCGAGGAATTTATTGCGGAAAAAGACTTGGTCGACGGCATGTGTTCGATCCATAAAACCAAACCGAATATTATCGAAGAGAAGAATTATTTCTTCAAACTGTCGAACTACCGCGAAAAGCTGCTTGCGTGGTACGAGGAAAATCCCGACGCCATCGCTCCGGTTTCCGCGCGCAACAAAATGCTCGCGTACATCAAGGATGATATGCAGGATATTTCCATATCCCGCCAATCCCAGGAGTGGGGAATTCGGTTTCCGGAAGACGAGAGCCATGCGGTATACGTATGGTTTGACGCGCTTATCAATTACCTGACCGTAGCGGGATACCCGGACGGAGAGTATAAAGCATTCTGGCCCGCAGATCTGCATCTTATTGGAAAAGACATTATCAAATTCCATTGCGCCATCTGGCCCGCAATGCTGATGTCTGCCGATCTGCCGCTGCCGAAAAAAATATTCGCACACGGATTTTTCACGATAGACGGACAGAAAATATCCAAAAGCCTTGGCAATGCAATTGATCCGAAAGAATTGCTGGAACAATATCCGCTCGATGCAATCCGCTACTATCTCCTCCGGGAAATTCCATTCGGCAGCGACGGGGACTTCTCGCGCGAGCGCCTCAAGGAGCGGTATAACAGCGAGCTTGCTAATGGAATCGGCAACCTGGTATCAAGGACGCTGGCGCTTGTCGAGAAAAACTGTCCGGATATCCAATTTGAAACCAAGGGTTCGCTGGATGTACAGGAATTGATTGAATCCCTCTCGTTCGATCGCGCGCTCGCGGCTATCTGGCAGGAGATTTCCCGGCTCGATGCGCTGATCGACGAAAGAAAGCCGTGGGAATTAGCGAAGGATGGCAAGCAAGAAGAGTTGCGGAGCGTTCTTGCCCAGGTGCTCTCCGGCATTTTTGGTATTGCGCATGCGCTGCAGGCGCTCTTGCCCGAAACGTCGGAAAAAATACAAGCACTGCTTTCTGCAAAGCCGCTCGCAAAGCCCGCAGAACCCCTCTTTATCCGCAAAGACTGACAGTCGTTGCCGGAGTTTTATGTCGACGTTATAACCTATATACTCATACCATGAAGATGTTAGTTACAGGCGGCGCAGGATTTATCGGATCAAACTTTATCCGCTATTATCTCAAGAACCATCCCGAAGATTTTGTTATTAATCTGGATGCGCTTACGTATGCGGGGAGCGAGGAGAATCTGCAGGATATCGCAGGGAATCCGAACTACGAGTTTGTGCATGGGAATATTTTGGATGAAACGCTGGTTGCAAGCTTGGTCGAACAATCAGATCGCATCGTGCATTTCGCTGCGGAATCCCATGTGGACCGTTCAATTATCGGACCTGGCGCATTCGTGGAAACGAACGTAAAAGGCACATTTGTTTTGCTTGAAGTAGCGCGCAAGAAGCAAATTCCGTTCCATCACATTTCAACCGATGAGGTTTTCGGATCCCTCGAGCTTGGCAGCGCAGAAAAGTTTACGGAGGAAACGCCATACAAACCCAATAGTCCGTACTCTGCTTCAAAAGCCGGATCAGATCACCTGGTGCGCGCATACCACGAAACGTACGGTTTGCCTGTAACGATTACCAATTGTTCCAATAACTTCGGTCCCTACCAGCATCCGGAAAAGTTCATTCCACGCATGATTACTGACCTATTAGATGATGGCAGCGTAAAAATATACGGCGACGGATTGTATGTCCGTGATTGGCTCTATGTGGAAGATCACTGCCGGGCTATCGACATGGTGCTTGCAAATGGAAAAAACGGAGAAACATATCTTGTAGGCGGCATGCAGAAAGATGTATCGAACAAAGATATTGCAAAAAAAGTATTGGAAATCATGGGAATGTCGGAAGAGAGAATAGAGCATGTTGAGGATCGCAAAGGGCATGACAGGCGGTATGCGGTGGATTGGACGAAAATACACCAAGAGCTCTCTTGGCAGCCGGAGCACAGCTTCGAAGAATGGCTGGTGGAAACCGTGAATTGGTACAAGCAAAACGAAGCGTGGTGGCGTCCGCGCAAAGAGGCTGCAGAGAAGCTATACAGCAAATAATCATATGATCGGCGTGTTCGATTCCGGATACGGCGGGCTTACGATATTGCGGGAAATACAGCGCGAACTCCCGGCGTATGCGACCATGTACCTGGGCGATAATGCACGCGCGCCGTATGGAGAGAAAAGCGCGGAAGAAATCATCGAATATACCAAGCAAGGCGCGAACGAACTTTTCAATCGCGGCTGCGCACTTGTCATTCTCGGCTGCAATACGGCATCTGCAGTTGCGCTTCGGCATTTGCAGCAAACGTGGATGCAGGACGCCTGGCCGCAGAGAAAACTGCTGGGCATCGTCGTTCCGACTATTGAACAGATTACCGACAATGCAGAAATTTCAGGCACCATCGGCGTGCTCGCAACCCGGCGCACGGTAGAATCCGGGTCGTACGAACAGGAAATCCATAAGCGACGCCCGAACATCCGCATGGTGCAACGAGCGTGCAATAATCTCGCCGGGGCGATAGAGGAGTACGGACCATCAGACCCGCGCGTGCAAGAAGAGGCGATCGCGTGCGTTTCTGGACTCTTGGATGCATTTGCGGGCTTGTCCCGTGAAGCCCTGGGGCGAAGTGGGGTGTTGTTGGGGTGTACTCATTACGAACTCATCGCCGACACCATCAAGAAAGCGCTTCCAAGGGAAACAAAGCTGTTCCATCAGCCAAGCATCGTCGCGAAAAGCTTGAAAGACTATCTTGTGCGCCATGCAGAAATCGATTCGCAGCTGAAAAAAACAGGGGAGCATATCTACCTAACCACCGGAAATCCGGAAAAAGCATCCCGGCACGCCACACTCTTTTTCGGGAGAGCAGTTGCGTTTACTGGGGTATAATGCCGGTATGATAAAACCTTGGAAATTACTGAAATCCGAATGGGCGCTTAATGAAAAGTGGTATAAAGTCCGCAGAGATACCGTGGAGATAAAGCCGGGGAAAATCATCGACGATTATTTTCTTGCTGTTTTTGAGGATATCGTCATTATTTTGGCCATAACTCCGGATGGCCAAGTGCCGCTCGTCCGGCAGTATAAGCATGGGGCGGGGGAAATTATCGCGGAGCTGCCGGCCGGATATATAGACAAAGGCGAAACGGACCCGCTCGTAGCGGCAAAGCGGGAATTGCAGGAGGAGACAGGATTTACATCTGATGATTGGGAGCACCTCGGATATTTTTATAAGAATTCAACAAAGGCGGAGGGGAATAATGTCCACATATACCTTGCAAATGACGCCCAAAAAACCGCAGAGCAAAACCTCGATGAAAACGAAGATATCGAAGTAATTTTGAAGCCCTTCTCCGAAGCGCTCCAAATGGCCAAGAGCGGGGAGTTAAAGGGAATAGATACTGTTTTGGCGTTGATGCTGGTCGTGGAGAAAATAGATGCAGCAAAAAGTTGACAGTTAAATCATGGTGATGTATCGTATTTTTATGACTAAGCAACATGAATCCATTGCGAATATCAGGACGAACACGCGTTCACGGCATGACGCATTGCTTTATGTATTTGGCCAGATGTTGCTTGTAGGATAATCACTATTTTCCATAAAAACACCTCGCCGAGTACGCGAGGTGTTTTTAATTCAAATGCTTGAATTGCGCCAAGATACTCGTTGTTCTTTTGCTAAAGGAAAAGAAAATGTCACATGAAAGTTGGAAATTTCTAGAAGGCAAAACGCCGGAAGGCCTTGTGGTTGTTTTGCGCCCTCTCCACATGGACGATGCGGATTGCATCGGAAGATGGAGGAACGCAGAGGAGTTACGCCAACTGTTAAATGTTGATTATCCGGTAACGCTGGAAGCAGTGCAGGAGTGGCTCCGGAGCTCGCTCTCGCAACGGGGCAATCCGATGCATATTCCATTGGGAATTTGCGTAGACGGAAAGCTGATCGGCACTGCGGGAATTCATAATATATCCCTGCGCCACCGCCACGGAACCTTAGGGTTGTACATTGGGGAGCCGTGCCTGCGCGGTAAGAAGATCGGAAAAGTGGTTTACAGCTTATTGCTTAAATACGCATTTCGAGAACTCGATTTGCGATGCGTGTCCGCCGATGTATATGGCCACAACGAGTCTAGTAAGAAGCTTCATGAGCATTCCGGCTTTCGACAAGTTGGCTGTGTTCCTGATTGGCAATTTCGAGAAGGCGAGCCACAGGATCTGCTAACGTATTACATTTCCAAAAAAGAATGGCTTGCTATGCCAAGATAGCTAGCTCGAGAGCGGTATCGCAAGATGCCGCTTTTTTTACTCAAGAACTTCCAATTCGCGCAACTCTTTAATGCACTGCTCCGTGCTTCGAAAATGGATCGCTTTCATGCCAAGTTGCTCCGCCGCCAGAGTGTTTTCAACACTATTATCAATGAAGAGCGTTTCTTCGGGATTAAGATGATACGTATCAATCATGTATTGAAATACTGCGGGATCCGGTTTGCTCAAGCGTATATCGCACGACTGCACAAATGCCTCAAAAAACTGTTCTAAATCTTCTTTGAACGGATGCCCCGGTTTCCATGTATTTGTGAGTGCGAATAGGCGGTAGTGCGGTTGCAGCTTTGTCAGCATAGCAATCATTTCTTGGTTCAACATAACATCATCCGCGTGCCGCTGTCCTGAAGCTGCGACTGCGAAGAGGGGGATAGGCCCCATGTCTATGGTCTTTTTCTTCCAAAATTCTTCAATGCTCATTCCCTGCACCTTTGCTCCTGTTCGGATATATTCTTTGAAAAATGCCTGAACAGTTTCAAGCGGAATACCATATTCTTCTGCTAAAATCCGATTCGACCACAGCATGTCATGCTTACGCATGGTGAGCACTTCGCTTACGTCGAAAATGATATTTTTGATTGAGTTCATGCTACTATTCCGAATACAATAGCTTCTTCTCCCGCACGGCTGGTATTTCTGGCAAATACAACTATGCCGTTACGAGGAGCTCTGTATTCTTTGTCTCCATCATGTCCAAGTAGTTCGTCCTTGGTAATAGGCTCAAAGTCAGAAAATGGCCTTGCAAGCTGGAATTTTGTTTTTGTTATATACGCGTCGGTTACTGATACAATTCTTTGATTGTTATTTTCTTGCAAAATGGGCCCAGAGATACTTCCCATTATTTGAAGAAAAATTCTCACAGAACCCAATGCTAATGTAGTTACATTCGGATCATTATGATATCCGCATTCTATACAAATGCCAGGTTTGCCGGCAGTGCTCATGTAATAATCTGTCCCTCCTGGTTCGATGTCATTCCATCCGTTGGATATAATCGAAAAAGGGAGCTTCTTTGCGATATCAAAGTAATCAGGTTCGCAAATAACAAATGGAGTTGCTTGTTTATTGTTAACAGAGTGAATGTCGAGAAGGGCGTCGCAAGTATCTAATAGTGGCATGAGCTCCATGGCCCGTATTCGCTCATACGTGTCCTCGAGTGAGGGATTTTTCAATGGTCCTCGAATAAATGCTCTATTGAGGTTCATTTCCGTAAAGCGCACATTTTGCTCCAATGCCCTTGGGTTTCCGATAATATAATGTACAGTCCCAGATTTGATAGGAAGAGAAATGGCCTCTTGAATAGCCCGAATTCCGCCCTGCTCATTCCCGTGAACGCCGGCAAGAATGGCAATCGTCTTACCGGGCTTTGACCCATGGATGGTAGTAATATTTTTCATGGTTTTTACGTTATTTCAATTACATCTCCGTCATCCGGGACGAAAATATTACCTTGGTATTCTTTCTGGGCTTCTTCAGTATACGATTCTTTGCGTTTTCCGAATGTCGCTGTATCTTCCGTGTGAAAAAGTATAAGATTTTTCGCGCCTATATTCTGTGCATTCTTTGCAGCTTCTTGTGTGGTGGAGTGTGATATTTCTTCCGGATGAAATAATTCGCGGTCTTGTTCGAGGCAGTATGCATCATGAAAAAGGTAATCAGCTTCTTTGCAGTAGGGAAGCAGGTTGTCCGTGTACGGCTCATCTCCTATAAAAACGATCTTTTTAGCATTGGGAAGCGTGATTGTGCATCCCCATTGAGTTTCTTTTGTGCTCTGAATATCGAAAAACTGGATGTTCCAATTATTCACTGTAATTTCGGAATGATCGTCTGTCGCAATAAAAAGTATCTTTGCGTCAAACAATGCAAGCACTTTTTCTTTCAGGAACATTGCAGATATCTGCCGTATGAGAGCGATATTTTCTTGAGATGCATAAATTGTCAGGTTAGGCGCTCTCTCGGCAGCTATCGCAGCTCCTCGAAAACGAAGAATCCAGAATAAGCCGAATATATGGTCGATATGCTTGTGGGTTATAAAAATATTCTGGATGTCATTTAGCGCAACGCCGAATCGGTCAAATTGCGCAAGAATACCGCTTCCGCCGCCGGTATCAATCAAAAGGTTCGTCGTTTCATCTTGAATCAAAAACGCCGTTTGATAGTATTTCGTGGAGTCTGCAGCTCCTGTTCCAAGCGCGAGTATCTCAGATGTCATTTTTGTATTATATGCGATTGTTGCCTTCCACGCTCAACTTTTTAATAACCCCACAAATAAAGGCATCTTTTCCTTTGTTGTACTTTTCTCTATTGTGATTAAATTTTACGATCAAATCTTTTTTTAAATTGTTATACTTCGTAATGTATTCTGGATGATTTTTAAGATATTCTCTAAAGGCAATATGGGCATACCAAAATTGGCTTTTTTGCTCGACCATGTGAATATGAAATAACGGATAATCACGTATGGGGTCAAATTTTTCGATTTTCGGAAAATACATGTACTCGATTTTCTCAAGCGAGTCTATATGTAAGGGCATATAAGGCAGTTTGTTTACGCCAACTAGAATATCGATTTCCGGTTTGGAAATGCTTCCCGGAATCGCAGTGCCGCCAATATGTTCAATGTATATATTTGTTTTGCCAAACTCATGCAGTAGACTATTTTTTGCCTTATGGAACAACGGAATCCACATTGGCTCATAGGGCAGTAGTGTCAAGGGGGTGAGAGTGCTCATAAATATATTGGTAACTGTAAGTATGCGAATTAATTGTTGTCAAAGATTAATGACAATTTTTTGTAGACGTATTTTGACAGAATGCTTGTTGTTAATTATTATTAACAACGTAGTATAAAGCGCGTGAGCTCATTCTATATACACAGAACCTATATCGGTTAGAAAGGCGGGGAAAGAGATATATTCTATAAACACATGACATATGCAGCTTATTGAAAAATTGGAGAAGTTCGGCTTGTCTCGCAAGGAGGCGAAAATCTATATTGTTTTACTCGAGTTGGGCCCTTCTCCGGTGCAGGAGATTGCAAAGAAATCCGAAATCAATAGGAGCACTACATATGTGCTATTGGATTCTCTTGTAAATTATGGATTGGTGAGCATATCTGAAAAGGATGGGATTAAAGTATATAGTCCTGCGCCCCCGGAGCGCCTTGTCCAATTTTTAGAGGAATCAGTAAAAAAATATACCGAGCTTGTTGGGGTCGCTCACGGACTATTGCCGGAACTCAAGGCTATGTACGTCGGAGTTGGTCCGAAACCAAAGGTGCAATACTTTGAAGGACTGGAGGGAATAAAGACGGCATATGAAGATACCCTAACAGCTCAAGAGACAATTCGAGCATATGCGTCTATTGAGAATATGCATAAGGCTTTGCCGGGATATTTCCCCGAATACTATAAGCGTCGATCAAAGAAAAAGATTAAAATTCGCGCAATTTTTCCGGACACCCCTGAAGCTCGAGAGCGTATTACGCACAATAAGGATGAGGATCGAGAAGCATTGCTGGTTCCAAGCGATCGGTATGCATTTTCTCCGGAAATTAACTTGTACGACAATAAGGTGGTGCTAATGTCGCTTGTTGAAAAATTTTCTCTTATTATCGAAAGTAGGGAGCTTGCTGATGCCTTAAAGAAAGCTTTCGAACTCTCTTGGGAGTATGCAAAGCAACTAGACGATAACGGTGCGAACAATGAGTAGTATTCCAGCTATCGGCAATACTCCGCTTGTAAAATCCCAAGAACTGCAGGAGCAGTTTGGCATTAAGGCTGCTTTTATCAAAGATGAAAGCAAAAATCCATCAGGTACGATAAAGGATCGAAGAAATCTCCATATTTTTCAAGAGGCAAGCAGGCTAAAGCTCGATAAGCTTGTGCTTATTACATCAGGGAATAATGGGTACAGCCTTGCTCGACTAGTAAAATCAACTCCGATTAAAGTTGTATGTATCGTTGGTCGCGATCTGGCGAGCTCTGTGAAAAAAGAATTGAGACAAGTTGCATATCAAGTAATAGAGCTTAATTTGAACCATAAAATCATGAGGCCTGAAGAGCTTATTGCGTTTGCTCGTGAAAAGGAAGATGAAGTAATTTGGGAAGTTACAAATGGGTATGAAGAAAACTATTCCGGAATCATTGATGAAATTTTGAAAGAGGTAACTCCTGACTATGTCGTAGTGCCGATTGGAAGCGGAGGGATCTATCTTGGGTTGATTCAAGCTATGGAGCGCAAAAAGAAAAAAACAAAGATTATTGGAATTGGAGTGAAGAATACCAATCATAGTTATGCGGATAAGCTTTCCACGCCATGGACTCCTTACGCAAAGGCATTGGAGTACTATGAAAAACAGGGGCATTCAATTTATCGTTTAAGCGAGCAGCAGGTGAAGGAAACATACAATAAATTTCAGCATGTTGTTACGTGCGAGCCTTCTGCTGCCGTGGTATTTACTGATCTTACGAAGCCTCTATTTGCAAAAAAAGATACAGTCGTGTTTCTTAATTCTGGAAAATCCGTCATAGCGGAATAATCGTATGTCGCTAACTGCTTCGTATAAATCAGCGAAACTCAATAAAACCGTCGAGTGCACAACCCTATACGGAAAAAAGAAACTTATCGATGCAGAGAAGCTTGTGTTCCGTCCCGCTGCGTATGCCATAATTATGAATGAAGGAAAGATATTGCTCGTGAATACAAAAAGAACGGGCAAGTGGTTTTTCCCCGGCGGCGCAATCGAAAAAGGGGAGACGGCCAAAGAGTGTGTAGTTCGTGAGGTATTCGAGGAAACGGGAATTGCAGTGTCTGTAGGCGAGCTATTCTCCGTAAAGGAAAATTTCTTTTATTACGATCCGCTCGATATCGCCAGTCAAAACTTCTCATTCCTTTACTTGTGTACGCCGGAAACGTTAGAGATATCTGCCGGAAATAATCCGGATGCCAAAGATGAGACGGACAAGGCGGAGTGGGTGGAGCTTGACTCCTTACAACCGGAACAATTGCAAAGTTTCGCGGCGGAGGTTGTAGAGCAGCTTCGGCAAGGATAGGATGAAGGGTGAATGAGTCTTATAAAAAACGACAAAACAGAAATATTACCGGTTAAACCATTTCAAGAAACCTTGCATGGCGGTTATTGCGGTCCCGCTAGCCTTAAAATGGTACTGGCCTACTACGGCGTTGAAAAAGATGAAGAAGAAATTGCCATACAATGTGGGCGCGACCCGGACCTTGGAACGGATGACAAGTGTCTTAAGAAAGCGGCTGAGGGGTATGGGTTTAATGTAGAAATCCAAAACGAGGCATCCTTTGATGATATTCAGCGTTGGCTTGATAAAAAAGTTCCCGTAATCGTTGACTGGTTTACTCGGGGAAGGTCTGACTATGACGATTCAGAAGTGGCAGACGGACACTATTCAGTGGTAGTGGGATTGGACGCACAAAACATATACCTGCAGGATCCTGAAACCGGGGGATTGCGTACCCTGGATCGTGACGATTTTATACGGGTCTGGTTTGATTTCAAGAGCGATCATATTATTTCGTGGGATGATATGATTATTCGGCAGTTGATTGCGGTGTATAAGAAGTAATATACTACCCAGCCACAAATTTAATACCGAGTACCGCAACTACAATCGCAAATACGATTTTTACAAACTTGTCACCTTTTTTCACTGCAATGTGCGTGCCAATGTATCCTCCTACGAGCATGCCTGCCAACATCGCTAGACCATAGCCGTAATACACAACACCGTTAAATATGTAGACAAGAAGCGAAGTTGTTGCGAGTAAAAATCCGGGGATGCGGCGTGTTGCATTGGATTCCAGTGCCGTAAAGCCCATGAGGTTTGTCATGATAATCATAACCATCATGCCTACGCCTGCTCCAAATGCGGATTGCAATACAAGAATAATGAAATATGAAACATAGCCGATCGTTTCTTTCATTACGTTTGGCTTTGAGCGGATTAAGCCGGTGTCTTTTACAAACAGGAAGGGGAGGGCAAGAAGCATCATGACGCCTATCAGCTTTTCTATTATCGCATCACTGGAAAGCAGCAGGATATTAGAGCCAATAAGTGCCGCAATGATGCTTAAAAGGGAAAGATAGATTACATGCTCTTTGCGAACATATGTTGTTTTCCGAAATTTCGCGATAGACCCAAGTGTTAACCCCAGCGAGCCGAATTTTGTAGTGGCAACTGCAATTTGCGGGGGCAGGCCGATAAGAATGAAAAAGGGTGCAGATATAAGCCCGCCTCCGCCTCCAGCCATGCCGCTCACGATACTTGCAAGAACGCCAATAAGAAATGTCCAGAGGAATGTGAGCATTTCGGGGGACAGGGAGACGTCAGTATTCATTGCATACAACCTAGCATGAAAAGTCGGTGATACGGCAAATTGGAAAGTGTTCTTTATGTTAATCTTATGCCAAGATAAGCATATGTCTACGCAATTCTCATATAAGCTCACTGATACGGATATCTATGTGCATCTTCTGTATCGCATCCATCCAAAGGATGCCCGGAGACTAGATGAAGCTAATGTACTCGATGTCGTACAAGAATCTGTTTTGCTTCAGAATAAATATCTCCAGCATAAAGAGTGCAATATTCTTATTTTTGCTGATACGTATGGAGTAATCCCTGAACAGGGTGTTGGTGGTCGATGTGGTGATTCTGATCTTATTAACATTTTTATTGATCCTGATCACAAAGCAGGCTTAGAATATAATGTTAAAACTTGGCTTCCATCAGCGCTATCACACGAACTTTATCATGCACGGCGATATGTAACACAAAAGTTTGGAGAAACGTTAGGCGAAAGCCTAGTTGAAGAGGGGCTTCCCTCGATGTTTGAAGAATTTATGCAGCCAGGCCTTGCCGTTCCATATGCACATCATTTAGAAAAGGAAGAGATTGCAAAAGAATGGGAGCGAGCAAAAAAGCTTCTCGATTCCGAAGACTATGATCGTGATGATTGGTTTTATGGAGGCAATGGGATTAAAAAATGGACGGGCTATTCACTCGGGTATGATATCGTAAAACAGTTCATGGAGAGAACGGGAGAGAAGAATCCGGCGGTACTGGTTGATGTTCCTGCAAAGAAATTTCTGGAGAGCTATAGTATATCTTAAAAGTCATGATCGAAGTACCGAACACCTATTATCGCATTAGCGTAAAAGCGCTTATTTTTGACGATCAAAAGCGGATATTGCTGACGAAAGAAGAAAACGGCCAGTGGGCCTTTCCCGGCGGGGGAATGGATTGGGGTGAAACGGCTCATCGGGCACTTGTACGGGAAATTCAAGAAGAAATGGGCTTGGGGGCGTCATGGATTGCCGATTGTCCGTCGTATTTCTACTCTGACACAATTGATGATGGAAGGTGGTTTGCGTTTGTTCTCTATGAAACCACACTTGAGCATCTGGAATTCACACCTTCTGATGAATGTATTGAGATCGGATTCTTTACGAAAGACGATGCGCTTAACCTCAATCTGTTTAGTGACGTAAGGACATTTTTCGAAAAGATATACGATCCGAAGCGGCAGATAAAAACGCCACGTCCATAAGAACGCGGCGGGGGAACAAAGCGCGATACGTTTTTTGCCGAATCACCGCAGCGGCTGCCGGATGGATACTATTAATCTGACAGCAACGATCGTCCAGCCTAGCATGTCGCTTCGCGTGGGAGCGATTCCGTTGCTCATGTCTGTCAGAATGAGGGGTATCAGAAGCTCGCTCCCCTTGTGCTCCTAGCGCTATCCGCCGCATACTACGATCAGCACACTTCCAATACAAATATGAACAGGGAAAGGGAAAATATGCACATTGCAATCATTCCTGATGGAAATCGAAGATGGGCAAGTCAAAAGGGGCTTTTATCAGCCGCAGGTCACGAGCAAGGAGCGGCAACTCTTGAGGCGTTGTTTGATCCGGCAATTGAATTAGGCGTTACATGGCTCACGTGTTGGGGGCTCTCGATCGCGAATCTGAAAAAAAGGAATCGATTTGAAATTGCGTCTATCGAAAGAATTATTCGAGCACAATTTCGTCGGGCAATGATACATCCTCGAGTCACTGGGGAGGAGGTGGCAATTCGAGTCTTAGGTGATTGGCATTCAGAACTGTCGAAAGAAACCCGGGAAGTCATTGAAGAAGTGGTGGAATCAACAAAACATCATACAAGACTGTTCTTTACCGTCCTGCTTGCATATGATGGGGAGCAGGATATGGTGCGCGCAGTTCAAGCTATTGCAAGCGAAGTTGAGCAAGGGGTTCGGAGGAAAATTACCGCACCACTGATAAAGGAGCATCTCGTGACAAGAGAGCTTCCAAGTGTGGATTTGCTGATTCGCACAGGAGGCGATCCTCACCTTTCTACGGGGTTTATGATGTGGGAAATGCAAAATGCTCAACTTGTTTTCCCTTCTTGCCTCTGGCCGGAGTTCACGTCGGCAATGTTTCGAGAAACTCTTCTGGAATTTCGCTCTCGTACAAGGCGGTTTGGCTCTTAGCTATTTGCACATTGATGCGCAGGCGATTTCCTGCGCATTTTTCTATATACTTATACATATTAATATATGATTACCGTTCATTATGGAAACCAAGCTCCTATGCCAAACCAGCCATGGATGCCGTCCGTACATGGAGTGATACAAAATTCTATAGGGCATATATTGCTTCATAAGCGAGAAGACAGCCCCTTGTGGGCATTGCCTGGCGGAAAAATGGAATTGGGAGAATCCGTTGTTACGTGTTTGAAGAGGGAGCTGAAGGAAGAAACCGGATTGCAAGTACGGCCAGAGAGGCTTCTTGGCGTATTTAGTTCTCCCGAATATGTGCTATCGATAGAAGATAGGGTTGTCCAACCTTTTCTCATTATTTTCCTCTGTGATATACACGATGAAAAACCAACAATAAATGATGAGTCGGTGGAGTTTCAGTGGGTCGATAAGCAAGTAATGAAAAGTATAGAAACATTCCCTCTGGTAAAAGAGATGGCGCATTGGGCTTGGGATAGGGGTAATAGTGTGTTTTTCGACAGCTCGAGTTTTGAATTATAAAAGAAAACAGGAATGGTATTGCTACCATCCCTGCAAAGGCTTTAGCTATAAGTGATTGATTGGCCAACCTGATGCATTTGATTTGCAAGCTTGAACAGAGAGGGCCATGATGTGTCGCATAGATTGCAGATGTCCTGAAAGCATGCTCCCGCAATTTCTCGCGGTCTTGCAATAGATCGTTCTCGATCTGCGGCAGAATCCAGATCGTACCCATGATGCATTGCAATGCTGATAGGTAGTGAAAAGTATCCATTTTTCCGATCATCATCAATCTCTCGCATGTCATCATACACTTGACACATTCGCCCATAGAGTGTTCCGAACTCTTGAGCGAAATGTTGAAAATCATCGTTGCGTGCATCGTTCTGTAGAGCTGCATACTCGGCAGCTGCTACGGGACCAATAGCGGCCCAATAACCGGTATGGCTGATTGCTTCGAAATATGTCGCTTCGTCCGATGGCGCAGTCCAGAGTGAAAATGCAATATCGGTCTGAAAGCAATGATTGAGGTTCATGAGCTGTATAATTTTCTGAGCTACTCGTGCATAGCCATTCAAGAAAAGAAGCGATATGCCATGCAGTGATGCAATATTGCCGGAGTATACAAGCCCCGCGACAACTCCTCTATCTTTCGGAGATTCATCAACCACGTCATCGTGCGTTGAGATCGAATACATTGAAAGACCAAGTGGCCCCAGCAAATCAATAGGGGCTTGTATGTTTAAGTCGGCAAGAAAGGCATGACATAGTACCATCGGGCATATGCAGATAATGCGATCAGGAATGGCAAGGAAATGTGCGGGCAGTGCTGTGGTCCCGCCATAGTGCTCTATCAGTGGTCGGATAGCATCTTGCAAGATAGTTCGAAATCGGGTGGTATCGCCAAACAGCTGGTCCATGATGCTGGAGGATGCGATTCGTTCGGGAGGCATGCGAATGGTTCCTTATACAAAGAGACGGTTCGGTTGTGAAAGATCCAATTTTCTTATAACGCCCTGCAGTGATAAAAGCAATAAAAAACCACGTCCATTAAGAACGTGGCGGAGAACAACGGGCGATTAGTTTTTTGCCGAATCACCGCAGCGGCTGCCGAATTGATACGATCAATCCGATGGGAACGATGAGCTAGCTATCTAGGGCGCTTCTTGTTGGAATGTTTTCACAATTTTGGGTCAGCAAACTAAAAGTTGACTTTTATACAAAGGTAGTGTACTCTTAATTCCAATAAGCACTTATTTTTATAATAACTCTTATGCAGCAGGAATTACTTGTAGCGGTGTTAGCAGGCTTAGGAGGAATGTTTGGCTGGGGTCTTGCGGACTTTTTTGCAAAAAAGACAATTGATAAGATAGGGGACATCACGACACTCTTCTGGGGGCAGTTTATGGGGACTATCCCGCTGCTCATATTATTTTTCTTTAGTTCAGCCCCAGTCCCTCGATTTTCCATAGAAAGTTGGGTCTATTTATTGATTCTTGGGGTATGGAGCGGATTGTCATACCTTCCCGTATATGTTGCGTTCGGTAAGGGGAAGGTGAGCCTATTAAGCCCAATATTTGCTACCTATGCAGCTGTAGTAGCGATACTCTCTGCGTTGGTTTTTGGAGAGGTAATCCCGATGAATCGGCAGTTGGCCATTCTGATTGTCTTTATAGGAGTGTTGTTAATCAACGGCGATCCGCGCGATGCGTGGGCATTATTTAGTAGAAAAGGTGAAGGGAATAAGGATAATGCCATCAAGGGACTACCCGAAATCCTTTTGGCAGTTGGATTGTATTCGTTATGGCTTCTTGGGTTAAATCAGTTTATTGGTAATTTAAACTGGATCCCGATTCTTTTAGCGATACGCATTTTCTCTTCGATTACCTTGTTTGTTTATGCGAAGGCAACGGATAAAAAAATTGAGTTTGCAGACAAAAGCTTATGGAAATATGTCTTCCTCATTGGCCTCTTTGACGTTGCAGCATTCAGCTTCGTCTCATACGGATTTAGCGCCACCTCTCAGGTTAGTATCGTAGTTATGTTGAGTAGTGCATTCTCCTTGCCTGTGATTGTGTTGGGGAGACTATTTCTAAAAGAGCGAGCAACGTTGATACAGTTGATTGGTAGCTTAGTAATAGTCGGTGGAATCATACTGTTGTCATTATTCTAGATTTCACGACAAGTACAAGAGGCTTGTTTTAGGAGAATAAAATTAATCTGCTACTTATGATTTTTGATAAGAAGGAGCTCAAGAAATTTCGCAATCAAACTCCATTCTTTGTTTTTAGTAAGGATACGTTATTGAAAAACCTCGAGGAGTACGAGGTGTGTCTTCCCAAAAAAACAGAGATTTGCTATGCCATGAAGGCAAATTCGGAAAAAGTGGTTTTGAAAACTTTGAATGAAGCAGGGGTAAGCTTCGAGGTGGCCTCAAAATATGAGCTTGCTCTATTACGAGAAATCAAAGTAGACCCAGCTCGAATCGTATACGGGACGTCAGTGAAGCCGGAGAGCCACATAAAAGAATTTGTGAAATATGGAGTTGATCGTTTCGCCTTCGATTCAGAAGAGGAACTATTGAGAATTGGGAAATTAGCGCCTAAATCTCGCGTATACGTAAGGACTCTTGTGAATGATGAGTCCGACAGTATTTTTACTATGTCCGAAAAATTTGGAACAAACTTAGATAATGCGGTTTCACTTTTAGTAAAAGCAAGGGAAATAGGCTTAATACCTTATGGCATTAGCTTTAATGTCGGTTCTCAAGCGAGAAATGCGCAAGCTTGGGCAAATGGTATTCGTGACATTGCGCGAGCCATGAAAAAACTGCTTGCTCATGGCATTAAGATTCAGGTTATCAATATGGGCGGCGGATTTCCGTACGACTATCAAGGCGATAATGTATTTCCTAATATACAGAATATTGCAAAAAGCATTGAAGTAGTTAATAAAAAATTGCCGTATCCTATCAAGTACATTGCAGAGCCAGGCCGAGGGATCGTCGCGGACGCTTTTCTGCTAGTGACTTCCGTAATAGGGAAAAGCAAAAGGGAAAATGGGCATTGGCTATTTATAGATGCCGGTGTTTATAATGCACTACTCGAGGCTACAAAGTTTCAAGGCAAGACAAGATATAAAATAGATATGCTATCCGACTCACGTGCCTCGAATTCCCAAAAGGCATATATTCTTACGGGACCAACAGGGGATAATATCGATGTAGTGAGTTCGAAAGTAATACTACCAGCCGATATTAAGGTTGGGGACAAACTTTTAATTAGTGACGTTGGGGCCTACACGTTCCCTCTCACTACTCGATTTAATGGTTTTCCAAAACCGCGTATTGTTCAGCTGCAGTCCGATTAGCGATCCTTTTTGATAATTGGCGCGATCATTGTGTTATCTTGCCAATATTCACAATCTTTTGGTGGATCTACTTTGCATAACTCGAATCCAATATTTTCCTCTTTAAATCCTGATGATAGTAGTTTTGCCAAGTGCTTGTCTGAGAACTTCTCTGCTTCGTCAGAATAGTACGTAAAAGTTCCACCTGGCTTGAGGAGGCGATAAGCTTCCTTGAAAAACCAGAAATGATTTGAATGGATTTCTTCTTCGCTCATGGGGTAGGTATCGAATAGGATGCCATCGAATAATTCGTCCTGTAGAAGCGGAGTAACATCTTGCCAGAATCCAGAGAGAATATGGAGACGATTCGTAGCAATGGCATAATGAAAGTCTTTTACGCACCTGGCGATAACCTCGGGGTGGCATTCGATGACGTAGTGAGCGTTGATGTCGTGAGATTGAATAGCCTTGGCAGACAACCCCATTCCGTAACCAAGCTCAAGAATAACGCCACCGTTTCCCGCTGAAATCTCAGCAAGTTTTTCCATATAGTTAATTTCCCAGTCCTCCATAACCGGGTGGCCGGCTATGCGAAGCGTGTGTTCATCATAAATTGCGCTCGCTTTTGCCCAATCTTCTCTGCGATCGGGGAAACCAATATCCTTTCTGGTTTTTATGGTGTGCATAAGTATCATTAATTCAGCGAAAATACGCTATATTTAGAGATTCTAGCACCTTGACATAAAAAGTCCAGAGGGTTTACAATTATTGGTAATGATCAATTCTTACCAGAAATTGGTTAGCGCGTACCTGATCTTCTTGGTTATATATTGGGTTGTACTATATTTCAGCCAACAGACAACTAGCGTATACAACTTTCTCTATTCATTTTTGTTTAGCCTTGTGCCTCTTATTGGTGGTGTCGTTGCAATGCCGAGCGCAAAGAGATGGGGAGGCTTTAGGACAGCTATTGGAAAGGCAATTTTCTTTATTGGACTTGGTCTATTTGCATGGGGCGCAGGAAGTATGGTGTGGTCATATTATAACTTCTTCTTGGGGGAGCCTGCTCCATATCCATCTTTAGCTGATCTCGGGTTTGCTCCGAGTATTTTCTTTTATGGACTAGGCGCAGTATATCTTTCTAGGGCAACAGGGGCGAAATTCGGTTGGCGAAATAACTATGCAAAGCTTGCGGTTGTGATTGCGGCAGTCGCCATCTCAGTTATTTCATATTACGTACTTGTGGTAGTTGCGAGAGGTGGGGTATTGGTGCCAGAAGGCGAGACTCCTCTGAAAATTTTTCTTGATATTGCCTATCCGCTTGGAGATTTCTTGGCATTTGCCATTGCCGCTATTGTGTCTGGCCTATCGTTTAGGTATATGGGTGGCAGATATATCTTCGATATCGTTGCGATACTATTTGGCTTATTCGTGATGTTTGTCGCTGACTCAATCTTTTCTTTCACGACTACAGCTGGAACATTCTATAACGGAAGTTTCGGGGATTTAATGTTGACGCTCGGATTATTCTTGCTTACCTATGGGGTTCTTGGATTTAATCAATTAAAAGAACCTAGCGCATAGTATTCGTATGGCTACTTATGATGAAATGGTAATAAGAATCATCGAAGAACAGGCTTTGATTATTGGGCCACTTGCCTGGGAGCAGGCAGGGAAGGTTACCGGCCTCCGAATTGATGTCGCAAAGCACGAAGCAAGCATTGAAGGTGACACAAAAGAGGTACTCGAGCGGCTTGTAGCCCAATACGAAAAACTCTTTGGTGCCGCATCAAGAGAAGTGTGCCGAGACGCTGTCCGGCCTTTGTTGTCTCAGGTCCCGGAAACCGATATACCGGCAGTGCTGAAGTAATAAGCTTGTTTAATATCTGGCTACCAGCATAGTTTACATTGGTGGTAAAAGCCTTGGATATTAGAAGGTACGTTGATGTATCTTAAGAGGTGTGTAAGTATGAACATATGACATTGTGGCCTAACTATGCGAGTTAGTAGTGCTAATGCTTGTTTAGCTTGCGAGCGGATTGACCTAATTAAGGAGGGTAAGAATCCCTATTTTATCCACGAGCTTGAAACGGGATACGTAGTGCTTGGTGATTACCAGTTTTTCAAGGGGTATTCGTTGCTTGTCTGCAAAAAACATGTTTCTGAGCTGCATGAAATCGAACTCGATTATCGAAAGCAGTTTTTATTGGAGATGAGTCAAGTTGCAGAAGCGGTATATATGGCATTCAAGCCAGAAAAACTGAATTATGAGCTATTGGGAAATGAAGTTCGCCATATGCACTGGCATATTTTCCCTCGCTATAGTGATGATCTGTTACCAAGGGGGCCGGTGTGGAGTATTCCTCGAGAGGTTCGGAATTCAGAGGTAACTAAGATTTCGGGAGATGCTTTGGAGAACATGAGAGACAGATTGAAAGCGAGTCTACAAGGGGTCTTAGAAAGAAGTTAGGTTTTTTGTTACTTATTTTTGACAGCACTTTTCGTTCTAAGCTTGCTTAACTTTCTTTTTAATGTTAGATTGTCACGCACTGTCTGAATTTCTCTGACAGAAGGGGTTGTACCTTTACAAAGCAACGAAACAAGATTAGTGAATCAAGAAAAGGAGAAATGACATGGAAAAGCTGCTCATTACTGGTGTTGCTGGTTTTATTGGGAGTAATTTTGCTCGCTATATCGCTAAGAACTACGAAGAATCTCAAATTGTCGGCGTGGATAATCTTTCTCCCTATTCTTCTCGTGCGAGTATTAGTGATCTGGAGGAAGATGGACGTCTCCGTCCTTTGCTGCGCCGGGCGTATTTCCTGCAGTGTATGAGCTTGGTTTACAACGTCTGAAAGAAGTCTTTCGTCTTGAGCCAGTTGAATTTCCAACGACAAGAAAGGTTGGGGCGTCTACGGAAGAGAGGGCTGAGGATTTAATAGACGCATTTGAAAATGAAGAAATAAAGGCAGTAATTGCCACTATTGGTGGCGATGATCAAGTTACATATATTAAAAATTTACCAAGTGAGCCTTTCGTTAAAAATCCGAAGCCATTTTTTGGATATAGTGATAACACTCATTTTATGAATTTTCTTTGGCTTTACGGGATTCCATCCTATTACGGAGGTTCTGTAATGACGCAATTGGCGATGCAGGGGCAGATGGATAAGTATACTATTCAATATCTTAAAAACGCTTTATTTGAGAATGGTGAAGTGCGGATACAGGCGAGTGAAGTTTTTAATGAAATTGGCCTTGGGTGGAAAGATGAGCGCAATCTCTTAAAAAGAAGAGAGTATGAAAAGAACGGGGGCTGGCATTGGAGTGGGCATACTAATGCCGTAGGGATAACGTGGGGCGGCTGCCTTGAGTCGATAGATAAAATGCTTCGCCATGGTACACGAATCCCTTCATTAGATGATTTTCAAAAGATTGTTCTTATGACAGAGACGTCAGAAGAGATACCCTCCAGTGAATATGTCGCTAAAGTATATGGGAGTTTAGGAGAATTAGGTATCCTTGAAAGGATTCAGGCTATTTTAGTTGGGAGGCCAAAAGCTTGGGAGTTCAATAACCAGCAAGAATATGACAAGAGAAACGAATATCGCGCAAAACAAAGAGAAGTAATTCTAAAAACTGTTCGGAAATATAACAAGAAAGCTCCAGTTGTGCAGAATATGGATTTTGGACATACTGATCCTCAAATCCCGTTTCCTTATGGGATGCCCGTCCGGGTAGATGGATCTTCTCGGGAGATATTTGTAGAATTTTGAATAATATGAAGAAATCCCTAATGTGCAATTTTTGCAGGGGATAGGTTGATTTACTTCAGATACCCGCCAACTTGATGCGCCCAGAGATCGGCGTATTCTCCTTTGTGTTCCAGAAGTTCGGTATGGGTGCCGTCTTCGGTGATTTTGCCGCCGCTGATAACTACGATGCGATCAAGCCGCATGATAGTGCTTAATCGATGGGCGATGACAATCGAAGTGCGGCCTTGCAGGAGGTTTGCAATCGCTTTCTGAATGATCTTTTCCGTTGCGCTATCGAGCGCGCTGGTTGCTTCATCCAGAATAAGCAGGCGTGGATTTGCAAGTATTGCTCTTGCAATCGCGATCCGTTGGCGCTGGCCTCCGGATAGCTTTACTCCGCGTTCTCCGACAATGCTATCGAGGCCATTGGGGAGTTCTTGAATAAAATCCCACGCGTATGCTTTTTGCGCAGCTTCGATAATTTCAGGTTCCGTTGCGTCTCCTTGGGCAAAGGCAATATTATGGCGTATCGTGGAGTTGAACATTTGCGGATCTTGCGGCACTACCGCAATTTGCTGGCGCAGGCTTTCTTGGGTAACGTTCGCAATATCCTGTCCATCGATTCGGATATATCCGCTATCCAAATCGTAAAAACGCAGCAAAAGCTTTACCATCGTGCTTTTACCGGCGCCGCTTCTTCCCACGAGCCCGATTGATTGTCCTGCGGGGATTGTCAGATTCATTTCGTCAATCGTATGGCGCGAACCATTTTTTCGTTCTTTATAATTAAAGGAGGCGGCGTGAAATTCGACCTCGCCATTTTCCACCACGAGAGGTCGCGCCCCTGGTGCATCTTGTACCTCCGGAGTCAGTTCAAAAATATCGGCCATCTTCTTTGCATCGGAAATATGGTCGATAAACCGATGCAGCATGGGCCCGAGCATCCAAATTTGGTCGAACATGAGCATCGCGTATGCTTGGAAGAACACGAAATCACCCGCAGTAACCACACCCTTTTCCCATCCGTTAATGAGATAGGCGAACAGTCCGAGTTCGACAGTTGCCATGAGGATTCCTTGCGCGGCAAATAAGGCATTACTGGATAGCCATGCGCGTAGCCGCATGCGATAATTAGTATGAACGACTTCTCCGAAACGATTCATCTCGGCCTTTTCTTGCCCGTACGATTTTACGGTCATGTGATTGCTGATAGAATCGCCGATTATTGCGCCTACTTCCGAATCCGTTTCCGCGCTGCGAGTAAACAGAGGGAATTGCTTTCGCACCGCAAGCGATATTAAGGTGAGGTATGCAACGACCCAAAGTGCGAAACCTGCCGCAATTGCGGGCTTTTCCATGATGAAAATTCCCATTGTTAAGATAATCAGCGTTGCGCTTCGAATGAACTGGTAAAAGAAGACTTCACTCATGCCTTCAAAGGCATTTCCGAACCGTTTTGCGCTTGTGATGAGCGATCCCGTGGAGGATTTTTCAAAAAAGTTCATGGATTGCTCTTGTAGTGCCGCAAAACTGCGCAAGGCGATATCTCGCATCACTCTCGCTTGAAAGAGACTGAATGCGACGTCGAAAATGCGATAACAGGTGTTTATTGCAATATAGAGGATAATGAGCGTCCCGAAAATGGCCCAAGCGCTGGAAACATTGCGAGTTTCCGATGTAAATTGATCCACCAGATTGCGTATTGCGAATGGGAAGAGGGCGTCTACAACAACTGCCCCGATCATGCAAAAAGCAGAGATCGCCAAAGAAACCCAATGCTTTTGTATGCTTGGGGCAAGCGCGCGCAATACGGATCGTAATGGTTTCATAAAATAGTAAAAAATATCCCCGGCGAACATCACCGGGGATAAAAGGCGAGCAGGCGCGTACTTATGCGCTCATCAGGTATCCTCGATGTTCCTCGCAGCTTAGGTGTGCTCTGATCATGAAAGTATCATACATACACATTTGCGATACGTCAAAGGCAAAACGCTTTTATCGCGAATTATTTCGCAACATAGTCAACGAAAAGGCGAATGCGTGATATACTGCATAGTATATGACTGCTGCAGCCGCGCGTCCGATGTTTTTTAAAAAGGATGAGAATGCTCCGAAAAAGCGAAGGAGCAGAAAAACGATCGGGCATCATGTAAAGAGCATATCGAGCGCTCCATCCAAGCTGCGCGATCGGATTACGCAGGAGCTGTACAAGCGCAATGCGGAACTTGCCGTGCGCAACAAAACGCTGGCGCTTCTAAGAAAACTGGATGAGATCTCTCTTGCATCCCAGCAAACGGAAGAAATGGCGCAGAAAATGGTGTCGGCGATTGCAAACGAGCTGGGGTATGAGATGGTGACCATTGCCATTGTGGATGCGGAAAAGAATATGAGCCATTGTATTGCGGTGGGGTCGAACAACGAGTCACTGGCAAAATCGCTGATCGGCATATGCCATTCGCTCTCCGCGATTTCCATTGAAGAGACTCCCGATACGATGCAAGTGATAAGCGCAGGCAAGCAGATGTATTCCGACGACCTTTCCCGAGTGTATCAAAAGGCAGTCGTAGATGCGGTTCTTGCAACACAGCGGGAAACAAACATTCCGCTTCCGAGCCATTCGCTGATCCTCTCGCTTCGATTCGGAGAGCACACGCTCGGCATTCTAACATTCAGCACGAGCAGATCGTTCCAAGACGCATCGCAGTACGAGCATGAATCGCTCAACGGAATCGTGGGGTTGATTTCCTTGGCGCTGTTCAAAGCTCGGTTGTATGAAGATTTGCAGGCTACATCCGCAAAGCTTGCGGCCGCGAATGCGAAGCTGGTCGATCTCGACAAGGCGAAGAGCGAGTTCTTGAGTATCGCGAGCCATCAGCTGTATACGCCGCTTACCGCGCTGCGCGGGTACATTTCCATGTTGACGGAAGGCGATTACGGAAACATTCCCGAAGAACAAAAGCCCATTTTGGATATTTTGGATAAAAGCGCAATCCGCCTCATCGAGCTCATTAAGAATCTGCTCGATATTTCACGCATCGAAAGCGGAAGGCTGGAACTAAACTTGGAGTCTGTCGATTTGGTGGAAATGGCGAAAGAGCTGGTTGCGGATTTGCTGCCCAATGCCATGGCGAAAAAGCTGAAGCTGGAATTCCATCCGCCGGAGAAACCGGTGGCGCACGTAGTGGTAGACATGCAGCGTATCCGGCAGGTGATGCTCAACTTCATCGACAATGCCATCAAGTACACCCCGCAGGGAAATGTGGACGTATATATCGTGCAAGAAGGCGATATCGTGCGGTTTTCCGTGTCCGATACGGGCAAGGGATTGGCAACAAACGATATCGACCAGCTATTCCATAAGTTCGTGCGTGTGGGCGGCGCGGCAAGGTTCCATACGGAGGGGACGGGTTTGGGGCTGTATGTAGCCAAGCAAATTGTGACAGAACATCATGGCATTGTGCGCGCGGACAGTCCTGGACTCAACAAGGGGAGCACGTTTATCATGGAGCTACCTGTAGAAGGGTCCGAGAAAAGCCTGAAAGTGGGGGAGAAGGCTTCGGTTGTCATTAAAGCGGCAGATGCGCACAAACCACCAGAAGAAAAAGCATAGCAAGCAGGACGCTCATCCGATTCGCGAGATCGGAGAGGGGATTCTTGCAGCAATTTTTGTCGTGCTGCTCGGATATATCGGCATGTCGCATGTATTTGCCGACAGGGTGATCCCGCATGTCCGCGTGGGCGCATTTCCGGTTGGCGGATTGCATACGGAGGACGTATTGCAGGCGATGGAAGCGTACGAGCAGGAGTTCTTGCAGACGAGCGTCACAATACGGTTCCGCGAAAAAGAGGTTGCATACACGATGGAGCAATTGGGAATAACGCTCGATAAGGCAAAGACGGCAGAGAAAATTCGGGCGTATGCGGGACGAAAAATCAGTTCGCGGCGGATACAAGTTGCGCCCGCGATGATATTCCATGATGAAACGGCAGTGAAAGCGCTGCAGGATGCATTTTCTGATCGCATGGTAATTCCGCAGAACCCTACGCTTGCCATTGATGCGGGAGGGGTTGTGCGTATTCTCCCGGGGAAGAATGGGGAAGGGGTGGATATGGTGTCGTTGAATCGCGACATCCAGCACGCGCTCGGGGCCGTGCCGCCCCGTCCAGTGGACGTTCTGGCAGTGAAAGAGGCCGCGCTGTTGTCGCAAGCGGAAGTGGAGCCCATTCGCGCATTTGCGCAAGGATTGTTGAATTCCGGATTTCGCATGAGCGTGGACGATCATACGGTGCATATTCCCGGAAGCGCAGTTGCGAGCATGATAGAGTTTACCGGCCAAAAGCATCCTGTCGTGCAGCTGAAGCGAGAGCCGCTGCAACAGTATATCGCAGAGCACGTTGCCCCTGTCGTGAATGAGGATCCGGTAAACGCCAGGTTCAAAATGGAAGACGGAAAGGTCGTGCAATTCTCGCTTCCAAAGGATGGGCGAGTGCTTGATGAAGATGGGACAATTGCGGCAGTCCAAGAGGCGCTGGCCCAGGGAAGGCAAGAGGCTACAATCGCCATGCGGACGGTCCGCCCGACTATTGCGGATGTGGGAGATAGCAGAAAGCTGGGCATAACATCGCTGCTGGCGCGCGGAGAAACGGATTTCGTGGGGTCTCCCAAGAATCGCGCGGCGAATATCGCAGTAGGGGCTGCAAAGTATGACGGAATTCTGATTGCTCCGCATGAAGAGTTTTCGTTTAATAAATTTTTGGGGCCGGTGACGAAAGAGGCGGGATTCCTTCCGGAGCTGGTGATTAAAAATAATGCAACGATTGCGGAATACGGCGGCGGATTGTGCCAGGTATCGACGACGGCGTTCCGTGCGGCGGTGTACTCCGGAATGGAGATTACTTCTCGCCGCAATCATTCGTATGCAGTGCGGTATTATGGCACGCCTGGATTTGACGCCACCATTTATCCGCCGTATACTGATTTTCGTTTCCTGAACAACACGCCTGGCTATATTCTGATCCAAACGAGAATAGAAGGCACGAAGCTTTCATTTGAATTTTGGGGCACCAGCGATAATCGGGTCGTGGAAGTGGACGGTCCGCATCCGTACGACAGAAAACCGGACGGAGCGGTGAAGGCAGTGCTCAAACAAACCGTCAAAAAAGATGGGCAAACAATCATCGAAGATACATTTTATAGCAACTATAAATCGCCGGATCTCTTTCCGCACGCATAACGTATGAATACACAACGGCCTGCTGTGCCTCCGATTCCGCCGCCGGTACGCCGGCGGCAGACTGCAACAAAAAAACATCAGAGCAAGAAACGGCCTCATGCGCGGCCGAAAAAAAGCCAGCGCAAGAAAGTCCGCAAAGAGCTCTCTGCAGGCGGAGTTGCGGTGCGCAAAGAGCGCGGCGGATGGGTGGCGGCGCTGCTGAAGACCCAGCACCGGCGGGGAAGCGTATGGGTGCTCCCGAAGGGGCATGTGGAATTGCATCGGAACGAAAAGATTTTTGAAGCGGCAAAGCGCGAAGTGCAGGAAGAGGCGGGAATCCAAACACTCGAAGTAAAAGAACGCTTGGGATCCACGCGCTTCATGTTCCAAGCGGAAACGGCGCTGGTGAAAAAAACGGTTCACTATTTCCTGATGGTTACTGACCAGCAAGAGCTCACCCCTCAAGAAGAGGAAGGGTTTGTCGATGCCGGATGGTTTCCGATCGATGTTGCAATCGGCATGCTGGAGTACGATACTGACCAAGATATCATGCGGAAAGCCAAGGCAATTTTAGAAGGGAAGAAGCCGGACATCGCCCAACAGCAAATAAAAAAGGCAGGCAGAGGGCCTGCAAAGGCAATCCGTATCCATTCGTAGGATTTCTTAATCGAACAATCCGTCCAAGAATTGCTCTGGGTGAATGCCGGCGTGCTTGAGCTGGTGGTGGATGGGCGATGCTGCGTGGAATGAGGGGACCGTATTAACGTCGAGCACGTCCACGGCCCCATCGTTTGCGATCATGTCGATGGTTGCAATGCCTCCAAGACGAAGCGAGCGATACACGTCTTGGGCGATTTGCTCCGCCTGATGGATAACGGAAGTATCCGTCTCGTGAACAGGATGAAAATGCGCTCCGTTGATGTTCTGTTTTGCGGCATAGTCGTAATACGAAGCGGCCTTTGGCGTGATGATGGTGGGAGGGAGCGTGTGAAGCTTTCCTCGCGCGTCGGCGTACATTGTAATGGCAAGTTCCAGGCCGGGCGCCATTTCTTGGACGAGCAAGTCTATGTTTTTCTGCTTGGCATCCAGGATTGCGTTTCGTAAATCCTTGAACGCTCGCACTTTTACCACTCCGTGGCTTCCCGCACCGTGGACAGGTTTGATGAAGAACGGAGGAATGAACGAGCTCCAGATATCTTCTTCGATATCTTCTAGGCTGTCGTCATGCATGATCATCTGGCTATGCGGCGTCGGCGCAATGTGCGAGAGCGAGCGAAGCAGCCGATCTTTGTGGAATGTCGTGTGCATGGCCGTGCGCGGCGACCCCGCAACGCGGATATCGAGCATGCTTCCCAGTCCATGGAGAGAGCCGTCATCTCCGCCTTTGCCGCGCAGAAGCGTCGTGAAGAAATGAACTGGTTTTTCGAGCAGCCGCGCAAGCGCGCTTTTGGGATCTTTTGGAAGCGTAGCTTGGAAAATCATATCCATAGCGCGCGCAACGTTTCCGCTTTTCGGCAATTGTCCCAGAGGGACTTTCCACTGGCCGTCCGGAAGCACTTCAACGGGAACCACGTCGTATTTCGAACGGGGAAGATACGTGCACAGCCATGCGCCGGACTGTTTTGAGATGTCGGCATGATGCGCCTCTCCTCCCGTGAATACGACAACACGCGGTTTCATCTTGGTATTATACCATGACTGCGGAGAGTGTTAGTTAAAATTTTGGTACAAAAAGACCCAGGAGCTCTATGGTACCTTTCCAAAAATCGGGAGCAAAAAGTAACAAATAAAAAACGATATAAAGTAACGCCACTACAATCGCAGTGATATATCCCCATCGTTGAAGCTTTCTGATGCCCAAAAAACTAACAACAGATAATATGGGTGGACTAAAAGCAATAACTAGAAAAGTAATAATATTGCTCCAATTAAATTTCCCACTATCTGCAATTCCAAGCAATAGTCCAAATGCTGGTATTGCCATCAAGGGAGCCCAAAGTACAGCAAGGCATATTTCTGTTAAGCTTACCAATCTCCAGAATTGCTGCTTATGGTGCATAGTGTTATACGTCACTTTTTAGTCTTATTTTAGTTTATGCTTTTTATAGAGATTTACAATCAGTATATTTGGCGGAGAGGGAGAGATTCGAACTCTCGATCCA
>CAYUBL010000004.1:45377-73909 GCA_964443125.1 uncultured Candidatus Saccharibacteria bacterium | reverse complement strand
GGTTAAGGTGTATGGGGAGGAGGGGTTTGAGATTGCTCCGTCGGTGCGGGTGAAGGTGCCTTGGATAGTGCAGTTGCCGGAAAGGGTGAAGGAGGCTGCACTAGTTTTGTTTACCGTCACATTCCCTTGAATAGGTGTCGCACAGGCGAGCGCGGACGAGTCAGGGCTATTCGTATCGTCAAAAACTATTGTTTTGCCCGTCAAATCAAATGTGCCGTTTTGCACAAAATCCATCTCGGATGTAATCGTCGTCCCTGCGTAGGTAATGGTACCATCTTCATGGTTGGTGAAGTCCGAAGACAAACTTGAACCTGAAAACGTAAAGTCCCACCCGCTTCCGTTATGGGTAATGGTGCCGTGGTTGTTCAAATGGCAATTCCGACTCACATCCAAACTCCACGTACCCCCTTCAATCACCATCGTACCCTCGTTACTCAAAAAGCATGCGGTAAAGTCCGGGTCCGACCCCAAGCTAATACTCGTGCCCTCCGCTATCGTAACAAGTCCGGCATTGGATCCAAGATCAAACACCACTGTCCCGCCCAGCTCTCCGTCACTGGTAATAGTAGGATTATCTCCGTTTGCGCTACCGTCCAGCGTGATGGTAACGCCCGTGAGATCAAACGTGCCGAGCTGCGTAAAGCTGCGTTCAAGGGTAATACTGCTCCCCTCGTATGTTACGGTTGCGCCATCGCTATTGGTAAACGCAATATTGTCCCAATTCCAACCGTTTCCGTCATGGTCGATCGTTCCGTTATTTATGAATGTTGTGGTGCTGCTCGGGTTATTGCTGCCGGAATCAATAGTCCACGTCCCGGATGCTACCGTTATCGTCCCGTTATTCTCATACGTACCACCTCCGCTTTGCCCGATCGTAGTCGACGGACTTGCACCCAACCCGATTGTAGTACCGGAAGCAACAATGAAGTTTCCAGAATCCCCCTTGGAAATCACCACCGTCCCCGGTACCGTGCCGGATGTATACGTCACCGTCGTATTGTCTAGAGCATTACTGTCATCAAACGTAATCGTATTACTGTTGTTAAACGTTCCTCCGGATATGGTGAAGTCTCGCTCTACGGTCATTGCAGTGGAAGGTACGGTAAAGGTTCCGGAGGAAATGGAGAAGCTGCCATCGTTGATATCAATCGTTCCGGTTTGGCCGTCGATAGTGCCGCCTGATACGGTAAGATCGCCGCTTATGGTCAGCGTCCCGGATCCGATATTGAGCGTACCGGTACTAACCGTAATCCCCGCAGCAGAAGACATCGAGTGCGAAGACAGCCCGAACGTTCCCGCGGAAAGCGTAAAAGAATCAACGGTAATACTTCCTCCCAGCGTCTTCGTTCCCGTACCGGAAGAGGTAAGAGAGTGAAAAGTAATCGCTCCGGAATTAAGCGCGGCGTCTCCATTACCCGAGAAGATGACGCTGGACGTGCCCGCGGTAAACGTTCCGCCAGATGTAAGGGTAAAGAGCGTACCGCTTGTTCCGGAGAGCGTGATGGTGGAAGCGTTTGCGGTCAGCGTACCTGCAGATCCGATGGTAAGCGTTGTGCCGCTTAAGGAACGGCTGGTGCCGTTACTGGTATTGAGCGTTCCATTGACCGTAATCGCGCCAAGCACTGCGGAATTCGCATCCATGGTAACGGT
Organism: uncultured Candidatus Saccharibacteria bacterium; assembly: GCA_964443125.1. Classification (GTDB taxonomy): domain Bacteria; phylum Patescibacteriota; class Andersenbacteria; order UBA10190; family UBA10190; genus HO2-45-11b. The sequence continues at coordinate 72,259 of CAYUBL010000004.1, read as the reverse complement.
GTGGCCCGTTGCAATCGTTGCCGTATCAGATGTTGTGGGAACGTGTCCGCAATCCCAGGTTCCGGCAGTATTCCAGTTACCCGTTGCAAGGGATGTACATGCGGTGGGAATAGAAAAATTCCATCCCGTACCGCCGGTTGCTGCCTGGTTGTTCGTGGAATTCGTCCCCGCATACCACGTATCGGATGGAGTGGCATCGCTGTTCTGCACGCTTACATAATCGGAGAACGCAACCCCGCCGCCGCTCTTTACCAGATTAAAGTCCGTGCTGCTGGTACTAGTAAGCGTAATGAGGTTTCCGGAACTTCCCGATACACTCCATGCTGATACGGTGGTGGTGCTGCCCGCAGTAAAGAGAAGAGAATGCGCAGCGGTTCCGGTATCTTTAAAATGAGCAAACGTATTATCGCCTGAAATGGTAATATTTCCCGTACTACTTCCTCGATCAAGCCACAGATTGCCGTATGTCTTGCCGCCCCCGGCGAATGTTTGGGCATTATTTCCCGTACCTGCAATCTTGATCGTTCCTGTTGTGGGAGTAACAGTAAGGTTGGTCGACGTTGAAGCATCAAACACTGTCGTCGCAGAGGTAGACGTCAATGTCAACGTACCTGTTCCAAGCGTAAACGTCCGCGTATTGGAATTATTCGTAAGAAATATCGAAAACGATGCATCAAATCCGTTCATGTTAAACGTACCGATAGTAAGAGTCATACTATTGCTGGACGCAAGCGAACTTCCGAGAGTCAAAGATGCATCGGGCGGCTTATCTATCACCGTTGCACTTGACATTGATACGCCATTCGTCGTGAGCGTTTGATCTGAAGTCCCATAAAATCGCAAAATCAATCCGGCAGTATATGTCATGCCCGGATCGAGCGTCACATCGCCAGTTACCCAGAGTCCGCCTCCCGAAGATGTCCACACCGGGTTGTTGGTCACGCCGCTCCAGGTAATATTCCGCGCAGCATGCGCCGTAAAGTTATGACGAACGGTAATACCGGATACCGGGAACGACGCAGAATCAAACACTATATCATCATGAGCAAGCGGAATTCGGGCCGTGCCTCCGGTTCCCCCAGAACCGTTATACCAAACGGAGCTATTCCAATCTTTCGTACCCGACGTACTCGTGAAAAAGTAAATGGTTTTGGATTCCGGAAATGTGATTCCGGAATTGCCACCCAAATCTCCCGTGTCTGTGTCGCTTACGTCGATCGTGGGCGTAAACGCCATATCGCGAAAATGAATATTATCCGTCAGCACCGTCGCACCCGTAACGGTAATGGTGCGCTGCGTCCCGGCAACGGATGACACAAACACTGCCTGCCGATGAGAAGCCCAAGTTAAATCCAGTGTCCCGGTAATCGTCTGATCGCCGCCGATAAACAATGGATTACCGGTGTTATCTCCACCCGTGCTGCTAAACGTAAAGTCGGTAAATGTATTGTCACCATTCACAACAACAGTCGTACTAAAGTCGACTTTATGATACGTTTGATCGTTGCCCTCAAACACGGCATTTGTGCCGGTTACAAATAGGGTAGTATCATCGCTTACAAAATCCATCGAACCGGCAACATGGGTAAATCCATTTGTCGTACGCACGTCAGATGTAAATCGGTACGAGCTGCCGGAACCGTTGATGGAAAACTTCCCGATCGTCTTGCCCGCAAAATCAACCGTCTGCGTCGTTGCGCTTGTAGACACTAACGATACCACGGAAAATGTATGAACCGACCATGTCATCCCCGAACCGAATGCAATAGCTACATTTCCCGGCCCGGGCGTACTGGTGCCGACATTAATTGCAACAATCCCGCCGCTTACGGTACCAGTATATGCTGTGGCATCAAGCGACCGCATGCTGGCTGATGTATTGATATTCAAGTTTCCGCTGCCGGCATCCAAGACCACATCGTCATCGGCAGTGGGTACCCCGTCGCCTCCCGCACTCCCGGAAGACGTATTACTCCATGTAGAAGACGAATTCCAGTTCCCTCCTGCTGCCACTACATACTTAGTCGCCGCATCGGCAGATGAAGCAAACGCAAACTGCCCGGCTACGCAAAGCGCGAATATGCCCGCATACAGAAACATGCGCAAAGGCAAAAAACTGCCATGAGAAGCCATTCTCCTAGTGTATCAAGAAAAGCCTGCTATTCCTTGTGGATAAAACGCTTGTTTATACAGCCTCTTTCTTCAAATCCAAGCACACGGAATTGATACAATACCGCTTTCCCCCGGCTTCTGCCGGACCATCGTCAAACACATGCCCCAAATGGGCTTTGCAGTTTTTACAAACAACTTCCGTACGCCTCATACCAAGACTATTATCTTCTTTCAGTATAACGCTGGAGGGCTTGCCCGCCGTAGCATCGCTAATAGGCGATGCGAAGGAGGGCCAGCCGGTACCGGAATCGAATTTCGCATCGGAGGAGAATAGCTCCGCTCCGCATACGGCGCATGCGTACACGCCGGCGGTATCCTCATGGACGTACTTGCCGGTAAACGGCGCTTCCGTGCCTTTTTCCCGAGCAATGCGCCGCAGTTCGGGGTCTAATTGGCCATCAGGAATGGGGGCATGTTTCATACATCACAACTCTACCAGCACGATGCGCTCTGCGCCAGATCACTTGCTACCCTTGGACGGCGGGATCAAAAATTGACGGTGCAAGCTGCTTGCCGGATAAGATTTCAGAAATCCGCTTTCCGCCGTAAATGGACGGAAGAATGCCAACGCCGTTGCATCCCAAGTTATATAATAGCGACTCATGCTCCGGATCTTTCCCGACCAGGCGCACTCCGCTTTTGGTATACCCCATCAGCCCATGCCAGAAAAACGCATAGTGCGTTTCATGAGCGGGCGGATGCAAATAGTTGGCGCGCAAAAAGACATCCACTTCCTGCCGGATATTGTCCCCATACGTATCATCGCGAGAATACTTCGCCCCTTCCGGAAACGGCTTTTCCGGCCCGCCGACGCATACCAAATTGTGCGATGCATCGCCTTCTGCAGCATGAGGCCTGCGCGTCAAATAGTAATACGGGGTTCCCTCCACTTCCGGCAAATAGCTGATGGCGATAGGATCCCGGTCGCGCGCTTCGGTGTATCCCGCCATATAGCCCACGGTGCCGCGAACCATCTGATGAAACCGAGAGTCGATATGCTCATTATTCCCCTGAAGAATGGAAAAATTTTCAAAGCCGTTCGTGCACAGCACGACATGCCGCGCCGACACTTCGTGCGATAATACCGTAACCGTCGCTGACGTACCGGTTAAGGCAACAGACGATATCGGACTATCTTCATACAACGAGAACCTGTCCGCATACGTTTTCAGCATGTATTCCGCAAGCTCTTCGCAGACCAGCGCGCTGTTGGTGCAGCCTTTGTCATAAGAAACAATAGCGGTATATGCGTCGTTGCTTGTCTCAAGCAGCGATAAGATATCTTCCTGAGGAACGGTCGCATACAGATGCACATATTTCGGAGGAATGTCTTTCAGATACGGCGCCTCTTCGGCAACAAGGATGCTTTCCAAATCGAGCCTGCCACTCTGCTGGCGGTAGTAGTTGTTCTCCAGATGCCCCACCAATTGCGAAAGCGAACGGACACCTGCATGGCCGGTGAAGCGGTGCACGCTTGTTGCAAGACGCGCCTCGTTTCGAATCTGATCGAGGAGTACCCATGCGGATTCCACCGCCTCTTGTCCGCGAGCAGCCATATCAAGTCCGTACTCTTCCACGAGGCTGGAGAGCGGACGCTCGAAATAGCTGGTGATCTGCCCCGCATTATGCCCCGTCGCCCCATGAGCTACCTTGTCCGCTTCCACGAGAATAACGCGTTTGTCCGTATCTCGAAGGGTATAGTAGGCAGTCATGATGCCGGCAATGCCCGCGCCGACAATCACCACGTCGGCCTGGGCATTCTCTGTAATGGAAATAACGTCTCGAGTCCGCTCTAATTGCGCAAGCCAGGGAGAAGCGTTTTTCATACAATCATCCTACACGATAACGCGCGCCGAGAGCGCAAGAACAAGAACGCCAAGGCAATCCATAACAAACGATATCGCAATAAACCGTTTCATGCTGATGCCCGATGCTCCGAGCAGCCCGACGCCGAGCTCGTCCGGCAACGGCGAAGCAATAAGAGCAGCGCCGAAGAGCGGCAGAGCCCATCGCATGTATTTGCTGCGGAATAGTTTGATGATCGGCTTATTTCTCCACTTCCGAAAAAAGGGAGTTGCCTCCCGTACCATGGTTTTCCGAAACAGCAGAAACATACATCCATCAACAATAACGCTTCCCAGACCGGCGAGAATCACCAGTTGCCACAGAGGCATTGCCTGCGCCAGAAATCCGATGAACACCGTACCCAACACGACCGTAAACATGGAAACAAGCAGCGCACCGGCAAAGAGCGCACCCAAGGGCGCGGCAACCTGGAACTCGGTAATCACTCCTTCTAGAGGAATCACGGAAACCACCCATGCGCATGCAAGCGCGCCGAGTACCAGCTTGCCAAGCGTCGCATACATCCCGGAATGTTTTTTCTTGCGCGACATGGATTACGATTTGAGTAATTCGCCGTAGCGCTTTTTGAGCTTTTCTATCTTCGGACTGATAACGACCTGACAGTAGGGAGCCGTACTGTTCTTAAAGTAGTATTCCCGGTGGTATTCCTCCGCTTGCGTAAAGTCGCGCAGCGAAGCTATTTCCGTCACGATATGCTTTGTATCATCAAGCTCCGCGATGAACGCGCGCGCTTGCCGTTCTTGTTCTTCAGTGGTAGTGAGAATAATCGATCGATACTGCGTTCCGACATCCGCTCCCTGCCGATTGAGCTGTGTGGGATCATGCGTCGCGAAAAATACGGTCAGCAGATCGCGATAAGAAATCTGCGATGGATCGAATTCAATCTTTATTACTTCCGCATGCCCTGTCGTTCCGGAAGAAACTTGCTCATATGTCGGATGAGCAGTATCGCCTCCGGCGTATCCCGGCAACACAGAGACAACGCCGCGCAATTCAGAAAACACCGCTTCCGTACACCAGAAGCATCCGCCGCCGAACACTGCGATTTCCGTTTTGCCACTCATGTGTATAATACTACCATATGAATATTCTGCAGGCAGGCGTACTTGGTATTGTGGAAGGGCTAACGGAATTCCTCCCGATATCATCCACATTCCATGTAATCCTCACTGCAAACCTGCTCGGACTTTCAGAGAATGGCTACCAAAAAGTATTCGAAGTCGCGATTCAATCCGGAGCGATAGCCGCCGTCGCAGCATCGTTCGCAAAGGAACTTTGGAACAATCCGGAACTGGCGAAAAAGGCGGCTGTCGCATTTTTCCCGACCGCACTGGTGGGTTTTTTGCTCTACGGCATCATTAAAACGGTTTTCCTGGAAACAATGCTGCTGCAAATCGTCATGTTCATTGCCGTTGGAGCCGTATTCATCATATTCGAGCGCACGATAAAAAAGCCGCTCTCCCGTACCATCGCGAGCATTACCTACAAAGAAGCGATACTCGTCGGACTCGCGCAAAGCTTGGCCGTTATTCCGGGAGTCTCCCGGGCGGGCGCCGTTATCCTTGCGCTCATGATGCTCTCCATCAATCGGAAAGATGCCGCCATGTTTTCATTCGTCGTAGCAGTCCCGACTATCTTGGCAGCGGGAACATTCGACGTATACCGCTCGCGCGCAGAGTTTGCATCTGCGCACGATATTCTCATCCTCCTTGCAGGAATCATCGTTTCGTTTTTCGTCGCCCGCATGACCGTATCCTGGCTGCTCAAGTACCTCTCGCACCATACGATATCGCTCTTCGGATGGTATCGGGTGGCAGCGGGAAGCGCCTTGCTTCTTGCTGCGCTCCTTGGCGCAATCTAGCGTATGAACACACGCACCCTGCGCGCCATCATCGCCTGTTGCACTGCGCTGACCATTTCGTTCGTGTGGACGTATACGAACAAGTATGAATACGTGGGAACGAATATATACATCCTGGAGAAAGTAAATATTTTTCCGTTTACCTTGTGGACGCTGGGGCTCACTGCGCTGTTTTTTGTCCATGAAGCAATGCCCAAACGATTCCGGTTTGGAAAAACCGTCTTGCTGTACTTAATCGTGCTTGGAATACTGGAAGCGTTCGGCTATCACGTGCTTGGCATTCGCCTCAACTCGAACGAACCGAGCCTGTGGAATCTCGGCATTATCCATGCAAAGCCGCACATGAAAACGTTTTACCTCGTAGCCGGCCCCGTATATATCGCGATCCTTACCGCCATATTCCATGCAAACAAAAACACTCGCCGCATCCCTTAGCTTCCTTGTTCTGATTGCAGCCGCAGCGCTCTGGTGGCGATTTTCTTTCTCCGAACACACAACTTCTTCCCCGCAGAGCAGCATTGTTCCCCGCGCATCATCGCTCTTGCCTCTCGTAGAGAATACAAACGAAGCGCCGGATATCGAGATCGTAGCGGAAAACCTCGAAATTCCATGGGAAATAGCATTCCTCCCCAGCGGAGAAGCGCTTGTTACAGAACGCCCGGGGCGGCTGCTGAAAATCGGAGCAAATCGCGAAGCAATTCCGATAGAAGGAGTGGCGCACACGGGAGAAGGTGGTCTGCTCGGCATGGCGTTGCATCCGGATTTTACCCGAAACAATCTCCTGTATCTCTACCGGACATACGAGACACCTTCCGGACTGGCGAACGCCGTGGACCGGTATCGGCTCAACAATACAAGACTTACGGAACGCAGAACGATTCTCGATGGCATTCCCGGATCGCGTTTCCATGATGGCGGCAGAATCGCGTTCGGACCGGACGCCAAACTGTACATCGCAACCGGAGACGCCGGTCAGGAACATCTGGCGCAAGACACATCGAGCCTTGCCGGCAAGATCCTGCGCGTCAACGACGACGGAACGATCCCCCCTGATAATCCGTTCAATAATGCCGTATATTCGTACGGTCATCGCAATGTGCAAGGAATGGCATGGGATGCATCCGGCGTCCTATGGGCGACCGAGCACGGCCGATCCGGCATCCGTTCGGGATACGACGAGGTAAACGCAATTGAAAAAGGAAAAAATTACGGCTGGCCGGAAATCGAAGGCGACCAAACGCGCCAGGGCATGGAACCACCCAAATCGCACTCCGGATCTTCCGATACCTGGGCGCCCTCCGGGGCTGCAATCGTGAAAAGCTCCCTGTTGTTCGCAGGCCTGCGCGGAGAAGCGTTGTATGAAGCGAAGCTTTCCGAAAATAGCGTACAAGAAATCATTCCCCATTTGCAGAACCGGTTCGGGCGCCTGCGCACCATTACTACTGGTCCTGCCGGCCGAGCGGGCGAATCGGAAAACATGCTGTATATGCTCACCAATAATCGAGACGGACGAGGAGCCAGAATGGAAGGAGACGATAAAATTATCAGAATAAACCCGAAGGCGATTGGATTGTGACCCCTTCTCCCCAAGTGGGAAGAAGGAAGCAATTACGTCGACGCTCTTTCTTTGTGTCGAAGAGAAAAATAAATCTCGAGAAGCGCGAGAAACAGGCTCACTGCAAGCGGACCGAGCAAGAACCCGAGCGGACCGAACAATGCCAACCCTCCGAGAACAGCCAAAAACGCGGCAAGCGGATGCAACTGGATTCCCCGCCCGATAATCTTCGGACCCAAGAAATTATCAACGAGCCCGACGGCCACTACCCCCCAAATAGCAAGGCCTGCGCTCGCTTGCGTGCTGCCCGTAAAGAACAGGTACAGAACTCCCGGAATGAGGATCAACGCTGTGCCGATTCCGGGAACAAGCGCTGCGAGCGCCGCAGCGGCGCCCCATAATACGGGACTGGGCATGCCGAATATCGCAAATCCGATTCCCGTAAGCGCTCCCTGAATCAGGCTGATCGACAAACTGCCCTTCACCACCGCTGTTACCGCGAGCTTCAACCTCTGCACGATGAATTCATCATCCGTATCGAGAAGCGGGCTCAGCTCAATAACATAGTTCTCCAGCTTTCTCCCGTCTTTCAACAAGAAATAGAGCGACACCAAAAACACGAACAACATGAGCGTCCCGCGCGCAACACTGGAAAAGAACGAACCGAGATTCTGCACGATTCCGCCGAGCGCCTGGCGAACATACTGGCTGGCATCAATATGAAATTCCTGCGGAACGGGCGCGATGCGCCGAAGCTGTTCGATGCCGTCCTCTATCATTACAAGCAGCCCCTCTCTGCCTCCGCTCGTGACGGAAGCGTATAGGTCAGCTGATTCCTGCAGAATTTTTATCCCGATCAGCGTCAGCGGGAGCACGACAAGTACAATAGCACACAACGTGGTAGCAAGCGCGGCAATACTCTCATATCCGCCGAGCGCGCGCAGCACCCTGCGATAGAATGGTTGGAACAAAAACGAAAATACCCCGGCGAGAATCAGCGGTCCCAAAAACGGCTCAAATACGAAATACACCACGATCAAAACGATCGCGAGGCACAGGAAAAGAAAATGTACAGATAGGCGGTTCATTGCGCTTTTCGCTCGACCACAATCGTGCAGCGCGTAAGCAGTGCCGCGAGCGCGCCCACCGCCGCCAGAATCGGAACAAGGACGGTCCCGATAATCGCAACCGTCAGCGGAATCACGATAAGCGTAGTGCCCTCTTCGTTTTTAATGGTAATGCGGCGGACATTGCTTTCTTTTACGAGGCGCTTGACGGTCTCAACAACCTCTTCGCCGGAAATCTTGAACTCCTCTTTTGTAGTGCGTTCATCTGTCATACGTATATAGTACACCGGAACGGTACCGCAACAACATAGCATTGCCGGCGACAATGACAGTGGAGAGTGACATGAGTACCGCAGACACCGCCGGCGTAAGCACGATACCCCACGGAACCGCAATGCCTGCAGCCAACGGAAGCGCAATACTATTGTAACCGGTCGCCCACAACATATTTTGAATCATCTTCGCATAGGTGCGCTTGGAAAGCTCAATGATTTTCGGGATGTCACGCGGATCATTTTTTACCAGCACAATACCTGCGGCCTCAATGGCAACATTCGTGCCGGCGCCGATTGCAACGCCCACATCGGCCTGCGCCAATGCCGGAGCGTCGTTTATCCCATCTCCAACCATCATCACACGCGCCCCTCGCTCCTGCAGCCTCTTGACCATATCCGCCTTCTGGCCCGGCAATACCTGGGCAGTATACTCCTCAATCCCCAGCTCGCCCGCTACCCACGCTGCAACCGCCGCCGCATCTCCCGTCACCATCGCCACCCGGATGCCCTGCTGCTTCAGCAGCCTGACCGCATCGCGCGATTCTTGGCGAATGTGATCCCCCAATGCAAACACGCCGAGCAGGCGCCCGTCGGAGATAACATACAGTACCGTCTTGCCCGATGTTCCATATGCTTCTATGCGCGAGCGAACTTCGCTTGCAATATCTTCACGAACTGCGAACAGAAGCGCGCTTCCTCCCACATACACCCCCTTGCCATCCACCTCTGCATACGCGCCTTTTCCTTTCAATGCCCGGAAATTCCGTGCGGGACGCACGGAAATACTCTGCTTTTTTGCATACAGCACAATTGCTCGGGCAGCCGGATGCTCCGACATGGCATCCACAGACGCTGCCAGGCGCAACAGCTCTTCCGGCGTGCCGTGTATGGCATGCATATCCGTCACTCCGTATACTCCGCGCGTCAACGTACCTGTCTTGTCGAACAACACGACATCCGCCCTGCGAGATTCCTCCAGCGCCAAGCGCTGCCGCACAAGAAATCCATTTCGGGATGCAAGCGTCGTCGAAATAGAAGCGACAAGCGGAATTGCCAATCCAAGCGCATGCGGACATGCGATCACCAAAACTGCAACCATGTGGCGCAGTGCGAAATCAGCTCCGCGAAGCGGAGCCCAAATTGCAAGCGTGCATAGTCCGGCAACGACCGCGATTATCGTAAGATACAATGCGGCTCTATCCGCCAGCACCTGCAGCTTCGACTTGCTTGCCTGCGCCTGCTCAACCAAACGCATCACGCCGGATAAAAACGTTTTCTCTCCGATATTCGTTACGCGAATCCGAAGCGATCCTGCGGCGTTAATCGTACCGGCAATCACCCTATCGCCAATTTCCTTATGGACCAGGGACGATTCGCCGGTTACAAGCGACTCGTCAATATCCGATACTCCTCCCACAACCTCGCCATCGGCAGCGACTCTTCCTCCCGGACGAACAATCACGATATCGCCCACGCGAATCTGCGCAAGAGGAACTGTGCGAACAATGCCGCCTTGTTCTACTTCAGCAGTGTCCGGAAGCAGCTTCGACAATTCTTTGAGTGCACCCTGTGCGCCGGAAACGGCGCGCATCTCCAACCAATGACCGAGCAGCATGATGTCAATCAGCGTAGCCAATTCCCAAAAGAGCGTTTCGCTCTGTCCACGCACCGCTTGCGCCATGCTATACCCATACGACGCGATGATTGCGAGCGAAATGAGCATCATCATTCCCGGCTTGCCGGCCAGCTCACGCCGCGCGCCCGACAAAAATACCCATCCCCCGATCAAGAAGACCGCCGTTCCCAAAAGAGGCGCAAGCAATGACGAACCGGGGAAATTCGGTGCGGCAACGCCAAATATCATTTCCCACAGAGGAGAGTAGGCGAGAATAGGAACAGTCAACGCCAAGCTTATCAAAAATTTCCTCCGAAACACATCCGCATGATGGGAAGCGCCATGGCCACCGGATGGATGCGTTATCCGAACAAGCGCCATACCGCATTCCGGGCACATGCCGGGATGTTCGCGCCGGATATGCGGATGCATGGGGCAGGTATATTCCATGCCCACAGTATACCAACCTATACCTTTGCCCGCTTGCGTTCGTGTTTCTTCAAATACATTTTCCTGATACGCAGATTCTTCGGGGTTACTTCCAGCAACTCGTCATCTCCTACGTATTCTATCGCTTCTTCCAAGCTCAATTGTTTGTGCGGATGCAGCAGCTCTGAAGGACCGCTCCCCGCGGCACGCATATTGGTCAGCTTCTTCTCCTTGCATACGTTCACATCGATGTCTTCCGCGCGCGCATTCTGCCCCACAACCATTCCCTCATATACTGTTACGCCCGGCCCGATGAACAACACTCCTCGCTCTTGCGCTGCGACAAGACCGTAGTGCGTGCTCGTCCCCGCCTCGTGTGCAACCAGCGATCCGTGCGGCTTCGCATCAATGCCTCCTGCGTATGGCAAGTACCCATGAAACAGCGTGCTCATAATTCCTTCTCCGCGCGTATCGGTAAGAAACTCCGAACGGTATCCGATAAGGCCGCGGGTCGCGATCAAGAAATGCAATTTCGCAATACCGTTTTCCACCCTCATATCCTGCATCTCCCCTTTGCGCTTTCCCATCTTTTCGATGACCGTTCCGGAAGCGCTCTCCGGACATTCAATATATAAATCTTCGAACGGCTCCTGCTTCCCTTCGGGCGTATCTTTCACAATCACCTGCGGGCGTCCAACTTGAAATTCGTATCCTTCCCGGAGCATCTTCTCAATTAAAATAGACAAGTGCAATTCTCCTCGTCCGAAGACGGTGAATGAAGAATCGGAAGATTCCGATGCCTCCACTTTCAACGCAACGTCCGCAAGCACTTCCCGCATCAGTCGCGCTTTCAAATGGCGAGAAGTTGAAAACTCCCCTTCTTTCCCGGCAAGCGGAGAGGTATTCACGGCAAAATTCATTTTTACCGTCGGCTCATCCACGACAATCACCGGCAACTGTTCCGGTGAGAGGGCATCCGCGATAGTTTCTCCTATCTTAATAGGTTCGACACCGGCAATGGCCACAATATCTCCGGCAGGTGCACGATCCACTTCGACGCGATGCAATCCGTCGAACGTCATCACGCTGGAAATTTTCGCCGGAACGATACTGCCGTCCGACTCTATGCGCACGACCGCTTGTCCTTTTTGAGCAGACCCGCGAACCAGCGGACCTACAGCAATTTGCCCTTTGTATGAATCGTACGCGACATTCACTACCAGCATCTGCAACGGGCCTTCCTGCCCATACGCGGCAGGAGCGGGAATATGCCGGATAATCGCATCGAATACCGGCGTAATATCGCTCATCGCCGACAAGTCCGGTTCCAGCCCCGCTTTCCCTTGAATTGCAGATGCATACAGTACGGGAAAGTCCGCCTGCTCATCCGTCGCGCCCAAATCGACGAACAGGCCGAACGTCTGGTCCAGCACCCACTGTACGCGCGCCTCTGGCACATCGATTTTGTTGATTACCACAATGACCTTGTGGCCCTTTTCCAGCGCTTTCTTCAAAACGAATTTCGTCTGCGGCATCGGACCGTCTTTTGCATCCACGAGCAGGATGGCTCCGCTCGCCATCGTCATGATCCGCTCTACCTCTCCGCCGAAATCCGCATGCCCGGGCGTGTCGATAATATTGATTTTGCAATCCTTATATACAACGGACGCGTTCTTGGAAAAAATGGTAATCCCCCGCTCGCGCTCCAGCTCATTGGAATCCATGATCAAATGCCCGTCCTGGTCCTTTGCGCGAAACGACTGGGATTGCCGAAGCAGCGCATCGACCAGCGTCGTTTTCCCATGATCCACATGGGCAATGATTGCAACATTGCGGATATCGTGAGGCATATTTCGCTATAAGTATACGCGTGCGCTGCGAGAAGAAGATGACGTGCGGCCGCGCTTGGCATGATGCCGGACCGATCCCGTGCGCCTTCCCCGGCTGCGGTTTCCCGCATGCGACCGGGTGGATGCCTGCCGCCTGCCGCTTCGATGCCCGGCGCGCGTTTCATGATGAGCCGGCAATTCCGGCAGCGGAGTGATGCGCAATTCCTGGCGGACAAGCCGCTCGATCATGCGCACCTTCCCTCTCTGGTCTGGCGTAATAAAAGAAATCGCATGGCCTATGTTCCCGGCCCTTCCGGTACGACCCACCCGATGCACATAATCCTCGGCATTTTCCGGAAGATCATAATTCACCACAAGTTCGATATTGTGTACGTCAATGCCGCGGGCAGCGATATCGGTTGCCACAAGCACGCGATGCGAACCGTCCTTAAACCCGGTAAGCGATCTGCGCCGCTGCGCAAGCGTGAGGTTTGAATGCAATTCGGCAGCGCCGTGACCCATATGGCGCAACGATCGGCAAATATCTTTCGCGCCGTATTTCGTACGGGAAAATACAAGCACCGTTCCTGTATATTCTTCAAGCAACTTTTTCAGCAGGCGAATCTTGTCATGTTTTTGAACAAAAAACAGTTCTTGATCGACCCGTTCCGCTACAGTGCCCGCCCGGGCGATTTCCACCCGTACCGGAAGCTTCATATGGCGCTGTGCAATATTCACAATTTCCGGAGGCATCGTCGCAGAAAACAGCATCGTCTGGCGTTCCGTGGGTACACGCTGCAAAATCTGTTTGATTTGCGGCGCAAATCCCATATCCAGCATGCGGTCAGCCTCGTCCAGCACAAGCACGCCGACACGGTCCAGCTTCAATCGACCGCCCATCAGGTGATCAATAATCCGCCCCGGCGTTCCGACGATAACATGCGGGTTGCGGGCAATCGCTCCGATTTGCTTCCCCATGGAGCTTCCGCCAATGAGGAGCGCCTGTCGAACGCCCAGTGGCTTCCCGACGGCAAGAAGCTGCTCTTCCACTTGGATCGCCAATTCGCGAGTAGGCACAATCACCAGCCCTTGCCGTTTTGTTTTGGCGATTTGCTCCAGCATCGGCAGCGTAAATGCCAGCGTTTTTCCGGTACCGGTCTGTGCAATACCGATCACATCCTTGCCGGAAACAGCTACGGGAATAGCCTTGCCCTGGATAGGGGTGGGAGTAGTGAATTGTAACTTTTCAAGAATCTCCAGCAGTTTCGGAGATAAGCCTAAATTCGAAAAAGACATAAGAATATGAAGTAAAGTGACTCGGTTTCCGTTGAGGTCACTTTCCTTCATGCTCAAGGCTCGAGTCTTGTTACCTCGCGCAAAATGCGCGAACAAGTAATCTATCAATAATACACAAGAGAATACCGGCTGTCAAATACGCCCGCTACCGTGCCGCGCGCCCATTGAGCCCGACATGGCGCCGCAAGCGTTCAAGCGCCTTGTTTTGGATTTGTCGAATGCGCTCGCGGGTGACGCCGAACTCCCGTCCCACTTCTTCTAATGTGTGGGGAATATTGTCTTGCAGCCCGAAACGCATCCGCACGATATCCCGTTCTTTAGCCGGCAATTCGCTTACCACGTCCCGAACCCGGGCCCGGAGCAAATGCTGGCTTGCAATGAACTCCGGTTGCGGAGCCTCGAGGTCCCGCAACAATTCCCCCAGCATCGTCCCGTCGTCTTCATCCTCCCCGACCGCCTGGTCCAACGACACCGTCGCCTGGGAATATTCCTCCAGCTTATGAATATGCCCTTCCGGCACGCCCATCTCTGCCGCAACTTCATCAGCAGCAGGATGCCTGCCAAGCTCTTGGAACAGCGTGTGGCGCACACGGCGCATACGATTCACATCCGCTGCAACATGCTCCGGAAGCCGGATGGCGGGCTCCCGCATGATGTATCGACGAATAGCCTGGCGGATCCAATACATGGCATATGTCGAAAATCGATATCCGAGCTCCGGATTGAATCGGTCGACCGCGCGGAATAATCCGAGATTTCCCTCCTGGATCAAATCCATCAGTTTCTCGGGATCACCTCCGGCATACTGGCGCGCCACATGAACGACGAGCCGCAAGTTCGCCTCGATAAATGCCTGGTGAGCGCGCTCGTCTCCCTTATGAATGCGCCGGGCAAGTTCTCGCTCTCCCTGCGCACTGAGCAATGGAATGCGGCTGATTTCCGCAAGGTATGCCGATATATTGGAAAATGTTTCATTCATATCGTTGCATACTCATCCATCACCCGCCCGATGGCTGCAGCGCTGAGTGCGAATCCTTTTGACTGTGCATACGGGTCAAACGCAAACACCACTCCGATCACATTGCCGCTCGTATCGATAAGCGGCCCTCCGGAATTTCCTGGACGGACAACGGCATTAATTTGCACCACGTCATACTGATGTTTCTGCTTTGCGGATACGTCATCGGAAATCGTAACCACTTGCCGCTTCTGTACGACATTCCCCGGAGAGACCGTCCTCGCTATGCCGGCGCCAAGCGCCACCACTCCTTGTCCGGGGCGAGGAGACGCATCATAGTCAACCGTCAGCCACGGACTATGCTCTGCCGTTGTCTCAAGCAGCGCAAGGTCGCTGGAATCGCTTCGCCATATTTCCAAAACGTCATGCGTAGTTCCATCTTCCGTCATAATACGATAAGAAATATCGGCACGCTCCACCACATGGCGGCTGGTCACCACGAATCCTCGAGGCGAAATAAAGAACCCCGTTCCAGACACGCGAGCCGATGGCGCATCCCCGATGACGGACACGACTGCGGGAAATGCCGCGCGAGCGAGCAGCGGCGCCGACGACGGCTCGAGGAAGAGTTCCTGCTCGCCCTGCGAACCGGGCGCAAACACATCGGCCGCACGGCGATCTTCGCCGGCAACCCATGGAGAAAGCGGCGTGCCGGATAATCCGAAACATATCGTTGCGGCCAAAAGCCACACAAGCAAGGCACCTTCAAATACCTCTCCGAAAAAAGATTGCATGCGCAATGCTCCCCTCATACTTCCAGTAAACCAAAAGAAAAACAGCAGAAATGTAATCAACATCACGGAATATGCCCAAAATCCGCCTCCAATACCGGGAATGTCAGTATGCCGTAACGTTTGCGGGAGATAGAAGACAGCCCTCTGCTCTTTGTCTGTTTTACACAAAGAGAGCAAGAAAGCGCTCTGTCAAAAATTCTTGGCAATCAAACATAATTTTTGACTTTATTAAGCTATTTTTGTAACCTAGGTCACAGAAGAATTTCCGAAGCTCTGGGAT
The DNA here is from genome assembly GCA_964443125.1 of uncultured Candidatus Saccharibacteria bacterium. Classification (GTDB taxonomy): domain Bacteria; phylum Patescibacteriota; class Andersenbacteria; order UBA10190; family UBA10190; genus HO2-45-11b. The sequence goes on along the minus strand of CAYUBL010000004.1, from coordinate 56,262 downwards.
ACTTGAGGTATCAATTGCACAAGCAATTCTTATCTCTCTTACCAACATATGTCCCAATCACACTCATCCAAGACAACCCCCGCACTCCTTCATCTTTATCTGCAAGAAATCGGAAGAACCCCGCTGCTCACCTCGCAAGAAGAAAAACAGCTGGCAACTCGCATCCAACAGGAAGGAGACAAAGAGGCACGGGATCATATGATACAAGCGAACTTGAAACTGGTCGTATCGATTGCAAAACAATATGCGCCGTCTGCGGATCCGGAAATGCTGCTTGATCTAATCCAAGAAGGAAGCCTCGGACTCATCAAGGCAATAGAACGCTTTGATCCGTCCTACGATACCAGGTTCTCTACCTATGCAGTCTATTGGATCAAACAGGCGGTGCTGCGCGCACTGAAAAATTCGTACCTGGTCCACATCCCCGAAAACGTCATTGACCAAATATACCACTTGCGGAAAGTGCGCGAACATCTTTCCCAAAAGCTGGGAAAAGAACCGAGCATGGAAGATATCGCGCGGGAAATGGAAATCACCGTCGAAAAAGCGAAACAACTCGATGAAGTCGTAATCAATGTCGTATCACTCAGCACTCCTGTCGGAAATGAAGAGAGCAGCGAATCAGGACAGCTGCAAGAAGTCATCGAAGACACATCCGCCCCCGCGGTGAGCGAACGGGTGGAGCAGCAATACACGCACGAAAACGTAACCGATGCAATCGCAACGCTTCCTCCGCGAGAACGATCCATCATCGAACAATACTACGGCCTTGCGGACGGAATGCCGCACACGCTGGACGAAATCGGAAAACGGCACCGCATCAGCCGGGAACGGGTGCGCCAAATACGGAACATCGGCATTGCACGGCTCAAATCGCGCCCCGATGTATGGCACAAGCTCTTCGGCGAAAGCAGAGCGCCCCTTACAGCTCTTTCTGATTGATAATATAATCCCGGCGGCTGCGCTTCATGATTCCGCGCCGCTGGAGCCGACTCAAAGATCGCGTCACCGCCTCTCGGCTTGCCCCGACCATCGCGGATAGCCCTTCGTGGGTATACGCTTTTTTCGGCACGACGATTTTCCCCCGATCAACAAAACCGCTATGCCTGCTGGCCCGCATCAGTACGCCCAAAATGCGCTCTTCCACCGTACCGAGCCCCAGCTCCCGAATAATCATTTCCGATACATGCAAGCGCTGACGCAAACGATCGAGCAAGGAAAGTCCGAATCGCGGATGCATGCTCATAAGCATCCCCAGCTGGTGCCGGGATATGCTCGCAACAACCCCGTCGGTGAGTCCTTCCGCAAAATTCCCATCATACCAATGATCCGGAACGAATTGTTCGCCTCCCGCATCGACAATACCGAATACGTCTCCGGGTACCAACTCTGCCAGCACGAACCGCTTGGCTTCATGCGACGCATATAAACCAACCCTGCCCGCAATAAGAATGTATAGCCGCGTGTCCTCTTCGCTCGGAGTATACAAAAGCTCTCCCTTCGCGAACTCTTTCCATGCCATTTGTTCCTCAATAGAATACAGCGCATCCCCGGGCACATCCGCAAACAGGGATAACCTCTTGAGCTGGTCATGCCGTTTTAATAGTGTATCCATAGAATACGAAGAATATCGCGTAACATGCCGGCGATCATATCGCTCGCAATCACCAGGCCGGTCACTTCCCCTTTGTTTCGCAACGCTTCAATCACCGCCCGGTCCCTGCATACTGTAATGCTCGTGTTGCTCGAATACAGACGATGCGGCAGCTCTTTGACGTGATGGCGGGAATTTTGCGATGCCAAAAGCTGTTGCCGCCGCGCCTGATACGACGTAGTAAACAGCACTCTGGTATGCACGCCTTTTGCGCGGGACGACTTGTCCCAAAAGAAATTTTCTACTCCGAATACATCAATGAGGCGGTCAACGGGCATCAGCCGATACCACATATCTCCGTTTTGCGCGTGCATAATCAAATCCGCATGAACTCTCCGAAGCTGGTCTATACCCACATAACTTTTTGTCACATCTTCATTATCCGACCACTGGGATTGCAGTTGCGGAATAAGATCTCGAAGCAGGCTGCGCCCTTTATCGATCTCCCGTTCCCGCGAATTCAAAAAATCATTCAATGCGGCAGGAGGAGCGGCAGTAAAGATCGTCGTAGAGTTCTCATGCCGTGAGGTTACCAGCCCCTTTTCATCCAATGAGCGCAGTACCAAATACACCGTTGCGCGGGGAACTTTCGTAACGCGAGAAATGCGCAAGGCGGAACTGGGCCCCAGCGAGAGCGCAGCATCATACACCGCCGCTTCCCGAGCGGAAAGTCCCAAGTGTTCCAGCTGTGCTTGTGTAGTAGACATGCGTTACTACCCACAAGGATACCGCAGCAACCCTCCCGCTTCACTAGCGCGCGAGAGCGGCTTTGTCATATTGCCCTGACAGATTGTTTTTATTGATCTGTCAATATGTCGCTGCGAACCCGAGCAATCAGCGCTTCCAGTGCAAGAAGCGCATCCGCACTTTCGTCTCGAACTGTCCGCTCCAGCGCCTGCAGTTCTCCGTCCAATGCCTCAAGATCTTTCCGTACGTCACCGTTTGTTGCACGATAGGCCTCAGCCAAATCGGTCCGCAAGTGTCCGATGTCTTCCGCAGCATCCTGATATCCCTCTTGAGCAGCGAGTCTCGCCCGCAGCGCAAGCAAGCGCGACTCTAATCCGATTCGGGTAGCAATTTGCGCTGCGGACTCCTGGACCGTCTCTTGCTCTCCTGGCACGACCGTACGAGGCGAAACATTATCGTCCGCACGATACCATGCAAGGAACGCCAAGAGGAGCGCTGCAAGAACGAGCAACGTGGTGCCGATGGCCATGCTTCTGCTCATACCGCCTCACCTCCCCTCATATCCGCTTTCGCCGAGCAACGCGATGCCATCCCTGAACCAGCAGAAGCAACGAAATAAGAAGTCCAATGGCTCCGATTACAAGCGCGGGTTTGACCATATCAGGCAGGCCTGCAAGAAAGAAGAACAGACCGAACAAGAAAAAGAGAAGCGCAAGCCACAACAGGAGCAGGCCGAATACGAGCATCGCTGCGCCCGTTGCGAATGTTTTCATGCGCCCCAATGCAAACCGCTCTGCCAGAATCGTTTCCGCAATACAATACCGGACAATCGCGCCGAACAACGAAGCAAGGGTCGGCATAACCGTCCGCTCTCTTATCGATACCGATGCCGCCGCTTTCGAAGCATCACGATGGCGCTTAGCATTGCACCGGCAGCCGCGGCGACTCCCACCACCATCCACGGCTTTTCATGGGCATACGCATCCAGATCCCTCGCTTTTCGAGCGGCCATGTTTCTCGCGGAAGCTATCGTACCAAGCGCTTCATTCCGAGCGTGCTCCAATTCCGTACGCCCTTTGGCATGAAGCTCCCGCCACAGGCTCGCGACATTTTCGGCAAGCAGCGAGATATCTTCTCGTATCCTTGCATTTGTTTCTTCTTCTCGCATACGGGTTGGTTACACTTCCACCGTGCAATACCCGCATGCATCGCGCAACGACCCTATGCCACAAAACATGACATCACCCCATTGAATCGCTTCCTTCCTTTCGGAATCGTAAGAAATACATGATGCATGCAACAAAGGAGGTGAGTGGCATATGAAAACAATTTCCGGAATTTTCAAAACGTATCAAGATGCAGACGATGCGATTAAGCGCTTGGCAATGAATGGATACACAACCAAAAGCATGAGTATCATCGGACAAGAAGAGGCGCTTATGGCAAACAATCAGCACTCGGACACCGCGGATGCGGCAGGGAAAGGCGCGGGTATTGGAGGTATTATCGGGCTCATCCTCGGCGCTGCGCCGATGATCATCCCCGGCATCGGTCCTATTATCAGCGCAGGAACGATTTTGGGCGGAGGCATAACCGGCGCAGGTATTGGAGCTGCGGCAGGAGGATTAGTCGGCTTATTTGAACGGTGGTTCGGAGGAGAAAAGCCTGCGGAGAAAGTACAAGAAGCGATCCGCAACGGGCATTTGCTGTTTGCCGTAGAGACGGATGATGACAGAGCGCATCTCGTCAAAGGAATTCTGCAAGACCACCATGCATACATGGTGCAAGAACATGAGCGAGTAGCGGCGTAAGGCGGAGCAATCCTTGGAACCCGCTAGGCAGGGCGGACGACGATCATTCGCTTTTCTCGCGACACGATGGGTACATGGTCGCCGGTCGGATAATCGAGCATCGCATCCATGAGTACCGCTTCCGCATATCGATACGCTTCGCCGAAGCGGGTACCGGGGTCGTTTGTAATAAATTCTTTCGTTTGCGGGTCATACCCAACGACGACCAGCATGTGGCGCTCCGGTCCCGGAGGAGTAAAGTGCGGGTTGCCAAGGGCCCGTCCATCCATGGGAATCATAAGGATATTTCCTGCCGCAAGCTCTCGGTAGAGATCTTGGACAGATGCGACATCATCAACGCGCACAGCATTATGGCGAAAATATTCGCGCATCATCTGCGCCGTATCGGCAGCGGATGCGTCGCGAAAGCTTCCCAGCACTCGCTGCTCATATTGCGAGAGCGCAATAATTTCATCAGCGGCTTCTTGGCTTGTGAGCCCTTTGCCTTGCACCCACCGCGCCGCCATCACCAGCGAAGCTTCTTCGCATCCGTCTTGAAACATCGGATTGCTCCATTGACCAAACGGCGCCTGCGCCGTAAACGGCACCCGGTGATGTATGGCACTGCCGGGCAGAGGAGACCGTGTCGACTGCGCCGATACAGTCGGAGAAGGAGAGGCGGACGAAGGCAGGGAAATAGGCGTTCCGGAAGGAACAGCTGCCGGAATAGTCGGGGTGAGCATAGCTTCCCGCTCGCGCATGGGCCATACAACAACAATGCCGGCAAGAGAGAGCGCGAGGAATGCCGATAGGGCGAGTATGCGATTCATGCGCTATACGTGCTGGCGGAAAAATTCTGCAGTACGCCTCATCACTTGCGGCCAAGCGTCGATAAATTCATGCGGCTCGCCTTCATACACATGCAATACGCTGTCCTTGCCCGCCTCTTCCAATGCCGCTTGGGCGCGTGTGGACCACGAAAGCGGAACGGATTCATCGGCGCTGCCATGATGAATCATGACCGGCACGTTGATCCTCCGGAAGAAGCTGATAGGAGAAATTTCATCCCAGAATGCAGGAGAGTCGCTCGGACTTCCATGGTCGGCAAGAATGCGATTTGCCACTTCAGGGCGGCTCTTCGTCCATTTTTCAAAATTATCCCGTTCATCCGCGCTTACCGGAGCAAACTGGACATACGCATCCACCAGATCCGGTTGCGTCACGGCAATGCGCCATGCCACTCCCCCTCCCATGGAATGTCCAAGCATGCCGACCCGATCCGCATTGACGTACGGCAAGTTTGCGCGCTTCACTGCCACAATGACATTGATCACATCCTCTGCATAGCCAAGCCGAAATCTCCGATCAGTATCCGGATCAGCATCAGATTGCGCATGCCCTCGATAATCAGAATGAATGACCACGTATCCTTCCCGGGCAAGATAATCCTGCTCTCGCTTCAATCCGCGGCCATTGGTATAGACCGAAGGATCGATGTACCCATGATTCAATACGAGAAGCGGAAATCCGCCGGCGGGAATACTGCCCTTGGGAACATTCATAATTCCGGAAATGGTAAGGTCCCCGCTTGTATACGTAATATAATAGCGAGTATACGCTTCATGCTCTGCAAGTACCCGGCCGACCATAAAATCCCGTCCATCAAATTCTTTTTCAGCGAATGCAATAAGCGATACATCAGAAGAAGCCGGTCCTCCATCCTGAGGCAGCGGCTCTGACAAAGCTTCGGGAGCACTCCGGAGCTCTTCCCCCTCGCCTTCGGGATCTGCCACGCGAGAATCCTGCCCTGCAAGCTGCCACACGAGCGCCCCTCCCGCCAATGCGATCATGGCATATACAATTGGAGCAACTTTCATATCCAAAAGTATGCCAAGGGATCAAAAAGGGCGCCAGACGACTTCCCGATACTGGACAAGAAGAATTCATGCTACCATAATCACTATTATTTCTAACTATCATCATATGGCAAATGCAGCGTTTATGAAGCCGATGACCGTAAGCGAAGATCTCGCAAAAATCGTCGGTCCGGGGCCGATGCCTCGATCAGAAGTGGTAAAGAAGCTCTGGGAATACATCAAGAGCAATAATCTCCAAGATCCGGAAAACAAACGGAACATTAATGCCGATGAGAACCTCAAGCACGTGTTCGGCGGGAAGGACACCGTCAACATGTTCGAGATGACAAAGCTCGTCTCCGCGCACCTCTCATAACAGCATTCACAGACGTAAAAACCCCGATGAAGCGCTCATCGGGGTTTTCGTTACAGCGAAGCAATCAATTCGACCAATTCCGGAAAATGCTCCTCATTGAAGTGTTTCCTGTCTTCAAATGCAAGAACATTCGCGCGAGGAAGCGCCCGGCGGTATTTTTCCGTTTCCGAAAACGGTACGATCGGATCATCCTTGCTATGAATAATGGAGATCTCGCCCCCTTGCCGATCCAATGTTTCAAGCGTTGGCGGAAGAGGAAAGTCATTGAGTGATTCTACGGTGGACACGCTATCAAAGGGAGCCGCGACAAGAATAGTCGCCCGGATACGCTTGGGCCAATTATTTTCGGATAAATATTTTGCGAGAAAAATTCCGCCGAGCGAGTGTCCGATAAACACCGCATCCTCCTGTATGAAGGGCGCGCAGCGCTCGATCCAAATACGCCACTCTTCATACCGCACATTCGTACCGTTCGGCATCTTCGGAATCAACACTTCGTATCCGTCGCCCAGATCTTCTCCAAGGGTGGACCGCCAATCGTACCGCTGCTTGAGTTTTTCCAGCGATATGTCGCGTGTCTTGATAAAATTAATATAGTCATCATGCGTATCGAATGAAGTCCCCCCGTGAATTGCGATAATTTGCCTCATCGCATAATAGTATCAGATTTCTTCCTCTTTTTCCTGTCTGGCAATCCTGACACTTTTCGCGAAAAATCCATTGTATCCGTCCGCCTGGCACTGAAGAGTGAGGGAAGAAGGAATGAAACCATTACTTTTATTGTTTGAGAGGAGGTGCCCACTGTATGACAACTGTTGTAAATAATCCCCCGCAATCAGACAGGCCCAGCGACAATGGGTCGGGATTGGGAATAGGAATCATTGTAGGCATTATCGTCATTTTGGGAATCATCGTGCTTCTCTTCTTCTTTGGAGCGCGCGGCGGCGGCAATCCTCCGGTCATTGAAGAAAATGCTCCTGCCATAGACATTCCGGATGAAGTTGACGTCAACGTAAACGGCACCCTTCCGGGAAATAACAGCGGTCAATAACACGACTCTATGATACTAGAACTTATCTTAGGAATTATCATATTCCTCATCCTCCTCAACATCATCTTCTCGTTCGTGCCGATTCCCCGCGGAATCCTCGGCACTATCGTTGCCCTCCTGATTATTATCCTCGTGTGGCGTCTCGTCTTCTGACGCAACTCAAATCGCGATATCTTTTAGCAGAAATCCCACTCCGTACGCAACCGCTGCGGCAAGTCCGCCCATCGCAAGCGTCTCAAGACCTGAGCGGACAAGCGGACGGGCAACCACGAATGTCTTGAGCGCGCCGATAGAAAACAGAGAGATGCCAGTCAAGATGACCGATAGCAAGAATGCGTGAGGCCGCAAGTCCGGTGCGAACAGCACCAGCACGAAAGACAAAAGCGGAACAAATCCCAACGTTACGAATGCCAAAAATGTCACCAATCCCCCTTTGAACGCAGAACGGTCATCTCCTGATAGCCCGTGCTCTTCCTGTAGCATGGTTTTCACCCACTGCTCTTTGTCGGATGTAATTGTTTCAACGATATGATCGAGCTGCTCTCCGGAAAATCCCTTGGCCGCAAAAATATCGCGAATCTCACGCGTTTCCATTTCGGGAATATGTTCTATTTCCCACTCTTCCCGCTTGCGTTCTCGTTCATATCGCTCATGTTCCGATCGAATGCTTAAAAAATTCCCGACACCCATCGCAAATCCGTCGGCAAGGAGGTTTGCAATCCCCAATACCAAGACGACCGTTGCGGAAAGGTCGGCGCCGGCGACCACCGCGAACGTCGTCACGGATCCGTCGATCCCGCCGAATACGAAATCTCCGACATGAACGCCATGGCCAGACCCATGGATTATCCGTTCGGAATCCTCTTGCTCGTGCGCAGCACGCGCCTCTTCTACCGTAAGCTTATGAAGCGGTTTTTGCCGGGAAAATTTGAACATCATACTCCCAGTATATGGCGCATTGCTCTGGTTGTCACTCATCCATGACACTGGAATCTTGTGCGCATCAAAAATCATCGGAATCGTACAAGTATGAAGATTGCGATGGTAACGAACAACTACCTGCCCAATGTAGGAGGAGTTACCAGCTCTCTTATTTCCTTCACGCATGCATATAGAGCGCTCGGCCACCGAGTACTGATCGTCGCGCCGAAGACAAGTCATGCCTTGCCGGATTCGGCCATCATACCCATCCCCTCCATCCGCCTCACACACCAGTGGCAATTCGCAATGCCTCTTCCCGTCCCCGGTATCATACCGGCAAAATTGAAACAATTCTCGCCTGATATCATTCATACCCACCACCCGTTCATCCTCGGCGCAGCGGCAGCGACATCCGCATTTCAGTTGAACGTTCCGCTCGTATTTACCTATCATACCATGTACGAGCACTATGCGCATTACATTGCGTCCGACTCGCCGCATATGGGGCGGCTCGCGCGCAATATTGCTGCCGGATACGCAAATATATGCGATGCTGTGTTTGCGCCTACTCCCGGCGTTGCATCGCTCCTGCAAAAACGCGGAGTAACTGCGCCAATTGAAGTGATTCCAACCGGAATTGACACATCCGCATTCAAGCATGGATCGGGCGCGGCGCTTCGCAAGCGTTTTGCAATCCCGCCCAAAGCATTCGTAGTAGGACACGTAGGCCGCTTGGCGCCGGAAAAAAATCCTTCGCTTCTCATGCGCGCGCTCGTTGACTTCTTGCATATGCACCCTGCAGCCCACGCGCTTATCGTCGGAGACGGAAGCATGCGAAGCAGTATGGAAGAAGACGCAAAGCGCGCTTCTCTCTCTCGCCGCCTCCATTTCGCCGGAACCCTTCGGCACGGTGCGCTTATCGACTCCTACCACGCAATAGATCTATTCGCGTTTGCATCCACGACAGAAACCCAGGGGATCGTCTTGCTGGAAGCGCTGGCGTCCGGTGTGCCCATCGTTGCCCTGGATGCAATTGGCACGCGCGACTTCATCACGCATGGCAAAAACGGCTGGCTCGTACCGCAAGAGCGAACACAGGAATTTGCGCCCGCACTTTCCCGCGCTGCGCATCTGGTATCCGCATATCGGAAACGCTATCGACAATGCGCATACGCAAGCGCGGCGCGCTATGACCAAGGGTTGTGCGCCGATCGCGCGCTGAGGGTATATCATTCGCTTATCGGCAAACAACAACCGATGCCGGGGTCACAATGGCAACGCCTCATGGCAGGGCAATGGGCCCTCTGGACAAACCGGGTATCATCGGCCTACTCGGCAATACAGAAACCATGAACGAAAGATGGAACATCCATCTTGCCCGATTGTCTTTTTTGGCAATTGCGCTTGCGGAGATAGCAGCACTTACCATCGGCGGCCGTTCCCATGAAGGGTCTCTGTGGCTCGATCTGATTATTACCAGCACAAGCCTCTGGTTCGCATCGGAAATCCTCTGGCACTATCGCCATCCAAAACTGTTCGTGCCGACAATCACCTACATTCTCCTTGTTCTATTTGGATTATCTGATGCGCTGGGAAGCGGATACGGATGGTACGATCGTTGGGCCTGGTACGATCTGGTCATCCACGCGCTTGGCGGAACGGCGACGAGCATATACCTCTACTACCTTTTTCAAACCATATCGCTCTACCGGCGATTGCACGTACCTCCATGGCTCATTGCCTACATTGCGATTACAAGCACCGCCCTGCTTGGCATCCTGTTCGAAGCGCTTGAAATGATCATCTATATCATCGCGCACGAAACCGAACTGTTGCATGCATTGGTCGATACCATCATCGATCTCATCGTCAATATTATCGGCGCAACAGGCGCCATGATATTAATGATTCCGCGCACCGCGCCAAGCGAAGATCGTCTCTCATGAATTGTGCCGCAGGCGCCGCTGCGGCGAGGGCAGCGCCGCATGCTCTGCATCAATATCCGCAAGCTGTTTCATAATCCAAGAGCGAAACAGTTCTGCCTGTTGAGGTTTCTTGCTCCAGAATGCGCGGTTCATCATCGTAAGCGCGACGACAAGCGCATGGTGCTGGCCGGCCCGGTCTCCTAAGCGAAGAAATTGCTGGTACAGCCGATCAATATATGCAACGCTCCGCCGAGCAATACCCTCCGTGCGAAACCCCAGACGGTTCGCGAACAGAGGAGAGTAGATATTCATGGGATGCTTCGTAGATGTATACAAGTCAAAATATCCCCGCAAGATTTTTTCATCGCGAAGCACTTGCGCCACATAACTGGGATGCGCATGAGAAAGCGCCGCAATTTCACCAATACTGCTCGCTCCCGACCGGTATAATGTCAGGATCTGGTCTTTCTTGGTATGCGTGGGGGTCGTGCGGGCCATATCCCACTCTCTAGCATTCCGATACGGTCACTGCTGTACAAGACAACTCTCGCATTTTTTTGTCAAAACCTATGACACTGCCGCCTTCCTCCGGCCCTTTGTACCGAGGTATTTTTTACGATAAATA
>CAYUBL010000004.1:36354-45367 GCA_964443125.1 uncultured Candidatus Saccharibacteria bacterium | reverse complement strand
GCGGGTTGGCGGCATCGTCGCCGCGGGGGAATGGCGGCCGTCAATGCGGCTGTAACCGTTTCACATACGCCAGCGCATTGTGCCGCGCGCGGGCGACGCACCGTTGCAGCCTGCCTCCGGCACTTTGTACCGAGGTATTTTTTACGATAAATATATATTGACAAACGATATATCATGCGCTACCATGCAGGATATTACCATATAACGAGCTATGTATATGAACAGGGGATCAACACTATTCTTGCGAGTTGTAATCGCGCTTTTGGCATTAGGAGTGCTCACGCTATGCGTCTATGTATTGCCGAGAATTATCGGCTCGATAGACTTGGGAGGATACGACCCCATTTTGATCGGCATGTACGTGCCGGCAATCCCCTTCTTCATTGCCCTGTACCAGGCACTCACGCTACTGAATCTCATCGACCGTAACCAAGCTTTTTCGCTCTCGTCCGTACGGGCGCTTCGCGTAATAAAATATTGCGGAGGAGCAATCAGCACCCTGTATGTGGCCGGCATGCCGTATATCGCCATGGTGGCGGAACAGGATGATGCTCCCGGCGTTATCGCCATCGGCCTTGTCATCATTTTCGCATCGTTCGTCATTGCCGTATTTGCAGCGCTCCTGCAGCAATTACTGCAAAATGCCATAGACATAAAAGCGGAAAACGACTTAACAGTGTAACAAACCTCCTATGGCAATCATTATCAACCTGGACGTCATGCTCGCAAAAAGAAAGATGCGGCTTACCGAACTTGCAGAGAAAGTCGGCATCACCATGGCGAACCTGTCTATCTTAAAAAACGGAAAGGCGAAAGCAATCCGCTTTTCGACCCTGGAGGCAATCTGCGAGGCGCTCGATTGCCAGCCGGGAGATATTTTGGAATTTAAAAAGTAACAATACCCAATACCTATGCAACGCAATATCATTCGAATCGCCATCGCAACCGCGCTCGCTCTGCTTATCCCCCTCGCACTGACGCTGACGGGAAGCGGAGTGGACGGAGAAGGATTTCATTGGACACCCGGAGACTTCTTGTTCGCCTTCGTCCTCATCTTCGGTACCGGATCATTATTTGAGCTTGCGCGCAACAAAGCTGCCGGAAATACGGCATATACCCTCGCCTGCGCAGCGACACTTGCCGGCGCATTCCTGCTGATATGGATAAACGGTGCGGTCGGCATTATTGGCGACAGCGATATTAATGCACTCTACTTCGCCGTTATTGCCACGCTCGGCATCGGTACCGTACTTGCACGCACGCAGCCGCGCGGCATGTCAATTACGCTCTCTGTCGCAGCGCTTGTCCAATTCTGCATTCCGATTATCGCCCTCTTGCTCGGCACAGAGGACTTTCGCCCCGGAATCTGGTACGTCTTCGAGTTAAACGGATTCTTCGTAATCCTATTTGCAGTCTCGGCGGCCTTGTTCCGCCGCGCAACGGCGTAATACCTTCCTACAATGCCCGCATGCCACACCCTTACGCTGAGGCATGTCTCGCTTTCATTTGTGTGAAGGATTGCCGCACCAGCTCTTCGAGCACGCTGGCATCCACATCAGCTAGCCGCTTAATGTATAAACATCCGACACTTCGCGTGTGTTTGCCGAGCGTTTTTAATAACCCTTCCGTATCGGTAAAACCGGCAAGAATATAGAGCGTCAGGTTCTGCTTGCGCGGGGAAAATGCAACAAGCGGCCAATCTCCTTCTTGGGAACTCCGTTCGGATTTGTAATGGTATGTACCAAAGCCCACCATGCTTGATCCCCACATCACCGGCTTTTCTCCCGTAGCCTTCTGGAACAGCGCAAGCAGCGCGAGGGCATCTCGCCGCTTCTCTTCCGGCTCTATCGCGCGCAAAAATTCCCTTGCGTTTTGCTTTGTTGGTTTTGTTTTCAGTTCTGCCATAGGAACACGATGTAGTATACCCGCTAGATGGCAGAAAAAGAATCCGTCACGGACAATATCCCCGTAACGGGATACTTCCGCCAATGATCAGTGCTCAAGCGCTCTATCGGCGTCACCACGCCACTTGCGCTCACGCGAGATCCGGTCGGAATATCAGGTACCGCGGCGGATAACATGGAAAAATCCAGAGCGTAGTACTCCCCCTCATCCGTATGCAACCCAAGCGCGCATTCAAGCGTTTGCGGACCGGAAGTTTCAACGTGCGGCAGACACAGGTACGTTCCTGTAAGTGTCGCGCGATAGATGTCACTGGCCGCGAAAGGATGCTTCTCTGGTTGCGAACGCTTCAGCAGCACAAAGCCGGCACCAAGCAGTACCATGCATGCCAACGCAAGAAATGCCGCATACCGCAAGCGCATCATACACCCATTGTACATGAAAATGGCACATTTGAGTGGTCTGGGGTAGTATTAGTGGCACATAATTCCTCTTCTATGCAACATCTCCCAACATACCGCATCAATAAACCAGCCGTCGTGGCAGAAGTCATAAACGATGAATTAGTCGCCATCCAGCTCGAAGACGGCTATTACTACAACTCCAATAGCGTTGGAAGCCAAATTTGGAACCTCATTGAATCCGGAGAGGACAGTGCGGCAATTGCAGCAGCGCTTGTGGGTGCATATGCCATCCCGCGCGCACAGGCAGATGCGCAGGTGAAAGAATTTATCGACATCCTCTTGTCGGAAAAACTCATTGCAGAAGAAGCCGCTCTGTCGCGCCCTGCAGTCTCGTCAACGAAACTGGAGGCATCGCATCCATACGAAGCGCCGCTACTGACAAAGCATGAAGACATGAAGGAATTGCTCTTACTGGATCCTATTCATGATATCGGTGAAAACGCTTGGCCCCTCCAAGAAGTTACTCGATAGCCGGCTGGAACAGCAAATTGCGCTCGAGCTTGCGGCACATATTGAAAGCGCATTCCCGCGCGAAGAACGAACAGGCGCGCCATATCAAAAATATTTTTCCATCGGCTCAACATCATACGCCGTTACGTCGCATTCCTTCGATGCCCTGCACGCAACAACGCAAGCCCTCGCCCATAGCGAAGAAGCGAAGCGAAAAGAAACAAACGCCCTGACGATCTATGTCGCAAGCGGCACAAACCGCCGTTTGCGGCCATTGTTTGCATATCTTAATACGCTGTCAAAAAACCGAGTCGTACGACTGCAGCATGAACACTGCATGTTTTGGTATAATCCTGGACTCGCACAAAGCCTTCCGACATTCTCATTCTTGGATCGCGCTGCCGATCAAGCAATATACTGGGTCGCTGATGAGAAAACCATTCCTTGGTACGGCATCGCGGCTCCGCTCAGAACTATTTTCCATTGGCACTTTACTGACCGAAACATATTCATGATGCATGCCGCATGCATCGGCAGAAAAAACACAGGCATACTGATCGTAGGCAAGGGCGGCAAGGGAAAGACAAGCACATCGCTGAGCTTTCTTCATAATAAGAAACTCTCCTATCTTGCAGATGATTATCTGCTCATCGACACCCGCACAACCCCGCGGGCACTGAGCCTGTTTTCCAGCGCAAAGATCGATGCACCCACCTTGCTGCGGTTTCCAGAACTGCGCACGATCGCGCACCGCAAAGCAGAACCGCACGAAAAAAAGACCGTATTCTTTTTCTATCCGGACAAGGCGAATCAAGTGGCGCGAACCATGGCGATTGGTGCAATTATCGTGCCATTTATTGCGCATGCGGACCGCACGACATTTCGCAGTATCGCAGGCAAAGAGGCCCTGCTGGCCGCGGCGCCCAGCACGATTTTTCAGCTGCAGCCAGAAAGCACCAAGAGCAATTCCTTTGCGAATATGGCAGCGCTTGCAAAGCGCGTACCATCATTCGCAATGGAACTGGGAAGCAACCCTCGCGAAATCGCCGGTAGCATAGAAAATTTTCTGGAAACACTGCTATGAACCGCAACGAACCGCTTGTGAGCGTCATTGTTCCAGTGAAAAACGGCGCGGCATTTATTGAAGAATCCATAGAAAGCGTTGAAGCGTCGCTGCAACATATCGCCCATGAAGTTATTGTCATAGACGACGGATCCACGGATGAAACAAGACGCATCCTGCATCAGCGCCGCCACCGCCTTCATGCCATATACCAGCAAAGCAGCGGACCGTCATCGGCAAGAAATGCCGGCATTGCCCGCGCCCGAGGATCCTACATTGCATTCATCGATGCCGATGACACATGGACACCGGACCATTTCACGGAACTTTATGAAACGCTCCTTGCAAATCCGAAATCCCAGATTGCAATGGGATATTCGCAGCGCTACGAATCGACAGAACAAGAAATCACGCAAAACATACCGCTGCACCTGCATCACAAGCATGGCGGTCCCGTTTTTATGCCAACCTTCGGCTGCGCTCTCTTTGCGTCCAACGTTTTCCGAAATGTAGGAGCCATCAACCCCGACTACCGCCTGCATGAAGACGTGGATTGGTACCTGCATGCATTGGAAAGGAATATCGGCATAGCGGTAACACGCCGCGTCGTCTACCATTACCGCATGCACGAACACAATACCAGTAAACATGCACGACTCGATACCCGCGGACTGCTGCACGTCCTTGCATTGTCACTGCAACGCCGCGGCAATAAGAAGCTTCCCAAACTCTCGAACGGAACCCTATGAACGGATCTCTGCGCTTATTTCATCGTATCTTTTCTGCGTACAAAATTCCGCTTGCAGCCTATGGCGTACTGGGAGTACTCCATGGGCTTCTGCTGATACCAATCCCCTTGCTGCTGAAATATCTCATAGACCAATCAAGCGCTGGTGCCTTCCAAGGCATGGCCCCAATCGTAGGGATCATGCTCGGAGCATGCCTGATGAGCATTGCGCTCCTTATCGTCGGCAGGATCGGATTGGTAAAAACAGTAAAAAAGAGAGTGGAAGAATTGCGAATAGACCTCGCGCGGCAAATTATTCATACGCCCCATCGCGGACAGTGGAAAGAATACGAAGGACAGCTCAAAAGCATCGTCGTCGATGACACGGAACGGCTGGACATGGCGATCACGATCGGGTTCGGCCAAGTGCTCCCGGCATGCATTTCCGCCATCATTATGAGTATCGTCCTGCTGTCGATATCACCCCTCTTGTTTGTCATCGCGTGCGCCATGATCCCGCCCATATTCCTAACGCTTATCCGCTTTAAACACAAGCTCCAAGATGCGCATCAGGCATTCCGCGATTCTTTTTCATCGATGGAGCACAGCGTACAATTTCTTATCCATGCATGGGAACTCATAAAAACCCACACCGCGGAACGCATCGAAACGGAAAAGCAAAAGCGCACTTTTGCACATGCGCGCCAGTCAAGCCAGAAACTTGCAACACTCCACATTGCCTTGCAAGCGCTCCAAGAAAGCATCGGTCTTATATTCGGCATCCTTCTCTTGGCGATAGGATTTTATTTCGTATCAATGGGCAAACTCGCTGCAGGAGAAGTGGTTTCCTTTTTCGCCGGTTTTTCGCTTCTTCGCGTCCAGCTCTCCAATATCTTTAACGGATGGCCGCACATTGTCACCCTTACCCAGTCCTTGCAGCATATCAATCAGCTGCTGGCCATCCGCCTTGCAACTCCATATCAAGGAACGAAAAAACATGCCCTCCAAGGAGAAATATCCCTCCAGAACATCAGCGTCACCGCATCCGGCACGCATATTCTACGGAATGTTTCCGTGACGTTTCGGCCGCATTCATTTTCCGTCATCACCGGAAAAAACGGCGATGGCAAAACAACACTGCTGCTCGTGCTGTTGGGATTGGTTTCTCCCAACGGCGGACGTATCCTCATTGACCAAGAAGACCTTACAACATTGGACATCCACCACTACCGCAAACAACTAGCCGTTGTATCCCAACATCCCTTGTTTCTCAACGCGACAGCACAAGAAAACAAAGGGTACGGATTGGATGACGGCGCTGCGGCACATGATCTGATCGGAGAAGAATTTCACATTGAAGAGAATCGGCATGTTGATTCGCTGTCGGGCGGAGAAAAGCAAAAACTGATGATAGAACGAGCGCTCATGCGCAATCCGAAGGTGCTCCTGCTCGATGAGCCGACCAACCACCTGGATGCGCAAAGTTTCGAACGATTATTGGATTTCGTGAAAACCGCTTCCCGGACACGAACGATCATATGCATTAGCCATGAGCCGCGTATCATCGCGCAAGCAGACTACCATGTTCATCTGCAAAAAGGCGCGCTCACAGATGCCGTATAATATGGCAATGGCAGTACCGGCAGTATTCCCCACACGCATCCAGCTGCGCTTCTTGCAAGCGATCCTCTCTTCCGATGAAGAGTTTACAGAAAAGATACAAGCATGGGAACGTTTGGCGGGCCATTATGCCGACCTCGACGAAAGCACGCTGCAATTATTCCCCTTGCTCTACAAGCGGCTATCTGCCCTCGAACATACAGGTCCGCTTTTCCGCGTTGCAAAAAGCTCCTATCGGCACCACTGGCTGCGCAATTCGCTGCTCATGCATTCCGCCGAGCAGGCGCTGCATACGCTTCGCGCTCATCATATCCCATCCATGATCCTCAAAGGAGGCGCACTGCTTCACCTCTATTACCAGAGCGATATGGGTTCGCGCAAATTAGAAGATATCGATATATTCGTACCCAAACAGCACTTTTCCGAGGCGCTTCAGCGCCTGCATGCGGCAGGATGGGCCGCCGATCCGCCGCAAAGCGACGTATATTTCGATTCTGCATTTTTTCATGCGGTGAATATCAAAAAGGACAATGCCACGATCGATCTACATTGCCATGTCCTCCATGCATATCTCGACGAACGCGACTGGGAACTCTTCAGGGGCGCCGCGCAGCAATTTCAACTAGGGCACATCGTTGCAACAGCATTGGGAGACAGCGACCAGTTGGTGCATACGTGCGCCCATGGGCTTCGTTGGAGTATGTCCAATACGCTGCGCTGGATACCGGATGCCGCAGCAATCATCCGCCGCGGCACCGTAGATTGGGATCGCGTCGCTGCAGTCGCGGAACAAACAAACACTGCATTGCACGTACAAGCGGCGCTTGCATATCTGCAACAAGAATTTGCCATGATGATTCCGCAGCACGCCATGCGCAAGCTGCAGGATATCCGGTCTCCACTTGCCAGGCGCCGGTTATTCCGCGTGTCCATGAAAAACACGTTAAACTCCCCGCTCGTAGCAATCGAGGCATACTGGTGGCATTACTACAATAGCCTCAAGCGTCCCGTTACGATCCAGCAGGCAGTGGGCAACGCGATACGATACCTGAAATTTTTATGCCAAACCTCCCAGGCAAGGAAAATTCCATATATCGTGTCGATTCGATTCGGACAATTGCTGATGCGGTCTTTAGCGAGCTCTATTCATCGAGCATGAATTTTCGCATATAAAATACGCACATACTCGTTCATTTTCGCCTTCTCCACGATTCCTATATTCCCTCCGTGCAAGCGCCGCTTTACCAGCAGCGAAGGCACACACCCCATGCGAATGTTCGCGTTTAATGTGCGCCCGTACCACTCTGCAAATTCCCCCAAGGTCACAGACTCATCGAATACTCCTACGCGAGAGAGAATCTCTTTGGAAAACAGGCACGCAGGAGGAATATGCGCCTGCAGCACCGGCATGGCCGATGGAGTATCAATCAGCTTTTTCCCATCCTGATGAATTACATTTTGCGCATACGAAAACACCATTTCAACATCGGGATTGTCAGCCATATACGCCACCTGCTCTTGCAGCTTCGTCGGCATCCACACGTCATCCGCATCCAATAAAGCAATCAGCTCCCCCTTCGCATGCGCAAGTCCCGCATTCCTCGAGCCGCCAATTCCTTTATTTTCTTGGGAGACAATGCGCGCCTTCCCCTTCCACGGCTGAAGCCGAGACAATGTAGCATCGGTCGAACCATCATCGACGACGACAATTTCGAAGTTTTTGTATGTTTGATCCCACACGCTTTGCAGCGCCTCATCAATGAATTTTTCAGAATTATACGCAGCAACAAGAACGCTGACAAAAGGCCCGGTCATCGCGTTGCAAAAATACGGACCAACTCCCGATGGTACGATGCCACATGATTGGGCGACGGAAATGCAGACTGGTTTTGGGAGTGGATGCGCTTGTGCAACACCACCCTTGGCACATGCGGCACCGCTACACCCGATCGGCGCGCCCTCATCAGCCACTGTATATCGCTGGTCATCGTAAATTCGGGATCAAATAGCCCAACCTCGTCGAACACCTCCCGGGCAACCATAAGCGTTCCCGGGCTGCCCCCCGCATGATCCCCTTGCAATGCTTTTGGCCGAACCCATTGCGGCACTTCAATTCCCGGCTGGACAAACTCCCGCGTCAAACCGGAAACCGCTCGGCATGCAGAATGATCGGCAAAATATCGTATCTGAGTTGTCGTTTTCGATCGGTCATACATATCGTCGCAATCCAAAAAGGCGATATATGCACCTCGAGACATTGCAATGCCGTTATTGCGCGCGACAGCATTGCCCTTGTTCCGCTGGCGAACGTACGTCACGGCCGGAAAGCGCCGAACAATGTCTTCGCTATCTCGCTCGGAGCCGTCTTCGATGGCGATAATTTCCAGATGCGGATACTCTTGGCCTAGCACGCTCTGCAGACATTCCCGAATAAACTTTCTACCGTTGAATATCGGAATAATGACACTCACGAGCGGCAGATGCCCTTCCATGATCAGTTCCGTAAATTATATCCCGCCCGCAGTAGCTGCCATACTGCGGCCAAAGAAACTGCCGCAAGAGCAAGTACGATGGCGAATGCGACAGGAAACGATACATCTGAAATGCCGTAAAACCCGTACCGCATCCCGTTGATCATGTAAAAGACCGGATTATACGTCGACAACAATCGGGCAATGGGAGGAAGCATGTCGGCTGAATAGAATACGCCTCCGAGAAAACTAAGCGGCAAGCAGAAAAACGAATACAAAAAGGACAACAGGTCGACATTCCTGCCCCCGCACGCAG
>CAYUBL010000004.1:8413-36344 GCA_964443125.1 uncultured Candidatus Saccharibacteria bacterium | reverse complement strand
ATCTGCTCGAAAGTCTTCCCCCACAATCATGCGATACAACCGAAGCTCGAAAACGTAAGAGAGACCAAGACAGTAAATACCACGAGCAAGAGAGGATGGCCGATATGCACCGGCACGAACAGCAAGCTCGTCAGGAAAATCAGCGCCCCCACGACAATGCTGCGAATGAGCGATGCCAGTAAAAATCCTGCTGCAATTTCCGCATACGACATGGGCGACACCAACACGTCATTAATCGTCCTGCCGATAATACGCTGGAACATGATTCCAAACGCAACCCCTTGGAACGACGTAGTTAAAATATTCATCATCACAAGCCCGGGCATGATGAATGCGGAATACGCAATTCCCTGGATATCCCCCACGCGGCCACCGACCGCTTCTCCGAAAATAGCAAAGAACATCAATGCACTGACAATCGGCGCGCCGAATGTTTGCATGGGTACGGTAATAGAACGCTTGAGTTCTTTTACCATCAATGTTTTTACTCCGATGATATTCATACGTTTGCTGCTCTATCTTTTTCTAAAATTTCCGCATAAATCTTATTAATGCCCTTCCCCTTATTTGCATCGATGAGATTCTGCTTGGTGTCGACCATGACCATCCGTCCGCCGTTGATAATTCCAATCCGATCCGCCATCGATTCCGCCTCCTCCAAGTAGTGAGTAGTCAAGATAATTGTTTTGCCATGGTCGCGCAAATGACTAACCATCTTCCAAAGGTTTGCCCGAAGCTCCAAGTCGACTCCCGCCGTAGGTTCATCGAGAAACAGAATATCCGGATCATGTACCATTGCCTTGGCAATCATGACGCGGCGTTTCATTCCTCCTGATAGCGCGAACGCATGCTGATTGCGCTTGTCCCACAAAGAAAGCTCTTTTAATATCCGCTCCGCCCGCACTTTGCCGTCCTTCAGTCCGTAATACCCCGCCTGCATCCGGACGGTGTCAAAAATAGTCAGCCCGACTTCAAGGCTGATCTCTTGCTGCACAAGGCCGATCTTTGCGCGGGTAAAGCGATATTCCTTATCCACATCGCGGCCGAACACCAACACCTCTCCACTCGTCCGCTTCGTAAGACCGGCAATAATGCTAATCAGCGTCGTCTTGCCTGCGCCATTTGGTCCGAGCAGTGCAAAAATTTCCCCTTTATCAATATCGAGAGAAACCCCCTTTAATGCCTCAAAACCGCCTTTGTACGTTTTGAATACGTTTCGTATTGCAACAGCATGCTCTCGCTCCATAGGGAAGTAGTATACCCAAGAGATACACCGTTTGCAAAGAACACTTGTTGCAAATTAGGCGCGTCCTTTCTTCTTCCGTTCATTTATCTTCGCCTGCGCCTTGACCAGTCTTTGTATCACGGCGATTGGCACCTTCTGATCATATCGGATCTGGAAGGTAACGCTTCCGGTTTTATACCCTTCCTCTTCGAGCATTGTACGATCTTCTCCGGAGAATCCGTCCCAAACTTCAAAGCCGATATGGTTTTTATACACGTCAAACCCTGCAACCCAGCCATGATATTTATAGTATGGTTTGCCATAGCCTATCTTTTCTTCAGCTTTCGGTATGGCCGACCGCACCGCGTCCTGCAGCGCACGAAGGTGCGCACGCGCTTTCTGCGGAGCCGCCGCAATGTATTCATCAACCGTAGCAACAGAATAATTCGTCATGCGCGCGCAATGTTCTCTATGAAAACTTTATTCGCAATCGTATCGCTCAAATTCCTCCAACGTACACCATGGGCCGGCTCCTTCATCAAGCTGCCACACGCCATCCACCTTCCGGAAATAAAGAATCGCCGTAAAGTCATCCAGCTCGTCCGGATTCGTCATGACCCGTATCGCATCTCCGATTCTTTGTTCTACTCGCATCGTATACTCGGTAGCTATTCCTTTCGGCAGTCTGTATGTGTTCATATAGTCATCTACACCCGCTGCAATTTGCCGTTTTTCCGACTCTTCAAGATCGACGCTATATTGCTCTATGACAGTAGACGGCACAGTGTCATCGAGGCCAGAAGAGCGCATAGCATACCAATACGCGAGTGCTCCCAGGATAGCCCCCAGCACAATAAGCAGCACGGCCAGACGCTTGGAGGATTGTTTGGTTTTCATATCGGGAGTATACCATATCTCGATAGTATGGTGCATTACAAGTTACTCCCAATGATATACGAAGCAAAAGCCGAACGGGGAATCCCAAACTGACACGCGCCACAAAGACTCGCCTTTTGGCAAGTCTTTATCAAATAATGTGGCTCCCACGAAGCAGAATTGCTTCGCAACACGCTTCATGAGTAAGCCCTGTAGTGTGAATTGATATGAGCACTTTGTGCTCACCAAAAAACCGCCTTTGGCGGTTTTTATCAATTCTCTACTACAGGGCTCGCCACTCCGGTTTCGAACCCAAAAAGTGACACCAACGGCGGGTTTTAAGGGAGTTTTGAGGGGGTTTGATCGAGGCCTAGGAACCGAAAAATGTTACAGAATGTTACACTATAAAAAGGAAGTAACTTTGTAACATTTCCTGGACTTCTGACGAATTTCATAGTGCAGTATTGGAATCTTAATAGCAAGGAGCCTGGATAGTTAGGTACCTCTAGGGCACTGTGAGGTGGATGAATGATGAAGATCGTGCTGCACTTCAACTCTTCTCCGCTTTGTCAGATACGAATCGGTGGAAGATTTTACAGATGCTCTCAAAGGGATCGGTAAAATCAATCACCTTAATTGCCAGAGCACTTGAAATATCAACGAGTGCTGCAGTTAATCAGGTAGCTGTCTTAGAAAAAGCAAATCTGGTGACTCGAACAAAACGAGGAAAATACCATCTCATTGAAATCAATTCCGACTTATGGAAAAAAGTCGGGAGCCTTCTCTAGGCTTGGTATTTTTTACTCAACGCACCGAATACTATGCCTGTCCAGATCGATATCAGACCGAAGAGAATAATGAGACCAGAAAAGAGATAGGTGATAATCCCAAGATGCAGAGCAGTTATAAGAGTAGTGGCCGTAATCCATTGCGGACGTTTTTCGTCTTCCCGGGACATTTCAGCATAGGTTTTTCCTTCAGTTTTTTTGAGCAAATGTTCCCGAATAATGTTTGCCTGCGAATGAAGAGTCAGTGGCCCCCGTACTGGAGTGTTGGGAATGGAGGCGTCTTCTGGCGTTACAATATTCTCTTGGGCGACATTCTGATAGGTAAATACCAATGCCCACGCGCCGCCTACTACCAAAATAATACCGGCAGTAATCGCTAAGATAGAAGAAGTAATGAGCAGTTTTTTCATAAATATAGTTTATTCCTTTTAGGTTAATGCTGCACGACGTAATAACACAGCATTAATTGCGACAATTATTGTTGAAAGTGACATAAACACGGCTGAAACTGCCGGGCTTAAAACAATACCCCAACTCACCGCAACACCCGCGGCTAAAGGTAAAGCAATAATGTTGTACCCAGTTGCCCAAAAGAGATTCTGAATCATCTTCGTATAGGTTGCGCGAGACAGGCGAATGATCTTAGGAATATCCTGGGGGTCGTTTTGGACCAGCACGATTCCTGCCGATTCAATGGCCACATTCGTTCCCGCTCCAATCGCGATACCAACGTCAGCTTGTGTTAAGGCCGGAGCATCATTAATCCCATCGCCCACCATAGCGACTTTCTTACCGCGATGTTGTAGCTCTTTCACTTTAGTGGCTTTGTGTTCCGGTAATACTTGCGCAAAGATGGTTTTAATACCAAGCTCAGCCGCTACCCATTCAGCGACTGGCTTTGCATCACCGGTAACTATTGCCACATCAATATTTTGACTTCTTAACTGCTGGATAGCTTTGCGAGATTCTTCGCGGATACGGTCACCTAATGCGAGTATCCCGACTATTTCTTTATCAGTCAGAACATAAATGATCGTTTTACCCGCTTTGTTTTGCTGATGCACCATACCGGTAATATCTGGCGATAACTTTAGTCCAGATTCTTCCCATAATGCGCGGCCGCCCACTTTAACGATGACACTATTCACTTCAGCACTCGTGCCTTTACCTGGTAAACGCTTGAAGCTAGCCGCCTCAGGCACTGCTATCTGCTCTTCCCGGGCTTTAGTAACAATTGCCCGCGCAATACTATGTTCAGATTTACTATCAACGGCAGCGGCCAGCTCTAATACTTCCTTTTTGTCTTTGGCTGCTACTGGCCATACGTCGGTGACTCCATACTCCCCAGTCGTGAGCGTACCGGTTTTATCAAACAATACGACATCGACATTGCGGGCCATCTCCAGGGCTAAACGCTGGCGTACTAAAAATCCATTCCGGGCAGCCATGGCGGTAGAAATGGAAGCGACGAGCGGGATAGCTAACCCCAATGCATGGGGGCACGCGACAACGAGTACTGCCACTGCTCGAGTAAAGGCAAACGACGGATCACCCAGCGCGAGCCACACGACCAATGTTAGTGCACCAGTAACAATGGCAATAATTGTCAGATAAAAAGCTGCCCGATCAGATAATAATTGCAGCTTAGATTTAGAGACCTGTGCCTCTCGCACTAAGCGCATAACGCCTGCTAAAAAGGTAGCTTCGCCAATCCGACTTACTCTTATTTTCAAAGCTCCATCACCATTAATTGTTCCGGCGATGACCGAATCCCCCACGTGTTTTGCGACTGGTTTTGATTCACCAGTAGCTAATGATTGATTGATGTCAGACGTTCCTTCAATCACTTCCCCATCAGCCGCAATTTTGCCGCCTGGGCGAACAATCACAATGTCATCGACACGTAGTTGATCGAGGGGAGTAGTTATTGTCCGCTCACCTCGAATAACCTCGGCGGTATCCGGTAAAAGCTTGGAGAGTTCTTTTAGTGCACCTTGAGCTCCTTGCACCGCCCGCATTTCCAACCAGTGTCCAAGGAGCATGATGACGATCAGCGTAGCCAATTCCCAAAAGAGAGTTTCCTCTTGGCCAAGGAGTACTTGCACCAGGCTATATGCATAAGCAGTTATTATTGCCAGTGAGATCAGCGTCATCATGCCAGGTGATCTTCCTTTGAGTTCCCGCCAAGCACTGGCGATAAAAACCCAACCGCCATAGAAGAATACAATTGAGCCTAAAATGGCTGGCAGAAATTCCATGCCGGAAAACGAAGGAGGTTGCCAATCTAAAAACTGTTGCGGCAACGGAGAATACAAGAGAATCGGAATAGTTAACGCCACGTTCACCCAAAACTTTCGAGCGAATATATTGACGCTATGCCCTTCGTGCTTATTCATCGAGTCGGCATGTGTATCCGCCTTAGCTGAGTGATCATGTGATGCTGCCTTCTTTTTGGACGGCACTAAATTCATGCCACACTCCGGACACATCCCCGGTGTGCTTTGCTGCACATTGGGATGCATAGGACAGGTATAGTGTGTAGCCATTTATTTTTTACTTACGTATTTCCACAGCGCGGCTGCGCCGAGAACTAAATTAACTAGAATAAGGAGGCCGACTAGCCAGCCAAAGGCCATAAAGCCTCCCCCGTATCCACCGCTCATCATGGTGTAATCCATCATCATGCTTCTCACCTCCTTCAAGAGTTAAGTACCTATTAATACCACGCGTCATACCATTGCCGCATCTGATCAATCTCACGGGTCTGCGCAGAAATAATGTCATCCGCTAACTGCTCCATCTCTGGTCGCTGCGTGCCGCGCTGCAGCATACTCGCCATCATGACCGCCATTTGATGATGTGGGATCATCTCTTCGATAAAGACTTTATCGAAGTCTGCTGCCTGTTCTAGGCGAGTAATATCTGTCTCGTCTCCCATCATCCCCATGTGCATGCCACGGCCACCCATCATGCCATGCTGACCCATCACTTGGGTTCCGGTGGGCACTTCACGGCCAAACCAGTCTTTGTACCAAGCCTTCATCTGGTCGATCTCTTTGCTTTGAGATTCAATGATATCTTGGGCGAGTTGCTTGAGTTCAGGATGTTGGGCTTTAGTTAACGCTAAGTTAGCCATGGTAATTGCATCTTCGTGATGAGGAATCATTTGCTCAATAAAGTGGGCATCTAGTTGACCTGACATTGTCATTTGGTTTTGAGAAGCAAAACGCTGCCCCATCATACCGCGCCAGCCAAAATTACTACTTGAACCCATGACGAGCCAAACAATCACCGCACCGATGAGGAGGCCTCCGATTCCGTATTTCAATTGATCATTCGTCATAATAATCACCTCCTTAATAATACGCTATTTCTTCTTCGCTAGTTTATAAATCTCGATGATTTCTTGCGTAGATTTGCTCGACTCACCATGCTGCATTTGATGTAAGACATGTGTCGATAAATGGTTTTCTAGAATTAAGTCCTCAATGCCAGATAACGCTTCTTTCACCGCAGACGTTTGGGTGAGGATATCAATGCAGTAACTTTCTTCTTCTACCATACGCTGCAAACCGCGCACTTGGCCTTCCAGGATCTTCAGACGACGCAACGCTTTCTTTTTGATGGTAGGCTTCATGCTTCAAATATACCCCCTGGGGGTATTTAATCAAGGCAATATAGCTTGTGATGTAGCGTTACTCCGTCACGCGCCCATCAAAGTGCTCGGTGTCGTTTGCCGCTTCTTCTTTTGTCTTATGAATAACACCGTCACGATGATGGGGTGGGGAATAGAGAGTGTAGAGCTTCAGCGGCTCAACGTCTGAAGTATTGATAATATTATGCTTAATTCCAGCAGGGACAATCACCACACTACCCTGAGTGATTTTCTGTTCAGAACCGTTTAGTACAGCCTTTCCATTGCCCTGCTCAATACGTAAAAACTGATCGACATCATGGACTTCTTCACCAATATCCTCACGTGGTTGTAAGTGCATCACCGTGAGCTGGCTATGGTGAGCAGTATAGATGACCTGACGAAAATATTCGGTGGTTAGAGTAAGCTGCTCAATATTTCCAACATAGCCTGACATACTATTCTGACGGGTATTCTTCAGGTTTATATGGCTGCAAACGCACAATTTCCACCTGATACTTTCCTTTCTCCTCTAATGCCTTTTTCACTTCTTCATCCGTGGGCTTCTGGTTATATCCCATGGCTATCACATCAAACTCAACTTCGCCGAGAAGGTGATATCGATCAGCCGACTTTCTCCCGAGCATCACCTCATCAACATCCGGCACCGCTTTGACGGCTGTCAGTCGCTCTTCCTCGCTCTGATGTGGTTCCCGTTGTTTGTAGGCGCGGATGGCGCTGTCGTGGGCTACGACCACGGTGAGATGATCACCGAGCTCCTTGGCTTGGCGCAGGAAATCTCTATGCCCCTCATGCAAAGGATCAAATGCGCCGAAAACTAGAACTTTTTTCATAGACTAGATAAAGAGAAGTGCCAAAAGGAGCAAAGTAAAATCAACGGCCGAGATAACACACCAGGTACAAAAGGCTTTCAGGATAGCGGCTTGCACATAGGTAAAGTACATCGAGAACAGAAAACCGATCGTAATCACTATGCTAATTGGCCACAACGGGATGCTTCCGGCACTATACAGGAGCGTCAGTACAAAAATGGCCACGTACATTGCTAAACCAGCGTAGGCATTAGGAATGCCGAACGTTTTGCTGTGTGGACTGTGCTGCACTTTTCGGCACCACTCCTTCGGAAAGCCGATGCAGGCGACATCTGTTTTAGTGAATGCGTGGTAGGAAAGGTACAAAGTATTGAGAATACCGATACCCGAGAGCGTCAGAAAAATAGAAGGAAGCGTCATGCCTTTAGTATACCACTGAACCAGGCTTATACTGTGTATATGGTGACCTGGATTATATTCGCACTACTCTCTGCCATCTTTGCGGCACTCGTGGCAATCTTAGGAAAAGTCGGCATTCAAAATATTGATTCTACGCTGGCCACCACGGTTCGCTCCGTTATCATGGCCGGGTTTCTGACAGCTACTGCACTGTTACTTGGCAAAGGAAAGCTGCTGTCCACTATTGATAATAAAGCGCTGGTGTTTATTGCCCTGTCCGGAATTGCCGGTGCGCTTTCATGGCTTGCTTATTTCGTTGCGCTACGCACGGGACCAGCTTCATCCGTGGCTGCGCTTGATCGTCTCAGTGTTGTGTTTGTGCTGATCTTTGCAGTGCTGTTTTTATCTGAGCAGCTGACGTGGAGAACAGGAGTCGGTGCTGCACTAATTACTGCTGGCGCTATCTTAATGACAATACGTTAATTGAGCATCCAAATAGAGTAGTTAAGATACGCTGCAAAACTTACCCAAAGGATGTATGGCACTAGTAGCCAAGCAGCAGGCTTGGATATTCTCGCAAACATTACAATCGTTGCTACGATCGCCAGCCAAAGGAAGATAATTTCAGCGAACGCTGCTCCGGGATTCTGTAAACCAAAGAAGATAACCGACCAAAGAGAATTCAAGACAAGCTGACCAACGAAAACACCGAGAGCAATCTTTGCATTCTTGCGATTCAGCCCTGTCTTCCAAACTAGAAACGCGGCAATACCCATGAGAGCATACAATGTTGTCCATACGGGACCAAATATCCAATTAGGTGGTGAGAATTCTGGCCGAACTATGGTAGCGTACCAGGTTGGAATTGATGGAGTAGTAAAGATAGCACCAATAATGCCAGCTAGTTCAGAACCAATGACTGCGACAACTAACTTTAACCAATTACTTCTACTCATACCTTCATTGTACCTCAATGTGCTGGATTAAATGGAGCGATTGTGGCACGCTGTGCTTCCTATGAGATTCGATACTCCCCAGGCTGATCTGATATTCACGGCGCTGGGTAATAAGACCAGGCGTCGGATACTCCAGCGGCTTTCCGAAAAACCAGCCCGATCAATTTCTGAACTTGCCCGGGAGTTTGGGATTTCAAATACGGCTGCTTCGAATCAGATTAAACTATTGGAGCAAGCCAGACTCGTTAGCCGATCAGCTCGTGGCAAGTACAATCAGATCACACTAGCCACAGCGGAATTGACAGTAACGCTTGATTCTAGATAATAGATACTCCGTTCTTTCGACAGCAAAACATCAAACCGATACAGTGGAGATACAACTATGCCAAAACGAGATGGAATAAGAGCGTGGGCCAAAGAAGTTGCCGAGCAGCAGCAATTTGAGCTGGGGGAACTTCTGTACGAAGGTCTTTACTATGACGAAGACCATGTTCGTAACGGTGTCTGGAGCGGTACTTTTCAAGGTAAGCCAGCCGTGCTCAAGGTTTATGAAGACCCTCGTCTAACTGATGAGCCGACCTCACTCCAGAAATTCCATGAGCACAAAACCAGCACAAAACTAACTGCACCGCAGGTGTATGGCTCGGAAGTGATCACACCACACAAGGGCTGGTTGATTCTGGAAAAGTTGCCCGAAGGTGGTTCATTTTTTACATCGCCGCTTTCAGCCGATGATAGGGAACAATTCCTGCAAGCCTATCTGGAATACCGCCAGAATTTCCCTAACGAACCCTGGCGTGAGCTGACACTGGTGGAAAGTCTGCCATCAGACAAGCGCTACCTGTTCAGCATCAACCGCTGGCTGGAGCTGGCTAATAACAAGGAAAGTGAGCGACGATTGCAGGGCGAAGCATTGCTTCTGCCACCGAATGAATTCATCCCTCGTTACACCAAAGCTCTGGCAGCTATCACAGACGAGATGGCCAAGCGAAAAACCATCTGGTGTCACGGCCACTTCAAGCCAAAGGAACTATACCGGGCACCAGACGGTATGATCTACCTGACCGACTTTGCTCATACCACCGCTTGCCCGGAAGGTTACGAATTCGGCTTCATGATATGGTCTGACTGGCTTATGGATGGCGGTGACTGGCAACTCGACTACTCTGGATGGAAGCAAGGTGTCGATGCCTGGCTCAACGACCTGCGACCAGTCGCCAACCAACTCCAAATCGAACGGCCAGATGACTTGCTCCGCGTTAGTCTATTGGAACGTACTATGGGTGCAATCCTAGCTGACGTTACCGCCGCCGATCGACCTCATGAAGAAGCAGTAAAGCGCAATGCCCTACTTCTCCAGCTAATCGACGATTTGCTGTAAACATAGACACCCCTCCGGGGTGTCTTTTTCTAGTACACCAACATGCCTTATTGACGTGCGTACTCGTCTTCAATTGCCTGAACAATATTTTCCCAAAGTAGCTCCACCAGCTCCGGTGGCGTTAACGCATACTGACCGCCTATTTCTTTTAACAAGCTAACATTCGTGAGGTTTATCACATATGCATTTTTCTCCTGGCTCCACTCCACCCGGCCGAAGGCATGCATTGAATTTGTGCCGCTCATTCGCTGGTCAGTCCACTGGAAGAAACAAAGCTCATCATCACCTGTCATCCCGCCCAGCCAGACGGCAACATTGTATATCTTCTGGTTCCCACGCTTCACCTGAACAATATGCTGCTCCCCGCGCTGAACAAAAGCAACATCAATACCATTTTCCTTTAAAGTCTCGCCCCGCTTTCCCAGCTCCGTCACCAGATACTTCAAAACATTGTCGGGATCGCTATTGGGATCAGGCTTAGTCGACGGAATTCGAGGACGTCTCACGCTTGAGGCAGAGGAAGAACCATTATCAGAATCATTTTTGATGTGTCTACCGCCGACTTTTACTGCAATCATTCTTGCCAATTCTTCCGGGGAAACTTTTTGATCACGAGCATCCATGTATTTCACTGTCGCTGTTAACGGTGCCGGCAATTCATCACCCTGTAGCATCACGGGCAAAATGTAATCTTTTTTCCGACTCAGAAGCCCATGTGCAACAGCGTTTTCCAACTCATAAATCGTAAAGGCCTTCTGTTGGTAAGCATCGCTCACAAAGATTACACAATAGTCAGCGCGACCCTTGCCAAATATTTCCTGCAGATAGCCCGGCAAATTGTGTCCCCACATTTCAATTTCAATATCCGCGTCCCGATCATAAAAAGCGGAAATACCTTGGGAGCGCAAAGTATCGTATACTGCTTTCGCATACTTCCGATCTTCGCCGGCGTATGAAAGAGCTACAGAAAAAGTCCCGCCCACCTGTTTCTCTGACATCGCTTCTTGTCGACCATCTGCGGGAGCACTGCCTTCTATCTTACCAACGTTAAACCTACCACCCGCACGGGATGTCTGTTCAACATCAGCCACTGTTGTCAGCTCTTGCCCACTAAGACTTTTGTACGCTAGTCGAAGCTGCGGTGGCTCAATAAGCTCCCGGGTAATTTTCTTTGAGCTGACATCAACCTTTTTCTCAACTACGTCACCCGCCGCCAACGAAAACCGTGGCAGTCCAATTTGTTCCCCGCCAGCCTCCAGTCGGTGTATGAGCGCAGCACTGCCGCCAAGATTATGCAGCACGAGCGTCAGTTGGCCGAATGAAAATCCGCCATTGGTTATGTCTACAAATGGGAGATCATTATTTGTCATAACACAGCATTATGCCACGCATTTGAGCTAAATAAAAGGCGAGGTGCCGTCCTTTTTTAGGCCTTCCTCTTATTTTGTACCAGCCCCACCAAGTCCTCCTCCCGCTCATACCCCTTCAGCTGCCCACTTAACACACCTAACCTATACTTCACCCCATCGCTCATTAGTCGCCAGTTGGTCTTTTTCAGTACGTCTCGCAGCAGCCGGTTAAGTTCTAGCTCGCTTGCGCGACCGTCACGATCTGCCTTGGCATCACGGATAGTGAAAGGGATGATGACGTACTTATCCATCTCTGGTTGTCGAAACTCCAGCTTCGTATACTCCGCCTTTTTTATAGCTTTACTTATCAGAGCTTCTAGCTGATCGACGCTTAATTTTTCTAGAGCTTCGAGCGAAACGAGCGTACGAGGTGTGCGATTCGGAGAACACCGACCGGATCTCATCATCTGTGATGACGTTGAAGATTTGCAGTCAACTGCCACCCGTGAAGGGCGTAACAAGACGTATAACTGGCTCATGGGGGATATCATCCCAGCCGGAGACAAAAATACCCGAGTCGTCGTTATTGGAAACCTACTTCATGAAGACTCACTCCTCATGCGATTAAAAGAAGATATGGATCGTGACCGACTTGATGGAGCTTTTCTACAATTCCCTCTTCTCGACGAAAACGATAAACCGCTCTGGCCGGGTAAATTTCCTGACCAAGCAAGCATTGACCATCTGCGTAAGACCGTACCAAGCCTACCTGCATGGCATCGTGAATACATGCTTAACATTGTTCCTAATCAAGACCAGATCGTGCTTCAAGAGTGGATCAAGTATTACGACAACCTCCCACCAGAGGAACATTACAAAACGGTTGTGGCTGTCGATCTCGCAATTGGACTGGAGAAAAATAATGACTATACAGCTGTCTTAAGTGCTCGCATTTATGGGTATGAAGATAAGATGCAGATATTTATTCTGCCGAATATCATCAACAAGCGAATGAGCTTCCCAGACCAGCGCCTTACGCTGCAATCTGTTGCAGATAGCTTGGGGCATCCCAAGATATACATTGAAGATGTTGCCTATCAAAAATCGTTAATCCAACAGTTGAAAGCTGACGGATACAGTGTTGATGGCGCAAAGGTATTCGGACAAGACAAGTTCTCTCGTCTCGAAACCGTAACTCATCTTTTACAAAACGGTCAGGTGTTCTTCCCTCGAGAACACTCAAAGGAACTTGTTAATCAGCTGACTGGATTTGGAATTGAGAAGCATGATGACCTAGCTGATGCCTTTTCGATTCTTCTGCAAAAAGCGATCGAGAATAACCGGCGACAATGTCGGGTGTGGGCAAAAAAGCCAAAAGGATTTTAGCGAAATCTAACTTTTTTGTAAAAGACCTCAAAAGGCACTCCCCCAACCGATAGCTTAGCCAAATCTTTCCTTAGCTGCTCAGCAGTATGGATCCCACTCATTTCTATTTGATTATCAAGATTCAAGTAAGAACCATTAAGAACTGAATTAAGTGCGGCAATAACATGCTCTCTAACTACAGCCTGACTAATAGCAAACTTTAGATATCGGTACAAACTATAATATTCGAGAATGAGCTCATCATTAAATCGCGACTGATTCCAACCCAAGTTTTTTGTAAGAGAAGCTTTTTCCACATATTGATCAAGCTTATATTTCTCAAAATCAAACCCCGTATCAGCATCGTTCTTTTCCATGGCTTTGAGCTGAAAATCAGGGAATACTTCTTTGCTGAAAAATGCCAATCTCTTTAAAATTTTCCTTATCTTGATTTTTCCGCCTAGTGTTTTAGGAAAACTGACGTATAGTAGTTTACCTTCAGGAATTCTATGCACACTTGGCCGGGTCCATCCCTCGTGAGTTTTGTGCCAAGGAATAAATTGGTAAAATCTACCAAATATTTTGAAAATGCTTAGTGGATGGACGTAGTCCAATGACAACTCAGTGAGTCTACCGCTCTCATCTCTCTTATACTCCACTTCATAAGCAGCGCTTCCAAAGAAAAAAAGTGTGTGAGCTGCACTCCTTATAAAATTAGATAGTGCATGACTTAGATCATGTTGACCCGAATCCATCGCACCAGCTAGTAATCTCTCCAGGTCCCCGTCATTCTTTTTAAGCGCAACCTTTAGTTGAGACTGTCGAGGATAGGGCATAATTCCCTGATACATATCTCGAACAAAAATATAGACATCACCAGTATAGTCAATCCATTTATATAAGCTTGAATCTAATCGTTCAGTGATCCTGGAATTACTAGCTTGCATATTAGAGAAAGACATATTCATAAACTAGTCGATATTGCGCTGATCTTCCCTTGCAAGCTGCTCATTTAGTCCTCTTCGATCTGAAAACTGGATGTTCTTCGCAGCGGCATGTTGACTAAGGTATGTCGTAAAGAAAATATCACGTGCATCAAAAAGTGGCAGATCTGATTCCCGAGCTAGCACTCGAATAAGAGGACTAGGATGATGGGGCTGTACTTCACTATCGTCAAAACGACTGCTTAATGGATCAATATCTAACCCCATTTGTTTAATTTTTTGCTGAAGCTTCATATTCCAATTCATTCTTAATTCAGCCTTAGGCATAATGATTCCCAACTGACTGTCTCGATACTCCATAGTAGCTACAAATAAATTAATTTTATCGGCTGCCTTAGGATCCGCGAGATAATCTGACCAAACAGCTTCACACGCTATCCAAATAGCGGGATTTTCAAAGAGCTCTGAATATATCTTCGCAAAACCACTAAGATGCAAAACAGCTGCTAGCGCTTCACAAGGGAAAATAACCTGACTCTCCTGCGCCCAACCTTTGACCTTATCCCGAGTCGCATCAAAAGCCGCTAATGCTCCTAGAAAGACCGCTGGGAAAATCTTACTAAAACGATCCGAATCATTTTCGAGACAAGCCTGATAACACGCTTCAAGCCCAAAAGTGTATGCTTGACCAAAATAGTCAGGCAGGTCACTTCCATGCGAGGGTATTGTACTTATAAGAGCTGGAATAAGACGGGTTAATCTGTCTACAGCTTCCTTATCCCAAGACTCAATAGTTAACTTTTCCTTCATAAAATCTATTTCAACCCACGACAAATCCGGAACTCTATGAAATTGTTTGTAGCCTTCAAATAGTTTTTCTAATCTTACTTTACAAATTGATAGCTTTGTCGAAAATTCAAGCCACCGCTGTGTAAGCTGTGCAGCAAGTAAGTATTCTTTGCGTTTTACTAATTCATCAACGTTCTTTCTAAAAACTTCACCGTGAGCAGATTTTACAAATTCATAGTACTTTCTTAAATCGGTAAGGTACTGCTGAGCAATCAATGTTGAACGATACCAATAAGGGCTTACAAAATGGCCTTCAATCTGCGCTTCTATTTGATACTTATTCATATACTGCTCAAGTTGGTCTAGGGTTACACCTGGCAACTCAGTTTTATATGCCCCATTTTTATCTTGCCAATTTATCTGTTGAAGTTTAGTGCTGAAAAAGCGAGGATCTATATACTTATCAACGTGTCGAACAAGACCAATTAATGCAGATATTGCAAAACGGCCCTGAACATCTGTAAGCGCCAACATTCCTTTCTTGTCCTCGTCATTTTTAACACTCCCACTCTCAGAAAGTACCCTCTCAATAGAATCGTTAACCTTTTTAAAAAACAAAGTCGCAGTATCCCGGTAAAGATGGTCACTAATGTCCTCAAACGATAGGAGAATAATTTCGATACAGCCTAAAGCATCCTCCCACTTTTTTTGTTCAACAAGACCATCAAAAATCTCAAGTAAAACGTTTAAGCATTCATCTTCAAACCAGTATCTATCTTTGGTTTCTTTTGGCATAATCGGAGTTCCACTATTCAGTGCAATTGATAGCTCGTTTGAATTAGCTAAGATCCAGTTCTGAAACTCGCGCTTAGGACGAAACCAATAACTTCTCGAGGGGATTTCTTTCTTTTTCTCGACATAATAACCAAGTAAGCCACCAAGATACTTTGCTACTTCAACCATTTGTTCGGAAGACAAATTCATTTTATCTTTTGCAAAACGAATAAAACTTTTAGCAAGATCAAAACTTTGCTCAGTCTTTATTCTCGTATGATTCTGCAAAAAATCTTTATCCCAACAAAATCCATGAACTGCAACTCGACGAATATGGGAGGATATATCAAATGTAACTGCATTGATAGTTTCTGATGGATGCAAAAAGTAAAAAACACGTGAACCGAGAGAAAGGAATCTGATAACCGCATAAGCGGCAAGTACTACTACAATAATTGGTCCTAGGGGACTGACTGGATATTTAAATATTTGCAGCAGAAGGTAACCAAGGCTAATGATCGTTGTTCTAGCTAATGTACGAATATACTGCTTACCTTTTCTTTCTCTAAGAAATAAATCCTGTAAATTCTTCGGAGCCTGGATAAAAAGATTCCCAGCAATTGCACTCACCGCAGTAAAATACAATCCAAGAAAAACCCCTGTTACCGTAATAGTGGTCTGCAATAAATCATTAATGCTTGGCGCATCTAATTGGAAGGGAAAGGTATAAGGAAAAATTGTATATAAGTACTCAAATATGCCAATAAAAACTGCTGCATAAGCAAGATTCAAAACTAAACTAAGAACTGAACGTTGAAGAATTGATTCTGAAATTCTTTCCTCTCGATAAATGTCCCTGGTTATGTAGAAGTTTTTCCATAAAGGAAAAACCAATGAATTCTTCCAAAAATTAACTATCCTCCAAAAGAACTTCTTTTTATTGAGATAATTTTTAACTGATAAAATCATTTTGAGCCTTGTTAATTAACAGATTATTCTAACCCCCTTTAGAATTAGGGGCAAAACTAAGGCAAGGTTACCTACTAGCCTTATTATCGCCCCTGCGGCACTGTTTGCTTGCTATGAGCGACATCCGCTACTGCCTATATGCAAGAAAATCGTCAGAACGGGACGAACTACAAGCCCTTTCAGTGGATTCACAGATAAAAGAAATGGAAGACATGGCTAGACGAGACGGGATTAACGTGGTGGAAGTATATCGAGAAAGTCACTCAGCTAAAGATTCGGGACAACGTCCGGTATTCATGAAGCTCATTGAAGATATTAGAAGCAGTAAGTTCAACGGAATCCTGACCTGGGCGCCAGATCGCTTAAGTAGAAATGCTGGAGATTTGGGATCACTCGTCGACCTTATGGATCAAAAGAAGCTTGAGGAGATACGTACCCACGGTCAGACATTCCACAACTCCCCAAACGAAAAGTTCTTACTTATGATCTTGTGTAGCCAAGCCAAGCTAGAAAATGACAATCGAGGACTCAATGTGAAGCGAGGCCTGCGCGCAAAATGTGAGATGGGGTATCGACCAGGAGTGTCACCTCTTGGATACCTCAACAACAAATTTGCGAAGAAGGGCGAGAAAAAAGTCACACTTGATCCTGTTCGAGCGCCCATTATTAGGGAGATGTTCGAGAAAGTCGCATACGAAGGATATAGCGGTCACCAAATACTCCGATGGATTAATAATGAAACGGATTTTACTACCAGATCAGGAAAACAAATGGTACTAAGTACTGTTTATCTCCTGCTTCGCGATACTTACTACTATGGAAAATTTGAATACCCCAAAGGAAGTGGAAATTGGTACAAGGTGAACCACAAATCAATCATCACTAAGAAGATATTTGATCTAGTACAAGAAAACATAGTTGCCACAAAAAAGCGTAAGCCCGGAACGTTACAATTCGATTTTACTAGACTTATGACCTGCGGCGGGTGTGGATCTGGAATATCAGCGGAGGAGAAATACAAACAACTTAAAAATGGATCAGTAAATCGGTATGTATATTACCGATGTAGTAAGGGTAAACGAGTAGAGTGTCACGAACCGTACATACGAGAAGAACAGATGCTCGAGCAACTACTCAACATCATAGACATCATCGATATTGATGAGCTGTGCGTAAAAAAGAAGTTAGCTAAAGACTTGGCCCGCTACCAGAAATTTATGAGTGGAGTATTCACTGAAGGTGGCAACCTACCAGCTCCACAAGTTGATATGCGAAGCTATGCCAAATACGTCTTACGAGAAGGAACGCGAGACGAAAAACATGAGATTCTCTCCTGCCTAAAATCTCAGCTACAACTCAAGGATCAAAAAATTTCTCTCAAAAAGTTCGATTCCGATCCCCGGTAGGTAATTTTATCTACCGAACTAACAACCCAGGGGTTACCAATTACAAAAACACCGCCTAGACTTTAGCGGTGTTTTTGTGCCTTGTAAGGCTATTTTATTCTGGTTGTTCACACCATGTCCCACTGGATAGGGACCGGTTGACCAGAACAAAAATGATACGCTCCTCGGGTAGGATTCGAACCTACGACCCAGTGATTACATGTAACCCATATGTTCCCACATGGCATGGACTATATCATCATCCTCCTTAGGATGTCGGGCGCTATCTGCGAGATTATTGTTGGGACTCACTCACTAGTCTCTACACCGGCCTTCGCTCAAACTTCGGCCGGCAAGCCTGCCAGATTTCTCTTGGCCTACTTGCAAACCGTAACTTCCCGGCGAAGGATTGGCTCGGGATTGTCCGTTCTGGATTTCCCCGAATTCACCCGATTATTCGACCGCAATTGCTTGCGGAAGCTGCGTTATACCTGCATGTACTTCTCTGTGGCAATTCGCGCAAATGAGTATGCACTTATCGGCTTCTTTTCTTACTCGTTCCCATGAACGAGTAAGCCCACCCAATCCTAACCCAAACTTTTTGGTTTTAGGATTAACGTGGTGGAAGTCGAGAGCATCAACACACTTGGCATATCCACAAATGGCACACTTGCCACCCTTATAATCTACAGCCATCGCTTTTATCTTCTTGCGACGTTTAGCAACGGCTTGAATCATGTACTGGCGACGATCGGCATAGGTTCTTTTATAT
The DNA here is from genome assembly GCA_964443125.1 of uncultured Candidatus Saccharibacteria bacterium. Taxonomy (GTDB): domain Bacteria; phylum Patescibacteriota; class Andersenbacteria; order UBA10190; family UBA10190; genus HO2-45-11b. Next base: position 17,905 of record CAYUBL010000004.1, on the reverse strand, counting down.
GGCATACTAAATAAAGTATACCACTATACAAGAATCCAGATACACAGTCACTTGCTCTGCCGCTGAGCTACCGAGGATTAAACTTTTCTTCGATATCGCTACCGAGGAAAATAACACTCCATGAACGGCCTTCATGGATACCTACATAGTACGGAAATACCCCTATTTTGCAACCGCAAACGGGCATGTTAGCCTTATACCAATGGAACCACCCGCACGCCCAAGGCCTTTCGTAATGCTTATCCTCGACGGATACGGCATCAGCTTTATCCAGGAGGGCAATGCCATCATGGCTGCACAAAAGCCCGTCATGGACCGCTTAATGCGCGAATACCCGATGGCAGTAGTGCGCGCCGGAGGAGAAGACGTCGGTCTACCCTGGGGAGAAATGGGAAATTCCGAGACGGGACATCAGAACATCGGATCGGGCCGCGTCCTGTACCAATTCCTCCCTCGCATCGAAAAAGCGATCGCCGACGGATCCTTTTTCACCAACCCCGCCCTTGAAAAAGCAATCGAGCACGTAAAAAACAATCCGAATGCGGCGCTGCATACGATGGGAATGTTAAGCAACGGCGGCGTGCACAGCCATATCAACCACCAATTCGCCCTACTCAAAGCGGCAGCCGATGCGGGAATCGGAGACCGCACGTTCATCCATATCTTTCTGGACGGACGCGACTCGTCTCCCGACGATGCGGGAAATTTTGCATCGCAGCTGGAAGAAAAAATCAAAGAAACCGACGCGGGAACAATCGAAACGCTCATCGGCCGCTACTATGCGATGGATCGCGCGGAAAATTGGGACCGCATTCAAGAGGCGTACGATATGCTCACCCAAGGCAAAGGGCAAGCGTTCGCAACGTGGCAAGACGCGATGAAAGCGGCGTTCGTAAACGGAGAAAAGAAAAGTTTTGAGACCGCTCCTCCCATGACCGTAACAGGAGATACGCCCATCCGGACCATTCAAGACGGCGATGCTGTGGTTTTCTACAACTATCGATCCGATCGGGCGCGCCAATTGACAGCCGCATTCGTCGACCCTGCATTCGACAAATTCCCCGTCACGAAATTCCAAAATCTGGTTTTCGCAACCATGGCCAGCTACGACGAATCGCTTACGACCGACGTGCTGTTTCCGGATGAGGTTATCACCAATCCGCTGGGAGAAGTATTCGCCCAGCACGGGCTCACTCAGCTTCGCATTGCGGAAAGCGAAAAATTCGCGCACGTCACCTACTTTTTTAACGGCGGACGGGAAGAGCCGTACCAAGGCGAAACAGACGTAAAAATTCCGTCCGTGCAGACGAAAGATTTCAGCCAACACCCGGAAATGAGCGCGAAAGAAATCACCGACCACGTGCTCCAGGAAATCAAAAAGGATTCGTTTGATGTTATTGTCATGAACTATGCGAATCCGGACATGGTCGGCCACACGGGAAAGTTCGACGAAACCGTACAAGCCATTGAATGTATCGACGAACAGATTGGCAGAGTGGTCGACGCCGCGCTCGCAAAAGGCGGGGGCGTTCTTATAACCTGCGATCATGGCAACGCGGAAATCGTCGTAAACCACTTAACGCATGAAAGAACAACCGACCATACGAACAATCCTGTACCGGTTATCTATGTTGCGCCGAATAACAAATACGATCAACCCAAAGACGAAGCCGTCATGCAGCAGATCCTTGCGACCCCCATCGGCTTCTTGGCGGATGTTGCGCCGACTGCCCTGGAAATCCTCGGCTTGCCCAAACCGCCGGAAATGTCCGCGCAGTCGTTGCTTTCTAGCTTGAGCTAGAAAGCTAGCTTATAGCTTCTAGCTGTTAGGAACTATCGCTCCTAGCTATCAAGTGACTTCGTATCTGCAAGTCGTTTGCAAATAGTTAATTGGGTCTCTAGCTCGGTTTCTGCCCTCTGCGATATTTGAAGGTATCGAAATAGCGCATCTTCGCATTTGAGATGTGAGTCCATATATCTCTTCTTTCGGAAACTTTTTCGTAACGCTATAAACTTCCGTAACACGTGCGATGGCTTTCTGCCAAACAATGAGATCTTTGTAAGAAGTTGTAATCGCCATTGCCTACAAGCTACAAGCTAAGTTTAGTAGTCGCGCAGTTTCTTTACCTTGTGATGATCGCGGATTTTTTCCAGCGCCTTTGCTTCAATCTGTCGAATGCGCTCGCGGGTTACATCAAACTCTTTTCCGACCTCCTCCAGCGTATGCGTCACGCCGTCGATAAGTCCGAACCGCATCTCCAGAATTTTCTGCTCGCGAGGCGTCAAATCTCCCAAAATTTCCGATACATGCTCTTCGAGCAGTTCGCGACCGGCTGCCTGCTGCGGCGTAATGGTTACCTCGTCTTCAATAAAGTCCTTAAGCGTGGAATCTTCTTCATCATCCCCGACTGACGCATCAATAGAAACGGTTTCTTGAGAAATTTTCATAATGTATCGAACTTTTTCAACGGGCAGGTCCATTTCCGCGGCGATTTCTTCCGGAAGCGGATCTCGGCCCAGGTCTTGCAGCAGACGGCGTTGGATTTGCGTGAATTTATTAATCGTCTCAACCATGTGGACGGGAATGCGGATGGTGCGCGACTGGTCAGCGAGCGCACGGGTAATCGCCTGGCGGATCCACCATGTGCCGTATGTTGAAAACTTAAATCCTTTCCGGTAATCAAATTTTTCGACTGCGCGGAACAATCCGAGATTTCCTTCTTGAATCAAATCCAGCAAGGAAAGGTTTTTTCTGCCGGTATATTTTTTGGCGATAGACACCACCAACCGCAAATTCGCTTCCGCCAGACGCTTGCGCGCTTCTTGATCCCCTTGCTCGATGCGCTTTGCAAGCTCTATCTCCTCTTCAGCAGTAAGGAGCGTGGCTTTTCCGATCTCGCGCAAATACATTTGTACGGAATCATCGGAAATATTACTGATATCAATGACCGGGTCCATCTCCTGGAAATGTTCCTTTTCTTTCTTCTTTTCCCGAGCGGTGGGCAAGGATGATGGCAAATCATATGCGATCAGGTTATCCTGCGGCTCTTCAATCCGGATGCCGCGAGTATCCAGTTCGTCGAACAACACCTCCAGCGCATCAATATGCTCTTCCACTTCCGGAATGGCATGGAGAATCTCCTCTTCGGTCACGAATCCGGTCTGAACGCCCTTTTGCAGCAAGAACGACACACGTTCGCTTGCCATGATATCTTCAACCTGCTTCCGAACATCCTTCGCCTTACGCGCAGTCCGCTTTGCAGGCTTTCGGTTCCGCTTGACCGCTTTTCGTTTCGGAGCCGCCGCTTTTTTTCGAGAAGTCTTCGCGCGCACCGCAGCGGACCGTTTCTTGGAAACGGTTTTTCTCGAACGGGAAGCGGGTTTCTTCTTTTTCTTTTTTGCCATGAAACGAAAACGTTACTTGTGTTCTATAATACCATGCTCTGCATCTATTTCGGCAAGCTCTTGCAACGCTGCCGCAAATTCTTCCGGACGCTGCTGCAAGTCTTTGAGCTTTCGAAGCAAATATTGCCGTTCAAGCAGGCGGACAAGCGCATGCATTTCTTCCGAAGGAGAAAACGCGGATGTTGCCATGCGTTCTTGCGCCCTTGCCGCCAGTGCGATACAAAGTGACGCATACTGCTCCTGGGGAGCTTGCTGGGATCCGTGGATTCGCTGTATCTCGTTATATACTCCTCGCGCGCTTTCGTCAAGGAAAATCTCATCCCGGAGCCGAGGCAAATAGCTCGCTTGCAAATCGGGATACGCAAGCAGCATTCCGAGCGCCTCGTACTCGAACGACGTGCCGCCCCTTGCGGATTGCCCCGCCTCCGAAGCGCGTTCCGCCTTTTGGACGATCAAAGGGCTTGCAGGCTCTTCTTCAATGAGCGTGCGGATTCTCCGCTCGGGAACCTTCAAACTATCCGCAACCTGCTCGATCATCGCCCCTTGCATAATGGGATTTGAGACCGTACGAAGCAGCGGCACAAGCGCGGCAAGCGCTTCTTCCTTCTGGCCGGAAGATCCCGCGCCAATCTTTTCGATCAGCACCTCCACAAGCGGCCTGGTTTTCTGCAAAGCCTCCCGGAGGCGCTCGGGGGAATCCTTCGCAAGGTCAGCCGGATCAATGCCATCGGGCATGAGAATAGTTTCCACTCGAACGCCGCTTGCCAACGCCGCTTGCGTAGCGGCAATCGTCGCCTTCCATCCGGCAGCATCTCCGTCAAACGCAAAATGCAGCGTATTGATAAACCGCTTCAGCAGATCCACGTGTTCCTGCGTAAACGCGGTACCGGAAGTTGCCACCACGTGTTCGACCCCCGCCTGTACCATCATGACGACATCCATATACCCTTCCACGACGATACAATGCCCCGATGCGCGAAGCGATTTTTTAGCGCGCGACAAGTTGTACACCACTCTTCGTTTCTCATAGAGCGCCGTTTCTGGAGAATTCACATACTTCCCTTCATTTCCTGTCTCGTGCCATGGCACAATCCGCCCGCCGAACGCCACAACCCGCCCTTGCACGTCTCGAATGGGAAACATGATGCGTCCTCGAAACCTATCGAATGTTCCGCCCCGATTGTTTCTCCCCGAGAGTCCGGAAGCGACGATTTCATCATCCGTAAATCCTTGTTTCGCAAGCCAGGTATGGAGCGCATCCCATGAATGAGGCGCATAACCGATGGCAAATGCTTTCATCGTTTCCTCCAGCACTCCCCGCTCTGCAAGATATTGCTTCGCCCGTTCTCCGGCTTTCATATTCAAAAGAATTTCTTGGTAAAACCGCGATGCAGCTTCCAATAAATCAAAGAGCCGCTGCCGGCGGCTTTCTGTTCGTACTGATCCCCTGCGGCTTTCCAGTTGGACCCCGGCGCGATCAGCCAGCAGCTTAAGAGCTGCGGGGAACTCCAAGCCCTCGATTTTTTGAACAAACGAAAAGACGTCTCCCCCTTCATTGCATCCGAAACAGTGCCAGCTTCCGCGGCTCGGGGTCACGATAAATGAGGGGGTTTTTTCCGAATGAAACGGACACAGCCCTTTCAAGCTCTGTCCGGACCGCTTTAATTTGACGTATTCCCCTACGATATCCCCAATATCAATCCGCTCTTTTATTTGTTCGGTTTCCGCACTCATAACGTAAGAATCACGAATTATCCGCCGTGATTCAAGAGTGTTTTGCGTAGGATTCGATAAACGGCCTCGGATCTTGCCACCAGCGAAACCGCGTCCGGCCCTCAAATGGTCGCGCGTATCCGGGCAGTACCCGCCTGATCCAGGGACCCGTGTAAATCCCGAAGTGTAAATGCGCAAGCTTCCAATATCCGTTCTCGGGCGTATTTCCTTTTGCAACCACCCCCAGCTTCTGCCCGGACTCCACGATATCACCGGTCTTCACCGCAATATCCGTAATGTGCCCATACACGGAATAAAACAGCATTCCCGTTTCCGCATGCACATGCTCGACAATCACTACGCCTCCCCAGTTGGACTTCTGTGCGCTACCTGGACGCATCTCCGACCACACGACGACTCCGGTGCCGATACAGACAACATCCGTGCCCGCAGGAACGATAATATCATCGCCCAAGTGCCGAGCGGTTAAAATTTTTCTGCTGCGAACCCGATGCCCGAATTTGTATCCGGTCACCTCATAGGGAGCAATCGGCAGCCGAAGCGTTGTTGCCGCAGGGCGAGACAGGCTGTTCATAGCACGAACGAAAGCGAAATCAGCACAATAATAATCAACGCGGCAATAATAGCCAGGATCACGATGGATTTGACGGCATCATAAAACTCATTCGGCATGCAAAAAGCATACACCATTATTTCGCATAGAGCACCAATGGATTGTTGCGGTATTTCGTGTCGTTTTCGACGGTCTTCACGGCAAAAAACCCATCCCCGATTGCATTCGGATACGCGTAATCAGTCAGCTGCTCCTTGATAGCCCACCGAGCAGAAGTCGGCACAACATCTGCAAGCGGCGGCAAAAACGTCCGCTTGGCAGGCGCCGCGATGAACCCATAGCGGTACCATTGCGGATGCGCAACATGGTACGGCACGCGATGTCCGGACACGTACGGCACAATCACGGCAGCCGTAAACACTTCCTCATGAGCGCCGGCATTCTCGCGCAACTCGTGCGCCGCGGCAACAATCGCATCTCGGAAAAACATCCCTGTCCACGGGTTACCGTACACGCTCTTCAAGCTCAACAGGGAAGTTACAACAAGGCACGTAATAACTCCATACCGCATGATGCTCCATGAATATTCATACGAAAGCGCAAATGCACCGATCATCGTCAGCGGCAAAAGAAAATCGGCAATATATTCCGGCAACAATACCGGCCATAGCGCATACAGACACCCGAGCGCCGCAAGGTGAAATGTCGGAATTGCAATCCATGCATCCCTCGCATTGCTTTGCAAAGCGGCATTGCGCATCATGAGTATGCAAACGATAGCGGCAAGCGCTACATACAGCGTACCGGCCTGTGCCATCACAAACGAAAACCGATCAATCCCGCCTCCCCAGGCATGAATACCAAACCCGCTCGCCGCATGATGCGCCATAATATCCCCATATCCGAAACCGAGCGCCTGCGAGATGCCCGGCAGGCCGTAGAGCGCATATGCGCCTCCTGCATACAACGCAAGCAATCCTAAAAATGCCGCGAGAAATACTCTCGCGCCCCGGACATACCGCCTCCAATCCATGCGCAGTACAATAGCCAGAGCGGGAGCAATTGCGGCAATGGAGATTTTTCTGCTCGCATACGCGAACGCCATGCATACTCCGGCATACGCCATGCGTCTGGATGCCATGCACGCAAGAAAAGAAACCAGAAAGAAATTGGATATCGCTTGCGTGTGTCCCATGCTATGAAAAATAATCGGTCCGGACCCAAGTAACCACAATACCGCAGCGGCTCGCGCAGGACGCGCCCCCGCGATACGATTCATCAATAGATACAATGGCCATGCGGCAAGCACGCTGGCCGCAACACTCACCGCTCGAGCAGCGAACAGAGAGGAGGAGCTCAACGCTTCTCCGACGGCAAACAGCGCAACAACAACAGGAGTTTTTACCAGCGCATCTCCGCCCGGAAGCGCTCCTTGCAATACCGTTCGCGCATCATACAAATACGCGCCTTCGTCATTCGTAAATGGCTGATGGTACGCAAACAAAGCATGCGCCAACACGCTTATGCAAACAATTGCAATCCAAACGCTTCCTTTAGTATGGAGCGACAACTTCAAAAGCACTCGTAGCGGTCACCGACGATCCACTCCCGTCCCGTCCTTCAAATACGAGCGAATATTGGCCTGCCTCAAGAGATGCGGTCTCCAATTCTCCGCTTGCGGAATATTGTGTTGCCGGAGCATTGACTTGCGTCTTCAGAAATCGCCCGTATACATTCCCGAGAATCACGACGACTGCAACGAGAAGAATAAGACCGACTGATGCGAATATAATTTGGTTTCGCGTAAGATTGGGAGTGGAAAAAGGCATAAGAAATTCCGTTAATATGGAGCAGCTTCGCACGCAGGAATATTCCCCGGCAATTGCCCCGATGCGAAATCACTCGCTGAAAGAGTAATCGTTACCCCTTGAGGCGTAACAAGCTTCCAAGTTCCGCACACGGGCGCCCCTTCCCCCAGCACGGCAACCGAAAGATTTTGTCCTCGAGAAACTTGCGTGCCGGACACGGGGCTTGTAATCTGCGCCGTCAACGCGGTTGCGGCAGCGCCTGGATTATATGGATCATACGTTCCGGGATCGTATGGGTTGGGATCATACGGATTTAACATATCCGGAGTCGTTTCAGGAGCTGTGGTTGGCAACGGCGTCGCTCCCGGAGGCAGCGGCCGCACGCGAAATGCGCTTGATGCAATGCTCCCAAACCATCCCGTAGCCGTTATGCTATCTCCTTCCTGCTTCATCTGCCACTGGAACGGAAACCTTCCAGGGTAACTGGGTGCCGTTGCGTGCACGTCAAACGTCGCAATCTCGCCGGGAGCAACAGTGTCCGTCAATGCAACCCGAGACACTCCCCACAGCGAATCTTGTCCTGGCGTGCCAACTAACCCGAGTTTGTAGGCGCCGGGCTGCCATGTGCTCTTGCCGCGATTTTGCATTTTAATAACAGCCGTAAATGAATCTCCTACCGTCACGCGCTCGGGGATACCGGAAATGGAAAATACTTTCGCATTGTCATCCGCGGGCTGTACGGTAACGGGAGCGGGCAGCTTGCACACATCGCCAAACCACTGCTTGCCTTCTTGCAGCATTTGCCATGCAAATGAATAGGTACCAGGTGTAGTCGGCGCGGTTACGGAAAACAAGAAATGCGTCGTCTCAAACCGAGGCGCAACTCCGCCGGGAATTTCCACGCGGCTTACGCCCCACGTAGCGTTGTCTTGCGGCTCTTGCGACCCCAACAGGAATCCCTGATCGGATCGCAAATCAATAGAACTCGTGTTGTATATGCGCACACGGGCATTCACCTTTTGCCCCGCATATACCACAGTCGGCATCGTAACAATCCCGCACGTTGCACTCAGTGTTTCTTGCGCGCCAGCCGGTACCGCGAAAATTATCAGCGCCATCATCACCATCCCGATCACCCAAAATATTTGCTTCATGTAACAAAGTATACCACAGACTATGGGGGGTAGCACCTGCGAGACTATTTATCCACAACAATAGTTTCTCATCCCCTGCTGGATAAAGACAGACTTCACGGAATCGATTGACGGCTGTTTTAGAAATCGGCGATAATAAGCTTTTTCATCTTCATCATCTTGGCAAAGGCGCCGGGTTTCTTCATCAGGTCTTCCATATTTGCCGGTGTCACTTGCCAAGAGAGGCCATATTTATCCTTGAGCCACCCACACACGCTTTCCTCGCCGCCTTCTGCCGTTAACTTTTCCCAATAGTAGTCGATCTCGGCTTGGTCTTTGCACGCAATCAGAAATGAAACGGACTCGTTAAACGTAAACTCTGGACCGGCATTTATGGCTGTAAAGCGCTGTCCGAATAGCTCGAAATCAACAGTCAGCTCTTTGCCGGCCATATCTTTTTGGAAATCGGCCAGGCCTTCTTCGACACTGTTCGGATAGTAGGACGTAGAGATTTTTTTGCTATCGGGAAACACCGAGAGATAAAAATCGACTGCCTCTGCAGCATTACCGTTAAACCATAAATTAGGCGTGATTTTCTGTTGAAGAGCCATACTATTTTGTTAAGAATGATACTACTACTGTACCAAATACTTCCTATTAAAAACAGGTATTGGCGGAAGCGGGAGGATTCGAACCTCCGAGACCCGTTAAGGCCTTCTAGTTTTCAAGACTAGCCCGTTCAGCCGCTCCGGCACGCTTCCCTGTGCTGACTTTGACAGAAATATCTTTATTCTGCAATAGAGTCCGGTCTCTCCACCCGTTTATACACAAACACATTGGCGTATTCCATCCAGGTGTC
>CAYUBL010000004.1:5398-8403 GCA_964443125.1 uncultured Candidatus Saccharibacteria bacterium | reverse complement strand
CACAGCAGGAGCGGGATGATACGTCATTGCTGCTCGCGCGCATTTCCTGGATTGCGGTATTGATTTCCTTGGTGGAAGCAGGCCATGTGTAAAATTGATTTGAGAGGATAACCCACTTCGCAAACGGATCTTTTGCCTGGTCCGGAAAGTTATAAATCTCATTGCGGCCTGCAAACATCGGCACGAATGCGCTGATGGTTGCAACGCTATCTTCTTGCGGCACGAGCGATACAAGAGAACGTGCAACATCCGCCGACTGGCGGTTATACGTCACGAAATCCGGATACCGCGCATCATCGAGAGCATGAATCGGCAAATCGAAATCGCGCAGAGAGAACGTATAGGTTCCCCATATCAACAGCAGGGAAGCAACCGACGAAACCACCAAAGCGACATGCTGCTTTGGCACATGCGATACGAACGAGAGCGCGCGGTGCAGCGCTCGAGAGAAAAATGCCGTCCCGAGGATCGACCCGTATGCGAGAATGGAAACAAGGCTTGCGCTGTAATGCAGCTTCATCGCCCATCGCTGCGGTTCGCCGGACAGAAATCGAGCAAGGATATTGGGAGCTGCCATCAGATACGTCGCAGGGGAGAGAAGCGGAAGATATCCGAACGATCCGGGCAGGGCATTGAGCGTACGCACTTTGATAGACGTATCAACCATGTTCTGCAGCATAGTTATCGGGTCCCCGAGAATCGCCCACGCAACTGCAGCTGGCGACTTCGACGGCGTATCCACATCGAAGTATGCAAGCGGCACGCCTTTCTCTTGCCACATGGGCATCAGCGCATAGATAACCGTAAAGAAATAGGCAGCGGCAAGGACTAACGTGGCCAGTGCTTGCAGACGCACGGCCTTCCCGCGCTTCCAATGGAATACCAGCACATATACTGCAAACATCGCGCAAAACAGCGGTGCATCTTCTCGCGTCATGAGCGTCAGGGTAAAAAACACCCAATACGCCGCATGCTTTTTGAAATGGAACGCCCAAAACATCCATGCGAGAAACGCCGCAGTCAGAATATTGGTATGAAAGTCAAAATCCACCGCATACTGCACGCCGAAAAAGAGCAGATATGCGAACAGGATGCTGTAGGAATACAGGTAGTTTTTGCATACATCCTGCGCAATCCGATAGATGGCATATCCGGACGTCATGATGATTACAAGCTGGATACACAGCAGCGTCAGCGAGCCCGGAGAAAGTTCGTATGCCAGGGAGATAAGCAGCATGATGAAATGCGCGTGATCCCCCCATGCGATCTGTCCGAGAACGGTATTAAACGGAGGAAATTCTGAAGTAAACGCCAGCTTATGCGCAAGCTGCGTATACGTCCCCAGATCAATGCCGTTGCGCAGCGCATCATGCCGCGCCGCAATAAACTGCCAATACCACAGCGACACGAATAGAATGGCGATAGCAGCGCCAAGATTGGCGAGATACCTTGTACGAAAAATAGTTATATCGTTCGAACGCGAATTACACTGTCGTACCCGGAACCTTGTTCCCGGGCAAGTCCGGACATGACAACGACTTTTGATTCGGGGGCAATACCATGTGCCGATCGGATATATTCAAGCGCTTCTTTTGCCATCGCTTCCGGAGTATCCCCCTGAACAACAAACGGAATAACCCCCCAGGTAAGTAACAACTGCTTGCACACCCGCGGACTATGCGTAGCGGCAAAAATGGGAATATTCGGTCGGAAACGCGCAACTTGGCGCGCGGAATATCCGCTCGTCGTGGTAACAACAAGAGCGGAAACGCCGATATGGCGAGCAAGCTCCACGGCGGCTGCCGCAACGGCGGACGGGACAGGCTCTCCTGTCGCATCTTTATGCGGAAACAGCTCATCGAGCGGAGACTCTTCGGTACGCTGAATAATATCCGCCATCGTCATTACTACTTGTACGGGATACTTCCCCATCGCAGATTCTCCCGAGAGCATCACGGCATCCGTATGATCGATAACCGCGTTGGCAACGTCGGAAACCTCTGCGCGAGTAGGGCGCGGATTATGTTCCATCGATGCCATCATTTCCGTCGCGGTAATAACCGGCTTCCCCGCAACTACGCACTTTGCAATCAACTCCTTCTGGCGAATCGGTAAGCTGGTAACGGGAGTCTCCAGCCCCAAGTCTCCGCGGGCAATCATAACGCCATCCGTTTCCTCAAGAATTTCATCGAAGTTTTTCAGTGCCTCGTGCTTCTCTATCTTTACAATGACCTGCGGCGGCTCCGCCCCCTCGGGAAGCCATTTCAAGATTTTCGCTTTCAACTGGCGCACATCCTCCGCTGACCGCACAAATGAAAGCGCCACGAAATCGATGTTCTGTTTTAATCCGAATGCCAAGTCTTCATCATCCTTCTCGGTCATTGATTCCACCGAAAGCGTCACTGTGGGAACATTGATGCCTTTGTGGGAAATAATGGTACCGCCCAGCAGCACTTTTGCCGTAATAATATCTCCTTGTACATCCACCACTTCGAGTTCGCGGGTTCCATCTGCAATGAGAATACGATCGCCTTTTCCCAAATCATGCGCAAACCGATCATAGGGAACGGGAATCACGCCGGGATCTGCCGTTTGCACCCCAGACTTGAGCCGCACAAGCTTACCCTCCAGCAGCGTAAGCCCCGCCTCCGGAAGAGAGCCGACGCGAATTTTCGGACCCTGCAAATCCTGCAAAATGGCAACCTGCTTGCCCGCCTGTTCGGCAGCTTGGCGAACGTTGTCTACCAGCTCCAGATTCCCCTCATGCCCGCCATGAGAAAAATTAATGCGAGCAACGTTCATTCCTGACTGGATCATCTGTTTCAATACTCCGACGGCAGATGATGCCGGACCGATCGTACATACAATTTTCGTTTGCTTTTCCATACTGCGTCCTACAACGAAAACAGCGATGCAACGATGCGAATGCCCGGTATTGCCCATTCATCTCCTTGCAACGCACGAAACAATCCCGCAACGGACGCTGCAAGCATGATCACAAACAA
>CAYUBL010000004.1:0-5388 GCA_964443125.1 uncultured Candidatus Saccharibacteria bacterium | reverse complement strand
GGCAGCCAGAAGGACGCAATCAAGGCGATAATTTCCCCAATCAATATCACCAGCCCCTGCGTTGCATGAAACCGGACAAACGAATTGCGCGTCGCGCCCGAGAATAGCGGGAAAAGTACCAACACGCCGATGTACGAAAGCGCAGCCATGAGAACGCTCGGCTCAATTCCGGTGATATCGTCCTTATCTTCGTCTGGCATATGTTTACTATAAAGCATTTCTCCCCCTACGATAAGGGGGAGAAAGCGAGGAAATAGTACTGCCGCGGGCGAGTTTACATCATTCCCATTCCGCCCATGCCTCCCATTCCTGCGGGAGCATGGGTTTCCTTCTTCTCTTCAGGAAGCTCAGATACGACCGCTTCTGTTGTGAGCATGATGGATGCGATCGAAGATGCGTTCTGGAGTGCAGAGCGCGTTACCTTCTTCGGATCCACAATTCCTGCTTCGAACATATCGACATACGTGTGCTCTGCCGCATTGTATCCGAGCTTGAATTTCTGGCGCCGAACTTCTTCCACGATTACTGATCCTTCTTTTCCTGCATTCGCCGCAATCTGCCGAGCAGGCTCTTCCAGCGCCCGCATCGTGAGCTGCATACCGGTAAGATAATCCCGGTTTGTCATGCCTTCTTTGTTCTCAAGCGCGTCAATTTCCGCAGCAAGCGCGTCAGCCGCAATCAAAAGCGCAAGTCCGCCTCCCGCCACAATGCCTTCTGCAACAGCAGCCTTCGTAGCCTGTACGGCATCCTCAACGCGGTGCTGCTTTTCCTTCTGCTCCGTTTCCGTCGCAGCCCCTACCTTAATGATAGCAACTTTGCCGGCGAGCTTGCCGAGTCGCTCTTCCAGCTTCTCCTTATCGAAGTCGGATGTTTCGTTTTCGATCGCTGTCTTGATTTGCTGGACGCGCGCTTCGATAGCGCTGGCATCTCCCTTGCCTCCGACAATCGTCGTTTCATCTTTCGTTGCGATCACCTTGCTTGCCTGTCCCAAATCTTCAATCGTCGCATTTTCAAGCTTGAGCCCGACTTCTTCGGAAATGACCCGCCCGCCGGTCAGCACTGCAATATCCTGCAGCATTTCCTTGCGACGGTCTCCGAATCCGGGAGCCTTGATTGCAAGCGCGTGGAATGTTCCGCGGATTTTGTTTACAACCAGCGTTGCGAGCGCTTCGCCTTCCACATCTTCCGCGATAATAACAAGTTCCTTGCGGCCTGATTGCATCAGCTTCTCAAGCAGCGGCAAGATATCCGAAATTGCGGAGATTTTCTTGTCCGTCAGCAAAATAGCGGGGTTCTCCAGAGATGCTTCCATCTTTTCCGTGTTCGTGACCATGTATGCGCTTACGTATCCTTTATCGAAGTTCATTCCTTCGACATACTCGGACTGCACGCCCAGCGCCTGGGATTCCTCGACCGTGATGATGCCGTCTTTTCCGACTTTCTCCATCACGTCCGCAATCAGCGTACCCACTTCTTCGTCTTGTGCAGAAATGGTCGCAACTTGCGCGATATCATTTTTCCCCTTCACGTCGCGCTTCTGTTCGTTCAAAGAATCAACGGCCACTTGCGTCGCCTTCTCGATTCCCTTGCGCAGCACCATCGGATTTGCGCCAGCTGCAACATGTCGCAAGCCTTCCACGAACATGCTTTGCGCCAAAACGGTAGCGGTTGTCGTACCGTCTCCCGCAACGTCATTCGTATTTTCCGCAACTTGCTTGACCAGTTCGACACCCATATTCTCTACCTTGTCCGGAAGCTCGATTTCTTTCGCAATCGTCACACCGTCATTGGTGATAACGGGGGAGCCGTACCCTTTGTCGAGCACGACGTTTCGCCCCTTGGGACCAAGCGTTACCTTGACTGCGTTCGCGAGCTTGTCTACGCCTTGGCGAAGAGCCTCTCGCGCCTGTTCATTAAAAAGAATTTGTTTTGCCATAAATATATGAGGTTAATAGGTTATAGGTTTGAGATTGTAGACGAAACCGGTATTAGGCGGTGACAACGGCGAGGATCTTGTCTTCGTCGATTACCAAATACTCCTCTCCATCGACTTCCACCTCGTCGGGAGCATACTTCGTGAAGAGGACCCGGTCTCCGACTTTCACGCCCATAGACGCTACGGATCCGTTATCAAGCTGCTTGCCCGGCCCTACGGCAATAACTTCCCCCTCCATCGGCTTTTCTTTGTTCGCGCTATCCGGAAGAACGATCCCCGACGCGGTAACCTCGCTTTCAGAAAGAGGCTTAATGACTACTTTGTCGTGTAGCGGTTGAATCTTCATACATGTATATAAATAAATTATCAATTAAGGAGATAACAACTTGCCAGCCAGAGGCTGGTCCGCCGTGTTGGCGGATATCTAGCAGTCTATCGCTGCGAGTGCTAGGCGTCAAGATCCTTTTATCGCCTTCTCGCGTTCGCTACGCGCCCTTGTCAAACGCTTCGACCAGCGCCGGAATTTTCGTGTCCGGATGGAATGCCAATTCATGATACGAGAGCACGATGCGCCCGCGATGCGTGCGATGCCGGCTCATAATATATCGCTGCAGCTGTTCTGCAAAACGCTCGAACCCATCGCCGATCGGCTCCAACAGCAAATGCTCTGCGTGGCGTTTTCCCCATTGCGCAATGCGCGACAATGAAACCGTATAATGATGCCGCGCGAGCGGACCGGTTAAGCACGCGGGAATCCTTACGTGCCGATCGATCCACGGCATGTTGCGTCGCAAAAACGTATAAAACAGCGATTCGTTGTATATCGGAACGAGGCTGGCATACTGCATTGCCATACAAACATTTTGAATATCCGGAGAAATATCCAGCGCTTTATCGGTAATGTAATGATTTAAGCACAGCATATCGGGCGCCCGCAAATCCCGATGCGACCTGCGCCGGCCGAGCAGAGCGGATGCCAGCAAAAGCAACAGCCGCGTTGTCCAAATCCTTCCCTCTTTTGCAATCACGAATATATCCAAATCGCTTGCATATTTCGTATTGTCGATCGCAAGCGAACCGGAACCCGCAAGTGCGCGAACAAACGGCATAAGCGCAAGAAACCGCGCGCATCGCCGTACGATTTTCCATTTCTCCTGCGCAATCGCATGCCGTTGCAGGCGCCCCATTACTCGATTGGCACGCCCGCGAAGACAGTAATATCCCCACTGCATCTCGATTCGTTCACGGAGAAAATCCGATGACGCGAGTGCGCGCTGAACGTCCCGAAGGGAGGGATGATGCGCATACCCGCGCTTGGCAATCACTAAGCGCTGCCATATCTGCACGGCCGTTACCGGCATGCGAACCATATCGAAAAATGCGATCGTGTCGTAAATTGATTCTTCGAGCTTAGGCATCCAGATTGAATTCTTGCGGAACAGTCGGCCCGGGCTTGCCCGTATATACGCGCATGACTTCCTCTCCGAACCGGTTGCGCCTGGATTCCACCAATTCGATCGAAGCTCCGTATGCCGCCTCGTACCGGTCGGCATCATAGATGGTTGATTTTGTAAACACAATCACTTCCCCCGGACGCACGAGCGTTTGATCGCTTGTTGCCGGATCAAGCAGGGTATAGCGATGCATCTCTTCATCGGGATGGCTGCCGTACTCATGCGCAGACACACTGGACAAGAAATGAACCGTCTGCGTAAAGAACGGATCGAGCACCAGATACGGCCGCTGCCGATTCGGATGGTCTGCGGCATATTGGTTTAAGAAACCGGACACCACGGTGAGGTCTCCTCGATACGATTCATGAGCCTTCGGGCTATTGCGGCTGACCATAAAATACAAGAGCGGTCCGTGTGCAGCCGATATAATGAAAAGCCCGGCTGCTCCTCCGTACACAATCCCCGCAGCGCCTCGTTTCATTCCCCATGCAAGCCCCCATCGCAGCGCAACTGCAGCGGCTGTCCCCGCAAGAATGAATATGGGGGCCGCCATGCCGATGCTGCGCAATGCATGCGGCATTCCTTCCGCAGTAGTGATTGTCGGAACCATCATTCCAAGCAGAACGAGCAGCAAGTACGGATAGATCATCCCCAAGTGCACTTCCTTTCCATGGCTAATCTTCCAAAACACATCCCACGTTCCTTTGATGGCCCAGCAAATACCGAGCAAAAACAGCACGCCAACAAGCGGAGTGAGCAGCGGATATCCGGCTACATTGTGCCGCCAATTTTCATCGCCGTGCGTAAAGAAGGAAAGGACCGTTTCGTTGGTGGAGTAGAGAATCGTTCCCAGCAGAGTGCCACCTCCGACCTCTTGTTGAAGATCCGGATTAAATACGGATACTTGTCCTGCTCGGCCGATAAAATCTTTTGGATGCTGGACAAAATAGAGCGCAAGAGGAACGAGGCATAGTACGCATGCAAGACATGCGACAAGCAATTGCTTGCCGTATCGACGAAAATGAGGAAACCCGATTTTGGGATGCAGCGCCGCCAGCAATAAAAGAATCAGGACACCGACGACCACGCCGACCATGGCGCGGTATGCGATATACGTATAAAATCCTCCGGCGAACGAAGCGCCCGCGAGGGCAGCATAGACATACGATGCAATGGCGCGCTTTTCCTTGACCGCTTGCACGATCAACCCGGCGAATGCCGTAAACAGCGAGATAAACAGCGGCATCATAATCGCCCGGAATCCCGTCCGAGAAAGCGCCAAATGCCAGGAGCTGGTCGCCAAAAACAGCGCTGCAAACACGCCGGCAAGCCGGCCGAAATACACTTGTGTTGCGAAGTAGATGGCAAGCACAGTCAGCGTACCGACAATCACCGATGCCAAGTGCATCTGCCACACGCCGATTCCATACGTTTTTACCAGGAGCGCCTGAAGATAGAAGAATAGCGCCTCCCTGCCGTTCCCTCTGGGATAAAACGGGCGCGTATCACCCTCCAGAATAAGCAAGGCATCCTCGCCGTTTGCAGCCTCATCCGGAAACAGTCCCGGCGGGTAGTTTTGGATATCGTACGAGCGCAAAAACCCAGCAAACGAAACGATACACGCAACCGCTATTCCTGCATACAGCCATCTGGGCTTCATGCCCAAAGTATATCACACGATTTTTTTCAAGTATTGCCCAGTGTGGCTTTCTTTTACTTTTGCAACGTCTCTTGGCGTACCTTGAGCGACCACGTATCCGCCTTTATCTCCTCCATCCGGCCCCATGTCGACGATATGATCTGCGGATTTAATAATGTCGAGATTATGCTCGATAACCAGAACGCTGTTCCCCTTATCAACCAGTTTCTGTAATACGGATAACAAACGGTATACGTCATCAAAGTGCAATCCCGTCGTCGGCTCGTCGAGGATGTAGAGGGTCTTGCCCGTTGCGCGACGGGAAAGTTCCGTTGCCAGCTTGATGCGCTGCGCCTCTC
>CAYUBL010000003.1:30355-81191 GCA_964443125.1 uncultured Candidatus Saccharibacteria bacterium | reverse complement strand
GCGGATCCGCCTCGCGGAGCATGCTCTGCTGCCTTGCAAGAAATTCCATATCTGCAGGAGGGCATATGCCGAACACAAGCAGCGGCTCGTTTTCCAGCTGCCACATACGCAAATGGGGACTGTCTTTGTACCTGTCGACAACCTTTTCCATAAGATCGAGTACGCGCGCCTGCTGCTCCTCTTCCGACGTTTCCCGCGCCCATTCAGGCACATGGCATTCCGGCCATCTCGGCAGTTTTCTTCCAACCGCAAGGATAACATCCGCATTGCGCTTGCCGGCCTCTGCCATTTGAAAATCAAGCTCCGAAAAATCATACGTTCCCTCAATCTTCTCTATCCTGTTCCAATATGCCGATAGGCGCAGATGCCTCACCCCCGCATCATCAAGAAGCGCAATATATGCCTCCTTCCAATCAAGCCCGAATGCCTGCGCCTCTTCAGGGGAAAACGATACGCCATATGCTTGTTTTCTCGGATGAAAAGAGGGGAACGCAAGCAGCAATACGCCCAAAAGAAATATGCCGAAGATAATCGCGACAACCGCGCGGGCTTTTCCCCATCTTGAGAGCGTACGCCGCGATCGTTTTACTCGTTTTCGTTTCATACGAGCAACGCAACGCCAATACTAACCAATACGATCCCCGTGAATTTCTGGAGCAGCGCGCCGCGGCTTACTTCTTCCGTAAACGCCTTCGGGAAAAATCGGGAAAATATAATTGCCATCACAAATACGAACGCGAACTGCACGCCCTGCAGCGCATTCACCACCGAAACGCTTCCGAGACTGATAGCGTACGTCTGCAAAAGAAATGCACCCGCGGCAAGGCCTTTGTTTGCGATAAACAAAACGGGGATTCTTTTCTTCGCGCCTGCGCGCGGTGAGGAAGAATCCGCCCTGGTCACAGGAATGAGAGCCCCGCGATGAATCACAACAATTCCAAGCAATGCGATCGCCGATTCAACCGCCCGTGTTGTTATAAAAATACCCAGAAATACATCGTTCGCATTGTCATACAGATATTTTGTAACGGCAAAATACGCGGCGAACAGGGCGCCGGCGAGAAGGGGAAGCATAAGTCCCCGCCTGCCGTCTCCGCCGGATCGGCGCATCGACAGCAAATACCCTCCTGCAATCAGCAACCCCATCCCGCCAAACTGCGGCACCGTAAATGCTTCTCCCAGAAAAAGGTACGCAAACAGAATGGTAAATAGCGGCACAAACGAACCCGTAATCGGCACTACGCGCGAAGGTTCTCCGAACCGCATTGCCACAAAAAATACATACAGCGCCGCAATATGCACAAGCCCCGCAACAAGAGACCACGCAAGGACAAACGAACTATACGCCGGCCATGTAAATGGAATTAACATGAGCGCCAGCCCGGCCAGCGCCGCGGAATAGAGGGCGTATTGAATGGGATTTCCCACCGCATTGTTTTTCCCCAGCAAGCTTTTATCTACAATAAATACCGCGCCGTTGGCGACATGTGCCAATATGGCAAAAGTAATCCAAGTCATTGCTGCAATTCTTTGTACAGCTCTACAAAGAACGCGATGATGATAATAGTCAAAACGAACGGCACGATGGTGCTTGCATACGGAAGAGAGGAAACGCTTCCGCTCAATACCTGAAACAACACCAAGCTGCCGACGAGCTTCAAAAAGACTTGCCAAAAATGGCCGTGTACCAAGTGTTTAGAAAACATCAGCGATGTGAATCCCGCAGGCGCAGCCTTGAGTGCCGTCGCAAGCGGAGCATACATAACCCATACCGCAACGATTGCGGCGGGAATCATCAACGCAACGAGCGCAATGGCAATAATGGCATCAAGCGCGACAATCCCACCTTCCGAAAGCGGTGCGCCGGCGCGCGCAAACGACCGATACCACCAGTTGAGCGCGATTGCGGGAAGAAATGCAGCCAGCGTCGCGAGCAATGTGAGTATCGTAGTATACAGCACCGGCAAAAATCTTCCTGCAGCGGCAATTGCGGCAGTCCAAAAAGAAATCTTCTTCTTTGCTGCAAAGAGAATCCCCATACCGGATGCGCTGTATATTCCGATCAGTATCATCAAAATAAATCCGATCCAGAACTGTGCTGCATACGAGGTATTTCGAAACACGATGGAAGGATCAATGCCTTGCTCCACCGCAATAACATATTGCGTAGCAAGCGGAAGCATCAACACGCTCGGAATAAGCGTGGGCAACTGGAACAGTACAGCCGATCCCCATCGGTGCAAAAATAATTTCCATGCGTTCGCAAGCTGTGTATGAAATGGAAGGAGTGTGCTCATAAACTTCTTTTATCGTACCACAATCGCATTGATCGTTACAGTCCGTACAGCTCCGGTGCACCCGGCGCAAAGCCTCCCGGACCGGAAGTCGCAAAACTATCAACGCTCTGCTTCAAGCATTCTTGATAACCGGGGTCTGCCGGATAACTACCAGGATACCCGCGTACGATCACCCCGCTCTTACTCGTACCAACATAGAAGTCATGCTTGCGTATTCGATCAACTCCAAAGCAAGCTTGGCATGAAATAGGAATAAAATGCTGAGGCAAATCTGGCGCACCGGTGGCAACATGCCAATTCGGATGGCTCTGAACAGGGCATGTAATTATTTCATCCCAACGGCAATAACAATCCCACGGATGATGCACCGTTTGCGCAAACGGCGGATTTTCCACATTCCCCGGCCGCGGAAATGCAACCCAATATGGATCACCAGGATTGCGTCCTCCCGGCGTACCAAGTTCCGCAACATCCGTCACATTAACTCCGCCAATTCCCTTTGCTCCTGTAAACAGCCGCCCCTCTTCATTTTTAAACCCGGGGAAGAATCGGGAAATAAACTGCACGGTCGGCTTGTATCCGTACGACGATGGGTCAGACGGGCTCGGCGCAGGAACACTGAACGGAGCAACCAAGCTTCCGATCGCACGACCGATACCGCGAAACGGGACATAGCTTGCGGGAAGCTGTCCTATATATGGATTTACATTCTCCTTAAAACCCGCGCTGCGTTTCCCCGAAAGCCCCTCGTGAATAGAAGGGTCTGTGCGATCTCGCTGCACCCTACCCTCCCCCGGTCCTGTTGGATTTTGCAATTGCGCAAATGCGGCAGCGCTCCACACGCCCGCAATCATCAATATCGCAAACAATCGTCGAAACAAAAGACTCATACGCTATTGTTCAACTACCGTCTCCGGCACCGGCAAGGCACCTCCCACAATCCCCGATACAATAGTTGCAACGACGTTCGATACCGCATCAATGAGAGAGGATGGGATGCCGCTTTGGGACAGTTGGCCGATGATGGAAGAAGCATTTACGGTTGGTGTCGGTGCAGGGCATACGCCTTGACTCTTTAACGTAACTCGCTCTTGGCTTAAGTAGCAGGAGTTCTTGTATGTCTTTCCGTCTTCTCCGCATACCGGACTCTCTGCGAGTTGGGCACACGGGTCTTGTTGAGTATATAGGTTTCCAGTCTGGGTTGCCGGAGTATTCTGGTTCCCAAATCCTCCGCCCCCAAAGCCTTGGCCAAGCAATCCGGATAGCAGGGCAGGGAGAAGAGAGTTGGCGCCGAGACCAGGGGCTCCTGGGTTGGTAAAAGGAGTCGCGCCGTTATTGCCAAGAGTATTAGCTGGAGCAGAAGTTTCATACTTTATCTGCTCCGCCGTACAAGCATCGCCGCTTGTCAATTTAAAATAGGCAGAATTGCTTTTATTCGAAGAAGCGCCGCCAAGTAAAATTGTTTTTCCAATACCATAGGCGCCCGGCTGAATTTGCAAGCCATTAATATCATAAGATGCGCCCGAGGCAGCGCCCCCCTTAAGCCGATTAAGGAATGTTCGAATATCTGATGCATTCGGTACGAAGAAATAAACCTTGGCACCTTCTTTTTGCTCGCTTAGTATTCGGCTTTTCTCCTCTTGTACCGTGGAGCTATAACCGGATGCATTCATCTCGATTGCGAGGTCGTCAGTCACGCCTGGCGCGTCAAGCGTAGGCACCAAAACATGACATACGTTTTCCGCCAATTCCGGATTCTTATCAAGCGGAGCATCCTTACTATAGAAAACTTTATGATTCATATCTCCCGCGAATTTAAACGGCCATCCCTGCGAATCGCTGTATCGCTTTATCTCGCCAAGACTGATTGCCCCATCCCCATTCACATCAACGCCTTTCGCAAACTGACCAGCACCTTGAAACATCTCTTCCAATTGCCCGGTCCATGCCGTTTGTCCGGGACCGGATGCCGTAATAACTCCCTTAAGATGTCCGCCAAGGTACTGACTGACCGCCGGATTAACGCATGCGCCGCTCCCGCAGCTGCCGTCAATAATAATCATGTCTTTACCCACGGAATCAGCTACTTGCCTGGCTCGACTGAAAAACTCATCTCGACTCGCATAGGTATTTGCCCATCCTCCGGGAGAATCATAGGTGCCGTGGCCGGACCACCATACAATATTGGAAGGAGTACTGGATTGCTGTAAAAAACTGCCAATGGAATTGAATAATTCATTGGTTGGCGTATTGATATAATACTGTGGAGCGCCTCCATACATGTACACAGGAATATTCTTTTGATTCAATGAATAGTTGAGGCTGGAAATATTTTGATAATCTATCCTTCCGACATTATCCCTGCCCGTGAGTCCAACAAAGATGTTTACGCCCGGATCGGCCGCATAAACGTACGAAGATAGAACAAGGAGAAGCGATGCGAGGAAAGTCCCCAAAGTTCGTATGAAAATCTTTTTATTCATCAAGCCTCGCATACTACCTCACGATAGTTTCACCTACCGCCAACGATCCGGACAATATACCAGAAAGAACCGATGCAACAACATTCCGAACCCCATCCAGCAACGCGCTCGGCACTCCGCTTGCGGAAAGCTGGGTTAGGATTGCGGACGTATTGGGCGTCGGGGAGGGGCTGGAGCTTGGGCATACCCCCTGGCTCTTGAGCGTAACTCTTGATTGGCTTAAGTAGCAGCTATTGTTATATGTCTTTCCGTCTTCTCCGCATACGGGAGATATCCCTACCCGATCACAAGCCAGGGCATTGTTGTTCACTGCCGGATATCCCTGATTGGCTGCAGGGTTTTGGTTCCCAAATCCTCCGCCCCCAAAGCCTTGGCCAAGCAATCCGGATAGCAGGGCAGGGAGAAGAGAGTTGGCGCCGAGACCAGGGGCTCCTGGGTTGGGACCTCCTGGCGGTACAGGCGGAAGACCTCCGTTTGTGTTACTAAACGGACTGATACTATCCTGCAATCCTGTCGCAGACTCTTTCGGCTCGCAGTTTTCGTCAAACGTAACTCCGAATCCAACGCTTTCGCCCACATGATACGTACCAGGTGTTACTTTTACGCCATTAACAGAATACTTCCCAATCGCCTGTGGATTATTTCCCAAAGAATCCACAAATTCTTTCGCCTGATCCTTATTGGGAACAATAACTATCGACTTGGAAGAATCGGAAAGCTGAAGCTCCTTAATCCTTGCATTCATATCCCTACTCCCAAGCCGCCGTAAATCATAATTCAAATTTGATTCTTCTTGAGGAGGAAGCAGTTGCGATCCCTTGAGATTGCTCCCCACAAGGATCTCCCGAGTCTCTGGCCTAAGAGCCTTCCCGTAATCATACGACCCGCTTGTTTTATATGTAACATTATCCGTATTCGCCGGAGGAGTGAACGTACCATCCACTTGTCCGGGACGAAGCACGACGCATTCCGTATCGGGAGCCTGTTGCTTGTCCGGCAACCCGCTCAGCGCTTGCGCAACCGGACCAGCCCCTTCTGCTAACGTCCGGATTTTTCCATCGGCACCAACTTCAACAAGTGCTGGATATCCAACCTGAATATCAGAATACGTATCGCCATCGAGCGCTTGAATACCCTTCAAATTTTCTAGACTCTGGACTGAACCATACTGCTGAGCAATAGATGCTTTTAATTGCTGACAAGGGCCGCACCAGGTCGTGGAAACCAACTTAATACCAGGCGTTAATGGCTGAGCTTGTGCAAACGTGCTCCCTGCTATTACGAATAGGGCGAACGAGAACAATATGCCACCAACTTTTTTCATACCACCTACTGCACCGTTACCGTCGTACATGCAGAGGCATTACCATCGACGCAAAGCGTATAGGTATTCTTATCGGGGAATCGGAATGCATGCGATTTTTCTTTATCGATTGCCTGCTCAGTAATAACGCTATCTGAGCCTTGCCGCTTTGCCTGGATTGTATGGGAAGCGCTGTCGGAATTGATCGC
Organism: uncultured Candidatus Saccharibacteria bacterium; assembly: GCA_964443125.1. GTDB lineage: Bacteria > Patescibacteriota > Andersenbacteria > UBA10190 > UBA10190 > HO2-45-11b. The sequence continues at coordinate 74,899 of CAYUBL010000003.1, read as the reverse complement.
AAGCACGCATTCGCTTTGGTTAATTGTCTTTGTATTCGGATACGGCTTCGTAACATTCGGTGTCGCTGTTGTGTCTTTTACGATAAAGATAGATTCCTTGCATTGCGACGAAGAAGATTGCCCGGACCCGGATCCTGATGCCGGACTTGGCGTAGGATAGTACGGATTATATGAACCGGACCCGTATGGTCCTGCCTGCCCTTGCGCAACGTACTGTTCATCCGGAGTGCCCTGTTGTGGCGTACCGCCGAATCCGCCGCCCACAAATCCGCCAATCATACTCGTAATCATGCCGCCGATGATAAGCCCCATATTTCCAGACAGGGCGCCTGCAAGCGTGAGTGACTGGCTTACTATACCGAGCGGACCGCCACCGCCGAATCCGCCGCCAAAACCTCCGCCGCCCATAAGTCCCGCAAGCGCGAGTGTTGATGCGGGGTTATTACCTCCGAGACCACCTTGCCCTCCGAGCAGGCTCAAAAATCCGAGCTGGCCAAGGATATTACTTGCACCGCTAAAGCCAGGTCCTTGCTGACCAACACCTTGAAAATTCTGTTGCTGAAGGAGAGTAAGCGTCTGTAATGTTTGCGCGTCCTGCGGACTAATAGTGCCCGCTTGCTGAAGCGCCTGAAGTTGAATGAGTTGTTGAACTTGTGCAGGGGAGAGACCTTGCGCGAATACACTGATCGGCGTTGCGAGAAAGAAGAAAAGAGTCAGTATGCTCACTGCTGTATTGAAGGATGCGCGTTGCATAGTGCGATATTACAAATAGTATATACCATTATTGCTGATTCGCCACGCCCTCCACTTGTCCCCGGAGAGACGTAAGCTGGTTCACGTATGAAGGAAGCGTGTTTTGGATATCAAGCACTGCCTGTGCGGCCCGTTGCTGGTCTCCCGTTGCATGCTGTTCAATTGTCTGCAAGCGCGCCGCGGTAAAGTCGATGAGCGAAACATACAATTGATGGTATTCCTGCGCAGGGGTGGGAGTCGCAACCCCTTTCAACGAAGCGGCAAACTGCTGGATACGCGTGCGAACTTGCGAAAGCGCCGCCACATTACCCGTTGCCGCACTTTGAATTGCGTTGGTAATTGCAGTTCCGTCGGACAACTCCTGCGGACGAAGGGCATCAATTTCTGTCAGATACGTTCTTACATCGGCGGGCGCGGTTGATGACGTAATGCGAAGCTGGGAAAACGGCACAAGCACAACCTCTGCGGGAGCCTGAGAAAGTATGGGAGGGGTAGAAACAGGAGTTGGAGTAGCAAACGCTCCTCCTTGTTGTCCGGTACCGGGCACATTCGGAATAGGTGTTGCCTGTTGAGGAAGCGACAGCTTGTCGCTCCCATTCCCGTCACCCTTCTTTGCGGGATCGTATCCGTTTTCTACTTCTGAACCATCCTGAAACCCGTCGCCGTCGCTATCGGGATCAAATACATCCGTTCCCCATACGCACTCTTCGTTATCAAATAATCCGTCATGGTCGCTATCCAATCGGACGCTCGAGACGGCATTGAGCGGGTCGTACCCTGCGCGCACTTCTTGCCCGTCATTGTATCCATCGTTATCCGTATCGGATGCATTCTCATCAGTGCCGTAAATAGCCTCTACGGAATCAGGGAGCGTATCTCCATCGGTATCCTGTCCTGTCGCCCACGTATCCGGACATACGCCGCTGAACGCAAGCGGAGCAGCAGGAGTGGGAGACGCGCTCGGAATCACGAAAGAATTGGTGGGTTCAATGGAAGACGAAGGAAGCGTGCCGGGCAAGTCCGGCGAAACGGTCGGAGTAGGAGTAGGAAGCTGCTCTTCTGAAGATCCTCCAAAGAAATACCACGCGGCAACTCCTCCGGCCGCGAGAAGTATCAGTATAATCCCTGCGATGACAAGAGCCCTCCGGTTCATATGCACACCTTACGGCGCAGACACGCCTCCCAACAACGCCTGGGAAATACCTGCCGATGCGCCGGCGATATCTTCCGAAGAAACAAACGGCGTGGGAGACGCGGATGGACTAGGAGCCGCAACCTGGGTTCGCACAAGCGGAGCCGTTGTATCATCACCGATCATCAGCGTAACCCCGGCAATACCGCCAATAACTATGACAAGAACCACGATACCTGCCCATATTTCAAACGCCAGCTTGCTGTTGAGGGTCATAGGGAAATAATACCACACTTTTTACCTATCTCGCGCCTGACGAATAATCGCCCGATACACATACGCGCTTGGACGCACCGTACGCTGCATGGTCTCGTAATCCACAGCAACAAGGCCGAACCGTGGAGCAAATCCGTCCGCCCATTCAAAATTATCGATGAGGGACCAGTGCAAGTATCCGCGCACATCCGCGCCCTTGCGCTGCGCTTCTTCGACTGCGCGGAGATGCGAACGGATAAAATCGGCGCGAAGCGCATCGCGCGCATCCGCCAAACCGTTTTCCGTAATGTAGATGGGTTTCTTATACCGCCTCATGGAGAGAATAACGTCTATCAGATTGCCGGGAATAATCGGCCAGCCCATATCAGATCGCGGACCCGCCCAGCTGTCAGAGCCATAGGTAAAATAATAGTTAATTCCGATGAAATCGTGCGTATTTTTCGTAAATAGGAAAAACGCACGGTTAAACCATGCGTCTGCAAAAAACGGCATGTGCGCAATGACATGCTTCGCAATCCCAACGCGCGCATGGGGAAGAGCGCGGTGAATTGCCCGATACGCGGCAATGTGCCCCTTTGCCAGATTGCGCACCACCCGCCACGTTGCATGCCAGCTTTTCTTTTGCGGAGGCCACACCCCCTTCGCATACGACTGCGACGCATATACCATCGGCTCATTAATCGTGACCCAAAAGTCGACCAAGTCGCCGAGGTGCTGCGCAACATACGCCGCATATCTACTGAACAACTCCGGTGTTCTCGATGATTCCCATCCGCCGAATCGAGAAACCCACAGAGGATTGGTGAAATGATGAAGCGTCACGAACGGTTTCATGCCGTGCCCTCGTATTGCAAGAAGCACGTTGCGATAGTGCTCGATTGCAGCCCGGCTAAACGAGCCTTGTACGGGCTCTATTCTGCTCCATTCTAAAGAAATACGATGCGCGCTATGTCCCAGCTGCGCGGCAAGCGCGATATCTTCTTCATAGCGATTCCATTGGTCGCACGCGCGCCCGGAGCGCAGATGGGCCGGTCGCGTCTGCTCCCAAGCCCACCAATCATTGTTTCGATTTCCGCCTTCTACCTGGTGTGCGCTGGTCCCTGCCCCGAAAAGAAATGGCTCTTGCTGCATGCAGCAATCATACCACGCGCATCACGCCTTTCCGGTGGCGCAAGCGTTCGAGCGCCACATTTTGGAGCTGCCGCACGCGCTCTCGGCTAATCCCGAACCCTTCCCCGATTTCCTCAAGCGTTTTCGGCGCGCCTCCCTCCAGGCCGAATCGTGCGGTAATAATATTGCGTTCGCGCACCGGAAGACCCCGCACCGCTTCACGAAGCTCCTGCTCTCGCAATGCATGCTGCGCAACATCCAGCGGCGAAGGCGCCGCGGTATCCTGCAGCATATCCTGTAAACGTGTCTCCCCATCGGCATCCGCACCGCCAACGATCCGCTCTAATGATACGATCTCCGTGGAAAACGATTCCAAATTATCGACCTCTTCTTTGGAAATATTCATTTCCGAAGCGATTTCATGCGTCGTGGGAGCTCTTCCGAGAAGCTGCGAGAGCCGAGCCTTCACTTTCTGCATTGCGAGGATTTTATCAAAGACATTTTCGGGAAGCCGCACTAGCCGCCGCGACTTCAGCGCGCGAAGAATGGCTTGGCGAATCCAATACACAGCATAGGTGGAAAATCTCGTCTGAAACTTACTCTGGAACCGATCCACCGCCCGCATGAGTCCGATATTCCCTTCTTGAATCAAATCCATGAGAAGCTCCGGATCATTGCTCGGCACGTACTTCTTTGCGATATTCACGACAAGCCGCAAATTCGCGAGCAGCAAGTGCTGGCGCGCGAGCATGTCGCCTTCTTGTATTTTATCCGCAAGATCCTGCTCTTCCCCTGCGGTCAGCAGAGGGGTTTTTCCGATTTCTTTTAAATACCAGGAGAGGGTACTGGCAGAAGATGTCCTGGGAGCCGCTTGCAATAGAGTATTCATGGTACATAACGATAAGAATGAAGTCTTATGTGTGTGTTGTACCGAGAAACCTCGGAGAAGCTTGAAGTGGGAGTTAGCACTCGAACCACTTACCTGCTAAAAGTATATGCCCGAACGCAAATTTGCGCAAGGAATCTTACGCTCGCTCCAAATACTCTCCGCTGCGGGAGTCAACCCGTATAATATCGCCCTCTTTAATGAAAAGCGGGGCGCGCAGCCGAACGCCGCCCTCGATGACGATTTCCTTCGTAACATTGCTGGATGTATCTCCGCGTACGCCTTCCGGCGCCTCAATAACCTTTCGGTTAATTTTAATCGGCAACTCCACGGAAACCGGCGTGCCCTCAAACAGCATAATCTGCACCTCTTCGCCTTGGAGCAAGAACTTCGCCGCATCTCCGACAATATTTGCGGGCACCTCAAGCTGTTCGTATGTTTGCCCATCCATAAATACGTACGCGTCTGCGTCCATATATAAGTACTGATACGGCATCGTCTGTACATCAGCCTCCTCAACCTTATCCGATTGCTGGAACGTATGCTGGCGGGTCTGGTTGGTCCGCAAATGCTTCAGCGTGGCGTTTACCACAGGGCGGCGCTGCTGCTTCCGCAAGAATTCTGCCGCAGCGATAATATATGGCTCCGAGTCCAATACGATGATCTTCCCTTTCCCTTTTCGGATATCGTTAAATGCAAGCATAAAAATAGGCTAATCCGAAGACAAAGAATGCGCAATAGGGTACCGGACAGTGGGCTCAACAACCGGCGCGGTAATGCGATACGGAGCCTTCTGCCGCGTATCATCCAAAGTAGCCCAATACAGCGCGTTGGCGCAAGTAATAAACGCCAATGCAATCAGAATACCGCTCATTTGATCAAATGAAACCATAACGCGCTATCGTATACGAAATGTCAATTTTCCGCAACGGTAGCATTATCCGGCATACTTGGGTATCATACAAAAAGCGCATAGAAGAATCATAAATCTATAAAAGGAGGTGATTCATAATGATGGACGAAACAATGAACGACGGAATGAACGGTGATGACACCATGAATCAGCCGGCTGCGCCTGAGGCGCCAGCTGCGCCGGAAGCTCCTATGCCGGAGTCTCCTGCAGAGGGAGATATGGGCGGAGAAGACAACGGCGAAAATACCGGAATGTAATTGATTCCGATTTTTGCGGACAAATCCCTGGTTAAAGTACTAGGGATTTGTTTTATCTGAAAACCGCAACTGGGCCCCATACAGACGAAGCCACCTGCGATGCTGGGCATAATCCCCCATCAGATCCGCTACAACTCCCCAGAATTTTTTGGAGTGATTCGGATGCACAAGATGGGCAACTTCATGGGCAGTAACATAGCGCGCCACAGCCTCGGGACCAAGCGCAAGTCGCCAATTAAACGTAAGCGCCCCTGCAGATCGATTGCAGCTTCCCCATCGCGTTTTCATATCAATCGCGCGAACTGATTGCATGCGCACACCCAACTGCCGTGCATACTCTTGCCCTTGAGCGGTGAAATATCCTTTCGCTTCCCGCCGGTACCAGGAAGTCACTGTGCGCGCCAGAGAGGGGTAATCCGGCGTACGGACATGCAATGCGCCCGATACGCTTCGGATGCTCGAACACGCAGCGAAAGGAACATATGCGACGCGAAGAGGCACTGTATCGCCAAAACAGGGGAGCAAGGCGCCATCTGCAAGCACTACCGGCTGCTGCACCAATTGCCGCGCCGCATGGGCGCGAAGCGCGCGTACAATCCACTCATGCCGATCCCGCAAAAATGCATCCCCTTCTTTTCTTGATGCGAAACGGGGCAACACAAGCTCCACCTCTCCGCTGGGATGCACGTGGAGAAGCATATTTCTTGCGCGCTTGCTTCTCCGCACTACTACAGGATACACTGGCAACATGTTTTCATTCTGGCAAAAAAAGCGATCGAACAAAAGCAACAAAAGCGAAGAGCAAAAGCAACAAGGAAATTCCGGAGCGCTTGCCTGGGACGCAGCCGCAACAAAGGCTCTCGCGCAAGCAGTCGGCCAAGCCCCTGTCCCTGGAATCATGAAGCAGCGCATACAACGAGAATTGGCTCAAGCAGCGGAAGAACATGTCCGCAATGCCGGGAAAACCACCGTTTCCGCGGAAGATCTTATGCAGGGAATGATGTCGCGCCTGCCGGAAGAAATGAGAAAGAAAGTGGAAGAAGCAGCGAAACAAGGGCCACAAGGCCTTGAAAACTTGAAAAACGAATTGAAGTAACGGAAAAAATCTAAACGCTACGCCTCTCCGCGTTCTTTTTGCAATTGCTCGTAGATTTTTTCCGCTCGTATAAAGTCGCTCGGTTCATCCAGATCCGTACTGGTGCGCGGATCCAGAACGAATCCATGGAGGTTTTCTCCCCATACATTCTCGTGCTCAAGGGCTTCCGGGCGCAGCACAAACGCTCTTCGAGTAATATCTACTTGCCCGTCCTGGAAAAACACCGGAAACATCTCCTGGATTTTTTGCCGAGGCTGGTCTGGTCCATGAACGCGCCGATACTCGTTATCGAATACGGGCACCAGTTTTCCGGATGATCCGATCGTGGCATCCCCTTCTATTTGCCACATTTTGTACGGATGGAGCGGAGAAGGCACCACGCTCTTTAACCCGTCCGCATCTGAACCCTTTATGTGTTCAACCATGCGATCGATATCCACGGCAAATCGAAGCGGACTGGTCGGTCGTAAGTTGACTAAGAATTCTGGCTTCCATCCAAATTCACTCTCCATCCATTCCACTGCATGCCGGTAGAATCCCGCATCGCCGCTCTCCGGCTGTGCATACTCCGCGGGCCGCGGAGCAACGAGCGCCCCGTACTGCGCAGCTTCCGCCCGAATCCTTTCATCTTCCGTGGAAACAATAACCGCATCAATAGACGTCGCCTCAAATGCCACTTCGATTGCCCACTGCAGCAACGACTTTCCGCCTAGCTTTTGCAAGTTTTTATACGGGACGCTCTGCCGCCCTGCGCGAGCGGGAATAATCGCAACAACGTTTACGGGCGTTCGTTTGGGATTTTGGATATGTTCGTTCATACGGTCATGATACACTAATTCCATGATTATTGGACAATATCCGGACATTCCGCAAGGGCTTCAAAATCCCGCATGGCAACGAGCACTTACATGGGCGGCAACGCAGGCTCCGCGCCTCCCGGACGGCGAACATGAAATCGAAGGCCGGAACATCTATGCGAATATCCACGGGACAAACACGAAGGCGCCCGCACAATGCCTTTTTGAGATGCATAAGCAATATATCGACATTCACTACTGTATTGAAGGAGGAGAGCGTATTGCATATGCCCCCAGAGGAGACCTAAAAGAGCACACTGCCTACAACGAAGAAAAGGATTATGCGCTTTTTACACCAACCGAAGATTGTGAGTGGATCGCCATGAAGCCAGGTATGTTTGCAATCTTCTTTCCTGATGAACTGCACATGCCGAAAGTATCCGATGGAGAAAAAGAACGAATACAAAAAGTGGTCATAAAAATTCTTAATAAATATATTCTATGAATGTATCCCGCATTGGATTGGGAACGGTTGAGCTGGGGATCCCCGACTACGCCGTAGGGCAAAGAGGGCTCGCATCCGAACAGGATGCCATAACGCTCCTTCGAGAAGCGGCTGAAATGGGCATCACCTACTTTGATACCGCGCGAGGATACGGCGTTGCGGAAGAACGTATTGGAAAATCCGGTATCGGGGAGATGCCGGGAGTAATTATCGGTACCAAATGCGGGCAGTTTCTGCGAAATACTCCGGAACTGCGAGGAAACGAGCTTGAGAAAAAAATACGAGAAGAGATCGATAGAAGCCGAACAAACCTCCGACAAGAAACCTTGCAGCTGGTGCAATTCCATAATGAATTGGAAGATTACACGGACTATCGGGAAATTATAGAGATCTTCCAGAAATTGAAAGACGAACAGAAAATTCTGCACACAGGCGCCGCCGTCCGCGGGGAAGCATCTGCAATCGCTGCGCTCAATACCGATTTTTTTGAAACAATCCAGCTCGCATACAATATCGCAGACCAGCGAATGGCGCCTCGTGTACTTCCGCTTGCGCAAGAGAAGAACATAACCGTGCTGAATCGATCCGTCTTACTGAAAGGATCGCTCACTCCGGCAAGAACATCCCTGCCGACGAGCCTTACGCCGCTTAAAGAGGCCGCTAATCAAGCAGAAGTAATCGCGCAAGAATTGGGAATAGGCCTGCCCGAGCTAGCCATGCGCTTCGCGCTTTCCCATCCGGTGCAGGCAACAATATTGATCGGAACCATGAAAACCCAGCATCTTGCGTCTGCGCTTGCGGCATCGCGCGCAGAGGCCCTCCCAGAAAATATTCTTGAAAAACTGCGGGAACTCGCATTGGAGGACGTGTCTCAAATTGACCCCGCGAAGTGGTCAAAGTAGACTGACAGCATATGGATCTTACGAATAAAGTCATTCTCATTACAGGAGGAACCGGATTTCTCGGCACGCACTTCTCTCGCGCGCTGCAAGATGCAGGTGCACAGGTTATTATTACAAGCCGCGACGGAGACGGCGGCGGCATCGCGCTTGATGTAACCAAGAAAGAATCCATCACCTCAGCGTTCCAGCAAGCAATCGACCAGCACGGACGCATCGATACCGTTATCAATAACGCTGCCATTGACCCGAAATTTGAAGCAGGCGCGGACAAAAACGACAAGAAGTTTGAAAATTATCCGGAAGAGCTGCTCCGGCAAAGCTTGGAAGTAAACCTGCTCGGCTATACACTTGTCGCACAAGAAGCCGTAAAGCACATGTTAAAAGCCGGCAAGGGCAATATCATTAATATTTCTTCCATATATGGCGTTACCGGTCCGGACCAAAGAATCTATCCGGAAGGTACGCAAAAACCCGTCGATTACTTTATTACCAAAGGCGGAGTCGTCATGCTCACAAAGTTTTTAGCAACAACCTATGGACCAAAAGGCATCCGAGCGAATACGCTGACGCTGGGAGGAGTTTTCAACGAGCACGACGAAGCGTTTCAAACACAGTATGGCAACCGAACTCCGCTCGGGCGAATGGCAAAGCCGGAAGAAGTCGGCGGACCACTCGTATTCCTCGCATCGGATGCATCGTCCTATATGACAGGAGCAAACCTTATCGTAGACGGCGGCTGGACTGCTTGGTAATAAAGTAATCGATGGAGTTTTCAGTTGGGGAGCAAAATGGCTTGCCCGCCGAAGTCTTGGCGAAGGCTGAGGGTGAGGGGAGTAGAGTCCGTCGCTTATCGTTTTCTCGCGATAACAACGACGCCCGCCGCCGCAATCCACGGCGAGATGGCGTTGCACAGCGTCTTTACGACTCTTCCCAATATATTTAGCTCGTACGGCCGCTTTCCACGCAACAGCGGCCAATTGGAATACAGGCCAAAGTGGCTCTTTGCGTCCGGCAAATCATGCGGCGCTTCATGCTCGATAGAAAATCCGGCATGCTCAAGCATATCGCGAAGCTCGTGCTTTCCGAACAGATAATATGCAAAAACAGGAACCCTGCCTTGCAGCTTCCGAATCATTCCCTCGAAGCGTTTCAGAGGAAGGTACAAGGCTCGCCGCAGAGGATTGGCAAGAGGCACCTCAATACACGCCACTCCCCCCGGCTTTACCACGCGGGCAATCTCTCGAATAGAAGCCTCCACGTCCCCTTCATCGTATTCAAGCGAACCGATGGAAATAACGCCATCGAACGCGTTGTCCCGATATGGAATCGCGGACGTGCGGGCGATTTTTACTACGATATCTCGGTCATACTCCGACATGGCCCGTACTGCAGCGCTATGGGAATCAATACCTTCTACGGTAAATCCGGCATCTCGCAAAAACAAAATCCATCCTCCAATGCCGCATCCGGCATCAAGATACAACCCGTCCTTTGTAAGGTGCCTCTGCAGCTGGGGCCAAAACGATTGGGCTTCGTATTCCTGCATCGACTTCTCGCTTGCATACATCGTGCGATATCTACCTCCCCATGCACGCTCTCGGTCGAAATCGGGGTGCGTATATTTAAAAACAGGGATCATATAAGCAAAGCGTATGTTATTTCATGTACTGCTTCAAATGATTCATCGCCTGCAAAAATCCTTTTCCTCCATGCAGATGACCCTGCCAAATTTCCGGAACCATCGTATGTTCGTATCCGGCAAGCGGAGCAAGGACGGCTGCAAAATCGATATTGCCCTGCCCGATTTGCAGGCCTTCTTCTCCCGTTCCGCTGCCATCGGCAACATGCAAATGGCGGATATACGGCTTGAGAACAGTAATCATTTCGACCAAATCCTCATGAAAGGCGTTGCATGCAAGCGCAGCATGGGACGTATCAAAACACATGCTATAGCCGGTTTCCTCTAAGAATCCTCGAATCTCCTCCGCCAGCATAAAAATATTCGTCACCCATTCGCCTCCAAATACCCACGGGCGGGGAGGAAGATTCTCGGGCAAGACGTCGACTCCGTCAGTTTTCAATGATGAAAGCGTATCGGCAAACAACTCCAGCAAGCGCTTGGGATGTTCAGATTTCACGAGCGTAATGCCTCCGGGATGAACAATAAATTTGGGCGTACCCTGGAACGACTCACCGAGCCTGCGGGCAACATCAATACTGCGCTGGAGAATCTCGATGGTCGCCTTTCGCTCATCAGGATCCTCGGAAGCGGGGTTCAAGTATACGCGGTTCATATATTCCGGAGCATGCACGATAACGCGTTGATCGAATTCCCCGCGCGGAATCTCTTCGTCTAAATCCTTATCGCTTAAGTGAAACTCGAACAGCGTCGGCTTATAAGGAAGATAGGAACGAAAGTCCTTCCAGCGCACCACAGGCCCCCAATTCCACGGGATATCTTGAGAAGAAAACGTGGAGGCGATTTCGGAGGCGGTCAGATCATCTTCCGTCAGAACATCTCCTTGGGGGATATCTCTGCCAGCCGTTACTCCAACGATTTCATCCATGCGCTGGGGAGAAAGCCCTTTCGCCGGACTCATCGTGGTAAGCATCTCGCGGGTAATCACGGTGCCATCCGGAATAAATACCTTCGCGACGATGCTTTTCGCCAGAAGCTCGCGATTCATAATTTCTCCGCGAGAAAGCTTCTTGACCCCATGCCCGACAGCCCGCTCAACTTCTCGGATACCCGAAACCATGTGCCGGAATTCCTCGGGGAGAAGCGATGCTTTATGATCGGGTCCTTCCAAACTCTTATCGACCGTGATATGCCGCTCAATAATCGACGCTCCGCGGGCAACGGCTCCGATGGAAACGGCTGTTCCTCGCTCATGTCCTGAATATCCTACAGGAACACCATATTTGCTCAACGTATCCATGTATTTAAGATTAATCTCATCGAAGGGGGCGGGGTAGGTGCTGTTGCAATGCAAAATAGCAAACGGTACCCCGAGCGTTTTAATAAATGCAACGCCAGCATCGATCTCATGCGGCTCTGCCATACCGGTCGACACAATCATGGGCTTTTTCGTACGAGCGATGTATTCCAGCAATTCGTTATTCGTAAAATCGGGAGAACCCACTTTATAGACCGGTATATGAAGAAGCCGCTCGATATCATCGGTACTCTGCTTATCCCAAGGATTCACCAAAAACATGATATTCCGCCTCTGCGCGTGTTTCTCCATCGCCACAAACGCTTCGTCCGGAAGCTCAAACTCTTTCAGTAAGGGAATTAAGTATTGGAATTTCTGCTCCGCGCTATTGGGATTGTCCAAAATCTTCTTTTGATACGTTTGCGCAAGATTCCGCTTTTGGAACTTTACTGCATCCGCGCCGGCATCGGCAGCAGCATCAATAAGCGCAAATGCGCGCTCCAGACTGCCGTTATGGTTAATACCAGCTTCGGCGATAACAAACGCGGGATGTCCCGGCCCGATACGCCGCTCTCCCACTGCAAGAGGTGCAATTTGCATACCAGTATCAATAGTCTATTTCCCCGTTTGAGGCAAGTATCGCCCGAACCGGAACGCCATCAATGCGAGATACAGAAAGCGGCAAGCAAACGAGCATATACGGGCCGGGCGTCGCCTCCCGCAAGTACATCCCTTCGATAACCAAGATATCTGCGCGAAGCAGCAGTTCATGAACGCGATCTGCCACCCCCCGTTTCTTGATAGAAGGACCGTCAATGCCAACAAGTCGGACGCCTCTTCGAATAAGCTCCTCTGCTGCCGATTCATCCAATGCCGCAAAGTCCTCATCAAATACATCAATATCCTTCTGGGAATTCTTTGTTTTGATCAATACGCGTTCTCGGGACGTAGTTGGCAAGTCGCTTCCCGTAATGACAGCGCAAGAGTCTGCAACTGCCACAACCTCCGATGGACCGATACATCGCTCAAGCCCGTATGCCTCCGGACCGGATCCGGCGGGATCGATATGCAGCAAGGTATCCATATGGGTGCCCGTATGGGAACCAAGCGATATTTCGCTTAATGCGCTCGTTGTGCCCTGAGCTTCCCGAATGGGACGAATAGCAACCTCCGGATTACCGGGATAAATCGCCATATCGGGATGAATGGGCCGTGTAATATCGATCATCATATGCACTGGCTAAAAGTATACTCCATTGTGTACGATGGACATATGGCATCATTGTTCGACCATGCACTCTTGTGGGGAAGTTTTTTCCTGGTGGGAATCATTCTCGGCTTCGTGATAACAGCGATCCTCATGCAAGCCGGAAAGGTTCGATACTGATATGGATGCAGCAAGTATCCTAGAAGGCCTTTCGGCGCTTTTTCGCATTATCGCATTTACGCTTCTCTATATCATGATCGGGTTCGGGCCGGGATTTATCATCGGACTTTTGCTTGCAAATAAAATCTTGGGCAAAAACCTTCCCCTGCGCATGGATAAGCACTTTGATAGCATCAGAAAAGCAGGAGAGCACAACAGTCAGTGGCACCCCGATAACCCTAGATGGAAATAGTATCGCCCTCTTGGGGGATAAGGATGCTAAAGCTGGTGTTCGTTTCGCGAATCTTTTGCGCAAGCGCTTGCGCCTCTTCCGTTTCACCATGCACGAGCGCCAGAGACTGAAGCCCCGGAATACCGCGAGCGAACTTCGAAAGCTGGCTGCTATCCGCATGGGCGGAAAACTCATTGAAAAGCATCACTTCCGCACGCACCGGGAACCACTCGCCATGCAGCTCGATTCGCTTCGCTCCGCTTAAGATCCTCCGCCCTGTCGTACCCGCCGCTTGGTAGCCTGTAATAAAAATCGCGTTGTCGGAATTTGAAATGGTATGGCGCAAATGATGCACCACCCTGCCTGCAGTCATCATACCGGATGCGGAAATGACCATAAAGGGCCCTTTCCGGCCGTTCAGCTGTTTTGACTCTTCGGAGGACTGGATGTACTCGAGATTTCTGAACGAAAGCGGGTAGTCGCCCGCGCGAACAAAATCCTGCTTCGTCTCCCGATCAAAATCATCTCGATGCGATTCGTAAATAGCCGTAATATTACGCGCCAGAGGAGAGTCCACAAAGATGGGGAAGCGAGGAATGCGTCCGGAATCGGTAAGCTTGTGAATGGTATACACAAGCATTTGGGTCCTCCCGAGAGAAAACGCCGGAACCACCATCACGCCGCCACGTTTATGTACGGCCGTGATCGTAGCCGCGAGCCTCTCCTCTGCTTCTTGCAAAGGAGAATGTTCTCGATTGCCGTAAGTACTCTCCATAAGAAGCGTAGAAATCGATTCCGTTGGCACTTCAGGATCGTGAAGCATAGGAACCCCTTGGGGACCCACATCGCCCGTATACGCGATGTGGCGGGTAATGCCCGCTTCTTCATATCGGATAACCGAGATAGAAGACCCTAAAATATGACCCGCATCATACAGTTTCAAGAAAATTCCCGGCAGAATTTCCTCCCATGCATCTCGATGCCGAGCATACGGCACCGGAACAAACTGCCCGATGGCCTGATCCACATCATCGGCGGTAAACAGCGGTTCCCGCTCGTCCGGAGAGCCGATATGGTGACGCTGTCGGTACAGCACATCTTGCATCTCAATACCGGCAGCGTCCTGCATCATGTACTCCGCAACATCCCGCGTCGCTTGAGTCGCAAAAATACCCCCTCGATATCCGCGCTTCACAAGGAGAGGGAGCATGCCGCAGTGATCCAAATGCGCATGGGAGAGAATAACGGCATCAAGCGTGTCGGGAGGAAACGGAAATATCCTGTTTCGAGCGCGCACATCGGGCAATCCCTGGAATAACCCGCAATCGAGCAATATGCGCTTTCCTGCAATTTCTACCAGATACTTACTGCCGGTTACGCTTCCCGCCCCGCCAAAGAAGGTTATACTACCCATAATATCCCTATGATATACCAATGGCTCCTCGCCGCAATTACACTCATTCTCCCCTCCCTCGCAGGAATTGCAATTACGTCCAAATATAAGGCGCTGCGGGAACAAACAGCTCTTTTGGCAGTCGGGGGAGTATTGGGAATATCCGCATACGGCACGCTCGCATACGCAATAGCGCACCTGATTCCCCTTACACCGCCTATCATTATCGGGGAACTGCTCGCATGCTTGGGAATTGCCGCCTTCATGATGGGAACAGGCGGCTGGCGCAATTTTTCCCGTGCGCGAAAAGATACCGTCGGGTACGCCATTCTCATTCTCTGTCTGATCCTTTTTTCCATCATCGGATCAAAGCTCCTGATAGAGTCTCAGGACGGTTTACAGACAGGCATCATCAACGCATATGGAGATATCGGCTGGCACGCAGCGATTATCATGCACCTTGCGGAGAATCAAACGCTCCCCATACAAGATCCGATATTTGCCGGCGAACGCCTCACCTACCCATTCCTCGCCAATCTTATCAGCGCAACCATGGTTTCGATAGGATCATCCCTATCAGCAAGCGTCGATGTCCCTGCGATATTTCTTGTTCCAATCATCCTCCTACTCACCTATCTCTTTGTACAGCAATACGGCAAGAGTAGCGCGGCGGGCATTATTGGAGCAATCCTCTTCTTGTTCGGCGGAGCAACGCTGGGATGGATACGGGTATTCTCGGACATCGCAGAAAGCGGCGCATCGCTCTGGGATTTTTTCCTCCGCCTCCCGGCGGAAGATTACTCCGGGGTGGGGACCAGCACGAGCGGATTTCACTTTCTCAACCCCATCACATCGCTGCTTCTCCCGCAGCGGGCAATGCTGTTCGGAATGCCGATCGTCCTCTCGGTATTACTTCTCATTCATCCAACGGTGCAAAAACGCAACGCGGCACTTTGGATAGGCGGAATTCTTGCTGGATTCCTTCCGCTCTTCCATGCACATGCGTGCATCGCACTTGCAGCTGCAATCATAGGCATGTTCCTGGCATCACGAGCAAAGAAGCCCTGGGGTATGTTCTTCCTGCCTGCGCTTGCAATAGGAATACCTGAGCTTTTGTTTTATATCAGCGGCAATGCGCTCCAGGAATCCTTCTTTCGATACGATCCGTTCTGGATGGCGGATAATTACAACAAAGTTGCGTACTGGCTGAAAAACACGGGGCTATATATTCCGCTTGTCATACTCGGCCTGTTCATCAAAGCACCAAAACAGGCGAAAATAGTAGCTGCAGCAGGCATCGTGCTCTTTTTGATCGCAAACACATTCTTATTCGCTCCCTGGGCATGGGACAACTTCAAGTTGCTCGTATTTTGGCTCCTCTTTTCATTGCCGCTCATTGGATATTTGGCTGCATCTGTATGGACACGCTATCGATTGTACGCTATCCGCACCATCATCGTCCTCATTCTCTTCGCGCACACATTCGCCGCGATGCTGGATATCGCGAAGCTCGCGCTTCCAACCGCACAGACATGGATGGAATGGGACAATGATGCCATCGCGATTGCGCGTATGATTCAGCAAAACGTTCCGCGCCATGCGCCGATCATTACGGCACCCGTCCACAACTCTCCCGCCACGCTTGCAGGAAGACTGCTTTTTCTTGGATACCCCGCGCATATATGGAGCCATGGAATATCTCCCTGGGAACGGGAGCGGGAGATACAAACATATATGGCGGGGGAAACCGAAACCGTGCACGGCATACGCCCGCGATACATTCTCATTGGCCCGCAAGAGCAGTCCGCATTTACGCCGCTCGTGATTCGGCAATCATGGCAGCAGCTCGCCTTCTTTGGTCCGTATACGCTATTCTCCGCTTATTAAACCTGCGATCTCCAATACTCAAGAGTATCGTGTAGTGTCGTCGAAAGAGAGATTTCCGGCCTCCATCCAACCTGCTTCGTAATTTTATCGATAGATCCGACGAGTATCGGAATATCGGACGGCCGCATACGAGATGAGTCTTGCTCAATACCAATGGAGACATTGCTCATGCCAAGCAGCATGTCCAGTATTGTTTGGATGCTATGCGCCTTCGCACTTGCAACATGATACACCTCTCCCATGGAGCCGCCTTGCATGAGTAAGCGATACGCGCGCACGACATCTCGCACATCCGTAAAATCTCGCTGCGCTTCCAGATTGCCGACAAGCATGACGGGATCCTGTTTTCCTTTTTCAATTGCCGCGATTTGCGATGCAAAATCCGCGGTCACAAATCCGGTTTTCTGCCCGGGACCGATGTGGGGGAACGGGCGGACTCGGATACAATGCGAGTTGTACGACTTCTCGATCATCTGTTCCATCTCGAGCTTGCTTTGCGCATACGGATTTTTCGGATGAGCTTGCGAAAGTGAAAGTTCGGGAAGGGGGCGCGCCCCTCCTTTTCCATAGAGGTCGGCGCTGCTGACAATAAGAAATTTTGTGTCGGAACGAAACGAGAGCGCCTGCTCAATGAGCGATTTCGTACCGAACACATTTACTGTTCTTGTAATATCTTCATTAGCCAAAGAAAATCCCACGGAACTCACCGCGGCCAAATGCACAATCCAGTCCGGCTTTATACCCCGCAGCGTTGCTGCGTATGTCGCAATATCAGTCATATCCGCCTCATGCCCCTCTACCCCGGGCGGAAGATCCGACACATGCCGATCCAATACGACAAGCCGCGCGTCGGTATGGCGCCTGAACTCTTCAATGAGATGGCGGCCTACGAATCCATTGCCGCCGGTAATGGCGATGGTGTCGGCCATGAATCACGCGAGCGATTTCAATTCCGCATCAACCATCATGGCCACAAGATCCGAAAACGAAACCTCGGGAACCCAATTGAGCTCCTGTTTGGCCTTTGCAGGGTCAGCAAGCAAGAGATCGACTTCGGCAGGACGCATAAACGCTTCATCTTCGACAACGTAATCCTGCCAATTCAACCCGACGTGAGAAAATGCCAGTTCAAGAAACTCCCGCACTGAATGGGTTTCGCCTGTTCCCACAACATAATCCCGAGGAGTGTCCTGCTGGAGCATGAGCCACATCGCCCGCACATAATCTCCCGCAAACCCCCAATCCCGCTTTGCGTCGATGTTTCCCATTTTCAGCTGCGTATCCAATCCTTTTTTGATCCTTGCGGCTCCGATTGCAATTTTGCGAGTAACAAACTCTCGACCTCGCCGCGGCGATTCGTGGTTGAATAAAATGCCGGAGCACGCATACAAATCAAAACTTTCCCGGTAATTAACCGTTGCGTAGTGACCATATACTTTGGCAACTCCGTACGGACTGCGAGGATAGAAAGGCGTGGTTTCTTTCTGCGGAGTCTCGAGCACCTTTCCAAACATTTCGCTGCTGCTCGCCTGGTAAAATCGCGCTTCCGGAGCCTCCTGGCGCATCGCCTCCAAGATGCGAGTCACCCCAACACCCGTAATGTCTCCGGTAAGCTCGGGAATATCCCAACTCGCCTTCACGAACGACTGTGCCGCCAGGTTGTAAATCTCATCGGGAGAAGCTGTCTTGACTGCGCGGGTAAGGGAAGAAAAATCCCCCAAATCTCCGGTAATAATGCGGATATCGTCGAGCAGATGTTCGATATTTTCAAATTGATAATTTGCGCTTCTCTGCACAAGTCCGTACACCTCATAGCCCTTTTCCAATAGGAGCTCGGTAAGATACGAGCCGTCCTGTCCGGTAATCCCCGTAATAAGTGCTGATTTTGCCATAGTGAAGAAACAATTGTTGAATAATGCTAATTCCTGTATCGTAACCAATCTATGGAGAAAAATACAGCGCCACTCGCAGGGGCGATTCTCGTGAATAAGGATGCAGGAATGACCTCGCATGATGCAGTATCCATGATACGAAGAAAACTGAAGGAAAGCCTGCCCCCCGGAGTTTCGCCGAAGGTAGGGCACAGCGGCACGCTGGATCCCTTCGCAACAGGGCTTTTGATTATCCTTATCGGATACGCAACCAGACTGCAGGAAGAGTTGCACCTGATGCCAAAAACGTATCATGCAGCAATACGCCTTGGACAAATAAGTTCAACGGATGATGCGACCGGAGAAATATCGACGCCAATCCATCCGCCGCACATTCCGAATAAACAGGATATTGCCAATGCCCTGGAATATGTTCGTACAATGACGGAACAAGCGCCTCCCCAGTACGCCGCAATTAAAATTCGAGGAAAAAAACTCTACGAATACGCCCGAACGGGGGAGAGCGTATCTGTGCCGAAGCGCCCCATAACGATTTTCTCTATCGACTGCACGCGATACGAATATCCAATACTGGATATATCGGTAACATGCTCAACCGGAACGTACATCCGGTCAATCGCGCGAGATATCGGGAAATACCTCGGCACAGGCGCATACTGCACATCCCTTGTGCGCACGCAAATCGGACCGTTGGAATTAAATCAAGCGCGCACGATATCAGCATTGCCGGGAGACCTGCAAAGCGTACTCATACCGCCACAACAGCTCGTTGAACATCTCCCGCACGCAATTCTCTCCGATGAAAATGTCGCAAAATGTAAAAATGGCGGGGAAGTGGTATACAAGCATGCATTACCAGCGCATGCACCCATCGCATTATTCACAAAAAGCCAGCAATTATTCGGTATTGGCCGATGGAGCCCGGAATCTTCGTCGATTGCCCCGAAAAAGATCCTCCTCTAACCACCGCCAAGAAAAAACTCCCGCCCTTCCAATCACGTTGCGTGACCAGAAAAGCGGGAGCATATAAATGCTCAGAACTATGACCCTTTCGTGAATGCAAACGGCGTTCCGCCAGGAAATACTGGCGAGCCGCTCCATATGGCAGTCAACATCTTCTGCCCCCTTGCACCAAACCGCACCACCGGAAGGGGGCCTTGCGGCACATCGAGCACGTCGCGCTGATACAAAAAATCCAAGCAAACGATTTTAGGTACCAAATCGGAATGCAGCGACAGCGACGCATCCTCGAGCATGTGCAAAAAACGGGCGAATGAAACGATCGTGCTTCCCTTTTCCGCACGATGCTTCATGACCTCCCATCTCCGCGCCCAACCGGAAACGGAAAAAAGAACCACCGGAATTGGATCGGGATCCTCCTCCGGCACAGGTGCGAATTCTTCGATCTGTTCCCAAATGCGAGGATCGACGTCGCCTTTGGGATCAAAACCGCATCGAAGGATGCGTTCCCGCCATGTTAACCCCGGAATAAAGGGGACATGCGCTACAACGCTGTCCTCCGACCGCAACACCACGTCCGTACTCATAAAACGTGCTTCCTTTCTTTCTCCTGACTGATATGAGTTTTGACGGCTCAAACCGATACAACCAGATTATCAACATGCCACAATCACATACATAACGCAAGAGTAAAACACTGCGTTTCCTTGACAGGAATACCCTCCTCTGCGATACTTCCTGACATGCCACAGCTTACAGCAGGAAAAAAAGCACTCCGTACAAGCGCGCGAAAACGCGCTGTCAATGACGCTTGGCGGAAGAAAATACGGCTTGCCACGAAGGCTATCCGAGAAGCCGTTGCTGCAAAGGATAAAGATGCAGTAGTTGCAAAAATCAAAGAGACCGAGAGCGTTCTCGATCGAGCGGCGCGCCGCAATATCATTCATCGGAATAAAGCGGCTCGGAAGAAATCCCGCCTCCAAAAACTTCTCGCTTCCGTTTAACGGCAAAGACCGATAACGAGCATGGTGACAATGGACTGTCCATCCATCGATTTTGCGGTGCGAAGAGATTTTTCAGCAGCAGCGATCCTTGCCAATATTTCCTCTATGCCAGCAACGGAAAGCCGCGTCACGAATGGCGCGGCCTTTTCAATGGCATTCGGGTGAAATCCCGCCTCCTTATGAATAACTGAGAGCTGCTTTCCGGCATCCTTCCCCATTCGAATCGCTAAAAATAGGCGAAACTGATATCCCAACATCGCAAGAATAAACTGCTCCGACGCGCCTCCTGCAAACATATCCTGCAACATGCGCAATGCGAGCGCCGGTTTTTTGGAAACGATCACCTGCAACAGAGGAAACGCACTGGAAAAACCGCCTTCCCGGTCAGGGATGAAAGCCTCTGCGCCGCGCGCCAACAGGTCCGGCGAAAGCACGGCAAGCTTATGCAGTTCTTGCGCCGCAGCCCAAACATCACACCCGACCTGTCGGACCACTGCTCGAATCGCATGTTCCGGTATTGAAGATATATCGTCTCCCGCGCCTTTTGCGTAACCAAGGCACCATTGCACCATTTCTTTTTCGTACTTTGGCTGATACATGCTCCGAGCGCCCTTCTTCCCCTTCATACGCCGATGGAAAGACGCGCGAGCATCAAACTCAGTATCCCACAATACGACATTTCCCGAATACGAATCAGGTATTGCAAGCAGCGCCTCTCGAACCTCTTCCGGATAGCCGGAAGGATTGCGCATGACAACCAGCACATTGCCGAGAAGCGATCCTTTTCCCGCATCAAGAAGCTCCTCAAGCGGCACGCGCTGTGCTTCTTCTTTATCTATCCACCGTATATGCGCCCGGATATCCCGAGCCTTCGCAGCGATGACGGATCTTCCGGTAAACGTATCGTCTCCGAACATGTATTCGATCATTTTGCTTGCCAAGTCACGGCAACATCCGGCGCGACCGCCGTGATCCACACTTGCCCCCGAGTAAACACGATCGGATCTCCTTGCTCATTCATAAAATGCATGGGGTCTTTTTTCTCAAGCTCATTTTTTTCCCACGTGCCGGTAATAACCTTGCCATCCTGGTATACGGTCAATTCCCCCTTCCCTTCAATGCCTACATCATTATATCCGCCCGGTCCTTCCGCAAACTCATTGGTTGCCCGCACAATCGCAATCGAGCTGGGAGCAACCACAGCATTGTCTTCCGCATCCACTTGCCGCACTCCTGCCCAATACCGCTCGTACCGATTCGTCTCTTTATTGTATTCGTAGCTCACCCGAAACTGGCCCGGCCATGCAATGGAAAGCGTGCCGCCCGCAATGCGCTGCTCTGCAGGGACATCATCCTTGAATTCATATCCCTTGAAATTCGTCGTCGTCCGGTATCCAAGCTTCTCCAACGCATTCCAGAGTCGTTCATACGACGTAAATCCGTTATACGGCGCGGGAAGATTACTCTTGCGGAAAAATGCGTTGTGGGGATTGGTCAGCGCATTAATCGTCTGGAATTCCCCAACTGCAATCCTGTTGAGCGCATGATAGCTTCCTCCCCAATGCCCCAAGATGGCGTCTATCCCTTCTGCCAAAAACAGGTAATCATGCCGCGCAGAGCGCACCGACCCGATATCGCTCGGTTCGCCGCACTGATACACGCCCATGAGCCGGGTAACTCCGCTGACAAGTACCGGGAGCTCAAAGACCATGTCAGCTTTGGAAAATCCCGACATAGGACGATTAATAGGATCCCCTGCCAGCATCACCCCGATCGCACGCCGATTGGGGTGCTCGCACGCAATACCGGAGAGACCGCTTGTCTCGCGATTCACCTGAGTATCTTTCGGCTTTGAACCATCGAGCGGCAATGATCCGTATATTCCGTCCTTTTTCTCCCCACCTTCACCAGATGTACCGGATCGCATGCCGGCATACGCCCCCAGTCCGACAATGACGAGCAGGACCATGCCAACCGTAATCCACATGGCGTATTTTTTGTAAAATGGCTGGTCTTCTCCGGAAGACATGGCGCTTCCCGGAGTGTTCGGCGGCATTTGGGGATACTTTTCAGGCATGATAAGGAAAATAAAAAATAAATAACTTTTCTATCATACTCCATTTCTTGCCGTTTCCATAGCGCACGCTTCGCGCAAGGATCCGCCAGAATATGCTCGCACGATAGCGTCAAATTTCGGCAGCCCCATCACATCTTGATCGGTAAACCGGGGAGCAATAAGCGGGCGCATCGCTGCCGCATCTTCTTGCTCAACGGCATAGCATACGATCGTGCCGATAGCCCCCAAGACAGAAGCGGCAGCAGCCTTCGGTATCGCACGATCGCTTGCAACAAGAGAAACCGCGTACGTATCGGCAAGCGAAAGAACATCTTCGCCGGATCCGGGAATAAAATCATGAAATGCATCGAAATAGAGCGCGCTATCCCGTAATGCATCCGGGCGCGCAAGAAGGTCCGCAACTTCTTCCCGGGTCCGATAGCCGTAAATATGCTCCCCGCCCCGCAAAGAGCCGAAAAGGCGATGTCGCGCCTCCTCGACCAATTCTCCGCTTGTATCAACAACAACCACTTTCTTCCCCGCTTGTACATCCTGCATCATCATGTGCAGAAGCAAGACGCGCCTGCCGGTACCCGTATTGCCAACGCAATACACATGCCTCCTCCTATCGCTATCTGTCAGGTACAACGGTACGGATTCTCCTTGGCGCATTGCGTATCCCAACAGCGTACCGGCAGTGGGAAGACCTGCAAAGCGAGCACTTCGATGAGAGGTATGGGAAAGCCCGTGAGGAATACGAAACAAGAGCGCGCATTGAGCCGCGGATAATAAAAATTCCGGCGCTACAGTACTCTTGTGCACTGCTTCATATCCGCGATACGCCTTCAAGATGTTCTGAAACAACATATCAATCTCATCCCGATTCCGTCCCGATACCGCCACGCGAATACGAGAGAAAAAGTTTCCCTTCCCTCCGGAGCGGAACGTGTAGCGCACAGAAGCCGTGCACCGACGAGGCACCCCCTTCAATGCGCGAAGCAGCGCCATAAGAACATCGGTCTGCCGAAGATGCTGTGTGCTATGAAAGCGTCGCGGCATAAGAACCCCGATGCGCACTGTATGGCCCGGCACCGATAGCCGTACATGCATGCCATACCGGATATCCGCATCGGGATAATGCGCGTAGAGCTGCTGCTTCAAATACGAAACATAGGGTTGTTGCGTGCCGACCAGGAACCGAATAGTGCCTTCCTCTACCAAAATTTCGAACGCGAATCGAGGCGGAGCAACAAACAAGCTCTTCCAGAATGAGACAGATACCAACGAGAGGCTATGCAAAAAATTCCGAAACACATGCGGATCAGCTTCACGCAAGCCTTCTTCATGCGGCAACACAACTTCAAGCATGTGCATATGCTTGCAGTATACCTTGTTATGCAATCGGTTGGATATCGTTCCAGTTTTTTCCAATGCCTACATCCGCAATAAGCGGCACATCGAGCGCAAGCACAGATTCCATGCGGCGCTTCATTTCTACCGCAAATGCGTTCCCGTCGTTTTCCGGAACCTCGCATACCAACTCGTCATGGACAGTAAGCACCAATGCAGCATCCCGGTATGCACTGCCTATCATTTCATAAACGGAAATCATGGCTTTCTTCAGAATGTCCGCTTCCGTTCCCTGAATAGGAAAGTTAAATGCCATGCGCTCCGCCGCGGCGCGAATTGCGGGGTTCTTGGAATGGATCTCCGGAACGTATCGCTTGCGTCCGAACATCGTCTCCACATAGCCATGCGTCTGCGCAAAGAGCACTGTTTCTTCAATCAACGCCTCAATCCCCCCGTATTGCTTCTTGTACCGATCAATGAACGAACGAGCTTCTTCCAAACTGATACCCGCGGCTTGTGCGAAGCTTTGCGCTCCCATGCCATACAGTACCCCGAAATTGAGTGTTTTCGCCTGGCGCCGCATATCATCCGTAACATCTTGAGTCACCACGCCGAATACGGCTGCGGCAGTAGCCCGATGGATATCTTGGCCTGAGCGAAAGGCCTCAAGCAGTCCGGGGTCTTGGGACATATGGGCGGCGATCCTCAGCTCAAGCTGGGAATAGTCCGCTTTCACCAGTACACACCCTTCTTTCGCAATAAATGCCTCTCGAATCTCTCGTCCAAGCTCGGTACGCACGGGAATATTCTGCAAATTAGGATTCGACGAAGAGAGCCTGCCCGTCGCAGCAACCACCTGGTTGAATGACGTGTAGATTCGCCCTGTTTTCGGGTCCACCAGGCGTGGCAACGCATCCAAGTACGTCGTCTGAAGCTTGGAAAGCTCTCGAAATTCGAATAAGAGCGGTATAATCGGGTGCGCATCGCGCAGCTTTTCCAATTCAGAGGCGGCGGTAGAATACCCGCTCTGCGTTTTCTTGATTCCGACCGTCGGAAGGCGCAGATCATGAAATAGCACCTCCTTGAGTTGCTTCGGCGACGATACGTTAAATTCCTTCCCCGCAAGCGAACATATTTCTTTTTCAATCTTTCGTATCCGTTGGATAACTTTTTTATTCAAGCTCTCCAGCATGGCAGCATCGACCGCAATGCCGGTAGTTTCCATATGGGCAAGCACCTCAATAAGCGGCAATTCGATATCGCGCAGCACATCCGTGAGCTTCTCATCTTGCAATTCTTTCTGTAATACCTCCATCAAGCGCAGCGACACATCCGCATCTTCGGCTGCATACCTGGCAATAGCCAGAAGCGGTACATCGCGCATGGATATCTGCTCTTTTCCGGAGCCGATTAAATCGGTAATGGGAATCGGCGTATAATTCAGCTTTTCCTGCGCAAGGTCATCCATGCCGTGGCTGCGGCTGCCGGCAGACAGCAAATAGCTTGCAAGCATGCTATCAAATACAATGCCGCGAAGAATAATCCCCGCCTGTAGAAGTACCTCGGCGTCATACTTCAAATTGTGTCCCGTTTTCGAAATATTCTCATTTTCCAGAATATCTCTCCAAGCGCGCACATCCCGGGAATTCGTTGGAACATACCATGCTTCCACAGAGCCTTCTGCGTTGCGCACCGCAAAGCTCATGCCGATAATAGGGCTCGTCCGTGCGCCAAGACCGTCTGTTTCCGTATCGAAGGCAATAAGGGATGCGCCGGCGAGAGCCTCGCGCAGTTGCCGCTGCTCCTCGGGCGATTGGGCGAGATGATACCCTTTGGGCAGGCTGTCTGCATCGGCATGTGTATCCAGGAGCGTAGGCTGCACGCCGCTCTTGCCGTTCGGCAAGCGAGTCATCAAGCTTTTGAACCCAAGTGTTCGAAACAGCGTTGTCACGCGAAGCGGCTCATACGTATCGAATGCCGCTTCATCGAGCGAAATGTCCACGGCAACATTTCTATGAATTGTTGCCAGCTTTCTGCTTGTAAGCGCCTCCCCCTTATGTCCGCGCAAGCGGTTCTGAACTCGAGGCGGCAGCTCGTCCAGATGGTCGAAAATCGATTCGATTGAGCCATGGTGCGACACGAGAGATTGTGCGGTCTTTTTTCCGATACCGGCAACGCCAGGAATATTATCGGATGCATCCCCTGCAAGCCCTTTATAATCGGGAATATACTTCGGATCAAAACCGTATGCCTCTCGCACAAGTTCGGGAGTGTATAAAATGGTATCGGATATGCCGCGCCTGAGCGTAAATACCGACACTTGCTCATCCACCAGCTGCAGGGCATCCGCATCCCCCGTTACAATGACGATGGGAACATCCTTCGAAAACTTCTCGACAACGGTTCCCACGATATCGTCCGCTTCATACCCCGTCTTCTCCAATATCGGAATATCAAAGGAACGCACGATATCCCGAACAACATCAAATTGGACAACCAAATCATCAGCGGCAGCCTTTCGATGCGCCTTATAGTCGGCAAACTCCTTGTGGCGAAATGTCGGCCCTTTCATGTCGAATGCGGCAATGACATGGGTAGGCTTCAGCGTTGCAAGCATTTTAATCAGCATTGCAGCGAACCCGTACGCAGCATTCGTTGGAACACCCTGCGGGGTAGTCATGGGCGGCAAGGCGTGATATGCGCGATGAATGAGCGCGTGGGCGTCAATAACCGCCAATTTCTGCCGTTTTGTCATATGGGATAAGTGTAGACTATGCAACAGAACTTCGCACGAGTACGCTGCGCTCGCCCGAATGCCGGCCATGCTTAAGCTCAATGATCCACACGCGCCTGCCGGACAGGTCGCCAGAGAAAAGCTCCCCCCATTCCATCACTACGACAGCGCCGCGAGACGGTGCTGTTGCAAAAATTTCTTGAATATATTCCGTGTTCAATGGAGCAGCGCCCGCCGCATCGCCCGTGCGGTACAGGTCGACATGAATCAGCTCCTTAATCGCCCTCTGACCAGCAATAGTATATTCGCCAACGAGGGTGTACGTCGGAGATACAATCTCGCCTTCCACGCCAAGCGCTTTCCCGAGAAATTGGGTGAATGTTGTTTTCCCCGCGCCCAAGTTGCCGGACAGCAATACAACGTCACCGGGTACAAGCTCATCCGCAAGCGCCTTGGCAAACTTGCCAAGATCTTCCAAAGTAGCTATTTCGTGTTTCCCGAGAAGCGAGTTCACAAAGCTTAGTATCAAACATCGATGCCCAATAATCAACAACAGCCACTTCTCCACATATCCACTGTTTCCTTTCCCGGATATTCAAGATAGGATGAAGAGATTTCACATCTATGAGTATCCCTGAAAGCAAACAAGCGTCTACCGTTCTCCAGCGATCATCCAATATTCTTCTTTTGGTAAAAAAATCGCCATCCGTTGACGCATTCTCCTCGATGCTTGCGCTCTCGTTGGCATTGCGAATGAAAATGGCAAACGGAACAAAAATCGACTGCGTCAGCCCATCTCACGTGCCCAAAGAGCTGCAATTCCTTCCCGGGTCATCCCAAATTTTAATGCAGCCGCATATCCAGCCGCAAATTACCATTGAAATTGCCGGTATATCGGCCATTTCAGACATCCGGCAGCATCAGCTCAAAGGGGGCCTGAGAATCCAATTAACGCTGAAAGAGCATGAAAAGGCGACAGCGGATGCAATAGAAACACACGTACGAGACTTCCCCTACGATTGCATTATCACGTTCGGAATATCGGATTTAGGAGAGCTGGGAGAAATATTTACCAACCATGCCGATTTCTTCTACAGCACCCCGATTATCAATATTGACAATCGGGCGACAAACGAGCATTTTGGCACCATCAATTTGGTCGACATCACCGCGTCCTCTATTGCGGAAATTGTCCACGAAGTAATCGCAACGCTTCAAGAAGGACGCGTCATTGATACCGACATTGCGACCGCCCTGTATGCGGGGATCGTCGGAGCAACGGACTCCTTCCAAAGCCCGCTGACCACCCCGCGCGCATTCCAGCTAGCCGCGGAGCTTATGGGAAATCACGCAAAGACGGATGCTGTCATCCAACAATTAGTCAAAACAAAGCCCCTGATGCTCTTAAAGCTGGTCGGAAGAACATATGCCCGGCTCCGCCACGATGAACACGGCAGGATATTCTGGAGCATCCTTAGAAATATAGATTTTCTGGAAAGCGGAGCGACGGGAGAACATATTCCGCTCGTCATGCAGGAACTTACGAATAATATATCCGGATACAACGCGGCATACATCCTCCAAGAGCACGGCAACGGCCAGTACCGCGTATATCTATCGCTTGGAAAAGGCCTCATCAAACGCACGAAAGAGATCCAGAAAGAGCTTTCAGCAGAGAAAGAAGGCTCTTTGCTCATCTACTCCCTTTCGGCACCAAATCTGGAAGAAGCGGAAAAGCGAGCCGTCATGGGCATACGAGACATCGTCCCCAAAAACAGGTAACACCACCCGCAAACCACCCTATTCCTGAGAAATGCGCTCCACCTCTTCGATGGTCGTCTTTTTATCTATCACTTTCAAATATCCGTCTTGGGCGATTGTTGTCATGCCTTCATGGAGGGCCAGGCTTTGGATCTCCGCATTACTCACTCCTTCCGTGATGCGGCTCTTCATTTCGTCTCCTACGGAGAAAATCTCAAACACTCCCAGACGGCCATGGTAGCCGGTATTGCCGCACGCCTTGCACCCCACTGCGCGCATAAACATCAGGCCAGGATCATCAAGTAATTTGGGAGAAAAAATATCTTCGCGAACCCCCGTCATTGCTTCGCGCACGCGCGCAATCTCTTCGGCGTCCGGCTTGTACGGCTGGGCGCATTGTTCACATACCACTCGGACCAGGCGCTGGGCTATAACGAGGGTGAGCGCCGGAGCCAACACATACGGACGAATCCCCATATCCACGAGCCGGGGAATCGCGCCGGCAGCGTCATTGGTATGAAGAGTCGAAAACACCAAATGACCTGTCAGAGCGGCATGTACGGCAGTTTCCGCCGTTTCCGTATCTCGCATTTCTCCGACCATAATGATATCGGGGTCTTGGCGCAAGATGGAACGCAACCCCAGCGCAAACGAGTATCCCGCATCATCATCAACTTGTGTTTGCTCGATCCCGGCAATGCGGTATTCGATAGGATCTTCCAACGTAATGATTTTCAACTCCGGCTTATTGACCTCCCGAAGAAACGATGCGAGCGTAGTGGTCTTACCGGATCCGGTTGGACCGGTAATCAAGATCATGCCATTCACGCGCTTGAGCTCTTCCTGGACAATGCGAAGGTCCCGCTCCTTCATGCCGAGCGAGCCGAGCGGCGCAGCTTCTGCGGATCGGTTCAACAATCGAATCACGATATTCTCTCCCGTTCCTCCAGGCAGCGTGGAAAGACGCATATCGTATGTCTCCGGCCCTATCCTGAGCACAAAGCTTCCATCTTGAGGAACATCGCGGATGTTCAGCTTCAGCTTTGCCATAACCTTTACCCGGGAAAGCAGGAGAGCCCACCCTTCCCGGTCAAACTCGGCAACATCCCGCAATACGCCATCAATACGAAATCGAAGTCGGGCATTTTTCTCTTTCGGTTCAATGTGAATATCAGAAGCGCGCAAACGAACCGCACTTACAACAATGGCGCTCAAGATTTCAGTCGGCGGCATCGTAGTAATACGCAGGCCGAGCTGCTCAAGATTCTTTAGTTCAGTGGAAAACGCGTCCGCTTCCTGCTGCGCAATGGAAAGCTCCCCTTGCTTGCCTTGCTCAAGAGCAGCCTCTCTTCGATATCGCGCGAGAGAAGACGTAAAACTGCGCTTGGATATGACATATACGTGAGGCGCATACCCCACTCGCTCTTCGACCCTCTGAGCGAATTCCTTCGCCTTGGGCGCATTGGGATCAACCGCACCCATGCGCACATCCCCTCCCTGCTTATAGAAAAGAACTGCTTGCGCCTCCATTGCTTCTTGTTTCGGCATGCGCTCCAAAACATCGGAATCCATGGGAAACACCACCAAATTAATATAGGGAAGAGAAAGCTGTTCAGCCAAACGTTGCGCAAGACGCTCCTGCTGCTCTTGGGAAAAATTGGAAATTCTCGCGCTTAACTCTTTATGCTGTTCCGACTCCGACAGCATGGAATTCGATACCATGCCCATTAGTATATATCAGTTTGTATCAGCGAGATATCTTTGAAATATCTTTCTCATCTCTGCATCATCATGAACGAGAACTGGGCGCGGCACGCTATCATGAGACTGTTGAGGAACATCCACCTTCCTCACAACCGGCACGCGCTCAAGCTCGTATGGATGGGAATCGGAAGCGAATTCTACCCATTCTTGCCCCGGAACAAGCTCCACATCCTCTCTCCCGCTATTCGCAATCACGGCATCTACCGGCCGTTTCAAATACGACTCATACACTCGAACAAAATCCTCGCCTCTCCATCCTACGGTATGCAGCGGGGTGGTGAGCAGCGTCATAATAACGATAATCTTCGCCTTGCTGTCCTGAAGCGCGTGCGCATTCCCGAGCGAGAGCGAGGCAAGCGTCGGCAAGATCGATCCGTACGTATGGCCGGGAGCAATAATAATATGAGTAGCTCGCTCAAGCGCTCTCTTGGCACGAGGATTAATAACCGCATCCTGTTCCGCGAACGAAACTCGAATATCCTCCGGTTTCCAATGCGGATCCTTCTGCACATTCACATTCCAGGAAATAAAATGCTGTCCGCTGCCCAGCAGCGTGCGCTCGCCGTCTTTTACAAGCATCACTTGCTGCGTAAGCGGGGTAAGTGTGGAAGGAATAACGCCGGCATGCTTGGGAACTTGCAATACCCTGGCAAATGTTGCGATTGCGGCGTCCAAATCGCTGGTAAGCTCAAGAGCGGCAAGCAACGCGTTGCGAAGCGTATGGCCGGCAAAATCTCCGTTCTCAAATCGGTACTCTAGCGCGCGAAGAAATTCATCTCCCCGGACATCCCCCCGAAGAGTACTGAGCGCCAGCAGACACTTCGTAAGATCTCCGACGGATCCAACCTCGTACTGTTGCCGCAACCGTCCTGTGGACCCTCCGTCATCAGCCATATGCACAAGCGCGTGCAGCGATTGAATTTCACCTGACTGCAAAAGAGGCATACATGCAAGCAGGAGACGAGACGTCCCGTTTCCTCCCCCGAGCACCACAACGCGTTTCATGCCCTCTAGCGTACACTGCGCCTAGGACTTGTACCAGATCTTCTCTTTGTGGGCTACGCCACCTATAAGCTGCACAAACGCAGCAAGGCCGCCGACAACAATGAACGCCCCCTGCCTGCCCGACCTCCCACGTTCCCGCATGCCGATCACCGACCGCGAAACAACGCCTTCATTGATTTGCGGCCACGGAAGGGGCGAGGGCAAGAGCCCGTTCGCGCGAGCAAGCGCGGGCCGAGCTGCGATTGATCGAGAAGATGCCACGCTACCCGCCCTCGCACTTACAGGAGGATCGCGATCTTCCTCAGATTGAACATGTATGGTGTTCTCATCTCCGGGCGTAACATCCTCGGTCCAAACAAATGCACCATCCGCACTGCGCGCATAGGACTGCCCTTCCGGAACAGGAGCCGCATATCCGATTGATGAAATAATTTTTTTCGAGGGGTCTATGAGCCGCACCTCGTCCGCATCGTTATTGAGAGCAATGTTCGTTTGCGTGCGAAAAAAGACAGAAATTCCGCCGGGGCCCAGAACATCCTCTTCGGTAAAGCGGTATGGCGCACTACCCTTTTCTCCGTCATCCAATGTCCAACCTGCAAGGCGGACGGTGGTTGCGCCCGCATTTTTTAGCTCGATGAACTCTCGATGCGCATCGGTTCCAATCGGATTCGGAAGAATTTCAAAAATAATAACATCGGAAGAAAAGTCATATGCAGCAGCCGTGTCGCCATCGCTCTCGTCCTCATCCGCTTGTGCGGACACAACAGGCGATGGAGATCCTTTCGGAGAGGGCGTCGGCTCTTCCACAATAATGTTGGCCGCATTCGGGGTCGGTTTGGAGCTTTGCCGATACGTTCCGTCATCCATCCGGTTATAGGAATAGCCCTCCTTGCTGCCGGCATATGCGGCATTCGCATGCACGGTCCCAAGCGGATCACGAAGTCGGACCGTGCGATCTCCGGCGTTGTTCAGTACAAGCTTTGTTGTACCTCTATAAAGAGCCATATAGCCTCCGCCGGGGATACTTGTTCCGTCTGGAATTTCAAACACGGATCCTCCTCCCGTATCTAAAATCCACTCGGAAATATCTGCGGTATCAGAAGAAGCGTTGTGAAGTTCAATGAATTCTTCGATAGTATCATCCCCTACGGGGTTCGGCAGGAATTCGGAAATAGATACCTCATCGGAATATACGGCTACGGTTGGCGTCGGCGATGGAGTAAAAGAAGGCTCGGGACTTGGCGAGCCGGTTGGAATTGGTGTCGCAGCGGGCGGAAAATCATTTTTCGCGCCTGGCGTCACAAGCGCGCTTTGCTCATACGCCCCCTCATTTGTCCGATTATATGACCATCCTTCCGAGCTTCCTACATACGTTACCTCATCTTGCGTTGTGCCATCCGGCCATGCAAGCACAATGGTGTCTCCGGTATTCGTAAGGGATATCTTCGCTCCAGTATCCCCGCTCAAGAAGACAAGGAATCCATGCGGCGCGATAACGGTTCCTGAAGAAAAAGAAAAGGTGGAGCTTCCGCCCGTATCCAGCACCCAACCGGAGATATCAGCCTCAGTATCGGACTCGTTATACAGCTCTATAAACTCATTTTCGGTATCACTCCCGACAGGATCAGGAAGAAATTCATTAATAAAAACGAATGTTGAGTAGGTAGGCAAAGCCGACGAAGGAGAAGCCGTCGGAGTCGGAGACAAAGAGGGATCTTGAGCAAACAAGAAGGAGGGCAATGCGAGCAGGGAAAGACCGGTCGCAATATACCCTCCCATCTTCATAGTTTCCGCAAGTATCGAACCGCCACAAATCCTCCCAGAACACCAACAAGCGCAACAAGCAAAATCTGACCGGGCAAAGAAAAGAAGAGCCACAGAACCGCCACTCCTTGCAGAACACTGACTGCCTTTCCCAGCTTTCCCGCAGATAAAAACAGTGCGCCTTTGGGTTTTGCGGTCAGCGCGATCGATAACCCGATATCTTTCACAAAAAGAAACAGCGCGAATGGCGGCAGATACGCGTATCGCATCAGCGCGACGCCGCTCCCAACCAAAATGATCCGATCAATTGCTTTATCCAGCTGAGATCCAAAGTCCGTTTCCTGCCCCATGCGACGGGCAATGAATCCATCAACGGCATCTATGCCCCATGCAAGCACAAAGAAGACCATGGCAATACGGGGGTTTCCCTTTTTGAGTTCTCCTATACATAAAGCGAAGAATACCAATCGAGATGCGGTAATGCCGTTGGCAATCGTGAACCGCTTCCCCACGCTATCCTTCCATGTGCTCGTAGCCTGCATCGGTTACCTCTCGGCCGCGCGGCGTTCTTACAATCAGCCCGCATTGCAGAAGAAACGGCTCAATGACATCCTCGATGGTCCGCTCCTCCTCTGCGCATACCATTGCAAGCGTCTGCAAACCAACCGGTCCGCCATTGAACTTCTCTATGATCGTGGAAAGCACGAGCCGATCGGATGCATCGAGTCCCAAAGAATCTACATGGAGAAGAGA
Organism: uncultured Candidatus Saccharibacteria bacterium; assembly: GCA_964443125.1. Lineage (GTDB taxonomy): Bacteria > Patescibacteriota > Andersenbacteria > UBA10190 > UBA10190 > HO2-45-11b. The sequence goes on along the minus strand of CAYUBL010000003.1, from coordinate 41,415 downwards.
AAGGGTTTCTGCAACGATGCTTGATGTAACAACTTCGTGCCCCCCGACTTGCGCAACGTCCCGTACGCGCTTCAAGAGACGATTTCCGATTCTCGGAGTCCTCCTGCACCGTACAGCAATCTCTTCAAGCGCATCGTCCTGAATCGACAATTCGAGTAGCCGAGCGGAACGAGCCAAAATGTTCTTCATATCAGAAACGTCATAGAATTCGAGACGATACGTATGCCCGAACCGATCGCGAAGGGGTGCCCCCAGCATTCCGACTCTCGTGGTTGCACCAATTAAGGTAAACCGCGGAAGATCAATCCGCAGCGTCTTTGCGCCAGGACCTTGTCCGACGACCAAATCCAAAACATAGCTTTCCATCGCCGAATACAATACTTCTTCAATGGAGCGATGCAGCCGATGAATTTCATCAATAAAGAGCACATCCCCTTCCTGAAGATTCGTGAGAATAGCAGCCAAGTCCGCAGCCTTTGTAAGAACAGGACCAGCGGTAATTCGAATATTCGCAGAAAGCTCCCGAGCAATGATATGCGCGAGACTGGTCTTCCCCAGGCCCGGAGGGCCGGCTAATAACACGTGCTCAAGCGGCTCGCCCCTCTGCTGTGCGGCAGCAAGAAAGACATGCAAGCTCTCTCGAATATGGCGCTGGCCAATAAAATCCTGCAACAGCTTCGGACGAAGCGTAGAATCTAGCGTCTCATCCTCGTCTGTTTGCACAGGCGCAATAATGCCGGTCTTTGCATCTTCAAGGGCCATATAGCTATATAGTTGCATATTTCGTCTATCCACGCTAGGATAAAGGGTTCTTTTTAAGGTACCTGTAGACATTGCTTTTGTGGGGTTTGTGCCCAGTTCGGGTTGTTGTGGTTCTCCATGTATTTGGCGAACGATGCTTCTCCTCGACACCTATCCTTCTCATGTCTACAGCTACCTGGAAAAGAATTATGGTATGGTATCCTTGCAGCCATGAATCACGGACCACCAATTATCCTTGCGGCCCTTTTGCTGATCGCGCCCGTATTTCCGAGCATAGATGCAATAATCGCGAAGGACACCGACGCGCCGGATATCCCGTTTCATACCCCAGTCCATGAAACGGGCTTTGTGATTCCGCACACGATCGACCACGCTCTTACAATCGGGCCGGATCAAGGAACCATCATATTACAAGATACCGTCACCATCTCTTTGTCCGGCAGCCTTACCATACTGCCCGGAACAACCATTTTTGCGCATGAATACGCAGCAATCCGCGTGCAAGGACGGCTGGACGCCGTGGGAACCCGAGCCGAGCCCGTTCAATTCCTTTCCAATGAAAGGAACGAGCAAAACAAGCACTGGTCGGGAATTCTCTACGAACAGGGTAGCGGCGGATCGATTCAACAGGCAATCTTTCACCACGCTTCTCCGTCCGTCAGCTGCCAAGCCGGCGCCGATGTTTTTCTGGGTGAAAATACCTACCAATTCGGTAACAAGAACGTCCACGGCCCATGTACTGGGCAAATGACAACAGGCAGCGTACAATAGCCATATGATCATTTTAGGGCTCGATCCGGGCATCGCTCGCACGGGGTACGGCATCATCGACACGGCCCAAAAACATCAGTTTATCCGATGCGGCTGCATCACCACTCCCAAGGAAGACGCAATGGAAGTTCGCTTAGAAAATATCGCATCCGACCTCACCCAGCTTATTCGCGAACACCGTCCGGACATTGCCGTGGTGGAGGAAATATTTTTCGGAAAAAACGTAAAGACCGCAATTACTATTGCGCACGTCCGAGGAGTTATACTACATATACTGCAGATACATCGTATTCCTATGCAAAAACTCACTCCCCTGCAAATCAAATCCCGCCTGACGGGCTATGGCGCGGCAACCAAAGAGCAAATCCAGCATATCGTACAACGGCAGCTCGGCTTAACGCACATCCCCAAGCCGGATGATGCGGCAGATGCGCTTGCGGCTGCACTATGCGCCCGATAGCTATGAAACAGCACATCATCACACTGCTTGCATGCATGGGAATGTGGGGCTTTGTGCCTCCCTTGGCCCTTGCGCAGCAGCAGGAAGAGGAACAAGCGGACGCAAGCGAACCGCGCGTCCAAATCGCGGAAAGCAGTGAATATTCCTTTGTCGGAAAAATAAATAACTTCTCTGCCGAAGAAATGTATATTCCGGAAGACACGGCGGTGCGCGAAATTATTTGGAATTTGGGAGATGGTACAAGAATTACCGGGCAAGAGGTAAGCCACGTATATGCAAACCCTGGAACATATACGGTCAGACTGTCCCTGGTAACCGAAAACAGCAAAGTTGCGGAAGACACGACCCAGATTACCGTCTTTCGCGATGTTGCCATGCTTGTCGTTGACAATGCGGTCCCAGAGGAGCGCACCGAGATCGAGCAACAGCAAGCAGCGCAACAACGGATGCTCCTGACAACCATTCGCCCCAAAACGAGCGGCCCCGAGGTTGTTATAGAAGAAGCCCTCACAAACCAGCTGCTTGATGCCAGAGAAGCGATCAAGCGATCAGACATCATCATCTTGCAAACGTCCGGCAGCGTGGGCGTGAATGTCCTGTCAAAACTCGCACAACACATCAAGCAAGCATCCGACACCTCGTTTAATGACCTGAATATCGAGCAGAAAGGAGTAATTATCCTCTCCGACACCCCCTTTGGCGTATTGGCTCCTTCGGCGCAAGTAGCGTTTAACCAATTGCGTCCGAATTATGTCTTGCTTGCAAAGCCGGAAACAATCAATCTGCTGTTAAAACCGCTGTCCGCGGAAGCGGCAAAACAGGAAATCCTCTCCTCTTCCACCGGCCACCTGCTATTGGGCGAATTCAGTGCACGAACGATTGAGGACATAAACCCATTGAACTTCATGTCATTCGGAATCAATTACCTCATCAATAAGGGGATTCCCATTAACAGCATCTCTCTCATCCTCATGCTCCCTGTTATTGCAACAATCCTATCGTTCTCGCGACAGGTTATCGGAATGAAGGCATTCGGGATCGTGACGCCGGCCATGACCACGCTCAGCTTCTTGGTAATGGGGCTCCGCTATGGACTCATTATCTTCCTAAGCGTCTTGATTTCCGGCACGCTTACTCGCCTTGCAATGAGAAGGCTGCATCTCCTGTATCTCCCTCGCATGGCGCTGGTGCTGACCGGAACAAGCCTTGCGATACTGCTTGTCTTCGGCCTTGGCGTTGCAACGGACAACACCGCGCTTGCCTCTTTCTCTATTTTCCCCATCCTCATCCTCACGCTCCTGGCAGAAGAGTTTATTGCGCTCCAATTCAAGTCCGGGGCAAAGCGGGCGCTTACCGTAACGGCATGGACGCTCGCGCTTTCTATCGGCTGCTACTTTATTGTCAGCTGGCAAATAGTAAGAACACTTTTTGTATCCTATCCGGAAGCGGTGTTGCTTGCCATCCCGATCAATATCTTACTCGGACGATGGACGGGTCTTCGCATTACCGAATATATTCGATTTAAAAATTTGCTGAAATACATCCAATGAACCGACACTGGAAGGACATTTTGGGGATGAATGCCCGAATGATCGACTACATTGTGAAGGCAAACTCCCCGGAAGCAATCAGGGTTGCGAACAATAAGCTCGCAACAAAGCGGGCGCTGCAAAAAAACGGATTGGGTACACCTCGCCTTTTTTCCATTATCCGCAACCGGTCCGAACTGAAAAAGTTTCGCTGGACGAAGCTGCCATCCTCATTCGTACTAAAACCAAATTCTTCCTCCGGGGGAAGCGGAATTATTGTCGTCTTCGGAAGGAATAAAAAAGGGAACTGGGTTAAAGCGGACAAGAGCGAAATCTTTATTCCGGAACTTCGGGCGCATACGCTCGACATCCTGGACGGGAACTTTTCCAAAGGCAACGTTCCGGATACGGCGTTTTTCGAGCAGCGAGTCAAAATTCACGCGGATTTAAAGCCGTATTGCGTCAAAGGGATTCCGGATATCCGCGTTATCGTATACAACCAAGTGCCCGTTATCGCCATGCTCCGTCTTCCCACCGAACAATCCTCAGGGCGAGCGAACCTTCACATGGGAGGCATCGGGGTCGGCATCGACCTCTCCTCTGGCATCACAACGACAGCCATGCAGAACAGAAATCCGATAGACCTTCTGCCGCATAATCGCCTCCGCATCGCGGGGCTCAAGATCCCCTATTGGGATGATATTCTCATCTTAGCAGCGCGGGCATCGCTCGCTTGCGGATTGAATTATGCGGGCATCGACATCGCGATAGATCGGGACGATGGTCCGCTGGTACTGGAAACCAACGCACGGCCCGGCCTTGATATTCAATTCGCAAACCTTGCGCCGCTCAAAGCCCGCCTGAAGCGAGTAGAAAACCTCAAACCCAAAAGCATCCACAAAAAAATCCAGCTTGCAAAGAACTTATTCGGAGACGACATCGGAGAGGATGTGGACGAGATAGCGGGAAATATCGTGCTGGGGATAGAAGAAGAAGTGATCCTGCTTGATAAAGACGGAAAACAATTCCCCCTACTCGCAAAAGTGGACACCGGGGCGTATCGAACCACAGTGTGCGAAAGCGTCGCTCGAAAGCTAGGAATAGATAAGCCGGTCGTGGGGCACAAAACGATACGGGGGGCGCTCGGAAGACAGACCCGGCCGCTTGTTGCGATTTCCATGATCTTGCGGAAAAAGCTCATTGCAACCGAAGCATCGATCATCGACCGGTCCCATATGAACTACGATATGATCATCGGAAGACGTGATTTGAAAGGGTTTTTCGTAAATCCAAGCAAGCTTCGCGCAGACAGGCATTGACACGAAGAAATCGATCGGACATGATATACTCCTCTTATGCCAACGAGGCGTTACAATAGGCATCACCACTGGAGCCAGCGGGTGATCCACACCTTGTTCTCCCGAAAGGCGATTCCGAAAATCCTAACCGCATTAGGGATAGTATTGCTGTTTTCGGCAGGTACGGTGCTGTGGTGGAGCCGAGATCTCCCGGACCCCAGCAATATTCAGCAAGGCCCCATAAGCGAGTCCACGAAAATATACGACTCAACAGGCGAACATCTTCTCTATGAAATCGGGGAAGCAAAGCGAACATACGTCAAACTCGACACCATATCCCCCTACGCCATAAAAGCGACCCTCGCGGCAGAAGATGATAAGTTTTACGAACACAACGGAATCGCAATTACCGGTATCTTACGAGGAACAATTCTAAAACCGCTCAGCGGCCAGAGAGCCCAGGGAGGGTCGACAATCACTCAACAGCTTATTAAGAATTCCATCCTGTCTCCGGAGAGGACAATACAACGCAAAGTAAAAGAATGGGTGCTTGCAATCGAACTGGAGCAAAGATTCTCTAAGGATGAAATTCTGGAAATGTATTTGAATGCGATTCCGTATGGAAGCAGGTCCTACGGCATCGAAGCGGCAGCACAAACTTTCTTCGGAATACCGTCCCAAAACCTGAGTATCGCACAAGCCGCAACGCTGGCAGCTGTCGTACAGGCACCCACTTACTACTCTCCGTACGGATCTCACACCGACGACCTGAAGGCAAGACAAGAATACGTAATCGATCGAATGGAGTCATTAGGCATGATTACGAAAGGAGAAGCCCAAAGCGCAAAAGCGGAAACATTATCCTATCTCCCCGCGACAGAGAGTATTCAAGCGCCGCATTTCGTGTTCTATATCAAGGAACTGCTTGATCAAGAATACGGAGAGCGCGTCGTTGAGCAGGGCGGGCTAAAAATCATCACGTCCCTGGATATGCGGCTCCAGCTGATTGCGGAAGAAACACTGAAGTCCTATCAAGCCCGCCTAAATTCCGGCGGCGCAGAAAACGCATCTCTCGTAGCCATAAATCCAAAAAACGGAAATATCCTTGCCATGGTAGGGTCATTGGACTATTTCGACAAAGAAATCGATGGCAATGTGAATGTCTCTATTCGCCTCCGATCCCCCGGCTCCTCCATTAAACCGTTCGTCTACGGCGCGGCATTTCAAGCAGGATACCGCCCAGAAACCATCCTCATCGACGCAGAAACGGACTTCGGGCAAGGGTATACGCCGAAAAACTATAACCTGCAGGAACACGGTCCCGTTTCCATGCGAGTCGCACTCAACAACTCATTCAATATCCCGGCTGTGAAAGCCCTCTATCTTGCCGGAGTAAATGAAGCGGTCAAGTTTGCGCAAAATGCCGGACTCACTACGCTCACCGACCCGGATCGATACGGATTATCTCTTGTGCTCGGAGGGGGTGAAGTGCGCCTCCTTGACCTCACAAGCGCATACGGGGTGCTTGCGAACGAGGGTACGCGATTCCCGACCCAGGCAATACTAAAGGTAGAACATGGAGACGAAGTACTGTTTGATGCGACCGAGAGCTCTGTACAAGGCACAGAGGCGATTGCGCCGCAAGTTGCTCGGACCGTAACAAATGTCCTCGCAGATAATAACGCCCGAGCAATGACGTTCGGCCTCGGAAGCCCTCTCCAGCTTGGAGCGCGGCCGGTTGCGGCAAAAACCGGCACAACGCAAGATTTCCGTGATGGGTGGACCGTTGGCTACACCCCATCGCTGGTCACCGGAGTGTGGACAGGCAACAACGACAACTCTCCTATGAACGCAAAATCCGCCGGATCTCAGACGGCAGCGCCCATTTGGAACGCATTTATGAAAAAAGCCCTTGAAGGAACCGCGATCGAGCAGTTTACACCTCCCGAGCCTGAGCCCCCGTCTCCGAATGCCATTATTAACGGCACCTTGCCGGAAGTAAAAGGAAAGTGGGTTGAAGAAACCCAAACACTCTATACGCTCGATTGCCCGATCGATATTGGGCAGCCGAAGACATTCCAAGAAATCCACAACATACTCTTTTATGTACGGAAAGGGTCGCCAAACGGTCAGCCACCCGCACAAGCGGAAGCGGATCCGCAATTCTCAAAATGGGAAGAAGGGGTAAGAAAATGGATCGAAAAACACAACACGGAAAAGAAAGATGATCCCGCAGCGCCGGTCTACACTACCTCTCTCCCTATCCCGTCTTGCAATATCGGCAGCAGCGACGAACTCCCACAAGTGCGGATTGCGTCTCCAAACGAGACGGTGCTCCGCGAAAGCCCGGTGACCGTACGAGCAGAAATCGACTCTCCCCACCCTATTAAAACCGTACGATTCCTTATCGATAATCAAGAAATCGCTACCAGAGGGCCGTCGGATTCCTACGAAGCATCATTCTCCTTCCCCTCTTCATTCTCGGGACGAAAAACACTGCTCATTCAAGCAATTACGGAAAATAACCTTATCGGCATCGCACACCGAACATTCATTATTAATCCGGACGCCGAACCTCCGAGTATCACACTCCATACTCCCCAAAACAACAGCAAGCTCACTGCAGCATCCTTCCCCGTTGCTATTAAAACGACCGCAACTGACAAAAGCGGCATTCAGCTTGTCGACATTCTCTACACAAAAGAAGGGACAAACGGAACGAAGCGAATCGATCGAGTCACTTCACAAGCGCCCATAGCCCCTAACAGATATGACTCTGTATGGAAAGATTCGCCAGGGCCCGGCACATATACCGTCTATGCCGTTGCGCATGACAAAACAGGAAACACGACAGAATCCGCAAAACACACGATAATAATTGAATAACCAGCGAAAAACTTATTGGGGCTGCATGTATTCCTTCCATCGAGCATACAGCTCGGCAGTTGCAATAAGGTCTCGGGCGTTATATCGCGCGATATCAACCGCCCGTCCATTCCGAAACGCTTCCGCAACATCTTTCCCCGCGATTTCTCCATCCTTCGGACTTGCGATACCCATCGCCTGCGTCCAAAGGTGCAAACTCCCTGCATGCTGAACGGCGCCATAATACCGAAACTGGTCATACAAATCGACATGCACAATCCCTCCCCACGATCGATTATTGTATCGATTACTCATCAAATCTCGCGTTACATGCACCCGCAAAATCCCGGAGCGGGCAATAAGGTATGGAATATCAAACCCGCGGCCATTAAATGTAATGCACTCATCGTACGCCCCAATACCTCCCCAAAATGACTCCAGCATGCTTTTCTCGCTCCGCTGTTTATACACAACACCATCCTCTGTAAACTCTCCAATCTCTTCTCCTGGAGCCTGGAAGGAAACCACGCCCGTCTTCTGCTCAAGATCATATATCCCAATCACCACAACCTCGCCCAAGAGCGGCGAGAACTGGAAGGGTTTTGTAAGAGATAACAATCCCTGTTCATACTCCGGAGTACCCAAAGGGGCCTTGATGTTTTCCAGGATCCCCTTCTTCGTGAGCTCATCAAACTGATCAAACTCGTATCCAACCGCTTCAATATCAATAACAACTCTTCTCATATACCCATCATACCACAACGCGTATGCGCCCAACCTTCATATGAAAGGTTGCAAAAACAAACTCCCGAACTTCCCGTTCCCGAATAAATACCCCCTCCGCAAGCGCGGTGCTTCCGGCATGTACGCGCAGCCGAATACCGCTCGCATGCTCCTGTCCACGACAAGTAATAGCGTCCGAAGAAAGCGCCTTGCGAAGAAATCCCTCTACAACATACCCGACATCTCCTGCCGAGGGCGCGCTGCGCTCCCCCTGAAATAACTGTGCGATCGACTTAAATGCCATACATTACACCACCTTCATGGCAAAACGTTCGCTTCAACCTTCTCCACAGTTGAAACATCTTGAACGAGCGGAGCAATATCCAAAATAAAAACATCCTCTTTATTTTTAATCTCTTCAGGAATTGCCGTGCAGGTAAGAATCGTTTGTGTTGCGGGTAGGTGCCGTAGCAGGTTTTTCTGCCGGCCAGGATCCAGCTCACTTAACACCTCATCAAAAAGCAGCAGAGGATCCTGTCCTGTTAGTTGCTTTATATAGCCATATGCAGCAACCTTTAGGGAGATGACTAGCCCCCGCAATTGTCCGCGAGACATCGTGGTGTGCGCAAGCCGCCCATTAACGCGAACCTCAATATCATCCCGATGCGGGCCGTACATCGTATACCGATACCGCCTCTCATATTCCCACGCATCAGCAAGTAGGCTTTGAAACGATTCAGGGTCAGCAGCGCCAGGAACAAAAGAAACTCGTATATCAACATTCTCTCCAAACAAATCTCGATACATTGCGCCCGTATGCGACTGAAGGTAATCCGCAAATAATTGCCGGTGTCCCCACACATCCGCCGCATATTGCACAAGAAGATTTGTCCATGGCTCCACACTCTCGGCAGATGCCGCGCTTTTCAGCGCGGCGTTCCGTTGTCGAAGCGCGCGATGATACTGCACAACACTTGCAAGGTAGTGGCGAGATCCCGCAAGTGAAGTATTAATAAAGTTCCGCCGAACCGCGGGCCCTCGATTAAAAAGAAATGCATCCTCGGGTAAAAAAAGAACAAGTGGATAGCGCCCGAAAAACGTGACCGGAGAAACCGGTACATCATTTTCTTGAATGCGGATCCCTTTTGGTTTTACACAATAGGAAACAGATAGCCGGGAAACATCCTCTTTATACAAAACCTCCCCTTGAACAATAAAGCTGTCCAATCCCCACATCACACACTCGTCATGTTGTGCTCGAAACGACTTCCCTCGAAGCATCATCACAATAGCTTCCAAGAGATTTGTTTTCCCTGTCGCATTGGGCGCAAGGATAGCAATAAGGGGAGTATCCGGAAAAACAATTGGCTCAATATGAAAAAAATTTCGGAACTGCTGAGCGGAAAAAGAGGTGATACGCATACTCTTATGCCTGAATAGGCATAACTACATACGTATACACAGCACCTTCCCCTCTTTCGCGCAGTACAACCGGATCATGCTCCCCAGACAAAAACCCCTCACATATATCGCCAGAAAGATGAGAAATCCCCTCGATGAGGTATTGGATATTAATGAGAACATCCATATCATCCCCCTCGCCTTCTATATCCATTTTTACCTCCCCCTCTCCCGCTTCACCCCCGGCAACACGCGCAACAAGCTGCCCCTTCTGAGGATAAAGAGATAAAGACACTCGCCGAGACTCTTTCGGTAAAAACACCGAGAGCGTTTTAAGTGCCCGAAACAACTCTTCACGCGGAATACGGACGCTTGTTGTATGTGTTGTTGGGATAATATCTTCATATTTCGGGTACTGTCCATCCACAAGACGAGAGGTAAACTCAACCCCGCCCCCACTAAAGGATACATAATTATCATGAAGCGAAATCTGGAGCTCTTCGGAAGCACTAAACAGTCGAACTACTTCCTGGGCGGATTGGAGAGGAAGGATAAAAGAAAATTCGACGCCTGCATCGTGCTGAAATACATGCTCCGCCAAGCGGAATCCGTCCGTTGCCGCAACATGCACCCTTCCATCCTTCCAGGCAACATACACGCTGCGAATCTCCGGACGAGTTTCCTCTCGGGTGGCAGAAAAGATTGTTTGCCCCAATGCATGCGCAAAAACTCCACCCGGAACGATAAGCGTATCGCCGCCAGCGCTCTCCGGAAGAAGCGGGTACTCATCGGGATCAGCTGATAAAAATTGAGCCCGAAATCCTTTTGTAGAAACAACCACCCTGGTATCTTTCTTTTCAATAACCACCGGATCCTTTTTGGGAAGCTGCTGTACGTATTCCAAAAACCTCTTTGCAGGAAGCGCACATCCGCCGTCCCCTTCAATCTTTCCGCCAACCGTTGTCTTTACCCCTATCTCTAAGTCAGTCGTCGTAAGAAACAGGGAGTTATCTTGGGCGGTAAGGAGGATATTTTGCAAAATAGGCAATTGGGCGTTCCGTCCGGCAATCGGAGCAACCTGCGAAACGCCGCGTAAGAGGTTTTCTTGAGTACAGGTAAACTTCATATCGTAAGGTAATAAATATATAGATTAGTAATACGTTATTATAGAGCGCTTGGATTGTGTGTAAAACCGCTAATAAAGGCTAAATAGAGAGAGTTATCTACTGGAAAACATGGGGAAAAGCGAGA
>CAYUBL010000003.1:0-30345 GCA_964443125.1 uncultured Candidatus Saccharibacteria bacterium | reverse complement strand
CCCGCACCGCAGGACGATGGCTGGATCGCCCCAAGGATCTGTGGACGGGCTGTTAAAGAGACTGGGAAAAATGAGGGGAAACTTTTGAAAGGTGTTCTGTTGTGCACAAATATGCGGCGTGTATACACCGCTTCCGCACACGTTTTGCACACTAGGCATAGATCCGCTCTCGCAAGAACCCGATCTCCTGGGACAACTCTTCATCATGTTCGATAAGTTTTTCTATTTTTTCGCATGCGTGCATAGCAGTCGTGTGGTCTCTCCCGCTAAAGTGATCCCCAATAGAAGGAAATGACATACCACTTTCTTTTCGAAGGAGGTACATGGCAATCTGTCTTGGTCGTACAATCTCCTTTTTTCGAGACTTTCCTTTTAGCTCTATGTGAGGGATGTTGTAGTACGAGCTTACTGCGGCGATGATTTCCTCGACGTTTACTGTTTTTCGCTGAGGTTTTTCAATGAGGTCCTTTAGGATTTGCTTTGTATATTCAACGGTGGCGGTGGTTTTGTGTAGCTCGCAGTACGCTGCAACTTTATTAAGGGCGCCTTCAAGTTCCCGGACATTGCTTTGGATGTTCTTTGCGATAAATGCGAGCGCATCTTGATCTATAGGTGCGTTTCGTAAATCTCGTTTCTCTTGCAGGATGGCAAGGCGCGTCTCGTAGTCGGGCTTTTTGATATCCGCAACCATACCGGCTGATAATCTGGACGACAAACGCTCTTGGAGCGTTGGGATGGCGCTCGGAGGCCGGTCGCTGCTTAAGATTAGTTGTTTATTTTGACTATAAAGGGAGTTAAAAGTATAAAAAAGTTCTTCTTGCGTTTTATCCTTTCCTGCAAAAAACTGTACGTCATCGATGATAAGGGCATCGATATTCCGATAGCGTTTTTTGAACTGCTGGGTGGTTCTCTCTTGAAGCGATTCGACAAATTCGTTTGCGAATTTTTCTGAGGCCACATAGAGAACGGTAAAATGCGGGTTTGCGCTTTTGATTGCATTTCCAACAGCTTGGAGGAGGTGTGTTTTACCGAGGCCGACTCCTCCGTAAATAAAGAGCGGGTTGTATGCTTCGCCGGGCCGGGCCGCTACTGCGCGGCAGGCTGCGTGCGCGATTTCATTGCTCGTTCCAACGACAAACGTATCGAATGTATAGTTTTTGTTAAATGGAATAGAAGATGGGTGTTCTTGTGATGTTTTTGCGGGGGATCCAATATTTCTTTGATCTTGTTGTGTGGCAACACTAGTATCCGGACGGCGATTTTTTTGTGCGATAACGCGAATATTCTTCTTAATAATCCGCTTCTCTGTGTTTTTTGATGCTATAGAAAACCGAACTTGCTGTATGGTAGGGTCGATTCCTTGGACTGTTTCCAGGATGAGTGGTCGATATTTTTTTGAGAGCCATTCGTATGCAAATGGGTTTTTTGTTTCTATGAATAGTATTTCCCCGCTTCGCCCTTTTGCACTCGAATTTCGAAACCATGTAAGGAAATTTCCTTGGCTAACCTTGAGCTCCAACTGATCCAATGCAATTTTCCAGATTTTGGCTTCTTTCATAACGTGGTACGAAAATCGTATCATGGTTATCCACAGTTGCAAAAGCTCGAGTGGGATAAAAATGTGGAAAAAGTGTTGATAAATTGTGGAGAGGTGAAGGTGTGTATGGTAACTTGACTTGTGAGAAAGAATCCGTCATCATCATCACATGCCAAAAAGAACATATCAGCCGAGCAAGCGACGTCGCGCAAAACGGTTTGGGTTTCTTGCCCGAAAGAGAAAGGGGTCCCCTGTTCTCGCCCGCCGAAGGCGGCGTGGAAGGGCAAAACTTGCTCCATCAGCATAAAGAATGTTTGCCGCAGCGCACCGGCTATCGTCCTCTCGAGATATTGAGCGCGTTATAAAGTCCGGAGTGCGAATTCCTACGGAGCATACGGTACTCTATGGCCTCCCGGCTTCGTCGGGGGCTTCTCGTGTTGCTTGTGTTGTGGGAAAAAAGGTCCATAAGAGTGCGGTAATTCGCCATCGCATTCAGCGAAGGCTTCGGGCGGCATGCCGGGAGGCTCTGCTCACAATTTCCGGCGCATATGATATCGTGGTAATAGCGAGGGGAGGACAGCTTCAATTAATGGACATGAAAGAAATCGTATATGAAATCACCGAAGGATTCCGAAAACTATCTTCGTAGTATCGTGAAAAAGGGTATTGTTGCTTGTATTGTGGCGTATCAAAAAACACTGTCGCCGGACCATGGGGTTATGAGGATGTTTTTTGGGAATGGGGTGTGTAGATTTTCTCCAACGTGCTCTGAATATACGAAGCAATCCGTTGAAAGGCACGGTATGCGAGGTGTGTATCTGGGGGTGCGGCAGTTGATGCGCTGTCATCCGTTTGCCAAATAGGTATGAATATTTTTGGTTTTCTGTATACGGAGGTCTTGTTCCGCCCCATCCTAAACTTACTGGTGGGGATTACGAATGTATTGCCGAGCCATGGTGTTGGCTGGGCTATTGTGATTGTGACGATTATTGTACGTCTTGTGCTTCTTCCCTCATTTCTGCATCAGGCAAGGTCGATGCGCAAAAATCAGGACAAAATGAAGGAAATCCAGCACCGGATAGATGAAGTCAAGAAGAAGCATAAAAACGACAAGGCGAAGCAGACGGAAGAGACCATGAAGATATATCGGGAGGCTGGTATAAATCCTGCAAGCGGATGTTTGCCGCTATTGGTGCAGCTGCCTATCTTAATCGCGCTCTATCGAGTGTTCTTTTCCGGCCTTACTCCTGACACGTACCAGTTTCTCTACCCGTTTGTGGATGCGCCCATGCAATTGAGTTTTTCGTTCCTGGGAATTGATCTTGGCGCGCCAAGCCTGCTGCTTGGTGTTGTTGCCGGGATCTTCCAGTTTGTTCAGATGAGATACTTATCTCCCCAGCCGCAAGGAGCTCCCGGGGCGAACGAGGATGCTGCAAAAATGATGGAATCAATGCAGAAAAACATGACATATATCTTCCCTGCTATGACGATATTTATCGCGCTTCGGCTGCCGGCGGCGCTGGCGCTCTACTGGGCGGTCTCCACGCTCTTTGGAATTGTCCAGCAAATCATCGTAAAACGTTCGCTCCACCTTAAGGCAAACCCTCCTTCCATTTGATATTTTTCGGTTTTTTGCATAAGGTGCTTACATATGGCAGACGATCTCACAGGAGCACTTATTGCCGAACATGTTAGAAGGCTGATGAATTCCATGGGGTTTTCCGATATTCGCCTTACGTGCGAAATGCCTTCTCCCGACGCGATTCGGCTTTCTATTGCCGCGGGAGAGCAGGGACGGCTGTTAATTGGAGTGCAGGGTGCGAATTTGGATGCGCTGCAGCATATTATCCGGTGCGTGCTTCGAAAGCATTTGCGCGAAGATGTTCGTATTATGGTTGATGTAAACGGATATCGTATGCGAAGGGAACAAAATCTCCTTGGATTTGCCGAAGAAGTTGCTCGCCGCGCCCAGAAAACGGGACGCCCTGTTGCGTTATCCCCCATGAGCGCGCTTGATCGCCGCACTATCCATGCAGCTCTTTCTTCTCACAAAGAGGTTGTGACCGAAAGTATGGGAGACGGCAAGGACCGGCGCGTCGTGGTTCGTCCGGTGTTCTTGTAAATGGGGCAATCAATTTTTTTTAATGCGGTGCTCGCGGCCGTAAGTCGCGTTTTTGTCGTTGGGCTCGGGTTGGGCGTAACGGCACTAACGGTTCGGATTATTTCCGCGGAGCAGTTCGGGGTGTATTCGTTTGTATTGACCGTAGGAACGCTTCTTCAGCTTGCAGCAGATTTTGGGCTATACCTCACAGCGAGTCGGGAACTTGGCGCAAATCTCGGTCAACCTGCACTCGTCATGCAGCATATTGTTTCGCTGCGGTTGACGCTCCTTGCGGCAGTGTTTGCACTCGGTCTTGCGGGATTTTTCATCGCGCCTGCGACGCAGCAGTGGGGATTATTGCTTTGCGTGCTTGCCGTGGGGCTTATCGCGCAATCCGGAAGCCAGCTCCTCATGGGGGTCTTCCAGGCATATGGGACGATATGGAAAGCTACGGTCGGGGATGTTGTGGGAAGGCTTGTTCAGGCCGGTATGCTGGCATACATTCTCTTTCGCGGCGTTTCGGGTAGTATATCCCCTATTCTTGGAGTTGCTGCTTCGTTTTCCGCCGGACTGCTCGTTGCGCTCTGTATTCATGGGGCGCTTGCGCCCCATCGGAATGCAATGATGCCAAAAGTGTCCCTTTCTGCATGGCGGCGGATCATCGGCGTATCATGGCCGATTGCGCTTATGCTTATCTTGAATGTCATATATTTTCGCATCGATATTGTGATTTTATCCATGTTTCGGGCAAGTCAGGAGGTGGGCTGGTATTCATTGGCATATAAAATTATCGAGAACGGGCTGTTTTTCCCTGCTATGCTGGGCGGATTGTTGCTCCCTCACATCTCATCGGCTATTCGCTCCAAGGATGCAGGCCGGGCAAGCGACTTAGTTTCCCAGGGGCTTCTCTTGTCGCTGTATGTGATTGTTATCGCGGTCCCCATCCTTGTTGTCTTTCCTGCTTCCATCATCGCATTTATCGGAGGGGATGGGTTTGCTCCTTCGGCGCCGCTTTTAGCTATTCTCTCTCTTGCGCTTGCTATTATGTTTTGCGGCAATATATTTGGTTTCGCGTTGGTTGCTCTGGAAAAGCAACGGTTGTTGGCGGGGCTCTATGGCGTGCTGGTGGCGGTGAATATCGGACTTAACAGTGTCTACGTGCCGCAGTACGGGGCGGTTGCGGCATCATGGATTACCGTGCTGACGGAAGCGTGCGCCATGACGGCGGCGGGGTACGCAGTGCATCGATCGGTGTCCTGGAGGCTCCCTGTTATCCGCATAGCACTTGCGCTGATTGCGGCGTGCATTGCGGTGTATGTCGGGAGTATTCTACCTGATGTGGTGCATATTGCATGGAGATTAGGCGGCGTGGCCGCTTTGTATGGATGGATGGGGTACGTGCTTGGGTTATGGGATAAAAATACTCTTCATGCCCTTCGAAGGCCCGTGCGCGTATGAAAACCTGCGATATCGTAATCCCAACATATAATTCCGGAGGACGCCTTGTGCATGTGCTTGATGCGCTCGTAGCGCAGGACGTGCCAGATGAATGGTCTGCGCGCCTGATCGTGAGCAGCGATGGCTCGCTGGAAGATGTGCCGTCTATTGTGCGCAGCTTTGCGTGGAAGCGACCGTGGCAACCCCCGGTTCTCCTTGAAGGGGTTCATCGGGGCCGTTCGTATGCGAGAAATCGTGCAATTGATGCGGCAACGGCGGACGTAGTGCTGCTTCTCGCTGATGACATCATCCTTAGGCCGCGCGCGCTGGCAAAGCACATGGAATTTCATGATACGCATCGCAATGGAAGCGATGCGGCGCTTGGGTGCATCGTATGGGACCCGAGGCTGCCCGTTACGCCGTTTATGGAGTGGATGATGCATGGAGGACAACAAAATGATTACGATGCCATTCTTGGGGCGAGGACGTGCGATAGCGCGCAGTATTTCTACGGATCGTTCCTCTCCTTGAAGCGCGCATATTTGGGAAACGAGCGCTTTAGCGAGGAGTTTTCCCGATATGGATGGGAGGATCTTGAGCTGGGCGGGCGTCTAGGTCAAAAAGGGCTGCAATTATTTGTGTTGCATGAATCGTTGGCGTTGCATCGTCACTTCTATGGGGCGAAGGCAATATTAGATCGCCAGAAGGTCGTTGGAAGTGCGGCATACCGCGTGAACACGAATGCGGTGCGGAGGATCAAGCACGAGGTTTACCGCATGTCCGGTGCGCGGTGGTTGGTTCGGTATTGTATGGAGAAATGGGGGGATTCGCTCAATATACCGCGTTTTTTCGCATTCGCGACGGCGGGAGAGTTCTGGTATGGCGTACACCATTCGAACAAGGTTGTTGAAAAGAAATAATTACTAAAAGGCTCTATTGAGCTATTATTGGACAGAATACGCATCATGTTCACAAAAAATGAAAGCTTATCCACAGAATTATCCACAGTCATTCCACAGAGAAGGGCTCTATTTGTCCTCATTGTCCATTTCGGGTCCCCCCAAGAGACGGACATGGCGCTTCTCTCGCTTGCAAAAGGGTCGCGTAGGCCGGATCACATTATTGTTATCGATCATGCGGATTCCCCGTATACTCTGCCGAACGTATCCGGGACGCTGGTGCGTCCGGAGGAGAATACCGGATATGTCGGCGGTATGATGCGCGGGCTAAAGGAGGCAAAAAGGTTGGGAGCGTCTCCGCAAGATCTTTGTTTTGTGCTCAATAATGATGCGAGTGTAGCGAAGAATAGCATACAGACCCTTTTCTCCTGGTGGGATATGCACGGCAATGCCAAGACGCTTGCCGGTGCCGTATGGGGGGCTGTCTCGCTGTGGTCCGGTAGGGCATCTCTTATGCGGGGCGCCCTTCGCACCCGCAGTGGTGCGTTGCCGTATATTCATGGATCGTGTCTTGTGGCCGAGTTTCAACTGTTTGGTTCTCTTCCCTTGCCCCAAGACCTCTTTTTGTACTGGGAGGATGTTGCGATGAGCATGGCGGTGATTCAAGATGCGGGCACGCTCGCAGTGGTTCCGGGCTTGCGACTTCGACATAATGATAAAAAAGGACCCCTTTCTGACACGAAGCTCTATTATCTCGTTCGCAATGGAGCGTATGTATTACAGCGGCATCCACGGCGGTTCTGGAGGGTATATTGGAGGATTGCGAACATGCTCCGGGAGGTATGCCATGCATTGGTGCCCGGGCGCATCCACAAGGTAGCGGCTCGAGCGCTTCGGGATGCGCGAGTCGGGCAACTTGGTAAGATGAGCGTATGAATGTCGGAGCAGCCATTGTAACGCATAACAACAAAGAAGATATCGGTGGCTGTATCGCAAGCATTGTCCGCGAAGGAGCAGAGCAAATTGCTATTGTCGATAGCGCCTCGTCCGACGGGACGGCCGAAGCGGTGGCGGGACTTTCGTATCCTTATGAGCTATTGCGGGATAACAAGGGGTTCGGGTATGCGGCAAATCGTGCAGCGAGACTTTTGAACACGGAATATGTTCTTTTTTTAAACCCGGATGCCGCGCTTTCCCCGGGTTCGCTTTCTCATGCGATGAGGGCTATGCGCGCATCTTCTCGGGTAGGGATCGTGGGGCTACTGTTGCAAGATGCGCGTGGCGTGCCGGAGCGTGCGGCATATGGAAGCGAACCGACGCTGCCACGCTTGGTCCTTCGGCATATCTTTCGTCCCGCACCACTGCGCCGCCCGCGCAGGGTCGGGTGGGTTTCCGGCGGCGCGATGCTGGTTTCTCGAGAAGCATTTACCGCTCTTCAGGGCTTCGATGAATCGTTTTTTCTGTATTGGGAAGACGTGGATATATGCAGGCGCATGCGAGAGGCGGGATACGGCGTCATAATCGACCCCCAGGCGGCTGTCGTGCACAGGCGAGGCGGTAGTAATCTTGGGGAGCGGGAAAAAATCGCTATATACAATGCTTCTGCAGACAAATATTACAAAAAGCACTACCCTACCGCTATATGGATGCTCCATCGCGTACTCAGGAAAATATACCGCGGGTAGCTCGTGTTGTGCTTTGGGGAGTATGGGCATCGCTCATAGTGGGGCAGCTGGTACGGTTTCCTCTTCCTGGGCAAGGAGGCGGCATTCTCGTCAGCGATATCGCCACTCTGGTGGCTCTCTTTACGATGCTTTGCTTGGCATCTGTTGGCCGTATGAAGTTTACGGGTCGCAAGATTCTGCTCGCATGCTTTGCAGGCGTGCCCTTTCTGTTGTGGGGGTTCATTGTGCTCATCGCTCAATCAGGGAGTCTGGGATTCGGCGAGGTGGCAGTTGCGCTCTCCTACTGGGTGCGTCTGGCATGCATCTTCGCATTGTTCTCCGTTTTGGCGGCACTCCGAAGCGAAAAGAAGCGCATGCTGGAGCCTCTGTCGTATGTTTACATTACATTGCTCGCCTTGGGGTACCTGCAGCGCATATTCTTTCCCAATCTATCCGGCGCAGAAGGCGGCTGGGATCCGCACAGTGCCCGCATGTTTGGCACCTGGCTCGACCCAAACTTCTTCGGGGCATTTTTAGCCATGTTTCTCCCGTTCGGAGCGCAGCGGATGCATGGTAAGGCGGGTATATTCCTGGCCGTTCTCGCAATCCTTCTCACCCAATCGCGCAGCGTATACATTGCCGTATGTGTTGCAAGCATTCTGTGCGGCGCCTTGTGGCTCTCGGTTTCGTCGGTTGCCAGTATTCCCAAGCGGCGCCTTGTTTTTGGGGGCCTTAGCATATTCGTCTTGGCGCTCCTTGGCTTCTTCCTGTTAGGAGATCGAGCGACAAAACTCTTTGTAGACGATCCAACGGCATTGCTCCGGGCAGATGCGTATCGGGCCACGTGGAGATATTTGGCGGAGGATCATATTATGTTCGGAACCGGGTACAATGCATATCAATTCGCCGCAAAGCAGGCGGGGTTGGTGTCTGATTTTACGATTCATTCGCGCGCAGGATCCGATAGCAGCATCCTTACCTTATTGGTGACAACAGGGGTGATAGGTACGGGGTTATGTATGGCTCCTATCGTGTTCGGTCTGTTCTGGCATGCGCAAAAATGGCTCTTTGTACGGAAGATTAGCTCTCTATGGTTTATCTGGGCGACCATTGTGCTTCTGGTGCATTCACAGTTTACCAATAGTCTGTTGTACCCGCATATCCTTGTCCCCTACCTTATGATGGCAGCGCTTATCCTATGATTGGCGCCTGGGCATCTTTTCTGGCAGGACTGCTCCCGCTCTACATTGTGCGGTTCTCTGTCATGGGGATACCGACGAATCTCTTCGAGGCAGCAGTCTGGGGGGCGGCTGTCTGCGCACTGGCTATTCCGTCTGCGCGCATGAAGTGGTGGTATGCAATACGCAGTATCCCGCGGCCATATAAAATATGGATGCTGTGTTTTTTGGTTGCTGCGGTATTGGCTACTATCCATTCTCCGATATTGCGGTCCAGCGCGGGTATTCTCAAGGGATGGATCGTTACCCCGATGGTATTCGGGTCGCTCCTCATGGCGTTTGCGGATCGTAGGCAAGGTATCCGCGCGCTTTCGCTTTCCGCGGTGGTAGTTGCGCTGCTGGGAATATCCCAGATCGATGGTCTTGCCCGCATCTCTTCTCTGTCTGATGTCCCTAACTCTCTCTCGCTCTTTTTAGTGCCGGTTGCCGTATTGGCAATTGGAACCGGTATTCGAGAAAAAGACAGGGTATTGCAGGCGTTCTCCCTCCCGATGCTCGCCGCGATTATGACCACGCAGTCATTCGGTGCGTTATTCGCGCTTGTTGGTACAGCATTAGTGGGCGTTTCCCTCTCGCCACCTGCCCACTGGCGGAGGGAGGGGGTTCGGGTGAAGGCAGCCTATGGTGCAGCGCTTATTCTTGTTCTATCTATTGCCATTTTCGTCCTCTCCGGCCGCATTTCCTATATCCTTGCGCCCCTGACACACCCTGGTGCAACAAACTCAGCGACCGTACGCTTGCAGTTGTGGGATATCGGTACGGACTTAATCAAGAAAAGCCCGATGTTAGGCATCGGTCTCGGCCAATTCGAGCCCGCATATCAACAGGAGCTGCACCGCAAATTCACGTCAGAAGATAAGGAGGCTAATGCAGCTATAAGCTATCGGTTGCAACCGGAGTTCGTTTTCCGCGATCCGCACAATTGGATCATTTCATTTTGGCTAAATACCGGCTTGCTGGGCCTTCTCAGTTTTATTGCCCTTAACTACCTCGCCGTAAAATCGCTTCCCTCTCCCATTGCCCTCGCGCTTATTTCTATGCTCCTTTTCGGACTCGTGGATACAATCTACTGGAAAAATGACCTGTCGGCACTGTGGTGGTTATTGTGGTTTTTTCTACGGGAGGAGGACTAAGTCACCTATGTCTCCATTTACGCCAGCATATTGGACGCCTTTCTGGAAATCAGTGACAAGTTGGGAGGGGGCGAGCTGTAGTGGAAGATCGTAGAAGCTATTGTAATTATATTGTCCGGGATACTGAGTGTTTCCGTATTCGCGGATTTTTAATAGAGCGTTGCGTGAAGATACGAATTTTCCTGTTAGCTCTTGGTGTTGTGTATTAAAATTCCGAATGTCGGTGTTAAGTTTTATTAACTGATCTCTATCGAGGGCATCTAAATCACGAAGACGTATTGCCAGTTCAAGGTCTTGCTTTTTGTCAGCAAGATCAGCAAGCGCAGCTGTTGACTCTATATAAGTTGCCAAAGCTTGCCGAGACGATACATTGACGCGATCCAGGGGGACTACCGTATTTGAGGAAGTGATTTCGTTGATTTCATTCTCAGTTAAAGGGTTGCTAGGGGGCTCTTCGGGGGGCGTTGAGCTCTCTACTTCGGGTTCAAGTTCAGGGTCAGGGCTCGCATTGGAAGCAGGGTTGCTATTCGGGAGCTCTCCTCCGGGCGCATTATTCCCATTAGTTGTATTCGGTGAAGTCGGCGAGTTTCCACCTGCTTCTCCTGCGCCGCCGCCCGTGCCGCTTCCCAGTTCCGGCTCTTTTGCTCCGCTGCCAAGGAACGTATTAATGGTATTGAGGATAATGACGGAGGTAAGCGCGATTACGATGCCGAAAAGCGCAGCTTTTATAATTTCTTTTGCCGTTCCTACCTGGTTCGCATTGCCTGCAGCCGTCATGTAGACGTATCCGCCGACTACGATACTGATGACGCCGATAATAACCAAAATAGCTACGACAACGTTTACGGCCGTGTTGATAAAGGTGAGGATGGGCGTGCCACTACTTACGAACGTGTCTATGGTTTGCCCTGCAGCAAGTTCTGGCTTGCCGGGCAGTCCCACCTCAAAACAGCCGAATGTCCCCGGATTTGGGCATGGGTCGGAAGTTTGCGCATAGATAATATGTCCGGAGAAGGTAAATACGAGAAAAATGGCGCTAACGGCTGCTATTTGAGGTACGGACATATCCCGGTCGTTACAAAGTCTGTTGCGGCAAAAAGAGTATCTTCGCAGGCAGCTTGAAGTATTGCGACAAAAAGAACAAAGAAAAGTAAAATCGTGAGAAGCGCCATAGCGATAATACCGATAATGCCAAGCTTTTTTCCGATAAAGCGGCCAAGGAATATGCCGATTCCGGTCCCAATTACCGGTATAACAGAGCCAATCGTTCCTCCAACAGATGCTCCGACAGTGCCCCCTGCCTGCTTGTTTGCTTGCCGTATGGCGGCTGCTTTCATGAAAGCCAGGCGCTGCTTGTGCGTCGATTCCTCCGGCTGCGTATCGGCCTCTGCCGTGTCACCTGCATCTTGGAGCAAGTTTTCCCGGACGTTCTTCCGAATGTCCTGGGCCAGGCGGTATCGATTTGCATTCAGGGTTGCGAGCCGGGCATATTCTGTTGAATCGGCTGGCATATGCTAGGAGTTCGCGCTTAATTCTTTCTTTGCAGCTTCAATCGCGAGGATCTGCTGCGGATCGGATGTAATAACCTGGTCTTCTGCATAGCTGGCAACAACCTTGATGGCGACATGTTTAAGTCCGGCAAAGAAAATGCCTTCACCAACATCGCTCTCAAGCAGGCGGAATTTCTCATGGTCCGTTAAATAAAATACTTCCGAGAGCGCATCAATGGCTGCGGGCGATTGGCGCAGCAGGAGTTGGATGGATGAATTAGTAACGATTGGTTTGCCGTAGGTGGATCCCAAAAAGTCAGAAATGTCCTGGGTGATCGTCGTGACGCCGAGGTAATATTTGCGCGCGCGCTTCGCCATCGAGAACAAGAACTTTGCGGACTCCTCATTGCGCATCATAATCCATGCTTCATCGATAACCAGGATGCGGCGCTTCAGCTGGCTTCGAATTCGGTTCCATATAAAGCCAAGAACTACGTACATGGCAATCGGGCGAAGCTCCTCTTCCATGTCGCGGATATTGAACACGATCAGCTGTTGGTCCAAGTCGATATTTGTTGCCCGGTTGAACACGCCGGCAAATGTTCCCTCTACGAATCGCTGGAGGCGGAGCGCGACATTTTTCCCGCCCTCCATATCTCTTGTGATGTTGTAGAAGTCTTGCAGTGTCGGAACTTCCGGCTTATCCCAGCGTGCTCCGCGCGTAATGTCTTTGAGTGCATATGTTTCCCACAGTGCGGTGTCCACAATCGACTGCTCTTCGGGCGATAGGCCTTCCACCATGAGCGAGATAAGTCCGATAAGTCTCGTAATATTTTCTCGCAATACCGATTCGGGGTTCTCGTCTTCGTCCAGATCCGGCAAGTCAAACGGGTTAATGCGATGGTCGGATGCGATTGCGATCTTCAGGTACGCCCCGCCCACCGCTTCCGCGAGGTATCGGTATTCTTGTTCGGGATCGATGACGATGATCTCCGTGCCAAACATCAGGCTCCGTAAAATTTCCAGCTTTACCGTGTAGCTCTTGCCGGCACCGGACTTAGCGAAGATTACCATGTTTGCATTCTCGAGACTGAACCGATCGAACAGGACCAAGCTGCTATTGTGAAGGTTGATTCCATAAAGAACACCAGAGTTGCTCGTGAGATCGGAGCTGACGAACGGAAAGCTCGTAGACAGCGGAGATGTGTTCATGTTCACGTTTACCGCCAAGCTATCATGTCCTAAAGGGAGGGTGGAATGAAATCCTTGCTCCATTTGGAACAGTGCCGGCTTTGCATAAATCAGACGGCCTTCCAGAAGCACTTCCACTTGTGCTAGCACTTCTTCGAGCTGTTCCTCGCTATTGGCATATATCGTAAGGTATAACCCGTACTTGTAGAATCGCTCTGTTCCCTGCACAAGCCGGTCTCGCAGCTCTTCGATATCTTGGTATGCCGTTTCCAGCTGAGGGTCTCGCACTTTACCCTTCTCTGCTTGCATTGCAATGGACGTGGATACTTGAGTAATCCGCTTGCGCAATTCTTTGAGGATTGTTGCGGAGTCTTGCGGATAGATGAACATGGCGACATCAAATTCGATATCGAAGTTCACGATGGAGGCAAACCAGTTCGTATCGAGGTATCTGGGGTATGTGGTAACAAAAATAGTGGTCGCAACCTTGCCATCTATTTCGATAGACTTTGTCTTTACTTGGAACGCAGATGGCGCGATAAGGTCGCGAAGAGAAGCGACCCCCTTTTCAAATTCGTCCATGACGCTCTTGATCTCTTTGTCCATGGAATCGTCTGCAGGGGCGTTGTTCTGTTTTTTCTTCGAGAAAAGATTGCTAAACATGCTCATAGGGGCGCCTCCGTTTCTTCCAGTTTAAGTTTTTCGATATGCCGCAGACGCTGGTTACGAGAGGTGTTGGGATTAAAGTAGTTGTAAAACAGCTCGAGCAGCTCTTGGGATTTCAGCGGCACCACGCGCAGGCCGATGCCGCGCAGGCCGATTGCCACTTGCTCCACCCGGTGCATAATCTGGGTCTTGTTATGCTCAAACTCGATATCCGTCATATTCCCCTTGCCTGCCGCACCCTTTGCTCCTTTGGTGATGCGGTCGAAAAAGCCCACTTTTTTGTTTTGCGTGACGGAAAACGGAATTGTCACGAAGAATGTCTTGGTCATAATATTGCTGCCTTTTACCAATTCGGAAATAAAATTGATGTATTCCGTCATTTGCAGGTGCAACAGCTCGTTCTTTTGCAGGTCGCGCAAGCGTCGCACCTCTTCCAAATACGGCGCAATGTCCATTTTGCGGGAAGAGACGGTAAGCTGGATAGGAAAATCGAGTGAATTTAAGAAGTCTTGGTATGCATACACAATGGCGTTTTGCTCTTCTTCCGACTTCAGCGCAAAGTTGACGGAAGAAATCATAAGCACCGCGCGCATCGTGTTATCTTTGAGTATCACAATATCGTCTCGAATTTCGGAAATAGTGACTAAGTTTTGACTCGCCTTTCCTTTGCTTGGAGGCTTCATCATTTCAAACATCGCCATACTTGCTATTGTACCATGAGCGGGTCCGGAATATCTTCCGTACTTATGTTCCCTGTTGTTTCCAGTGACTGTGCAATGGCATCAAGCGAGTGCGGCTGCTGCGCAATGTCGGGTTGTTGCGGCTCGTGTGCGGTTATATCCCATTCGGGATCGATAATTCTGAATGGTTTATCTTTTTGGCGCCGCCAAATATACAGCTGCCCCTTTGCCATATATGTGATGCCCGCAATAACCACCATGCCGAATGACTTTCCGTAGATTTTCAGGTGTGCGAATACGGCGGCAATGCCGAGTACGGGAATGGCAATAGTAATAAACAGCGAAAGGTCCGAATAGATATATACGGGAATTAAGAACATGACGGCAACCACGTACGTGATAAATTGCTTAAGCGTAAACGGCCCGACGATCTTGTCTTCAATATCGGTAAATTGAGGTACTTGAAATCGCATAGGCTTAGGTGAATCTTATGGGTTTGCTTGGCGGCCTTCTAACCTCATCCCCCTTCCCTTCTCCTTCGTAAGGAGAAGGGTGTCGCGCCGTCTCCTCTCCTTTCGAAGGAGAGGCTGGGGTGAGGTACGTCGTCGTTTATGGCTTACGTACCGGCAAATCCTTCTGCGCAGGTCTCGGCGGAAGCGATGCTTGAGGCTTGCGCGCAGGCAATTCCTTCAAATTCAGAACATTCTGCATAGTTGAAGATACTTTACTTGTTGTTTCCCTTGCCCCGCGAAGCCCGGAGGGTGAAGTGGGGTGCTTTTGTTTCCTCAAAAACTCATCCAATTGCGCCCGCACCGGCCCAAATACGTCCCTTTCAATCTCCTGAGCCATCTTCTGCGCTTTGTCATTCGATATTTTCAGTTCAGTTGAAAGAATCGCCGGCAGTTGCGCGAAGGTCTTTTCGCCAAACCCGATTCTTGTGAGATTGAGTGCTACAAGGGGTGCAAAAGTAGTATTGAGATTATGGGTCTTTAGCAGTCCAATTATAAATGCGCCAGTTTTGTCAGAGTTCAGAATATTAATTATCGCAAAAGGTAAACTCGAAAGGCTATCAATATAGCGTGAAGCTTCTTTTTCGGGGAGAGTGATTAAGGATCCTATTGGCGTGCTTTTGTATTCTGCTATATCAACCATAGTGATTTATTTAGATTCTTTGCTTTTAGGCGCTGGGGCATCTGGGAGCTTCTTATCATCCTCTCTCTTTTTATCTGCTTCCCTAAGGGATCTTTGGAATGTATTTAAGAGTCGCTTGGCCTGTTCTTTCTCAATTGGGGTTTTTCTTGGATCCGCGAGTCGGTTATTGATTTCCGTGTTGAAAATTGCCGTATCGGTGTTGTTCATCTTGGCCACGATTGTAGGGTTACTAATCATTGCTTCCAGCTGGTCACTATTATCTCCTTCCATTAATGCCCTATCTAGTATGGCGCGAATATGTTCCGGCTTAATTGCCTTTCCTGCCTCATTGCTTCTTAGTTTTTTGGACGCGAAGGTGTCACTTGTTATATCGGCGTTCGCGGGAGCATCTTGAATAGCCTTCGCATTTTGAATGTCTTGTCGATATTCATCAGTGCCATATCTGTATTTTGCCATTTCAACTAATCTCGTATCATCTATACGATCTCTTTCTCTTTTAGCTATGCTTGATTGTCTGATTTTTAATGCCTCTGGAATACCTGTGCGTTTATAAGCATATTGCGCAGCGGTTCCCGTTTTTTGTGCTCCAAACATGCCGATTGCCCCGAGCGCCGCTCCGCCCAAGCCGCCCGTAAGGATGGTCCCAACTGCTGCTGCGGTTGTCTTTGGATGCTCCTTTGCCCACCCGAGTATAGCATCAGATCCAGCGCCAGCAGCTTTTTTCCCAACTACATGTCCAATGTAGAGAAAAGTGATTACTATCGCGAAGCGTATAAGGTATTGTAGCGTCGCAGATCCGGAGAATCCGTTTTCTGGAATATTTATGATTTCAGATCCTTGAATTCTTATAATCAGGCTAAGAAAGAACAGTACAATCGGACCGTAAAAGACCCATTTCAGAAACAGTCCCCACCATTGAGTAAAAATTGACTTTGTTTGCGGGAGGGCGAGTGCTAGGTACGCGAAGGGAGAGAGGATAAGCAATACCAACAAGGCAACGTACCTGATAAATAAATTAAGCGAAACAATAAATAAGCCTACTGCCAGCGCCCCCATAACTATGAGGTTTTGAAGACTGAGTATAAGGTATGCTTGGAGTCCTTGGCCTGCAAACTCCAGAGTCTTAAATACTGCTTCATATGCGCTGATTGCTGCAATTAGCCTTGCTCCCAAGTTTGTTGCAGTTATATCCGGACCGGCTACAACTTTAATCTCCACCGCCATTAAAAGGCGGGATAAATCAATGAGCAGACCCCCTACCACAAGACTGAAGTTAACGAGAATTGCGCCAATAAGCAATTTTGGTAAAAGCCGCTGTATTGAAGTTGATACGGACTCAATTCTGAGAGTTGTTGCGAGCGCGATGTAAAGAAGCGCAAAAATAAAACCAAGGTTTGCAATACCTTGGATAAATGGCCAGGCTTGCTGTACGATATCGTTCTGAATAAACGTACCTTCGCTTAACATGAGCGCGAAGAAGCCACCGGAAAATCGAAGGGCTAGCTCTACGGCTACTCGAAAAAGCCATAGGATTACATCAAACACATCAATGAAAACTCTTGTAGTCCAAGTTTCATCAGCGAGCTTTTGTTTTGCCTGAATTGAGTTAAAGATTGCGAGTGGACATGCATAGTAGACGGCAGTGGGAAAGACTATTTCATTCCCTGGATCCAGAGAATGATCAAATCGTACAATTTCAGTGCCCTCGGGCACCTCGACTACTAAGAAGGGTCTCCATTCATCGTCATTAAGAGAATCAATAATTGGCGCGACTTGGCATTTTCTTACAAGTTCGACAATTTCTTTATCGTTCTCTAGCGATTGCAAGTCTGTAACATTTCGTCTCTCTAGTGCGTAGACGGAATGTGTGGGTAGGAGTGCGGAGACTACTGTGAGTGTAAGTAGTATGTATGAATGAAGAGCAATTTTTCTCATACGTTGCTACTTCTCGCTAAACAAGCATCGATAGAAGGAAAAACGGAGCAGAGAATATCGTTAATTGTTACTGAATTAAGGATGCTTTCTATGTTAATAGAGAAGGCGGAACTTGTTGCTAAAGGATTATCATCGTCGGCCCGTCTGTGCGTATCGTTGGTAAATGCAACAAGTGCATCAAACGTACCGGGCTCGAGGAGTACCCCTTGGTCATATACGCTGGGAGAAAGAGTGACGGGTTGCGGGGCATCGTAAGCTTGTTGATAGTTTTGCGTGAGTTGCTGATCCAGGGTTGAAATACCTGCGACATTGCCTGTGTTAGGCAATCCATCTGTAGCGCCAGATGTTCCCAGTCCCAATTCGGGAAGGCGAGGATCTACTAAGGACCTATTTCCCGCTTGAGCAATAGTGCGAGTATTGGTGTAATTTTGGCTTGTAGCTGCTTGGGCAGTAAGTTCTGCCAATGCATCTACTGCGGCAAGTTTCGTGCTCGCCGGCGTAGTGATTCTTGCCAAGAGCGATCCAGACCCATCGGTGGTACCGGATTCAAGGATATAATCTGCAACTGCATTTGGCGTTGTTTTATATACTTGAGAAGTCTTTATCGCTTCTTCAGCTCTATTGCGAACCGATAGGAGTTGTGATGGCAGTGATGTGAGTTGTAAAAGCTTACTTACGTACTCGTCAAAGGATGTATCTTTTGCAATTTTTGGGACCCCGGTATTATCGAAAGTAATATCTGAAAACATCGAAGGGTTAATTCTGGATCCGATATTTGTAATAGTAGAGGTAAGTGTATTGATTAAATTGGAGGTTGTTTCATTATTCGATTCTTTTTCTCGCAATGCTGCCAGTGCTGGGTCTTTTGGTCGCTCGATCTTGAAAATAGGGTCATTGGTAGAGGTGTTATTGAATCCATTGGGGCCAGAGATCGTATCCCCCTGCTCGATGCTTCGAGTTATTGTTTTTTCTTCGTCTTTTCCGGAAGAAAGCGCTGCAATTGCTCCTACTTTCAACTGTCCGGTAACGCTAGAGGGCTTCGTAGTGAAGGCGCCGTCTTGCTGCTGTGCTCTTGCAGTTGTGTCGCATTGTACTCTTCCTAGTCCTCTCTCACAAAAAATGCGTTCGAGTTCACTTGTAGACCGTCGAGTTGCAGTTTCAAGAGCAAATTGATGTACAAGGTAGGCAGTCCAGAGGTCGTTTCCCTCGAGAGTGATATTTCTCGTAAGGATTGAGGGTAAATCAGTTTTTGTTGCGTTGATAAGGGGGTCTTGTTCCGGGGTAAAACTCACAGCGCCTTGTTGGGGATTGGGGCTTGGTGTCGCAGCTGCTCTTTGGGTAACGAGATTACTCCGGCTATACTGCCCCGTTCCCGGCTCTACGAAATCCGCCTGATTCAGCGCTGCGAGTGAATTGTAGAAAAACTGTTCCTGTGCGCGGTCCGTATAGAATACGGCGTGCGGATCAGCATATACGGGACGTACGAAAATAAGCATGTTGCACGCAAAAACGGCAAAGAAAAACGCTTTGCGCATGGTGCGATTGAAAAAAGAAAAATCCGTTGGCATACGACGTCTTGCTAACGGAAATTATACCACAATCGTCACTCCAAATCGTACTTGGTTTCAAGTGCGCGGATTTGCTCTGAGATGTCCGCGAATACAGTGTTTAAATCCGCCAGATTTTTCTGTCCGATAAGGCCTCCGACAAAGTCGCTGCTCATATTCTGCAGAAGGCCAACCGAGGTAAGCAGGGCTTGTGTTGCCTGGATAAGCTTGGTATGAAGCGCCTCGGCCTCCTTGGGTGCTTGGATACTCTTGAAAATATTCAAATTTCCCTCAATAGACTTACGAACAGGCAGTAGCGCTTGGGGGTCTTCTCCGCTCTCTTGTTTGGCGAGTGCGGCGATAATTGTGTCGCCAGTAACGGATGCAATGGCCGTATTGTGAGAAGCCGCGATGGCATCAAGGTAATCGGATATCGCTTGTTTGCCGGTCTTCGTGGAAACTTGCACCGTTCCTTCGGGCAGTTCCGGCAAAAGCGCGCCGCGATTTGCGTTTACGAAGTTCTCGATTGCCTGTTGGTCCAATACTTGTTCTTGAGTGCTGTTTGCAGGCAGGGATTCAACGTATTGCTTCGTATAGCCGGTAAGCGTCTGGCGTGCAGAATCCGCAAGCTCCGTGAGTTTTCGGGCAGTGTCTGGCGAGAGAGGCTCTTCTGCGAGGGGCGATGCGGCAATCGTGGGCGCCGTGCTCGGAAGCGGAGTTGGATTTGAGGTGCGAAGTTGGGAAATGGCGAACGTAATACCTTGCCAAATACCAAAGAGAATCATTACGACGACGATAACAATGCTGACAATCCTAATTCCGATGCGATTTATATCGTTCATAGATTGGATAATCCGAGAAGTCTTGTTCGTTCTCGAGTGATGAGTGGATAGTATTGCTTGTCGATTGCTTCAAGTTGCCGAAGGGCAACGAGCGCTTTTACTTGGTCATTTGGATAATTAGCAATTTGGCTTAATGTGCCTGCAAGCAGTTCGCAATACCCAATGATAAGCCTATGGTACTGTATCGCAGACGGAGGTACCCGCAAGTTCTCTAGTTGTGCTTGAAAGCTTCGTACCCGAGCAGCGAAATTTTCAAATCCATGCGCCGCTTGATTGTCGAAGAGGTCATTGATGGCAATGGAGAGGCGAGTGCGATCTGATATTGTATCAAGGTTCCCTGCTACGTTTATATACTGCGAAATCGCAAGCGGAATGTCTTGTTCCGGTGTGATTGCCGCATCGTTGAGTTTCGGCAGCGTTACGGTGATGGGCTGTGCCTGGACGAATTGCGCGAGCGTGAGAGGTGATTTGTCCTTATCGGGTATGGTGCGGGCATACTCGGCCGTAAGATTTTTGGTTCCGCCGGTCACGTCTACGGAATCGGAGAAATAAGATTCAAACGGGGTGTCCGAGGGAGCAGATGGCGCAAGCGCATCGGCGTTTTGGTTTGGAGTGAACCCTGCCGGAAGCTTGTCATTCGGACTTTGGATAGTGGGATTGTGGCTTGTTGCCACTTCTTCCCCATCTTTGAATCCGTCTCCGTCGGTGTCAGGATTGATGGGGCTCGTGCCCCATAACTGCTCGTCTGCGTTTGTAAGGCCATCATTGTCATCGTCCCCTGCCGGATTGATCGTTGGTTGATTGCTTATATTCGATTGCGGAAGGGGCGTAATTTGAGCGACGGGTGCGGTAGGTTCTTGGGATCGGAGTCGAGAGAAAATGAGCGCAACAGTCCCCCCGATAATTCCAATGATGAGAAGGATAAGAATGCCGATGATAATGCGGCGTGACATGTCTTACAGTATATCACACAGGGCAGCCCAATCTGATACGGAAAGATTCTCCGGGCGCGCGGTTGCGGAGATATTGATACGCTGTTCTATCTCGCGTACATCGTCTTGGCTTTTTGCGAAATTCGTCTTGAGTGTGTGGCCGATTTGTTTTCGCTTTGCCTGAAAGAATGGTTTTGCCGTTGCGATGATTTTTTCCCGTACCGCAACAGGCGGCTGGTTTGGGGAGGGTGTGAGCATAATGAGCGCAGAGTGGACGCTCGGTTGCGGGATAAAGCAGGAAGGCGGCACGCGCAAAAGCAGCTCTGCATGTCCCCAGAGTGCAATGGAAAGCGAAAGCAAGCTCATGGCATTATCCCGCATCAAGATGCGATCAGCTACTTCTTTCTGGACCAAAAAAATTGCTTTTGATGGAGGAGTTTGTAACTTTGTTAAGCGTCGAATAATGAATCCGGAAAGATTATACGGAATATTACCAACAATGGCATAACCATTGTTGGTCGCCGTAGTATCGCCAGCCGGCGGGACGAAGGCGAGCCACTCTTCGTCTTTCAAGTCTCCATGAATAATTGTGAGATTCTTGCGCAGGTTTGCAGGCATCATGCCGGGAAGAATGTTTACGAATTCATCGTCTTTTTCAATTGCCCGCACATGGTAGCCGTGGGCGATAAGACCTTGCGTAAGCGTGCCTACTCCGGGACCTAACTCTGTAACCTGGTTCGATCCCCCTTCCAATGCAACGAGCACGCTTTGCACGACTTCTTCGCAAATCAAAAAGTTTTGCCCGAGCGATCTTGCCGTGCGGATTCCGTGCTTGGCAAGTACGCTTTTTAGAACGTCGGGGTCGGTGAGCGGTTGAAACATCATTACTAGCTTATAGCTTTTCGCTGATAGCTGTTAGGGGTGGCGCGAAGAGTGTTCATGACAGCGTTGAGCATGACGATGTTTCTACGCTTTTTACTCCATGGCCTTCAAACACGCAGGTGAGACTATTATCGGATATTCCAATAATTACTCCGCGTCCGAATTTCGGATGGGATACGTACGACCCGTTTGTCGGCTGGACAAGAGTCGGCTCGTCGCTTCCCAAGAGAAAATCGGCGATATCATCCCGAATCGTATGATGAACAGCATGATTGTTCATAGATTGGGGCGCAATAGTACTGGGGAGATGGTCGAGAAAGCGGGAAGGCGCTTGCGGCACCATTTCTCCTCCTCGGAACCGGTACGCGCTGTAACTGATGGAAAGGCGCTGCTGTGCGCGGGTCATTCCTACATAAAAAAGTCGACGCTCTTCTTCAATGCCCGAAGAGGAAGAAAAGCTATTTTGGTGCGGTAAAAGTCCTTCTTCTGCGCCAATGATGAATACCATTGGGAATTCCAGTCCTTTGGATGCATGAAGCGTCATGCAGGTAACCTTGTCTCCGAAGGATGATGCGCTATCGATATCAGAAAGCAGTGCAGTATCTTCCAGAAAGGACTCGACAGTTGTATATGCTGCCGCAACATTAAACAGTTCGTTCACATTTTCTATTCGTTCTTTTCCATCCGGCAGTCGCTCCAGCGAAGTCAAATAACCGGTTTTCGTAAGGAGTATGCGTAGCAGGTCGGCGATATGCTCATGCTCGGCGCGCTTTGCTGTCTGAAACGCGGAAAAGATAGCGCGGATATCCGCTCGCGATGACGTGGCGGCGATGTGCGCCCCCAGAGAAATACCAGCTGTTTTTGCTTCCGCTTCCCAGCGGTCGATCGTTTTGGGCCCTACTCTCGTAAGCAGCGCATCGGCGATACGTTCGAAATGGATTCGGGAGGAAGGCGTAGTAAAGAATGACAGGATTGCGAGCGAGTCTTTGATCTCCTTGCGGTCATAGAAGCGGAAGCCACCGACAATCGTATATGGAACGCGATGCATAAGGAATTGTTCTTCCATGAGACGGGACTGGGCGTTAGTGCGGTACAAAACGGCGCAATCGGATAAGCGGCCGCCTTGCGATACGTGCTCTTGGATCTGTTTGCAGACCCAAGCAGTTTCTTCCCGGTCAGACGCTAGTCTCATAAGCATGACATCTTGTCCCTGCCTATTGTCGGTCCACAATTTCTTGTGTTTTTGGTTCACATTTTGAGCGATAACCGCATTTGCGGCGTCCAGAATATTAGGCGTGGATCGGTAGTTTTGCGTGAGAAGAATCGTCGTACAGCCCGGATATCGAGCTTCGAACTGAAGAATATGATCCACATTGGCGCCCCGCCAGGAGTAGATGGACTGGTAGTCATCCCCTACCACGCAAATATTCCGGTCTGGCCCCAACAGATGCGATATGATCTCGTCTTGCATGGGGTTAGTGTCTTGGTATTCGTCGACGGATAGGAAACGCCAGCGACTCTGATAGAATTTTCGTACTACATCATGGGCGCGCAGGATGCGCAGCGGCACGCGCAGGAGATCGTCGAAGTCGTATGCGTCGTGCTCCGCGAGCATTTGCTCATAGAGCGGCACGACACGTGAGAGCACCTCTTCTTGCGGACTTTCCGGCTCGGAGAAAACGATTTCATCGACAAAGTCATGTTTCAGCCGGGATATTGCTCCTCGGATTGCGCTCGGACTCCATTCTCGGAGCGAATAATTGGTATCCTTGAGGGCTTTTCGGATCAGTTTTTCAGAATCTTTGGTGTCGAATATGGAAAACCCTCTCGTGCGGGAATGAAAACCAACCTGCTCGCGAAGGATTTTAACTCCCATGCTGTGGAATGTACTGATATCTCCGGGGCTTTTTGCGGGACCGGGGAGAAGGGCTGCAATGCGGTGCTTCATCTCGTTGGCCGCCTTATTGGTAAAGGTGACCGCCAGGATTTCCTCCGGTGCCGCCAGTTCCTGTTCAATGAGATATGCTACTCGGTGAGTAAGGGCGCGGGTCTTCCCCGATCCCGCCCCTGCCAAGACCAGGACAGGGCCATGGGTGGCCAAGACGACCTTCTGCTGCTGAGGGTTCAGGCCTTGGAGGATAGAGGACATGGGGGAAATTGTACTATAGAACGAGGAATTTTTAAAACAACAGAACGAAAAAATGTCAAGGTTGACTCCTCTCCCCGGTGCCGTACAATAGCTTCTTATCTGTCAGGAGTCTCTGACAAAGTACGCAAACAGACACGCAACACAAAATCCTAAGCCCCTCAAAAGGCGTATAAAGGATTATTCTATTTTACCAAAGCGACAATTGAGAAAAGTGCATATAAAGGCCTTTTCTGTAACAAAGAAGTCAGCTGTCCATATAGTATTTTTCGGCCTTATCGGAGCGATTGCTTTGCAAGGACGGATAGCGGGCGCAGGGCAAAACTCCCTGCTCCATACGTATGTCTCCGGTGAAGAAGTGGCAGAAGGTCCTCTTGACCCATCCGCATATGCCCAAACCGCAACTCCCGGAACAGGAGGAAGCCGCTTGGCTGTCGTAGATGCCAGCGATGCGTATTTTATTACATTTGATAATCCCGAAGTACAATTTGCCCAAACGCTTGAAGGCAACGCCGTCGTGGCGCCGCTAAGCCCCGTTCTTACGGAGCCCGGAGAAGAAGCGGAAGAATCGAGCGACGAACAAGCATCTTCAGAGGAGAAAAAACCGTTTATTTATACCGTGGAAGATGGAGATACGATTGCTGGCATCGCAAGCAAATTTGGCATTTCCACAAATACGATCCTGTGGGCAAACGGGTTGGGAGAAAGCGACATTATTAAAACCGGAGATCATTTGAATATTTTGCCTACCACCGGAGTGCTCCATAAGGTGGCAAGTGGAGATACGGTATTGGGAATTGCCGGGCAATATAAAGCAGACGCAAAGAAAATCATCGCATATAACAATCTGGGCGAAGATGCGAAGCTTTCCATTGGCCAGGCGATCATTATCCCGGAGGGATACATTGCTCCTCGACAAGCTCCGCAGACCGTATCAAAGAGCACGCGCATTGCCCGCGATCCGGATGCAAGCGAGCCTACCCCGCCTCCGCAAGATGTTTCCGATGCCGGAAAGGGATTCGTATGGCCTACGACTACGAAGCAAATGTCGCAATATTTCCGAGGCGGACATACGGGCGTTGATATCAATAACAG
Source organism: uncultured Candidatus Saccharibacteria bacterium (assembly GCA_964443125.1). Taxonomy (GTDB): domain Bacteria; phylum Patescibacteriota; class Andersenbacteria; order UBA10190; family UBA10190; genus HO2-45-11b. Next base: position 5,778 of record CAYUBL010000003.1, on the reverse strand, counting down.
ATCCCGTCCTCCGGTCTTTGCTGCACAAGATGGAACAGTGGAATTCGCCGGATGGCTGGGCGGATATGGAAACCTTATCATCGTCAATCACGGCGGCGGCCTGACGACCTACTACGCTCATTTGGAGAAGTTCTACGTAGGCAAGGGGCAGAAGGTTGCGAAAGGCGCTGCTATTGCAAAGATGGGGTCCACCGGACGCTCAACGGGACCGCATCTCCACTTCGAAGTGCGCAGATTTGGCCGGCCTATCAACCCGCTCGGGATGTACTAATCCCCTCCCCGGCTTCGGTAATGTCTCTTTGGCCAGGAAAGAAGCGCCAGAGCCGATCCTAGAAGCCCTACGTCGCGAATAATGACCGCATCGATTCCCTGGGTTGCAATAATGCCGATGAGATGGCCGATGGCGAGTATTGCTGCTATCTTAGGCCACCAACGTACAATCAGCAGCGCCCCCAAAGCTATATCGAATATCGCATTTATTTTTAATGCCACCGTGCGTTCGATGCCGAATGGAATACTTGCGGGAAGATAACCGATCCAGGAGTCCGGATGCCGGACAATATCGATTCCAATCCACAAAAATACGATACCGAGTCCTGCGCTGAGAAAGAAGTGCGACCACTTGTATCGTCCGTATGTCATGGAAATAGTATAGCAGATTGTGGAGCGGGTAGCGGGAATCGAACCCGCGTCTGGACCTTGGAAGGGTCCCATAATAGCCACTATACCATACCCGCCTGCATAGTAAGACCACGTATGTGGTGTGTCGGGGCGCTGGGAATTGAACCCAGTCTACATGGTCCCAAACCATGCGTACTACCGGTATACGACGCCCCGTTTCCTATAAGAAAGCAGGATATATTATTTTACTGCTTCTTTCAATGTTTTGCCGGGGCGGAATTTTGCCACCCGAACCGTCGGGATTTGCATGGGTTCGTTCGGGTTGCGGGGGTTTACTCCGCGGCGACCCTTGCGTTCGCGTACTTCAAAGATGCCGAAACCGGAAAGATTGATCTTTTCGTCCTGGGAAAGCTTGTCGAGGATGGTTTCCAGGAATGAACTGATAACCATTTCCACATGTTTTCGCGGCAATCTGGTCGCGTCAGCTACTTTGTCGATAAGGGCTTGTTTGTTGAGCATAGGGATATATGGCTTACGTAAGCGACATTATATTACCCATTCTGCAGGATGCGGCGGATTTGCGCAATGGTTATTGTTTTGCCGGTTGCCGGATCGATCTCGAGGAATATTCCTCCTACTTCCAGCGGCCCTGATTGAGGCGGCTCCATTTTGACTTTTAGCTGGGTAAGAAATTGTTTTAAGGGCGCTCGTTTATCCATGCCCAAGGAGGAATCGTGTGCGCCGTTCATGCCGACGTCCGTAATATAGCCGGTACCGTTCGGGAGAATTTGAGCGTCGTTTGTCGGAACGTGGGTATGGGTGCCCCACATAGCGGAAATCCTGCCATCAGCGTACCAGCCCATTCCCCGCTTCTCACTGGTAGCTTCTGCATGGAAATCGAGAAGCTTTATTGCAGATCTGGCGACCTCCGGTTTTTCAAGAATTTCATCGAGCGTATGGAAGGGGTTGTTCGGTTGATTCTTAAACATGACTTGTCCTTGCAAGTTAATAACCGCAACTTCATATGCACCTATTTGTCTCACAATATAGCCACGTCCTGGCACTCCTGAAGGGTAGTTCGCCGGACGGACAATAGGAGTGTTCGCATCTTGAAGCATAGGGGTACCCAGGCTATTGTCCCATGCGTGATCGCCCGTGGTGAGCGCAAAAACATCCCAAGACAATGCTGCTTGCACCGTATCGGGAGAAATGCCTTTTCCATGAGCAATGTTTTCAATGTTTACGATCACCGCATCCGGAGCGTATTCTTCGCGAAGCTGCGGGAGCGCTTTTGTAATTGCTTCTCGCCCAAGTGCGCCTACGACGTCTCCAAAGATAAGGAATTTCATAGCGGAAGCATTACGACGTTGCCGGTTCAATTCGCCACTGCCCATTTTTTTGGACGAGATGGCCTTGTATTTCAAATCCGGAGGCAAGTTTGTGTCCTCCTCCCCCGAGCCGCTTTGCCATTTTGCTTACGTCGACTCCTTTGTGGGGTTCGGAACGCAGACTGCCTTTGATCTTACCGTATTCATACTCCACAAGAAGCATTGCAAAAGACGTGTCCGGAAGCGCATTAAGCATGCTGACGACCCCCGACAGGTCATCCAGGGTGGCCCCGCATTCCTGGAGGTCTTCTAAGGTAATAATGGAGATGCTTGCGCCCGTTTTCTTATTCATGAGGATGCGCGATAGCGCCCTCCCCCAGATTTGAAGGCCTGGAAGGTCTTTCTTTTGGTATGTTTCGTGCGCAATATGGGAAAGACGCGCGCCTTTTCGCATGAGATCGGAAGCAATGAGAAGGATTTCAGGAGTAACGGAATCATGCATAAATGAGCCGGTATCGGTGAATATTCCCGTTAGAAGACAGGTAGCGATATCCGGGGTAATGGGGATGTTGAGCTCGGAAAAGAGCGCGAAAAGAATATGAGCTGTAGCCGCAGCTTCAGGGACGATCAGGTTCACAGGTGTTTGCTTTGTATTGTCGTAATGGTGATCAATGCTAATGACGCGGTCTTTGCCGAGAACTTCGTGCTCAATATGGGTACGCGGCAATTGCGTATAATCCAAGAGGATCACCGTATCGAATGCATGAAGATCGGGTTTCTCTGTGCGCAGGCGGGTATACCCGGGCAAAAACGCAAAGAAATCCGCGGCCGGGTCGGGAATATATACCGTTGCGGATTTTTCTTGCGACTCCAAAGCATACAGCATAGCCAGCGACGATCCGAGGGCGTCGCCGTCCGGGTGTTCATGGGTGCCGATCAAGACATTCCGGGACGTTTCCATAAGATGTGCAATCGTCCGTACGGTTTCCTGGTGTTCTCCCAAGAGGCTATGTTGTGGGGGTATCGTTGAGTTCATCAAGTTTTTGGTTAATAATCTCCGCATGTTCATTGCCGCTGTCGTGCCGGAAACGGATGCGAGGCAGCGGGCGAAATTCCAGGGACCGGTTTAGGGATCCTTGAATATCGTACATCTGCTTTTGGAGAGAATCGAGTACGGCGGATGTTTGTTCGGAAGGGGTGATGTAGATCCAGATAGTACTGAAACGCAGATTTGGAGTGGTTTCTACGCGAGAAATGGTTACCAGGCTGCCGGAAGGAAGGTCGGCTTCTTTTAAGAGAATATCGCCGACGGTGCGCTGCAAGTGCCTATTAATTTTTGCGATTCTGCTGGACACGAAAATGGTTCGTTACGGGTTTATGCGGTTATCCCCTTCTTCACTTTTGTTTCGCGGATAACTTCCAAAACATCCCCTTCTTTAATCTTCCCTTTTCCTTCAATAGTCATTCCGACCTGATCGCCCAATTCCGCTTTTTGGAGCGGACGCTTCTCTTTTTGCAGCTCTGCGATTATGCCATGCCCGACAACTTCCGCAGGAATATCTGGCTTTTTCTTATCTTTACGTTTGATGATGATTTTGGCGTTTTTCTCCGCTATTCCTTCGGCAATTTCGCCACCTACGATTTTCTTCTTTTGGGTAGCAAAGAATACTTTTAGTACCTTAATGCGTCCGATATCTTCCGTTACGATATCCACCGGCATGCGATCATCGATTTCTTTGCGAATATCTTCAGAAAGCTGATAGATGATATTGAATATTCGAACCGGCACCTTTTCTTTGTCTGCCAATTTTTGCGACATGCCGGCAATATTTGTCGAGAATCCGTAAATGATAGCTCCCCCCGCCTTTGCGGTGAGTACATCGGAGTCTGAAATGGTTCCCACATCGCTTCGAAGGATAGATAGGCGCACTTCCGGAGGAATCATGGCTACAATAGTCTGTTCCAGGGCTTCGAGCGACCCTCGGGAATCAGCTTTCAGCACGATTGCGAGTGTTTTTCGCACGTCCCCGTCCTCGGATTTCGACATGCGCTTGAGCGGGGCTCTTCGTTGAGCAGCTTTCATAATCGCTTCTTCGCGAGCTTCCACCACCTGGAGGATATCTCCTGCCTGAGGCACTTCCTTTAAACCAATGATGGTAACCGGCATCGAAGGAAGGGCTTTTTTGATGTTTTTCCCGCGGAAATCCTTCATAAGGCGTACTTTTCCCGTAGATTTGCCGATGACGACGTCATCTCCCACGTGGAGTGTTCCAGTGTGGATCAGGATGGATGCAATCGGCCCCGTGCTTTTGTCGAGCTTGCTCTCAATGACCGTACCGAGGGCGGTTCGGTTGGGGTTTGCTCCGAGCGGGTTGATATCTGCGGTTAAAAGAATCATTTCCAGTAAATCGCCAATTCCTTGGTTTTTTAATGCGGAAACTTCAACCATGACCGTCTTTCCTCCCCACTCTTCCGGCTGAAGCCCGATGTCGGACAGCTCTTTTTTAACCCGTTCGATATTCGCTTCCGGCTTGTCTGCTTTGTTAATGGCAACAACGATGGGAAGGCCTTCTTTTTTTGCATATGTGGCCGCATCTTTCGTTTGTGGCTTTACGCCATCGTCTGCGGCAACGACAAGAACAACGATATCTGCAAGAGATGCGCCTCGTTGCCGCATAAAATCGAATGTTTCGTGTCCGGGGGTATCGATAAAGGTAATGGTGCGCCCGTTATGTTCTACCTGGTAGCTGGAAATGGCTTGGGTAATGCCACCCGCTTCTCCTGCAGCCACATTCGCAGATCGGATGGTATCCAGCAGCGTGGTTTTTCCATGATCTACGTGACCCATGATAGTAATGACCGGCGGACGAGGCTTTTGGGTGGCGGGATCTTCTTTCGTAAGGATTTCATTGAGTTTTTCGACGGTCAGCACATCTTTCTCTAATTCCTTGGTGCTTTCTTCCGTTTTATACCCGAGTTCCTGGGCGATAATGGCGGCCGTTTCATAATCCAAATCATCATTGAGGTTGGCTAGTACTCCGTTCTTGAGCAGCGTGGAAAGAATATTTCCGATTGGTAACTCCAGTTTTTTTGCCAGATCCTGTACGCGGATAATGGATGGCAGTTCGATAGTTTTTGATTGCAGGGCTGCTCGGCGCTCTTGTTCGTTCAAGTATCCCCGGACGCGGGCTACGGCCGACTGGTCGATGTTCTTTTGCCCTTCAGCGAGGCGTATGCCGATTTCCTTTAAAATAAAGAAAAAGCGGCTTTCGGAGAGCTTGAGCTCTTCAAGCACTTCCGTTATTTTGCGGGTATTCTTAGATGCAAATCGACGTTTCGCCATAAGTTCACACTATACCGTATACAGAGCCAAAAGTCCATTAAAATAGCTTTTAGCGGCCAGTTTCTAGCTTTTCGGGCAATATGGCGCTAGTCTATGGAATACGGAGAGGTACCGAAGCGGTCATAACGGGCTGCACTCGAAATGCAGTAGCTCCGAAAGGGGCACGTGGGTTCGAATCCCACCCTCTCCGCAGGAAAACGAAGTTTTACAAGGAAGGGAGCGAGCAAATAGTTTTGCTCGCGATGGAATGAGAAGGCCGGAGCGTTGTGCGAGTTTGCCTGACAGGCAAGGCGAGCACCGCGAGGCCCGGCCCGGAAGACATTTCCGTCAGGAAATGTACTGACGGGGGATCCCACCCTCTCCGCAGGAATATACAAAAAACCGCCTTTTAGGGGCGGTTTTTTGCGGGTAACTGAAACATATTCGATGCAATGTACGCGGCATCGGCCTACTCTTGCGAGAGTATCACTTCTCACTACCATCGGC
>CAYUBL010000002.1:1267-103178 GCA_964443125.1 uncultured Candidatus Saccharibacteria bacterium | reverse complement strand
CCACGGGGAATCGAACCCCGATTTTAGCCTTGAGAAGGCTACGTCCTAGCCGTTAGACGATGAGGCCATGTGTACTGTTTATAAATTGTTTTTGATTCCTTGTCTACTTTTTCTTTGCAAAATCCGGAATTCCATGCTTTAATGCATTGTTACCTGATTGGATGTTTTAACTGGAACGAAATGACCTTTTACAGGAGAATACTAGGATGGAAAAAGAAAATGTTGTCGTACGAAATTTGGTTATCCTACCATCGAAGGAGATTGCTGATATGGCAATCCGCGCTAGCAGACTTCTCCATAAAGAATTCGGATCAACAATCATCCTCGGCGAGGAACACGCTGCGCTTCCCCATATCACTATCCATCAGTTTGCCCTACCGGAACGAAACCTCAAAAAACTAGAAGAACAAATCCAAACAACAGCAAAAATACTGACCGCCGGAATTGAAGTGCATATGGACACCTGCATCCTATACAGCGACGGAGGCATCTGGTGGAAGCTGGGCAATATCAATTCTTACTGGGAAGCCCACCGAGCTTTTGTGTCTTCCATCAACCCCGTACGGGAACACTACTGCCTACCCAACTGGGTTGACATACTTACCGGAGAAATACCGGCCCCTGCCTATGAGCGAAGATCACTTGCACTTTGGGGAAGTCCATGGGCCGATCCGGAGCCGGACCTCAGCCGGCCATTTCATCCGCATATCACGCTCGGGAAGATTCCTGATGACTTTAACCAGCATGCTGCGCTTAAAGCCGTAATAAACATAGTCAAGCGTTCTCCAAGGTTCGTTTCAGAAAAAGTGTATCTCACTGAAGTCGGTCCTAACGGTACGTGCCCGGGAATTATAAACGAATTTTCTCTCGGGATATAGCGTATTCCCTTCAGAGCGTCTCGTATCGTCACCCGACGAATACGAGCCGCTCTTTTTTCTTTGCAAAATCCGCAATTCCATGCTTTAATGCATTGTTGTTTGATTTGGATGTTTTGACTGGAACGACTGTCCCTTAACAAAGGAACCTAGAAATGCGTTCATTTGCCAGCGACTACGATTGCAAGCCTCATCCTGCTGTCATGAAAGCCGTCGTGCAAGCGATGGAAGCAGAACCGAGCGGAGTGTACGGACAGGATCGATTTACTCGCGAGGCTACGGAGTTACTCAAAGAACGCTTCGGGGCTACGGATGTGCTCTTTGTAAATAATGGCACATCGGCCAATCGCTTGGCCCTAAAAAGCCTGCTTAACCGTCCGTTTCACTGTGTAATTTCAACAGAATGTTCACACATCAACGTGCACGAGTGCGGTGCAATCGAAAGTTTGGGGCATAAGATTCTTCCAACCCCCGACCATTACGGAAAAATTCACATAGGGGAAATTGAGCGGCGCTTTCGCCAGCGAAATGACATTCACATGGCATATCCATGGGCAGTCTCCATATCGAATGCCACTGAATTCGGTACGGTATATTCTTACGAAGAATTGCACGCGATCGGACAATTCGGCCTCCCTCTTCACATCGACGGAGCGCGAATGGCTAATGCAGTAGCGCATCTTGATCATAAAAAAACAAGTCTTCGAAAGATGATATCCAACATCGGTGTGAGCACGATAAGCTTTGGCTGTACAAAAAACGGCGGCATGATGGGCGATGCAGTATTGTTCTTCGGAGGCGGGCACGCCCCGAATTCAGCTGTATGGCTCCACAAACAACAGGGGCAACTATGCGCCCGTATGCATGTGATCGCTGCGCAGGTTATCGCATTGTTCAAGAATGACTTATGGATGAAAAATGCCCGGGACTCGAATGCGATGGCATCACTTCTCGCAGAGCGATGCATAAATGAACTAGATCTTCACCCGGTCTATCCCGTTGAATCCAATGTGGTGTTTGTTCAACTGCCAAAAAAAACGATCTTAAAGATGCTTCAAGAAACACGCTTTTACGTGTGGGATGGGACAGCCGGCATCGTCCGCTGGATGTGCTCGTGGGATACCACGGAAAAGGACGTGGATGAGCTCATCACCCTCGTCAAAAAATGTTTGTAACTTTCTAATCTTCAGAGCGTCTCGTTTCGTCACCTGACGAACATGAGCCGCTCTTTTTTCATACATAGCAAAATACTGCGGAGATACGCGAAAAGAAGGCAATTCCAAGGATAATCCTTGGAATTTTTTATAAAGTAACAGCAGACTTTGAACTAACAATGCGTTTCCCCCTCTCGTAAGACACTATCCACGAAATAGACTTATCATCGCCAGGGATGCGACACCAGTGAGTAAAAGGATTAATACAAACCACTTTGCAAATTTTGTTTTTTGCGTACGCCAGCTATTAATCATCAAGATAAGCACAAGAACCCAAAGAGGGAAACCGATGTACAAAACTGTAAAAGGATTGAGCATTAAAAGCATAACCAATATTATGACTACAATCCAAGCAAGAAGTTGAGTGTATTCTTTTATATTTGCGACTTCTCTTTTTTGCCTGGCGCTGTCATATGATTTTTTCTTAAAGAAATATCCCACAATAGGCAGAATAATTGCTGTGCCCATCAAAATAGGCATAAACAGTGCCATTTGGTTTTCATTAATTCCAATATTTTCAAAAAATATTTTTACAGATACGCCAAGATCTGCACCTTTATCGATAATATCATCGAATGTCATAAGAAGATTATACCACATTTAGTGGTGCGTCAGCATTTTTACAACCTCTTGCATATTCATGGATTGTCCGCCGGCGATGTATACAAGATCATGTTCTCTTATATGTTCGGCGAGCCATGGAGCGGCCTCGTTGCTTGATACAAAATGATGGGTATCTGAAGTTGCACCTGATTTTTGCAGCTCATTTTGCCCGTGGCGCATGTGCTCGCCTATAAACACAATAATCTGCGCGGCGCTTGCTGCGTCGACAGCTACCTGCGCATGCGCCGACGCGCTCTGCGAACCGAGATACTCCATATCTCCGAGCACGGCGATTTTTCTGCCTCGGCACGGAAGGGAAGCAAGTGTTTTTAATGATGAGTCCAAGCGCTCGGGACATATAAAAGCGGTGTCGTCGAGCAGCGTCGCACCCCGCGTTCCCGGCTGCCGCTGCAGCACTCCGTTTGGAGCATACAGCCGCGCAAGGGAGCGGATAGCATCGTGCGCCGGGACGCCCATGCCATGGGATGCGGCAAGCCCCGCAAGCAGGCCGTATATATGCTGCTTTGCGAACAGGTGCGGCGCGAACAGTTCGTATGCGGCGCCGTCTATTGCAAGCTCCAAAAACAATCCGTTGCCGTCTTCTCCTCTGACTGCGCGTTTCACCGCAATGTCCGCCCGCTTGCTGATACCGTAGGTAATAACGGGGCAGGAAGATACCTCTTGAATCCCCTGTGCGTATTCCTCGTCCGCATTGAGCACAATCACTCCATCCCGATGCATCATAGATGCAACTATGCGGTATTCGTGCGCTATCATGTCGAGGCTCCCGAACAGATCCATTCGCGCTGTTCCGATGTGCGGCACCACAAGCATGCGCGGAAGCAGGTGCGAGAATGTCTGCCGCGCAAACCTCGGCGCAAAGAGCGGAATATGCGCAATGATGGTATCCGGTTCGTATTCCAGCAATTCTTTTTTTGCCGTACCCGAAAGGAATCGGAACATGCCCATGTGCTCTTTATGTTTCTCTACGCCGAGAATGCTTTCCGGAATATCTTCGCTATCAACGGCTTCATATCCTTGCCGCACATGCCGATCGCTTTTTATCGCGAGCGCGATGGCATGCATCGCTAAATCGCATCCGTATGTTCCCGTAACGGCAATGATATACGGCTTGTAGCGTTCGATATACTGTTTTGCACGATACCACGCGATGCGTTCGGAAAGGGAATTCATGAAATTATTATAGCATTATTCCCCTCACCCCATCCCTCTCCCCAACTCAAAGTCCCGCTGATGCGGGACGAAGGGAGAGGGCGATAGGCGGTTACTCCACCGAAAATCTTGGCTGGCGCTCCGATGCGTTATACGCAGGAGGAACCTGGAAGTATGTCAGCAGTTTTTCCGACAAGTTTTTAAACATCGGCGCCGCCGTTCCAGATGCAAAGGAAAGTCCGTACGGATTATCCAGTTTGATGAGAATGGAGAATTCCGGATCCGGTACGGGTCCGAACCCCGCGAATGTAATAATTTTCTTATCTTTGGAATATTGCCCCGTTTCGTCCGCCACCTGCGCCGTTCCTGTCTTTCCGGCAAGGTAATAGCCGGGTACGCGCGCGAGCGTTGCCACTCCGTTTTCGATAACGGATACCATCATAGCGGAAACCGTGTCCGCGGTTTCCTCGGAAATTACGCGGCGGACCGTTTTTACCTGCGTCTTTTCCACCTCTCCGGACGGGTGGCGCACCTCGGATACCAGATACGGCTGCACAAGCGTACCTCCATTGGCAATCACATTGATGGCGTCGAGCGCTTGCAGCGGCGTCATGGCAACTCCTTGGCCGAACCCGATGGTTGCCACGGTTGCAACATTCCATTTCTGCGGCTCTGGCAGGTTGGTTTGCGTTTCTCCATCCAGCTCTATTCCCGTCCGTTCGCCTAGCCCGAACCGGCGCAGGTAGTCATACATGTTTTCTGCGCCCATCTTCTGCGCCAGCCATACCATTCCGATGTTGTTCGACTGTTCAAGCGCTTGCGTCATGGTTTGTACGCCCAAATGCTTGCCATCGAACGTATTGATGGTGAATTTATCGACTTTCACCGGCCCGTTATCCACGAAGGTCGTATGAGGAGTAACAATCCCATCGTTAATGGCGCCTGCCATAACGACCGGCTTCAAAATGGACCCCGGCTCGAAATTATCAGATACGATCGGGTTGGTCTGAATGCGGCCGTCAGTTACCGCATAGTAAAAATTCGGATCAAACGTAGGATACGTCGCCATTGCGAGAATTGCTCCCGTCTTTGGATTCATCACCACAATACTGCCCCGCTCCGCCAGGTAGCGCTCCACTCCGGATTTCAGCTCCTGCTCTGCGAACGTCTGGACCACCCGGTCAATCGTCAGTACCACATCGGATCCATCCTCTGCCGCGCGGAATTCGTTGTCTGCAACGCCGATCAGCTTCCCTCCGGCATCTCGTTCTCCTGATAGAAACCCAAAATCCCCCCGCAACATGGCGTCAAAAAATCCTTCCACCCCCGAACGCCCTACCCGTTTTGCATCATCGAACCCTACGTACCCCAAGAGATGCGCGGCAAGCGACCCTTCCGGATATGTCCGGATTTCCTGCTCTTCCAGCACGATTCCTTCCAGGTTCTTTTCCTGCAAGAATGCCAAAAATTCATCATCGAGCACTTCATGCGGCTTCAAAATGGGCTCATACGGATCGGCTCGCTGATTAAACTTCTCAAATAGTTCGCGGGCATTTTGTGCCGTACGCTCCTGCGGCGTAGGGGTTACCTCGGGTGACGGAGATGGCTCTTCTTCTGATGGGGGCGCCGTAATTGCCGCAATTTTCTCCGCATTGTTCTGCCCCGTTTGCTGAATGATTGATTGAATTTTCTCCGCCTGGCGATCGCGGAATGCGACCAATGCCGGCGCCAAGGCATCGGCTACCAGCTGCGGATTCTCCATGTCCCTCGGCACGGCATATGCGATCCACGCCTTCGTATTGCTGGCAATCGGAAAAATATCGCCGCCCTTTCCTTCTTGCACGTAAATCGTTCCGCGATGTGGGAGAAGTTCGGACGCCCGCTTGCGCTGCGCCTGCGCCACGTTTTCAAAATGGCCGTTATCGACAATCTGCAAGTCGAACAGCCGCAGGACAATAATGCCGAAGAGAATATATGCTCCTACGGCAAGAATGCTGATGCGCGCGTCTCGTACATGTTTCATTTATCCAAAAACGCAACCCGATCGTCCACTGGAGCAAGATATGACACTTTATCGGTCGGCACAAGATTCATATTCTCAACATCCTGCTCTACGTTCTGCAGGGAACGCAGCTCGGCCCCTTTGAGTTCCAATACGCGCTGCTGCTCTTTCAGATCCGTGAGCGTCGCCTCCAGTTGATGGATGTCCGTGCCCTGGGACGCCGTTTGCACGACTTGCTGTAAATAAAAGAACCCGAGCATACCGACAATCGCAACCGCCGCAATTCCGAATACGAGTGCTGCGGTCGTATGATTAATTGCTCCTCGATTGCTTCGGCTTATCATAACGGGCCTGCGAACATTTCGAGGCGCAACATGCTGGGTGATTTTTGGTGTCATATATTTGTGTACGTGTTAAGTGTTTCTTTTAATCTTCTTGGCGTAAGGGGGATGGGCGTTTGCCTACCCGGGGCGAAGCTTGCGAGCGCCCCGGAGCTTTGCGCTTCTGCTTCTGGGGTTTTCCCGCACTTCTTCTTCCGCGGCCGTGATAGGACGCTTCGTAAGAATTTCGAGCGTCTGCACATGGTCGCAGGTGCATATGGCTTGTTCCGGCGGGCAAATGCAGTCTTTGGATGCTTCGCGGAAGTATCGCTTTACAATACGATCTTCCAAACTATGGAAACTGATGACCGCAATAACTCCTCCGGATACCAGATGCGATACCGCCTGGGGCAGTGCCGCCTCCAATACTTCCAACTCTCTGTTTACCGCAATCCGAAGCGCCTGGAATGTCCGCGTCGCCGGATGGATTCTTCCCTTCTCGTATGACTTTGGAACCGCATCCTCAATGGCGCGAGACAACTCTTTCGCCGTCTTGAACGGACGATGCTGGACAATGGCATTCGCCACCACTCCCGCGTACCGCTCTTCCCCATAGATGCGCACCATGTCGGCAATCGCAATGGGAGAGAGCAGATCAAGCAGCTCATGAGCGTCGGGATAATGGCCAAGCTGCTGCGTCAGCTCGTTGATGGCGGGAATCCAGGATGAAGGAAGCACTTCCTCTTGTCCGTACCGCATCGCAAGCGGTCCATCGGAAGAGAATGAAAATCCTCTCTTCGGATCTGCGATTTGGTGGCTTCCAATCCCCAGATCGAACAGTGCCGCATGGAATGTGCCTTCCGGCAATGCTGCGAAGTTCCCCTGGATGTAGCGTACGCGATCGCCATAGGCCGCCAAGGTTTTCCTTGCAACGGCAAGCGCCGCTTCATCGGCATCGATACCGACCACGCGCGCCGCGGGACCTGCAGCGTCGAGAAACGCCTTTGCATGTCCTCCATGGCCGAGCGTTGCATCAAGCAATACATCGCCATCCTTGGGATCAAGCAGCTCAATTACTTCCCGCACCAGTACCGGAATATGCTCCGTCATATCCCGAGTTCGCGCATGCTTTCTGCAATCGAGTCGCTCTCATTCTCCGTTGCCGCCTGATATTCCTGCCATGCATCTTCGTCCCAGATTTCCACCCGGTTGAAGAGCCCTGCAACTACCGCATGCTTGGTAATCCCCGCATACGTTCGCAGATATTCGGGAAGCATAATCCTTCCCTGGCTGTCTATATGGCTTTCCCATGCGCCTGCGAGCATCAATCGCGCAAACGCACGGCTGCTCTTCTGGCTAATCGGAAGACTTGCGAGCTTTCTTGCCATCTCCTCCCACTCTGATTTCGGATAGACAAACAGGCAGCGATCGAGTCCTCGTGTGACCACGACGCCTTCTGAAACCTCACGACGGAATTTTGCGGGCACATTCATGCGCCCCTTTTCATCAATCGTGTGATTGTACTGTCCGATAAACATAAGCGTTGGTTTCTTACTTGGTAAAGAACCCTGCTATACGTGCATTCTTATGGGTTCTCCACAGTTGCTCTCCACTTTTCCCCACAGTTATCCACGTATTACCCACGATACTCCTCTCCCTTCCCTGGCGCAATACCTGCAACCCACGATTTATGCACACCACGTCGCCCTAAAGGGCTATGCGGTGCAAGCATCAATAAAAAAGACCCGGTCACAACAATGTGTAACTAGGTCTTGTGAATGTGCGTTCGCGCAGTTTCACTACGCGAACTTGTCTCCCTGCCGGGGCACAAGCCGCCTGTGCGGCTGCTCCGGTTTTTCTTCTTTGGAAGGACCTACTCGATCCTCCCAAAGTTTGTCGAGCTTGCGGAGGTTTTGCCTCCGCTCTTCCGCTGTCGGCGGGCGGAGCCGCTCAACTTCGTACTCGAGGTCGAGCTTCCGCCACTCGGCCTCGATTTGCCGGATCTCGCGATCCGACTCCTCTCGATCCCGCTTGAGCCGACGGCTCAAGCTCTCCAGGTCGTCTCCGATTTCTCGGAGACGGCGGGTTTCCTCTGCCCGCCAGCGTTCCGCCTTCGTTGGCGGCGGAACGTACGCGGGTGGTTCCGGAACGGGCTTAAAGCCCGTCCACCAGGTGGCCATGAGAAAAACGAACGCCGCCATCAAACAAGCAAGAATCTGCCGCATCTCTTTTTCTCCTTATAAGAAAAGCTTTCAATGGTCGTGCCAAAACAGAATAACAGTAATATACTCTTATACTGAGATATTGTCAAGTATTAGACTTTTTATTGTGCTCTATTGAGCCAAATTATGCCGCCGTACGGATGATGTTCTTGGATTTTTGGTTCATAACCTCCTTCGGTCGCATATTCGCCGGGAGATTGTTGATAATTTCTTTATACGAGCCTTGGAAAATCTGCCGTAAAAACAAATCGCTGAAATTCAAGCGATACTGGTATTCGTTAAACGTCATCGGCGTATAGCTGATTTCTCGATCAATCTGGTCTTCGATATTCTTTGCGAATTGCTCCAGCTTTTTCTCCTGGACATCGCCTACGATAAACAAATCGGTGGGAGCATTTTGGTTTCCGGTAAAATACCCCGTAACGCATGCATACATTACATTGCCGATCGTATCGATATCCTTGAACAGCACATCCTCCACGCCCGGACCGGATTTTTGCATGATGGAAGATAATTCCTTCAACAAAGGAAACGATTCGTCCACCACGTAATACTTGCGGCGTCGCTCCTCATACGTTGCCAGCATGCCGATCTTCTCCAAAATCTGCAGTTCGCGCCGTACGGCATTGAGCCGCTCGTTGACTGTTCGCGTAATTTCGCGCACAAAATACGGCCGCTTTACTCCGGTCGTAAACAACGTGATAATTTTCACCCGTGTCCGGGATCCGAAAATCTTTTCCAGGGGAAATGGCTTCTGTGGCATATATATCGAATACTTCGAGTGTACGCCCCAACGGGGCAAGACGCAATAGCTTCATTTCATGCTATACTTCCCCCTATGAAACAGGAGCTTGTCGTACCCTCCGCTGAGGAACTCATCCTCTGCAAAGACCCTTCTCTCACGTGCGAAACGTACCTGTTTGAACCTTCTCCGGAAGAAGAGAAGCTTGGCTTTTTGTTCGCGGCGGGCGAAACGCAAGATAGAGGCGGCATCGGGAAACAGCTGCTGGACACCGTTATTACCGCTATCCAACGGGAATACTACCGCGAAACAGACCGATCGAGCGCCACAAGCTTTGAAATGGCGCTCCATCAAGCAAACCTCATTCTGTACGATTCCGCGGAGTCCGGTGTTCGGGACTGGATGGGGCACTTTCACGTTGCCGTTGGCGTGCTCGCGAAAAACCACCTTCACTTGAGCGTTGCAGGCGCCGGCGCGGTATTTATGTCTCGCAAAGGTACGGTAACAAATATTTCCCAGGGTATTTCCCACTTTCCCATCACCGATCCGCTCAAAACATTCTCGCAAGTTGCAAGCGGAGAAGTCGCCGCTCGCGATACCATCTTCTTCACTTCTTCCACGTTCGATTCCATTTTCCGATCAGTGGACGTGGGCCACTTCGCGCTTGAGCATTCGGCATCCACCATCGCCGCGCGGCTGGAACAGCTGTATCTGGACCAAGGTCATCGTGCACCGCTCGCTCTTACAATTGTCGCACTGCTGCCGCAATACATATCCGAACCGAAACAAGAAGCTTCTTCCCCCGCCCGCAAAACATATGCGACGGCTCCGGCGAAGCTGGAACCGAGAAAAGCACTCATCGTCAAACGGTCATGGGCAAAGCAAATCGTCCTGCTGGCAGTGTCGATATTCTCGTATGGTATATCCTTACTGAAGCGTTCCGTCGTCCCGGCAGTAAAACGAGGATCTACCGGAGCGGTCAAAAAAATCCCTACCGTTTCCATTCGCCTGCCCAAACCTTCCTGGAGGCGGGCGCTCGCATGGGCGTTTTCCCTGCCGCGATCGAGTAAAATCTTTGCGGGCATCGCCATTTTGCTCCTCGTTGCGCTCGGCATCAGCTTGCTCATGCTGCGCAGCAAGCGGGCATCCGACCAGGCAATCGAACTCGCTAGCCAGAGCCTTCATCAAGCCCAGACCAAACTCGATGCGGCAAAGACGGCCCTCATTTATGACAACCGGGAACAAGCAACGAAGCTGCTCGGAGAGGCAAAGACGATTGCCCAAGGGCTCCAAGGAGGCGATTTATATGAACAAGAAACTACCGTGCTGCTTGCGGGAATCCGGGAACAGCAAGATCGCCTGCAGAAAATATTCAGGAGCAATGCGGCAAACACGAAAACCATCGGAGATTTTGCTTCAGAGCCATCCCAAAAAGCGCCTCGGAAAATATTCCTCATTGATAACGCGATATATGGCGCCAGCCCGGATACGAATGCCATTCTAAAAATGGGCTTGGATGGCGCCGTTTCCACCGTCCGATCCACTACGTCCGGCATCGGACTTATCACCGACGGAAGCGCGCAGCCTTCCGACAAGACTATCACCTTCCGAACCGACGCGAACGGCCTTGCGATTTTCGACGCGAAAGACGCGACACTCTCGGCGCAGACCATCGACTATCCATCCGAGAATCCTGCAATGGAAGCGATTTCCGTATTCGGTAACCGCTTGTATATCTATGACAGCGAATTGAAAAACATCCTTTCGTTCAACAAAACGCTGCGAGGATTTACCGGGGGCTCGCTATGGATTACCGATGAGGCGGCAAAGAACACGCCTATTACCAGCATCGCAATTGACGGGAGCATTTATTCGCTTTCCAAAAATGGAACAATTGCCCGCCTGTTCCGCGGAGAGGCTGCTGATTTCGTCCAGGATACCGTGGATCCTTCCCTGTCCTCGGCAAGCAAGATTATGACCTCCGACACCATGAGCAACCTCTATGTGCTGGATCCCTCCAACAAACGAATCGTCATCTATACTAAAAAAGGCGCGCTGGTACGGCAGCTCTTCTTGGAAGAATCGCTGCCGATTGCTGATATTGCGGTCGCCGAAGACGAGAGCGCCGTCTACCTCCTGGTCGGCACGCGGGTACTATCAGTATCGCTTGCAGAAGGCCAATAACAAAAACCCCGCCGGATAGGCGGGGTTTTTACCTTGCAAATGCAGGTTATTTGAGTTCTACTTTTGCTCCTGCAGCTTCCAGCGCTTTCTTCATTTCTTCCGCTTCTTCCTTCGGAACGTTTTCCTTTACGGTTGCGGGAACCTTGTCTACCAAGTCCTTCGCATCCTTTAAGCCGAGCTGCGTAAGCTCGCGAACCGCCTTGATGACGGCGATCTTTTGCGCTCCGGCATCTGCGATTTCAACGGTGAACGAAGACTTCTCTTCTGCCGCCGGCGCATCGCCGCCTGCTGCCGGTCCTGCCGCAACCATCATTGCGGGTGCCGCAGCGGAAACTCCGAACTTCTCTTCGAGCACTTTTACCAGCTCGGAAAGTTCAAGTACCGACATTTCTTCAATCTTCTTTACGAGATCCTGGAACTTCTCCGGAACCTCAACTGTTGCTTTTTCATCTGACATAGGATGATTGGATTATGTTATGGATTATGAATCTTAAGCGGTTTGCGATTTCTTATCCGCGATCGCTTGCAGAACGTATACGGTGCTTCGAGGAACTCCGGAGAGCATCTGGGCAAAGGATCGCATTGGACCTGCAAGAACTCCGACGAGCTGTCCGAGCAGCTCCTGCTTGCTTGGCAAGCTTGCGAGCTGGGATACCTGTGCCGATGCGATGACGCTCCCTTCGAGCATCCCCGCAACCAAGCGAAGATTTTCCTTTCCCTTTGCGAATGCTGCAAGCACTTTTGCCGGAGCAACCGCATCAGGACCGAAGATGATTGCCATTTGGCCCTCATGCTCCATCGGATTGAACGTAACATCGGCATTCCCAAGCGCAATTTTCAGCAAGCGCTTCGGAACAACCCTCATCGAACAGCCGGCTTCGAACAGTCGGTTTCTCAATTCATTGCCGTCGGCAATGGTGAGCGCGTCATACGCCAAGAATACGACTCCCGCAGCGGAGCTGATATCGCTTCCCACTTCTTCAACACGAGTTTCTTTTTGTTGTCTTGTAAGTGGCATAAAATAAAAATTTGCCGCCATCCGTGCGACAAAGATATCCAAGCAACAGAAGCTTTATCTGCCGCAAGGGCAGGTTGCCTAGTGTATCCTGCAGAGGTCTTAAATGGCGCCCCTGGTCTCTGGATGACTGTTTTCTGTATACACAAAAACCCGAAAATATGCAAGAGTCGTAAACATTCGCGAAGCTCGCTGCCTATACCCCACGCCCTCCTTACCTCTAACCCTGCTATAGGTATTTCGCCTTGTTCCGATCTTTTCGCTGTGGGATACACTCCAACCTCTAACCCTGCTATAGGTATTTCGCCTTGTTCCGATTATGCTCGTCGTTGGTTTTCGAGAAAACCGTCGTCCCGTCCTGTGCGGTCAGGTAGTAATAGTACTCCGATTCTTCCGGATGAATTGCCGCATCAATTGCCCGAAGCCCGGGATTGCTGATGGGTCCGGGAGGAAGCCCTCGGTACTTGCGCGTATTGTACGGCGAATCGATGGCCAAATCCGCCGCCGTTAGATTGCCGTTTTTCTCAACGAGATACTCAATCGTCGCATCCACGTACAGTCCTTCACCGTTCTTGATGCGCTTCCACAACACTCCGGATACAAGCGCCATATCCGCGTCGCTTTGCACTTCTTTTTCGATAATGCTCGCCATGATGATAATATCGCCCAGCGTCCGTCCTTCCGGAAGATTCTCTCGCATATCCTGGGGAACTTTCCGGTCGAAATTTCCCAACATGCGCATAATCACATCGTCTGGCTCATCATCCGGAGTAATTCGATACGTATCTGGAAACAGGTACCCTTCCAGGGTCCGCGTGCCGGGCAGCGAGACTAAGAATGAAAACCGATCCGCATAATTGTTCACATGCGCTTGGCGGATAAACTCCTCGGCGGACTTCCCCGTCCGATCCGCATACCGGCTTGCAATCTGCGCAAGCGTGAACCCTTCCGGAAATGTTACGGAAAATTCGTTCGTCTGCACGTCTCCGCGCACAAGCCGATCCAGCACGCGCGATATGTTCTCTCCTTTTTCCACTTGATATACCCCCGCCTGCACTTTTGCCGCCGCGTTGTCCATGCGGCCGTAATACTTCCATGGAATCGTCCGATCGCTGTACCCCTCCTCCACAAGGCGCCGCCATATGCGCGATGCATCTTCTCCCTGCCGTATTTCTATCGTGCCCGTTTTCACAATCTCTCCGCTTCCCCATACGAGGCGAAACAACGCTCCGCCAGCAATCAATACAATTGCCAGAAGCGTCAGAGAGAATTTCCTGGAATTTGTTATTGTAAATCGCCTGCGCTGTTTAGCGGTCATAGATATGCGTCCTTTCCGTCTTCCTCGAGTTTCTGCACCACCTCTTTTACCTTCTGCGAACTTTCGATATCCGCAATCAGCACGGCGTCATCGGTAACAACCACCGCAGTATCGGTAATGCCGATCAGAGAGACGGCTTTATGGGTCGCATTGTACACGTAGTTGTTTCTGCTATCGATATGCACATGATGGCCGTGGGGCACATGGTCTCCGTTGATGCCGAACAGCTGCTTCACGACCGCCCAGCTTCCCACATCGCTCCAACCGTAATCCCCCGTCACCGCAATAATGTTCGGCGTACGCTCATTCAATGCGTAATCGATGGCGATTTTGGGAATATTCCGGTATACCTCATCGGCAGCCTCCTGGCCGCTGGTTTTCAGCGCATCGCCATACCGGATAATGGCATCATACAAATCCGGCGCATACTCTTGCAGTTCCTTGAGAAGAAACGCCGGGGTAACGCACATATACCCGATATTCCAAAAATACGACCCGTCTTCCACATATGCCTGTGCCGTCGCTGCGTCCGGCTTCTCTTTAAACGAATCTATTTTGTATACG
The DNA here is from genome assembly GCA_964443125.1 of uncultured Candidatus Saccharibacteria bacterium. Taxonomy (GTDB): domain Bacteria; phylum Patescibacteriota; class Andersenbacteria; order UBA10190; family UBA10190; genus HO2-45-11b. The sequence goes on along the minus strand of CAYUBL010000002.1, from coordinate 88,946 downwards.
TTTTCGTATCCGGCAAGCTTCTCTCCCATTTTCATGTACCCGAATCCCGTTTTCGGAGCCACGGGAACATGCCCGAAGATCACGATGCGCTTGGGATCCCGTTCGATGAGCTCGTTCATGATGTTCAAGTCCCGAAACAGCCGGTCTTCATCGGTAAACACATGGTCAGACCACAAAAAGAGCGTGGGCGCATCTCCTTGCCCCGCTTCCCGCAGCTGCCATGCGGCTGCGGCAAACGCCGGACCGGTTTCGCGGCGCTCCGGCTCAAGAAAAATATTTTTTTCCGGAACATCCGGCAGCAGCTCCATGATTCTCGTCCGGTATTCCTGCGTCGTGGCGATGTAGACATGCTGCGGATCGGCCATGTGGAGCGCCCGGTCATACGCATGTGCAAGCAGCGTTTTTCCGGTCCCCAAATCCAGGAATTGCTTCGGAAGCGCCTTGCGCGAAAGCGGCCAAAGTCTGCTCCCGCCGCCGCCTGCCATAATGACAATATTCATAGGTGTAGTAATACGATACACTAGTGTCTATGGGAGTTGCAAAGGTTTGCTTCATACCGCATCCGGACAACGATCACTGGCCCCTGGCGCTGCGCCATCGGTCGCTTGCGTACGTCTCTCTCTTCCTGGTACTCACAAAACTTGCGACAATTATCGCAGTTACGCTTGTGCCTACAACCGCCCGGCTTTCCACGATCACCCAGGAACGAATGATTCAGCTTACCAACCAAGCGCGAAAAGAAGCGGGACTTCCGGCGCTTTCCGTCAACAGCGCACTCACCCAAGCGGCACAGCTCAAAGGGCAAGATATGCTCACGCATGAATACTTTGCGCACATTTCCCCTTCCGGAATCACTCCGTGGTTTTGGATGAAGAAAACGGGGTATGAGTACACCGTTGCGGGAGAAAATCTTGCCATAGACTTCGGCGAAGCAGAGGATGTAGTTGAGGCATGGCTTCATAGCCCGTCTCATCGGGCTAATTTGCTCCATGAAGAATACACGGAAACCGGCATTGCCGTTGTCAGCGGGCAATTCCAGGGCGGAACATCCATTATCGTCGTCCATATGTTTGGTCGTCCGCTGCAGGCAGGAGCCGCGTCAGAAGAGCAGCCGGCAGCACCGCAAGAACAGGCAGAGGCGCCCGCACAAGAAGCAGCTCCCACTGCTGCCCCCCAAGCAACGCCGCTTCCGACGACAGAAGCGCTTCCAAGCCCCGAGGCTACCCCGCTCCCTGCACCTCGCACGCCGCGCATCGCCCTCGCGCATTCTCCCAAAGACAGTGAGGACTCCGTTACATTCACGATAACCGGTGAGAGCGCATCTACTGCCATGCTCTTTATCGAGAACCAAGAACGCACAAGCGGCACCATTCCTCCCGAAGGCACACTTACCGTCACGCTCGCATCTTCTTCGCTTCCGTCCGGCACGCTTATCGCGCGCGCAGTTGCAAAAAACGATGCAGGCAATGAAAGCGATCCTTCTAACCCGATTTCATTCACGAACCCGAAGCCGCTTGCCGCAACAGACTATTCGCTCCTTCTCTCTCCCTTATTCGATCAAGAAGAATTTGCCCTGCTATATCGTGGCCAAGAAGCGGCGCCGCAGCTCTTTTCCGTACGATCCAGCATCGCGACAACAGCGCACGTCATCAGCGCCGCTCCTTCATTCGCAATTCAAGGCAGCACGGATGAAAAGATGTTTACCGCTGCATTCTTGCACGGTTCCCGTCTTGCGGCTGGCATTATTACGCTCATCGTCGCCTTTCTCCTGGCATTTACCATCCTCATAAAAATCCGAGTCCAGCATCCGGCGCTCCTCGCCCACGCATCTGTTATTATTTTGTTCGCACTCCGCTTCCTTTTTGCATAGATTGTGCTCTGCAGCCGTATAATGGTAGACTTTTAGCGATGTGGAAAAACGTGAATCCTATGAACACACATGAAGGAGGTGGGTATCTATGAGCGAACTTCTCGTAGTAGCAAGCAAGGTTCGGACATACTTGAAGGAAAAGAACGCAAAGATGTCTGGAGACCTTCCTGAAGCAGTAAACAAGAAAGTGATGGCTATCCTCGATGAGGCAGTAGCACGATCCCGTGGCAACAAGCGGACAACCGTAAAGCCGCAGGACGTATAACCGAATTTCGGGTATACAACGGCAAAAACCCTCGAATTCCCCGGTGGAAAAGAGGGTTTTTTGCTTTGTATAGCCACTTTTTATCATTGTATCCTTGACATTTTCAGAAAATAGGAATATAATGCCTGGTTATGTTTACGAACCGGGAATACTTCATTGAGCCGATCAGCGCCTCCAAGGCCGCCCAAACGTTCTCTGCAACGTTTTTCTTCGCATTCTTGTTTCTCTTCGGTATTGCCATGGGAGCATCCACCTTCGCCCCCCTGCTTTCCGCGTCTCTGTTCTCCCTCTCGGAGCCGGTCCGCATTGCCCAGCTCCCCGTAAGCCCCGACCGGGTTATTCCCGTATCCGAAGCCGTTGCACAGGCTGCGGTAAATCCATATCCTATTCAAATTCCGCTTACCCCTCCGTACGAGCCTGCAGAAGCCCGGCAAAACATGCTGCGTATTCCGGCGATAGATGTTAAAGTCCCGCTCGTAAAAAGCGCATCCCTTGCGGATAGCGATGTCATCGACACGCTCGAGAGAGGCGCGGCGCTCTACCCCAACGGTGTTGCTCCCGGAGCCCTTGGCAATGCGTTTATTTCCGCCCACAGCACCGGAGAGCCATGGAAAGGTCCGTTCCGGTTTGCATTTTTGCGCATCAATGAATTACAGGCGGGCGACGCAGTGCATGTGGATTGGAACGGCGCCCGGTACTCGTACCGGATTACCGAAAGCGAAATTATTACCCCCACAGCCGATTTTCGAGTTATCTCCGACCGTCCCGTTCCGACGCTCTCCATCATGGCATGCTGGCCGCTGTGGTCGACCAAGCAGCGCATGCTTATCCACGCCGAATTGACGAATATCACCCAACTTACCCGGCCAGTCAGCCTTTCTGTCTAGCAGACGTGTCGGGAAACCTACGTTCCCTCCAGAAATTTCTTCACGATATCTTCCACGTCCGCACCGGACTGGTATTCTTCTACGCGCAGATTCGGATTTCCACCGATCATGGCGGATAAGTATTTTCCGGGCAGACTACGGTACAGACAAAGAATTCTCTTTCCCATCGCCTCGGCTTGCCCTATTTCGTATCCCACCCCAAGACTTGGCTGGGTCACTTCGGCAACCATCACATCCGCCTGCTTGAGCCACTCGATATCCCGGCGGAAAATTTCCGCGTCTTCATGGTTTTCCCCTACTGCCGTTATCGCATTATTGCCAACGTGTTCGGTGAGCACCGTACCGTATGCTTGCAAGAGCTCCACAATTGCCTGATACAGTTCCAGATCTTCTCTCCCGCCGCGAATTGATCCTGCGAAGTAAATATTCATGGATGTAATCATACTACGCTTCTTAAAAACTACAAACGCTCCGCTCTCACAATAAGCCGCTTGGAATCAAACAACCCCGTACACGTATAGATCGTCAGCACTTCTTCTTCTGTTTGCGCTATCGAAGAAGCGTCGTCTGCGGTTGTTGTATGAATCCCGGTGATGCGATATGCATAGCGCTCCTGATCCGCAGCGGAGAGGATAATCTCATCGCCGATTTGCACCTGGGATAAACGGCCGAATATATCCCTGCTGTTATGCCCGTATACAATGATATTGCCCGGGTGGCCCGGATACGCGGAGTTGGACAAATGCAGCGCGTGCGTTTTTGATACTGTCCAGATGCCGTCAATGATATATCCGGCAGCAAGCGGCACATTCAGATGAACGGACGGTATGTCGATTGCCGCAGGAGGGCTTGCAGCGTGGCTTGCGTGCACCTCTTGCAGATGCACGCTCTGTATCAGGTTCTCGTATTGCTGGCGCCGGTATTCCGATATCCCAAGACTCGCGCACACGAGCAACAAGCCCGCCGCGATTACAATATGCGAACGCAAAAACATTTACTTTGCACGAGCTTCGCTTCGGCGATATGCTCGATACCGGTCAATGAGTCCAAACAGTACCAGTCCGACACCTGCCATTGCCATAAATCGCAGAAAACGATCGGCAAATTCTCCGGTCGAAGCCAATACCGGCACGCTTGTTTGTGCACCCATTACCTGCGGCGTATCCGTAGACACCGTCTTCGCAATGCGGGTTGTGGCTCCGGCTATTTTTCCGCTTTATGCTTCTCTCGGGGTTTCTTCTTGCTGTTTTCTATCAGTCCCTGCTCAATCAGTTCTTTTGCCCGCTCCGGATGCCTGGCATATTTCGCAATCGTTTCTCGCTTTGCGCCGGCCGTTTGAATTTGAATATTCCCGAAGCTAAAGAGCGTCGCGAGCAATCCTGTTTTTTCTATCTTGATATCCTCAATATTCTCGAGCGGTATGGTTACCTCGTCATGCGAAAACAATACGAACTGCTCTCGATCAATAATGCGCTGATTGGTAACAATCAGTACGTCAAGGTAATAGTTCGTCCAAGCTGCGAAAAACATCACCCACACAAAAAGCAGCCACAGAGCGCTGGCGAATATGAACATCGCCGCCAATAGTTCATTTCCCAGTTGCCGCACAGTATCCGGCACAATGTAGGAAAGCGCCAAGGGGGCTACAAAGATAGGCACAAACGCCAATACCAGCAATACAAGCGCGTGTATCACAATAATGAGCCAGTGCCTGCGCACCTCGATGAGAACTTTCTCTTTTGGCAGAAGAGATGTCATACAAGCACGATAAACGCCATGGCTACCGCAAGCCATAGTATAAGAGATCCTCCATAATATGCCGTGCGAACAAGAATGCGAACCCTCCTGGGAACATGGCTTCTCCAGTGGTATTCCAAGATCAAACTGAACATACCGAATCCTGCGAGTGCGCCGATCAATACCAGAGTTGCTATCATGCGCTTATTGTACCCCGCGCAATCCCCCAAAAACAAACCGGGAAGCGTTCAATACTCCCTGCTTTCGTCCGGTTCGATTGCATCGAAGCGGATTCCTTCTTCGTCGAGAATCCGTTCGGGATTTTTATATATCCATTGGCGAGGGCTGAGCATGCCGTCATGGACGGGAATGCACACGCTTGGCTTTATGTCGATTGCCCAATCAATCGCCTGCGCGAGCGTCATCCAAGGGCCTATCATCGGCATGGCGAGAATTTCAATTGGCAGGTTCGGTGTCGTAAACGCATCTCCCGGGTAAAAGAACCTGCCTGCAATCATATATCCTGTGTTCTGTACGTTCGGTACCCGCGGATGAATGATCGCATGCGTATCGCCGAATCCTGCCAGCTCAATGCTCTCTATATTTTGCTTCTGCCCGTTTTCTACAATCACGGACGCAATCCCTGCCGCTTCCAACAACTTGCTCACCGCGCTATTTGTGACTATCGTTGCGGTTGGATTATTCGCGAGCACTTGTTTGAGCGATTCCAAATGGAAATGATCGGGATGCTCGTGAGTGATAACGATAATATCAACTCCTGTTACATTGTTCTGCTCCGTCGTCCACGCGCCCGGATCGGTCAGTATCCGCTTCCCGTTTTCTTCAATCAGCAAACAGCAATGCCCGATTTTTGTGATGTTCATATGCTATTTTTCTCAAAACTCATGATGGCCTCAAGCGCTTCCGGTAATTCCGTAATACCATCGCTTTCCGTAAAATGCCCCTTATTTCGCATAATAACAACCTTGGCGCCGAGTTTTTCTTCAAACAATTTTTTATTTTCTTCCACCGCGCCGTAGTCGTCATCTGTCGAGTTCAATACGATAAAGTTACCGGTTACCTCTTTAAGCTTAGGAAAATCTATATCGTCCCGCTGCCACGGCTCTGCAATTCGTTCTTCTTCCTCGTTCTCTAAGTTTTGAAGCTTGAACCAGCCGGCGACAAACACACAGCCGCCCGCCTTTTTGCCTGCCTGCGTTTCCAAATATCGCATAATAGCCTGGCAGCCGACACTATGGCCGACAAAATACGTATGTTCATCAACTTCTCCTACCGATTGCGAAAGGTGCCTGATCCACTCTTCGATAACAGGCGCATCAGTGTTGGGCATCTGCGGTGCCGTCACTTCAAAGCCTCTTTTCGTTAATTCGTTTTTTAACCAAGGCAGCCAATGTTCATCGGGACTACCTCCCCAACCGTGAATGATGAACACTCGTTTATACATCAAAACTTACTATACGTCCGATCCGAGCGACGTTCAATTGCCAAAACAGATACCCCGCCCTGTTTGCTCACTTGATAAATAATTCGCAAATCTGCTTTCCGAACACGATATATTGCGGTGTTGCCTTTTAGTTTTTTAACATCCAGCCCTTTTGCGTTCCCTGATTTTATTTGAAGCAATATTGCCTTAACAGCTTTACGCTCTTTAGCGCTTAACTTTCGAAGCGCTTTAGTTACGCGGTCTACCATGCATTACAATCGCTCGAGCAGATCGTCTACATCCACCCCGCCGCGATGGATCCTCGTGAAATCAATAACCTCTTCCCAACGATGTTCATCGTCGACCGGTGTAATTTTAAACAGCGGCTTTGAATGCTTGAATACGGTAAAAGACTGCCCTTCCTGGACCTTGCGGGCATATTTGGCGACATTTTGCCGAAGTTCTTTTAGTCCGATGATATTTTCCATGTTTATAGGTTACCAAAAGATGAACAAAAGTTCAACTAATAATTAATTACGTCTGTACGGTATTTATTCTGTATACTTCCCAAGAAAATCCGTCACTACTTTCGTATGATCAAAAGCTAGCTCCTGAAGCAAGGGATCTGTAAGGCTCACCCATCTTACATCAGCCACTTCTTTATCTGACTCTCCTATTTTTTCAACGGCTTCACAAGAATAATTAAAGGCAATATTCTGTCTGTTTTCATTGGGTCGGTCGGGATTATCATAAATACTTAACAATTTGATATTTTTCACGGTCCAACCGGTTTCTTCCATAACCTCCCGAGCCATTGCTTCTTCAAGGGTTTCATCACGGTCAACAAACCCTCCCGACAGCGCCCATTTTCCTCCTTCGAGCATCCCTTCTGCTCTTTTGATTAGCAGAATTTTTCCTTCTTTAAATATAATGACCTGCGTCGCCACATGCCGCAAAGAGCCCTTACCGCCATCCTCAAAGATGCAATCAATCATACTATCTATTTATTTCGCTAAAGCCTTTTCAATGAGTGGAATGTCCGGCTGATCTTTCGGCCGACCATACCCTTTTTTAAACTCCAGAAGGTCCTGCAAGGAAATAACTTGTATACCCTTTATTGTTTCCGACCGTTCTAATAGCTCTTGCGTAGTCGGCCGGTAGCTGTCGCAGTTTACGTCAAGGTAAATTTCAAAAATATCTTTATGTAATACTGGTCCGCCGTCTGGCTTCTCGCCCTCTTGCCATCCTTCCCATTTTTTAATTTCTTCAAAAAGTTCTGGCATTACAACAACGTCTACATCTTGCGTTTCTCTTATTTTATGAGCAGCCAGTACTCCTCCACCAACGACTACATACTCGCCCATTGGTAGATTTAGAGATTTCACTTGATCGAAGATGTTCATGCTTGCTTCCTCCCGATAATCTGCACCCAGTTGCTTTTCCTTGCCGTCCTGCTTGGCAGCTTTACGTCTTCATATACGACTTCCAGTCCTACGTTCTGAAAATATCCTCGCAGCTCATCAATCGTAAAATAGCTGAAGAATCGTTCATATTCGTATCCGTACTCATCATCCCTCTTCACTTCCTCATCCACCCCGCCCTCCATCTTTTCTTTTACTGCAACGTATACATACCCGCCGGATTGTAACTTTTGAACGGCTTTTTGCAATATGCCTGCAACTTCTTTTTTCGGAATATGGAGCAGCACCGCTTGCATGAATATGCCGTCACAAGTTTTATCCAACGTATCTATATCGTGTATATCCAGGATTTGAAATTTCGCATTCGGAACTTCGCGGGAAGATATATCAATCATGCTTTCTGAAAAATCTATACCCAAAACGTTCAAGCCTTTGTCAGCCAGGTACTTGCTTTTATTACCGCCTCCGCACCCTACATCCAAAACCGAAGCTCCGGCACGGAGATATGAAACGAACTTATCCGTACCCTCCTGCCACCAATTGTCGCTTTGATGGTCTTTGTGCCAGTCCTCCGCGATTTTGTTATAGGTGTCTTTTAATACATCATTGCTCACATCCCCACATTACCACAAAAAAGCTGCCTCCGAAGAAACAGCTATGAACTAACGATCGAGTAGCGATTGGGCTAATTATTACCGTGCGCTACCCGGCGGATCGGATTGGGGCGCCATTTTTCTTCCGGAATGTTTCCGGAAAGCATATCTTCCCCGGACAACCACGCACCCTCCTTCGCTTGTTCCAGCATTGCAAGATCTTGGTCGCGCACGAGGTAGGTAATGGTGTTTTCGCCTTCTTCGGATTCGACAATGCCGGTAAACTCGATGCCCGACGTGCCGACGTAGACCAACGGCTGAAACTTGGTAACGACTACGCCACTACATTCCTTTGAGCGAAATTTCTTCCGCTTTTGCCCCCCCTTCAGCATGAGGTATGCCGTTTGGAACAACATGTCCCGCACGTCGTCGGAAACAATAGAGTCAGTAAATGTAATGCAATAGATCACGAGTAATCCTTTCCTAAAAAGAGTTGGAACACTTCTTCAACCGAAGAACCATCGTACCACACTATTCGATAAATTGCAATAGCTAGGTATATAAGGTTCAATTTAGGAATTTATTTGAAGAGTCCATTAGTAGGTTTATTATACCAAAGCTGGGACTCTAATAACCCCAAGCTCAATGACGAACAACTCTACCGTTCTTTTCAAGGAGCACTACACATGATCCAGTTAGCAACCGAACAGGTTCATCCGATCAGTGGCGCCTCTATGCTAGGCTTTCGCCTAGTCCCCGGAGCAATGCTGGTCAAAGGCGATTTCTCATGCCTCTGCTTCTGGCCAATGGGAACCAAACCCCTTCGGAGAAGGTCTGTTCAAAGAATATCTGCCAGACTATTTCGAATCAGGCATCGAACTCCGAAGCATTGATGCATTCTGGATACGTCCCGAGTCAGCGCTTTCGGAGAAAGCCCATTCACTGCTCGCCAATCTTGCTCGACACTACCCAGGCAGAGCCTATACTTGTGTGATAGAACTCTTATCCGGCACTTAGTACAACACCCCCGGGCCGAACTACCGCCCCTGGACCAGAGTTGCCACACTAACCCACCTCGGCGGGGAGACTGGGCTGAAGCTCCAACATAATAACTAAAGCTTGCAAAGCCCCTTCCTTCATCCATCCATCCGACCAGGAAACTCTCTTGGTCGGTTTTTATGTTCAACTATTCTAAGAATTACCCTTTGAATTGCGCCATGCTGTAGCTTGCATCTTTGGGACAACTATTCTATGGTACCTCCAGCTCCAGTCCGGTATTTGTTCATTTTTGAGCCTAAAGGAGAACAGGCATGCAGGCGTACATTATTGAAGTTGAAGTTTGTGAGCCATTCACGGCTGCTTACTCGGTCGCGCAGAAGCAGCTGCGCATTCTGATTCCGGAAGCGGCATCGCTTGCGATATGGCTGGTGGGTGATCATATCCATCTTGCAAACCAGCGAGAAGGTGTCGAGTACACCACTATTTCTGAAATCACCCTGCCACAAGCAACCGTCGACTACTTTACGCAATTGCAACGCAAACAAGAGTTTGCTTGCACTGTCGCGCAAAAGCTTCTCCCGGTACTTCAACCGACATAACCAACCCTCTCACCGCACCCCGTCCCTCGATGGGGTGTCTTTTTGTCATTTTAAAGAAAAAGAAGGTCTCAATGGAGACCCTCTACGTGCGGAGCGCTTATAATCCAAGCACCTTTCTTTCTTCGACACTAAGCTTGGCAAGCACTTTCTCGCGAACCATTTGCTCAGCCTGCTCGTCCGAGGAAAGTTCAACTCCCTGCCCTAACAATATCGCATCCGTGCCCTTCACGATCGCCCAAGCCGGGCTCACTCTCAAGTAGTCAGCATCAACCTGATTCTGCGCAAAAGCGTTCGCTATGGTTGCATCCTTGAAAAAGCCGATGGACTCCGTCTTTTAACCATCCACATTAACCCCGTAGACCTCAGCGAGACACTGCACACAAAAACCCTCAAGACCTTCGGACAGTTTTTCGGCAGTAAGCATTATTTCACTCCTATTTGATTAAGAAGAACTACTGTTTCCTTTAATACTATATACGCAGCGAGAACATGCATGTCTAGCGATGCAGAACACCACTATTCCAAGGATTTTCCTTGGAATAGTGTCTATACGGCTTCTAGGGGCAATATATGCGATACAATTTCTTCCCATGCCCTTTTCCGAATCTCCGGGTGCTTGCTCATATCTAGATCCGCCGGGATTTTTTTCCAGACATCAAGCCAATGGATGCGGTCATCGCGAATGCTGTTCCATCGCTGAAAGCTATGAAATGGCGGAAACGGGATGATTTTTGTCGTAACTGTGGAGTCTTCTAGAATAGCAGCTATTTCTCGATAACTGTCATCAATGTAATAATCGACCCCGAAATTAATAATCTGCGGCGCTTTACCATTCACATTCCCCATCGAAATTTCCATATACTGCACATCGGGCAGATGTTCCTGCAAAAAATCTTCCGTAATTTTTCGCATCATTCCGGTACGAGCAGTTATTAAATAAATATCCGCATGTTTTTGCAGTGCTTTTAACGCATCATGCGCGCCATCAATCGGACCTTGCGCATTCTCTGTTTCATGAATGAACCGCTCGAATGCTGCGGATATTTCTTCATGCGAGGTTACACCGGTCGCCCTATAGAACGCGTGCGTTTCTTCGAACGCTTTATAGTCGATATTCCATCCCAATTCTTTTTCACAGAATTCCAAGTAGGCGCGCGGATCAGTATCTATCAACACGCCGTCAATATCAACGCCAATTTTTAGCCTCTGATTAGCCATGCAAGTAACCTAACACGACCCAAACTAGCCGAAAAGTGAAATATATGTACAATGGGCACATAGAGGGGTGTCGGTTAATGGTAAACCATGGGACTCCAAATCCCAGACTGAGGGTTCGATTCCTTCCACCCCTGCCCGCCGATCAATCCTGCTCTTTTTAGGAGAAAGCAAAATGTCTCGTTTTTTCAAGCGATTTTTGACTGACCAACAAGCAGAAAAACGATATATAGCTGCGGGTTGCGATTTTGGAGACGCCGTAAGCTACCTCTTCATCGGGGAACGCGAAGATTTTGAACCCTTACAAGAGCCACGCATTGCCATTTGGCTAATACGGGGCCTCTTTTTACTTCTTTGCTTTTTCTTTGTGGGTTGTATGCTCCCGGCACGTGCTGCAATACTTGGACCGTTCAAGCTTTTCCGTATCCCTTCGCTTCAGATTGCGGCGGGTATGGTAGTTGTAGGTCTTGCATTCAGTGCACTGGAGCCGAATGAGATTATCTTGTGACATAGGAAGCACTCTACCACAAAGCCTGTTTTATTGCAACTCCTAGTCTGCTTTTTGGTTAATGATGACCTCGTTGCTATTCCCTTCGTTTTTCGCCTCTGCTTTGTTCTCCGAGCTGTTGTTGGAGCTGTTATTCGAAGAATTATTTGCGCTGTTGTTGATCTTCAGGCGTATCGACTGGCCCTGCTTCTGCTGGTTTCCGGTTGAAAGAGAGACTGGAGGCACTGTCGGAGTCGGCGTTACCGTCGGAAACTCGCTGCCATGCGGATTAAAGGAGTTCGGGTTATTCGGGTTGCCGTCCGTGTGGCAGTTTGCATCTCCGCCGTCGATCGCTCCGTCATTGTCGTTGTCCTTTGAATCAGAACACTGAGCCTGATTCTTTCCGTCTTCATTTCCGTTCGGATCGTATGAATTCGGATTCTTCGGATTATGGTCCGTGTGGCAGTCGGAATCGTGGCTGTCTACGAATCCGTCATGGTCATTATCGATCCCATCGCTGCAAGTCGGCGTTGGTGTGGGGGTAGGTGTAGGAGTTGGTGTCGGCGAAGGACTTGGCGTAGGTGTCGGGCTCGGCGTTGGAGTCGGTGTTGGCGTCGGACTTGGTTCTTGTCCCGGAAGCACAGTTACCTGGACCGCAGCGACATTCGATACTGCATTTGCAGCGTCGGTAATGCGGAGTACGTGGTATGTATATGTTCCCGGGGTGTCGAAGAACGTCAGCGTTCCGAGGCCTATGTTGCAGCTAAATGGCGCTGCCGGATTATGGACGATCGATTCGAACGTCGGGCTGCCCTGATTCAAGTCGGAATTCCATTCGCATTTTCCTCCTGCAGATACTCCGACATTCGGCGTGCTCCATCCGTTCGGATCAAAACTGTCTGCAGACGAAAGCCCAACCGTTACCGGCACGCCTCGCGTTACGGTAAAGTGGTGTACTGCCGTTGCGCCGTTGATACTTACTTTCGCATCGGCTACGGGCGCATTATTTGGAATTGGAGTCGGAGACGGTGTAGGAGACGGAGTCGGGCTTGGCGTAGGCGTTGGTGTGGGAGTTGGTGTTGGAGTTGGGCTTGGTGTCGGAGTTGGAGTAGGCGTCGGGGACGGAAGCAGCGGCGAATCGTAGGCGAAAGAAATCGTACAGCTGGACGATTGATAATGCTGATTGCCAACCGTTGATCCCTGGAATTGCGCGGTTACGGTTGCCGTGCCACTAATTCCGGCGTCAAATGGCAGGATAAAGTCAGTGGATGCAATTCCCTGTCCATTCGTCGTCGATTGGTCCGGATCAACGAATGACGTCCCAAGCGAAGAGCTCCAATGGATCACGTGCCCCGACTTGGATGCCGAAGAAGGCGTCGGATGCAATTGCACAGAAATCTTCGTTGCGCCCGGCGTTACCGTCCCGTGAATGACCGGACATTCCAAGCTTGTTGCTACATCAACGATAGGCGTTGGAGAAGGCGTTGGGGTGGGAGTTGGCGTCGGGCTCGGCGTTGGAGTCGGAGACGGCTTTGGGGTCGGCGTTGCGCTTGCAAACACCGTCACTGAAACCGATGCTACATTCGACACTGCGCCTGCAGCGTCGGTGATGCGCAATACATGGTAGGTGTATGTTCCGGGTGCATCGAAGAATGTAAGCGTGCCAAGGCCGATGTTGCAGGCCCCTGGCGATGCAGGGTTAAATACCGTGTGATCAAACGTCGGGCTTCCCTGGTTCAAGTCGGAATTCCATTCGCACTTTCCTCCTGTAGATACGCCAGTGAGCTGGGTATTCCATCCGTTCGGATCAAAGCTGCCCTCTGCGGAAAGACTAATAGAAACCGGCACGCCGCGTTCAATACTCACGCTGGCAGATGGGGTGCCGCCGTTCACACTCACCTTCGCATTTGCTACCGGTGCCGCATTTGGCGTAGGTGTTGGAGTCGGCGTTGGAGTAGGTGTTGGTGTTGGTGTCGGAGTTGGAGTAGGCGTCGGCTTTACGATTGGATTGGAACACATCAGCGTGTCGAGCTGGCCGGGGTTACCCGCCTTTTTTGCATTCTGCGTAGTCCATTGCTGCAACGATTCATTCCATGTCGCAAGCGTATTGTTTTCCGGAGAAGAATACTTGCGCACCGTGTACCCTGAAACGGTGGAATACCCCTTGAGATTACAGAGTTTATACGCGTTTGTGGTGTTCGCGCGGACAGAATCAGCCTTGATAAACGGATAAATTCCCAGGCTGTTGAGGAACTGCACCATCTGTTCCTGATAGGTGAACGTGTATGTGGACGGAAGAGCCGCGTGAGCCTTGGGCGCCGCCTGCACAAGAAGCGCAAACATAAGCCCTGCCGCGATACCTATTCCTGCTCCGTACGAAAGAAATTTATTCATGGAATGAATATGCTTATGGGTAAATAAAGAGATAAAAGGGCCAACAGTTCACCGTATAGCAGAAACCCCGCTTGCGCAAGCGGGGTTTCTATGTCCTCTTTAATCGTTGTTATCCGAGCAGGGTTTTGCGGATGATGTATGCAAGTCCGCTTCCTCCGGAGATTGTGGAGAAGGCAAGCGCTGCCATGTCTCCCGCACCGGTCTTTGCAGTTACCGGTACCGGCACAGCCGATACTGGGCGAACTGTGTGGATTGCAGCTGCTCCTGCGATCCTTCCTTGCTTTTCTGAATCAACTTCCTGATTCACGCTCACTTTGTTGCTGTTGCCGGAGTTGTTAGCTACAGCCTTGTTTTCGGAGCTGTTGTTCGAACTGTTATTCGCGCTGTTGTTCGCGCTGTTGTCGATATTCAAGCTAATCGTTTGCGTGTTCGTGTTTACGTTGCAGTTTTCCAACGAGTCGATCGTAACCGCAATCAGCTTCCCGTCAGCATTGACGCATGTTGCGAATACTGCAGGAGTTGGGGTAGGAGTCGGAGTTGGAGTTGCTTCCGGAGTAGGCGTAGGAGTTTCCTCTTCGCCAAAGACAGTCAGATTGATCGTCTTGTGCGCAGACTCCCCGGTCTTGGTGTTTCCGCAATCGAGCCGGTACGAGAAGGTTCGTCCTTCCGTTGGCGTAATAACTACGGAACCGGATACCGGCTTGTTTCCAGACCAATCACGAGACGCTTTGCAGAAGTTTGCATTCTTCGCATGCCATGAAAGGGTAAACGAAGTATTTGCGTCAATTCCCTCCGGTTTTGCCTGTCCATTAATCAACATCGTGATAATCACGTCCTTGGATTCAGGGGTAGGAGTTGGAGTCGGATGCGGTGTTGGTTTTGGAGTTGGCTTCGGTGTTGGTTTTGGCGTCGGAGTCGGAGTTGGCATAGCCGCTCCAAACGGATCCGAACACGTCAGCGTGTCGAGCTGGCCGGGATTACCCAGCTTTGCTGCGTTCTTGGTAGACCATCCATGGCCATCCCAGTACGCGATCGTGTTATTTGATGGAGACGAATACTTGCGAACCGTAAATCCGGCCACTTTTTCGTACCCCTTCAAATAGCAAAGCTTTTGCGCATTCTCGCTGTTTCCGAGAACCGAATCAGCCTTGATATATGGATATTTTCCCAAGCTGTTGAGAAAATGCACCATTTCCTGCTGATAGGTGAATTTAAACGTTGCAGGAGCGGATGCGTTTGCATCAGGCGCAACGCCTGCAAACAGTACTGCCGCAAGTGCAACCAGCATTGTTCCCAGTATTTGTGTTCGACTCATTGCTTGTACCATAGCGTACGTTAATTAGTTAGGTTAAAGATTAACCTGTGATAGTACTACAATATTGGGAAAAATGTCAAGTGCTATTTGTCCGTTTTTCCCAGAATTTATAATTGGCTCAATAGAGCCAATTTAGAACGTATTTTTCAAAATCCACTGGGAAAGCGCTTCTTCCCATTCATATAATCGAACAACTCCAGGCTCTCTTCCCGCCCCCTCTTCCGAGCGGATCCACTTGCCGTTTACGACCGTATACCGCCCCAATACCCGCCATTCCGGGTGCAAAATATCCATAATTGCCACCTGGATGCGCTGCTCTTGCCCGGCATCGTCAACATAATCTACGAGGCAGGTATGCAAAGCATCGGTCACCAAAATACGCGTGAGCCGCGCCGACTGCTGGCCGGAAATCTCCTGAATATGCTGCTCTATGAATGCAATCAGCTCGCTATCGGAAATAGCATGCTCGGCGAATTGCGCAAACGCCGCCCCCGAATTGCTTGCCGACGCTTGTACGAGATGCGTCCGTCCGGCGAATTGCGGGACAATCGCTTCATCTTTTATATTCCCGCTTTCAATTTGCAATACGTATACATGGGTCTCGCCATTCCGCGGACTCGCAACAAACGCCAAGCTTTTCCCCTGCGACGCATGTACGCTTCGAGCGGACTCAAACGTTGCTGCCATGCGGGTAATCGGCCACTCCTTTTCCGTATTTGCCATCCAGAAGGATATATCTCCCCCGTCCTGTACTGCGTACACGAGCGAGTCGCCCTGCGTCCATTGGAGAAACACGACGGTGCCTTTCACGGACTTTTGGATCATTCCTCCGCCCTCCTTGGCAACAAACAGCTTGGAAACAGGCCCGCTCGACTCTTCCGCAAATGCTACCAGCGTTGCGTCATCATTGATATCCATTGCGCCGCTCTCCGCCGCTTTTGCATGAATATTCCAATCAACATGCGCAAAGCCCGCTGCAGCCGTTGCGCCATGCATGCGGACAACGGTAAGCTGCTTCTTTTTTTCTTCTTGTAAAAACCACGCCACGCGGGAAGACGCATTCCATCGGACGGGAGATGCAATATTGTTCTTCGTCAGCTTTTCCGCAACCACTCGAGTGCCTCCCTCTTTGCTATCGTATACCCACAGCTCCGTTAGCCCTTTCGCATCGCTGATATTGTCGAGGAAGTATGCCAGCTTTCCACCATCCACGCTGATAATCATATCGCGCGGGCGTACCAATATGTTTTCTTCCGTTATAGTATGCGCGGCTCCGGATGAATCTATTCGTTCAAGTACGATCCGCTTCCTTGCTTCATCTCCCGCATTTGCATAGCGATACCAGTTCTCTCCATCGAACAGCGCTTCCCCCTCGATTGATTCCGGCGCTCGACGGACGGAGCACTTGCCCGCCTCGCACTGTACCATGCGGCGATTGCCGGCATCGCCGTCCTCTTGAACCACCAGTGCATGAATTGCGGGGATTTCCCGATGCACCGCCTGCAGCACCTGAGGATTGGGCTCCCGGCTCTCAGGTCCTTGCTGCTCCACAAAGAAATAGAAATACGCGCCCGCGATGATGAGCGCCAGCAGGATCCACATCAGCATCCGGCGAAAAAGAAAAGCCATCTTTCTATTGTACATCAAGCGCGGACTGCGCCGAGCAAGGTCGGATCACGAAATGAGCCGATGGTGGGAATCGGACCCACGACCTTTTCCTTACCATGGAAATGCTCTACCACTGAGCTACATCGGCAATGAACTCAGTGTACGGGCTTATGTACGTTTTGCAATAACGGTATCCAATTCCTGTTTGAACGCGGCGATTTCAGGATTTGCAAAATGCTCCCGCGCGGGTGCAAGCAGCGCAGTAATTTCCTTAACAACTGCCGCCTTCAAGTCCATCGGATGCACGTCGCCGTTTGCATATGCCGTTTCCAGGTTTTCATACGAATCAAATGATGCATCCCCGCCGTGCTCCGGCTTCCGTTCGATGACAAACGGTTTTGTGCGCGACCAAAACAATATGTTTTTCGTCCAGTTGAGAATGGGGTTTTTTTCGATATTCTTTTCTTCGCAAAAGGCTTTTTTGATTTTGCGAGCTATCTCTTCTTCGCTGTCGTGCACGAATACGGCCGTATCAGGCTTGGATTTGCTCATCTTGTTTTCTCCGGAAAGACTGTCGATCAGCGCGTGATGCAGCGCCACCGGCTTGGGTTTCCCCGGCATCACTTTTTCCGCCGTATCTCGCATGACGACATGCGCTTTGCGCTGATCCATGCTCGCATGCGCAACTGTGATGTCTTGGAAAAATATATCGGCAACTTGCATAGCCGGATACATAATGGTTGCGCCATCGACATCTTCCCCTGCCTGCTTGCCCATAATACTGATACTCCTTTGCAGTCGTGCAATGCTTGTGTTCTTTAAGACATTCATTACCGTATCCCAGTAGCTTCCTTCGTTTTGTTTATACCAATCGCTCGCCAAACGGAACTCAACCGCGTCGGCATCGGCGCCGACCGACAACAGACATGCTTTCATCGCTTCCGTAAAATATCCCTTGCCGATTTTTGCCGCCGTTTCTTTCGTACCGTCCAGCTTTCCATTGATTGCGGTATGCCAGTCTGCCAGCCAAATAGTGCACTGTACGCCGAGCGCTTGCAGATCCTTGATAACCAGCGCGCTCATGATCCCCTGGCCGATATGCACGTAGCCGGAAATTTCAAACCCAATGTAATGAGTGAGCTGTTCCCCGGATTCCAGGCGAGATCGCAACTCTTCTTCGGTAATCACCTCGGCAAGATTATTCGTTAAACGGTTGATTATTTCCTGTTTTTCTGTCATATATTCATAGTATACATTTTATAAAGATACGCCAGCTTAGCTCAGTGGTAGAGCAATTGTTTTGTAAACAATAGGTCGTCGGTTCGATCCCGACAGCTGGCTCCATCCAGCGGTGGCAGAGCGGCTGATGCGCGGGTCTGTAAAACCCGTTTAGGTAGGTTCGACTCCTACCCGCTGGACCAAATAATGTTCCCGTCCTTTTTACGGAGAAACAGCATGGCAGTAGTAGACAATTGCCCCAAATGTGGCAAACCGTTTAGCTACACAGTAGACAGGTATGAGTCTCTGTGCCCTGAATGTAAGAAGAAGAACGAGCCGGAATCGGCCGCTACCCCGCCAAAGCCCAAACTCACACTGGAAGAGCGCGTTGAGGCTCTGGAAAAGCAAGTGCAGTGGTTACTCGATCGTCCTTCAGGAATGCAGATGGATGGATAGCATACCTCTC
The DNA here is from genome assembly GCA_964443125.1 of uncultured Candidatus Saccharibacteria bacterium. Lineage (GTDB taxonomy): Bacteria > Patescibacteriota > Andersenbacteria > UBA10190 > UBA10190 > HO2-45-11b. Next base: position 70,428 of record CAYUBL010000002.1, on the reverse strand, counting down.
TCCCACCCCCTACGGATTCGTCCGCGGGGGTTCTTTTTTCTCGCAAAGGAGTTTGTTGCCGATTGCGCGAGGAGAAAGCAGGTTGCCGATGCTCATTTGGTATGCGGCAACGGCTTCCTGCGTTGGAGTGTCATAGACTCCGCTGAGCGGGAGATCCGGGAATCCAGCGTACCGCTTAAGTGCAGCCTGCAAAATAGCAACGTCCGAAGGATTGTTTTGCGCCCCCGGAATAATCTGTGAAGCAATCGCATTCTTACACACCCTATCTTGCATAATCGGCAGGCGTCCGTCCGACAAGTTGCGGCGCCCCTCTGCATCCACGATATCCCTCATCGTCACGAACGAGACATTTCGCTTCTTAAGCCCGGCAATCAGATCTTTGTATTGCTGATATTTTTCTTCATCAAACGCTCCGTTTTGCATGTAATCTTGCGGGTGAATCATAATGATACACAATCCGTCTTTCGCGAAATGCAAATCGCACTCTGCAAGCACTTCGGATGCCGGTATGAACCGAGACCGGATAAAGTCGTACGTCTTTGCGTCATAATCAAATTCCCCCGTTCCGGTTGCCGAATTTACCAAGGTACCTGTCCGCATAAGCGCCTGGAGAGTCCCCCGGGATGCTCTATTGTTCGGCGGGATAAACGTCACTACCGGCTGGTCTGTTACTTCTTGCAATAACTCTTTCCCCCGCGTTATGAGCGTGTATGCTTCTTCTTCCGATACATTGCCGAACTCCGGCGTCTCGGATCCGTTTTCATAATTATGGTCCCATCCATGCTGGGCGATCTCGGCATGGCATTCATGTTCCCGCAAGAACCGGACCATCCGCACATCCTCCGCTATGGCATACGGGATCACGCCAAGTACCAATGGTATGCTTTGATTGAACGCATCGCTCATCATGCGAATCTGTATATCCGTGTACGCATGCGCCTGGATATCATCAATCCGCAGCACCACCTTGTTGTGCGCCGCCTTTTTTTCGAACGGAACACAGGGGACAAGCTCGCCTACCAGCCGATGATTCGCATTTCCGTCCATGAGCGCTCCCTGCACGATGCTGGCAACGCTCGCGCTGATAAACAGCGCAATAACGGCGATGGTAACATAGGCCATCTTCGATTTCGCATCCAATGCGCGCAGCAGGCGCCCCGTCCCGATCACTGCCACATGAATAATCGTTGTAACCCCCATAATCGGCACGATCATATGGTGACCTCTCTCCTTTCCGTCCGCAGCCACACCATTTTCCGCTGGCGCAGTATCACTTCGGCAAGGAATTCTCGGATAAACAAGAAAGCGTTCATGCCGACGATTACCAGATAGTATGGAGCATACAGTACCAATGACGGACGCCGATTTACAAATGCTGCGAATGCGGCAATCACATATGCGACAAACACATATGCAAACAAGTACTCCAGAAAGTACGCAACATTGAGCAGGGGCAAGGCGATCAGCACGAGCGGAAGCACAATGCCTTCTAGGTAAAGCAGCGAGAGTTCAAGCGCTGCAACAGGAGACTTTGCCAGCTTCTTATGCTTCACCAGATTCTGCCATCCGCCGGCATACCATCTCTGCATCTGCCTCCAATAGGAAGGCAAATCGGAAGGGTCTTGCGTATGTACGATTGCCCGCTCATCGAACAGCAGCCGCAGACCTTGTTCATGCAGTTTGTATGTAAGATCCAAATCCTCCGTAAGCGTATCGTGGTCGAATACGATCATGTCGGAGAAAATACTGGTGCGATATGCAGCCGCACATCCGGGGATAATAGTAAGAAAATTCATGTACGCCTGCGCGTGCTTGTGGACTTTTTGGGCAAACGTATAATCGATTTCTCGGCATGCGGTGAGCCAGTTGTACGGAATGCTTTTTACATATCCCGACACCGCCATCACTTCAGGATCCTGGAAATCTTGTTCGATGTATTCAACAAACCGCCTATCAAGTATCGTATCTGCATCGGTTGCAATAACAATATCTCCCGTTATGTACGGCATGCCCGCTTCTTGCGCACGGCTCTTACTGCCGGTTGCCAAGCCGGTAGATACGATCGTGATGCGATCGCCGAAGTATTCGAGTATCTCCCTGCTGCGATCCACACTGCCATCGTCCACGACAACAATCTCGTCTACGGGACGAGTTTGACGCATACAGGACTCTAGGCATGCATAGAGGGATTTTTCCTCATTATGACACGGGATTAGGACCGATATTTTCATATAATACCAATGGTAATTGCCCCTCAGAAGGACTAAGCATCATAAAATAAAAACGTTTTAAAGTCAATATCTTTTACGTAGGCATCTCTCCCTTATCTACCATGCCAAACCTTCCAGATGCATCCCATCCTGTTTTTCCATCAAAAAGCCGCACAAGCACGATTGCTGTGCGGCGATACTGCCTCCATAAAGAACCTCTCTACCCCGCATGGACTGTTTCCCATGCAGGCTTCGGGGCGGCCAAGTCCCAATTGATCGGTACGCCGAACGAGCGCGCAATCCGCCGAATTTCCCACAGAAGCTCCGTTCCGCTTTTCTGCGCGTCTTTGCGTGCTTTCCCTTTGCACTCCTTAACCCGAAGCTTGCTCAAGGACGCGACATCACAATAAAAGGACCATACCAAATCTTCCGCAAGCGTCATGCGCATCAGCTTCGGCAGCCAATCCTTGTTATACACAAGGAGGCGTTTTTGCCACTCGTAGAGCAGCCACTGCCCCTCCGGCATTGCCCTTCTGTATGACGTATCGAAAAATTCGCCAAACGTCGCCACTGGATATCTTGCCATTCTTTCCTCCCCCCAAGTTGAGAATGTGCGTGTGACCCTTCCGGTCTTTACCATACCCCTTTTTCTTGCAGGCTATCAAGCGCCATGATACGACAGAGGGCGTGTATGCAAGGACGGGCATTTTATGCTTCCTGCTTGAGCTCTGCAAGCTCTTCCAACACGCCCTTTTCCACCACCTTGTTATCCATGCGGCGCGCGATAAACAGCAACTCCTCTCGGATGCGGATATTCTTCGCGTCCATATCGCGAGCATGCTGGAGCGATTGGATTGCCAGCGTGAACTTCCCCGCATTGAGCGCGGCATGTCCGAGCTCTGCATATGCGTCAACAATCGTGCTGTCGAGTTTAATAACCTGCTGGAATATCTCGATGGCCTCTTCCCACGCTTCTTTTCCGATTGCGGCGCGCCCGAGCATCATATATGCATCCGTATCGGAAGAATGCTTCATAATGTGAGCAATCAAAATATCTTCCGCCTGCTCGTACTGCTTCTTTTCTATCGCATCTGCGGCTTTTTCGTTCGGAGTTTTTTCCGTATCGCGACGGAGCATATGGGACATGATGCCATTCTTTTTCACCGATTGTTGGTCTTTTGCTTGCTCTTCCTCCTGCGTCACAGGTTCGCTATGGCGAACAAGCCGGATCATCGGACTGGACTTCGGCTTCGGTTCATCTTCAAGCGTTACGCGTACCGGCATTTTCTCTTTCAGCTTTTGAACGTCCGGCATTCGGTTTGCAATCCCTTTCTGCAAGACTGAAATTCCTCGCTTCCCTTTTTGCGCGAGCATGGCGACTTTATCCTGAAATCCAAATTCCGGAAGCTGGATTTTTCGATTGGGAACGGCGATGCCGGGTTGCGCGGCAGGAGCTGGCAGAGTAGCGCTCTCGAGCGTTTTTGCTACACTCTTCACCGGTTGCATTGCCTGCTCTTCCTTTTCGCGTTTTCGCGCCTCTCTCCTGTCTTTCATTGCAACGACTCCCTGCCGCGCGCTTGTTACCATGTGAGAAATCCGATTCTTTGCAACAGAAACGCCTTTGCGGTTTGGCCGCAAAAGAGAATTTTCATGAATTGGCTTTGCCGAAACGGCTTCCGCTTGGAGCTCCCGGGAAAACTGTACATGCTTCATTCTCATGATCACCCGAGATACGAGTGCGATGATACCCCCAAAGGATATGAACAGTACTAGCGGTGGTAATACATCGTATAACATGAGGCCTGTGCATATCGTACCAATTGGGGCACTTCTCGCCAAGAGTACTTGCCCCGACTTATCCCCTTTTTTAGATGCTCAGGCGAGTAAATTCCTTTACTGAGATATTTTCTCCGATTTCTTGAACTGATTCCGTGATCAACTCCGCGATCGTCTGCTTGGGATTTTTAATGTATGGCTGGGTCATGAGCGCGCGCTCTTCTCGGAACTTCTTCAGTTTGCCCTCAACGATTTTTTCCCGAATTTCCGCGGGCTTTCCTTCTTGCTCGAGCTGCTTAAGCGCGAATTGACGCTCCTTTTCCACCTCTTCTTCGGAAACATCTTCCGGACGTACGACGAGCGGATCGCTTGCGGCGATGTGCATCGCGATGTTTTGCGCAAGCTCTTGGAATTTCTCATTGCGCGCCACAAAATCCGTCTCGCATACCAAGGAGACGAGAACGCCGAGCTTCTTATTGCTATGGATGTAGTATCCTACGATGCCCTCGTTCGTTTCGCGGCTGGACTTCTTGGCAACCGTCGCCTTTCCCTTTTCTCGAAGCCAGGTAATCGCCTTCTCGACGTCTCCGGAAGATTCCGTGAGCGCCTGCTTTGCGTCCACAACTCCGGCGCCAGTCCGGCTCCGCAGTTCTTTAATTTGTTCCATTGTGATCATAATTGTTGTTCTAAGTTCTAAGTGCTTTGGTGTTGTATCTATTATACCGCAAGGTCAATGCCTTTTGCTTTCGCGATTGCCTGCGCAATCACTTTCGTGACAAGCTCAATCGATCGAATCGCGTCGTCGTTTGCGGGAATGGGGCATGTCAGCATGTGGGGATCCGCGTTCGTGTCCGCAATACCGATGACGGGAATGTTCGTACGAACCGCCTCTTTCACCGCAATGCGTTCATCGTGAGCCCCCGCAACGAATATTGCTGCCGGCAGGGACTTTAATGACTTCATCCCCTCCAGAACCCCTTCCAAGCGCTCAATTTCTTTTTGGCGTACGGCGCGCTCCTTTTTCGTGAGTGTCGCTGTCTGCTTCGATTCTTCCATCCGTTTGAGTTCATCGAGTTTTTCTATGCTCTTTTGAATCGTGGAGAAATTCGTCAGCGTTCCGCCCAGCCATCGTTTCGTGATGTACGGCATATTTACCGCCTCGGCATATTTTCTCACGATATTGCGAGCTTGCCGCTTGGTGCCGACAAAGAGAATTTCTCCGTTCGGCTTGGAAGCTACCTCGTATGCGAACTGCGCTGCCTTTACTAGTCCGTCCCGCGTATGGTTCAGATCGATAATGGCGATACGGCTGCGATGCATGTAAATGTATTGTTCCATTTTCGGGTTTCGCTTGCTCTTCTCGTGCCCAAAATGAGCGCCGGATTCGAGCATTGCTACTACATCCGGAATAATGCCGGAAAGGTCTGTAGCAGGCGCTCCCCCCTCTTGTTTCTTCTTTGTTGCTGTTGGTGACATAGTATAGTTACTCCTTGTTCCTCCCCGGGCTTCTAGTGGAACGGATTTCTCGTGGCTCTACGTCAGCGATCCTTTTTTAGCTTCGCGTAAGGTAAAGAGGAGAAGAAACCCCTCTTGGGCTCCAAATGTGGCTCCGGGTGTGAAATTAATAATTAAAAAGAATAGAGTTGATCATACCGGACATGCTTGCAAAAATCAAGGACATTTTGTATACTTTTGAACATTCCTATGAAGCCAGATATCCATCCTCCATATCACGAAAAGATCAAGGTTGCCTGCGCATGCGGCAATTCCTTTGAAACGGGGTCCACGATGAAGTCCCTTTCTGTCGAGGTATGCTCCGCATGCCATCCGTTCTATACCGGAAAACAAAAGCTCGTTGACGTGGCAGGACGGGTCGACAAGTTCCGCAAACGGCAAGAAGAAGCAGAAGCTCTGCAACAAAAGCTTCAAACCAAGAAACCCAAGAAAACCCGCGCGAAAAAGAAAGACGGATCGAATCAAGAAGTCCGTATTTCAAAGTAGATTTTTGCCCCGGACCGGGCCCCTATGGTACTCCCATCCCGAGAAGACCTTGTCGCACATATCGACTCTCTTTCCGAACGCCTTGCGGATATATCGCTCGTCAAGCAGCCGAGCATCTTAAAAGACATTACGCATCAGCTGCGCCGGGCAAAAGACACCCTGGCCGCTATCGATGACATCACCCGCATCGAAAAAGAGTTCGCGGAAAATAGTACGCTTCTCTCGTCTCCGGAATTGGATATCCGCGCGCTTGCGGAAGAAGAATCCGAGCGCCTGGCGGAGGCGAAGGCGCAGGCTGAGCGCAAGCTGGAAGAGCTTTTGATCCCCGAAGATCCGCTCAACAGCCGCGATATTATCATGGAAATCCGCGCGGGCGCCGGCGGACAAGAGGCATCGCTGTTCGCGCAAGAGCTGCTCCGCGCATATATCCGCTATGCGGAGGAGCGCGGCTGGCGCGTTTCTTCTATCGACGAAGGAACAATCGAAATATCCGGTGAGGAAGTGTACGGACACTTAAAATACGAAAGTGGTGTGCACCGGGTTCAGCGCATTCCGGAAACGGAAAAAATGGGGCGCACGCACACCTCGACCGTTACGGTCGCTATTCTTCCCCGGGCAGAAGAGCAAGATGTCGTTATCCGTCCGGAAGACTTGCGTATCGATACCTATCGGGCAAGCGGCGCAGGGGGGCAGCATGTCAACAAAACCAGCTCGGCAATCCGCATCACACATATTCCGACCGGCACGGTGGTTGCCTGCCAGCAGGAACGCAGCCAGCACAAAAACCGGGAAATGGCCATGAGCCTTCTGCGCGCGCGGCTGCTTGCTGCACAAGAAGAAGCCCGCCATGCAAAGGAGGCGCAAGAGCGGAAATCTCAAATCGGAACCGGAGATAGGTCGGAAAAAATCCGGACCTACAACTTCCCCCAAGACCGTATCACCGACCACCGCATTAAGGAATCTTGGAGCAATATCGCAAGCGTCATGGAGGGCGGACTCGGTCCTATCATTGAAAGCTTGCAGGCAAAAGACCGCGAACAGCGGCTTCGCGATGCAGTATGACGCGCATATGGCTTATACGATTCAAACCGCAGCGGCATACATTATTCACAGCGTAAAGGACCATTCCGACGCCCCACACTTGGATGCGGAGCGCATCTTGCTTGCAGTAACGAAAAAACGCGACGCGAGCTTCCTGCTCGCTCACGGAGAAGATCCCCTCGATGACCAGTCCCTGCGCCAAATCCGGCACATGACTGCACTGCGTGCATCCGGCATGCCGTTGGCATACATTTTAGGAGAAGCGGAATTTTACGGCCGAACATTCCTCGTCACCCCTGACACGCTCATTCCCCGCCCGGAAACCGAAGAATTGATTCGGCAAGCGCTTGCCTACGCCAAGCAACATCAAAGCCCCAATATCGCAATTGCGGATATCGGCACGGGCAGCGGCGTTATTGCAATAACGCTCGCGCTGGAATACCCATCCGCTTCTTTGATTGCAACAGACATATCAAGCGCAGCGCTCGCCGTTGCACGGCAAAACGCTCGCGCACATGGAGTAGAAGATCGCATAGAATTCCTCGAGGGAGACATGCATCATCCGCTCAATGGCCGCGTTGTAGATCTCATCGTCAGCAATCCTCCGTATGTCCCCACCGACGAATTGCAAAAAGCCGGGGACACAATAGAGTCCCGCGGCTTACTCTTCGAGCCGGCAATCGCGCTCGACGGCGGATCGGACGGACAAGCATTCGTTCAGCAGATTACATCGCTTCCCATACCGTCAATCATCGAAACGACCGGCGGCACAATCATCACGGCGTAACCGCGCTGCTATTCTCCTTGGTTTTCTTCCGGCTCTTTCGCTTCTCCTTCGGCACCGGCTTCAGCGAGAGCTTCCTCTTTCACTCCTTCAACGTTTTCCACGTCTTCCTTCACTTCTTCGGAAAGCGCCTCAAGCTCTTCTTCTGACCGCGGAGGCTGTACGAGCGCAACAACTTCTTCGCCATCCCGATCGGTCGTCACTCCCTTGGGAAGCGCAATATCTTTCACATGGATTACTGATTCAAAGTCCACGAGCGATGAAATATCCACTTCAATATCGTGCGGCAAATCTTGCGGCAACGCCTCCACTTCGAGCTCGTCTATGCTTCGGACAAACGTTCCGGCCAAATCCTTCACCGCAGGAGACTCCCCTACAAACCGGATAGGAACATTCGCGCGGATGGCTTCATCCATTCGAACCTGATAAAAGTCGATGTGAGTAATCGTATTTTTCAACGGGTGAAATTGCACATCTCGAATAAAGACAGGTCGATTATCCTTGCCTTCCACAGAAAGCGTAATCATCGTGGTGTATCCCGATTCGGAAAAGAGCTTCTGGAATTTCCGATATTCCACCTCTACGTGCTGCGGCTCAATTCCCCGGCCATACAATACAGCGGGAATATTTCCGGCACGACGAACCGCTCCGGGGTGTCCGGAGCGTGCTCCCACAGCTAATGTAAGTCCTGCTGCCATATGAACATAAAGCGTAGTGCGTTATGTTCTTTGTGTCAATGCCCGAATGGCGTTTTGGTCTTCTTTCAGTAACGTGTAGATGGAAAGCAGCTCATCGCTCGTAACTTCTTTGCCTCCGAAAAATCGCTTGGTATCCTCTGCCGTCATATCCGTTACCAATCCAAGGCTGACAATCCCCAAGCCGGTCATTGCCACCATCGCCACGATTGAGCTTTCGCATTTAGAGCACGTTACGTATACCACCGTTGCATCCTCCTCTTCTCCAATGACCCGCGCACCGTCTAAGTCATACTCCGCGCTGCAGAAGGGGCATCGAGATACAAAGTGTACATTTTCGTCGAATTCCATAGGGTGCTCTTGTTATGCTCTTAATGATAGTCTAATTTTTACCTTCTGTCAATTTTATTTTTGCTTTTTTGAACACAAATATTGTTCCTTTTTGTGGCTCTATGTAAAGGTAGACAGCTCCATCGGGGCGCTTGATAAGAACTTGCTATGTACCTTTACCGATTCCACCAGCCCCAACAAAAAGCATGAGGTAACCAGGTTGGATCCGCCATAGCTGATGAGCGGAAGCGGGATGCCGGTCACTGGCAGCAATCCCATATTCATTCCGGCATTTACCGTAAAGCCAACGATAAAAACAAAGAAGGCGCCGGTCGCTACCATTTGGCCAAACGGATCATTCACTGACCGCACAAGAACGATAATCCTCCCCAGCATAATGCCGTAGAGGATCGTAACGAGCGCAATTCCGAGAAATCCCAGCTCTTCTCCGACACTGGCAAAAATAAAGTCGGTATGGCGCTCGGGGAGAAACTTTAGCTGCGATTGTGGACCATGGCCCAACCCCCTCCCAAGCAGCTGACCGGACCCGAGCGCAATAATCGACTGGGTAACGTTATACCCCGACCGCAATGGATCCGCGGTGGGATTTAAAAATGTGAGAATTCTCTCTTTTTGGTATGGAAGCAACGCGGTCTGCCATGCAGTCCCGAACAGTACTGCTCCCAACAAAGCCAACAGGCCAACCGTCCTCCATGGCAATCCAAACACGAAAAGCATTCCCGCCCATGACGCAATCATCACGGATGCCATGCCGAAATCCGGCTCCCGAAGCACGAGTACAACGGGAAGCAGCATGATTGCGCCGCTTATCAGCACGCCCCTTGCCCCTACTCGCTTCTGCCTTGCAAGCACCCATGCGACCATGAGCACGAGCGCCACTTTCACGAACTCCGATGGCTGGATCTGGAATCCGAAAAAATCCAACCGGCTCACCGTCCCCCGGATCAACCGCCCGGTAAACAGCAAAACAACTTGTACGATAACCCCACCCCCGAACATCCACGGAGCAAGCCGCTTCCACGTATGGTACGGAATTTTCATCGCGCACAGAAAGAGCAGCGCCCCCGCTCCGAGCGCGATTGCCTGCCGATACAAGAGCGGAGACACTGCCGCAGTCGTGGTATTCGCGGAAGAAGCCAGCATCGCGAGCCCAATACCGGATAGCAAGAGCGCGCAGCTCATAAGCACGTAGTCGGCCGAAGCAAAAATACGCCGCCAATTCATACAACAAGCCTACCGAAGCCGGCTGGGGTCGCCAATGATGTGGACGGCATTCTCCGGGCTATAGATATTTGTTGTCGCGATGGCGATGACGCGCTGGGTGGCAGCTTGAGGATACGGCCACTGAATCGTAAATTCCCTTTGTTCACCGACGATCAGCCTTCCTACAAATGTTTTGCCCACTCCGACAATGTTCCCCTCTCCATCCAGGGCAACCCCGGTTACCTCAACGCGCTCCCAGTCGAATGTAGAATTATTCGTGACAATCCCGGTCTGCTGTTCGATGTGTTGGGATCCTGACTCAAACTGCGAACGATCGCGCAAGAATACGCCGAAATTCGGAAGCGTCGCACTCTCCGCAAGCACGGTAAATGTCACGGCATTGGGCGTTTCTATCGAGACGCTCCCGAACTGCTGATCCGCGGGAATGGGAATATCAAGCGCAGCCATATACTGCAGTCCTCCCGGCAGCACATAGATATTCTGCTCCACAGTCGAAATAACCGAACCTGATGGGCTTTTTACGAGAATCTTCACCGGATACGACGCGACGCCCGCGCGAGCATTCTGGTTCTTTACCCTCCCCACCACGTCAATTGTTTTTCCTCTCGGGCCGGGGTTCTCAATATGGGGCACCACAACAACCCCCTCAATGCTGATCGGCAAATATGCCTGGGTTGCCGGCGTCGGCGCGGGCACAACCGGAGCTTTGCGAAAAAACGGAGCAATAATGCCAAAGAGAAGGAGTGCAACGACGAGAAAAAACCCTGTCGCGTACGCCGTCTTCTTCATGGCCCTATGCATGCTCATCGTGCATATATGATACCACATGCGGTATACTAAAAAGTCCATGAACGACTTTACCCACCTGCACGTACATTCCCATTACTCCCTCCTTGACGGATTAGGGAAAGTCGATGCGCTGGTGTCGCGAGCCCGGGAGTTGGGCATGAATTCTCTCGCTATTACCGACCACGGCTCCATGTATGGCGTGATCGAATTCGTCCAAGCGGCGCAACAGGCGGGCATCAAGCCGATTATCGGCATGGAGGGGTATCTTGCGCCCAACGGACATGATAAAAAGCGAGGCAAAGTGGATGGAAACCCGCGCCACCTCGGCTTGATCGCAATGAATAACGCCGGGTATAAAAATCTTATTCAACTGTCTACAAAGGCATTTCTTGACGGATACTACTACAAGCCGCGGATTGATTACGATTTGCTGGAACAGCATTCGGAAGGCATTATCGTCCTCTCGGGATGCCTCAATGGCGACATTTCAAAAGCAATCCTGGAAAAACGCCCCGATGATGCGAAGCGACTCATTGAATGGCATATCGAACGGTTCGGAAAAGACCGCTTTTATCTGGAAGTGCAGCACCACCCCAGCTTGCCCGAACAGGTCCAGCTCAATGCCGCGCTCATTTCGTATGCGAAAAAATACAATATTTCGCTGGCGGCAACGGCAGACAGCCACTACATCCATCCGGAAGACGCGGAAGCGCAAGACGTATTGATCTGCGTCCAGACAGGCACCACGGTTCATGAAAAAGATCGCATGTGCATGCTGGGAGAAGACTTTTCCCTGAAAAGCCCCGAAGAAGTAAAAGAAGTATGGAAAGACTATCCCGAAGCTGTCGATAACACACAGAAAATTGCCGACATGTGCAATGTGGAGTTTGAATTCGGGAAAAACAAACTCCCCCGCTTCCCGCTCCCCAAGAGCGTCACCCCCGAAGAAGCGCTTCGGGAATTATGCGAAAAAGGCCTCATGGAGCGATACCAAGACCAAGTACCAGAAGGGGCAAAAGAGCGGCTCGACTATGAGCTGCAAGTCATCGCTCAGACAGGATTTTCCTCGTATTTCTTGATTGTTTCGGATTTCGTCAACGAAGCAAAGCGGCGCGGCATCTTGGTGGGACCGGGGCGCGGAAGCGCCGCGGGAAGTTTTGTGTCCTACCTGACCAATATTACCAACGTCGATCCGCTCAAGTACGACTTGCTGTTCGAGCGATTTTTGAATCCCGAACGCGTATCCATGCCCGATATCGATTTGGACTTCGCCGATGACAGGCGGGGCGAGGTCATCGATTACGTCCGGGAAAAATACGGCCAAGAACACGTATCGCAAATTATCACGTTCGGTACGATGGCTGCGCGGGCGGCCGTGCGAGACGCAGGCCGCGCGCTCGGGTTTCCGTATACCTTCTGCGACACGATTGCAAAAGCCATCCCTCCGTTTACGACGTTTGAGCAAGCACTCTCGCAAGGCGGCGAATTAAAAGATATGTACGATAACGACCCGCAGGCAAAGAAACTCATCGATACCGCAAAGAAGCTAGAAGGCGTCTGCAGGCATGCGAGTACCCATGCTGCCGCAGTCGTTATCACCGACCTTCCACTTACGGAATACGTTCCGCTCCAGCTTTCCAGTACGTCCGAAGGAACAAAGGACACCGTCACCCAATATGCCATGTCCGCAGTCGAATCCCTCGGATTGCTGAAAATGGACTTTTTGGGGCTAAAAAACCTTACTGTAATTCAAAAGGCCCTTGCGATTATCAAGAAGCGCCATGGCGTAGATATCGATCTGGAAAGCCTACCCATGGACGATGCAAAAACCTATGCTCTTCTGCAAGAGGCAAAAACGGTCGGCGTATTCCAGTTGGAATCCTCCGGCATGCGGCGCTACTTAAAAGAACTCAAACCCACAGAATTCGAAGACATTATTTCCATGGTGGCGCTCTACCGGCCCGGTCCCATGGATTCCATTCCCGACTTCATCGCTGCAAAACATGGCAAGAAAAAGATTTCCTACATCCATCCGACCCTCCAGCCGATCCTCGAAAAAACGTACGGCGTTATCGTTACTCAAGACCAGGTGCTGCAAATCGCCCGGCAATTTTCCGGCTTTACGTACGCGCAGGCGGACATCTTGCGCAAAGCGGTAGGAAAAAAGATTAAAGAGCTGCTCGATGAACAGCGGCAAAAGTTCATCCAGGGGGCAATAGAAACCCAAAAGGTCAGCCAGAGCACCGCGGAGGCAGTCTGGGACTTCATTGAACCGTTCGCGCGGTACGGATTTAATCGCGCCCATGCGGCATGCTATGCAATGATCGCGTATCAAACGGCGTACCTAAAAGCAAACTATCCCGCGGAATTCATGGCGGGGCTCCTGACATGCGACGAAGGCAATACGGATCGGCAAGCTATCGAAGTTGCGGATGCAATGGCGCAAGACATCCCCATCCTTCCGCCGGACATCAACGAAAGCGAAGAAGACTTTACGGTTGTTACCACAAAAGAAAACGCTTCGGGAATCCGGTTCGGACTTTCCGCAATCAAAAATGTCGGCCATAACGCGATTGAGGCGATTATCCAGGAACGCAACGCGCGCGGACCATACAAGGATTTGCTGGATATTTTCCGAAGAGTGAACGCGAAGGATTTTAACAAGAAATCCGTTGAGAGCCTGGCGAAGGCAGGCGCATTCGACTGCGTTGCGGAACGCAATTATGTGATCACCCATACCGATGCGCTTCTGGACTTCAATCGTGCGCTGCATCGCAAAACCGACCAAGGACAGCAAGGGCTGTTTGGCAGCGGTGCCGCGGCTCCCCTTGCAGAGCCCAGAATAACGCTCTCGGAGGTTCCTGCGGCAGCGCAGGAGGATCGCCTTGCGTGGGAAAAAGAATTGCTCGGACTGTACGTATCAGAGCATCCGCTTACGGAATTTCGCAGCATCCTTCCCAAAATCGCACATCCGATTTCTTCCATTATCGGAGGCAAGGACCAAACCCCTGTCCGTATCGCGGGAGTGATCAGCAGAATGAAAAAAATCATTACAAAAAGCGGACAGCCGATGCTGTTTGTGCTCATAGAAGACTTGTCACACAGCATGGAAGTACTCGTCTTTCCCAAGACCCTTGCCCAAACAAGCGATCTATGGACCGACGGCGCCCGCGTTATCGTCGACGGGGTGCTCTCCGACAAAGACGGGGAAACAAAGCTGCTCGCAAACGCGGTCAAACCCCTTACCAAAGACTCCGCCGCATCCGAAAAGCCTGTCGTGCAGCGCGCCGCGGCTGGAGGTGTCCGCAAAGCCGTCCTGCTTTCCCTTTCACCATCCACGAATCGAGAAACGCTGGAACGCCTCCGGCAAACCCTTGCCAAACTTCACACGGAGACCGACTCGCTTCCGGTTGTTCTCGCCATAGTCCGCGGCGGAGCTTCCACCATGATATCCACTCCGTATAAAATCGCTCAGAATGATGAAACGACTACTGCCATTGCAGCTATAGTCGGAACCCAAGCGATACGATATAAAGCGTAGATATGCCGACTCATTTCGCGCTTCCCGCCCGAGGAATTCTCCTGATCGTCATTCTGCTGTTTGGCGGCGCCGCGGCGCTTACCGCATCCACGCTCCTCCCTAGGGCGTCGATTACCGTCCACCCGAAAACGGAAACCAAACAAGTAACAAAAGATATTTTGCTCGAAAAAGATTTGGCAGCGCCCGACTACGTACGTTTTATTCTCCCGGCGAACGTCGTGGAGGAAGAAATATCCGTCACAAAAACATTCGAGAACACGGGCGGAGCAATCGTTGAGGACTACGCCAAAGGAGTTATCACCTTTACCAATACGCTCGATGAAGAGACTCGCCTGCTTCCTCATACCCACATGCGCCATGGAGAATCCGGCGTACAGTTCCTTACCGACAAGCAAGCGGTGATTCCTCCGCATGGCACGCTTGAAATGCCTGTCACCGCGAAAGAAAAAGGTCCCGCAGGAGATGTGCCGCCGGGACGATTCGTGATCGATAAATTTTCCCAAGGCATGCAGGAAGCCGTGTATGCCGAAAGTACCGCCCCTTTCTCCGGCGGACAGTCCACCAATACGGAAATTACCGAGGAAGCAATCGCGGCAGCAAGGCAGGCGGTTCTTGAGCAGGCAAAGCAAGACGCCGCTTCCAAGCTTACCGCCAAGGCGGGAGGAGCGCCCATCCGATCCGATTTGGTAAATGTAGAAGTCATCTCCCAATCCGTATCCGCCGCTCCAGGCAGCCGATCGGTACGCTATAGCGCGAATGCGACCGTGCATGCGCGCGGATTCGTCATAGACATCCATGACCTCATCAGCCTCATGACGCTTGCGCTTCGGGCATCGGTAGCGCCGGACGAAGAATTCGTCTCGTATGATCCCGAATCGTTCGCTGTCGAAATCGCCCAAACCGATTGGACAAAAGGCCAAGCCCGCATTGCGGCATCTCTTACCGGAACGTATGCGAAAAAGATCGGCGCCGGAGAACTTGCCAGCGAAAATTTGTCGGGACTTTCAAAAGAAGAAGTGATTGAACGCTTCCTCGCTTCCTCTACGATTGGATCGGTCGATGTTTCCTTCCGCCCCTTTTGGGTTGCTTCCGTCCCCTCTCGCACCGACCAAATCGATATTAGCGTGGCGGACGCATCGTAAATGAAAACGCTTCTGCAGCGATGTGCTACAGAAGCGAATATCAACGATTATCGAATGTACGGAAAGCGGCATCCTGACAGGCACACGTCATTGTAGTCGTCGAGAGACAACTGGACGCGTCCGACGGCACCGCGATAAATGCATATTACGTACTTCCTGTTACCCTCAACCAAAATTGGTTCCGGGCTTATCAACGGAAGCCGGTCGAGCGATTGCTCCCGCGGCGCAAGCGCGTACCACTCCAACAGCCCTTGCGGCGAGAGCGACTTCTTGCCGTCGAGCTTTTGACGAGTGAGTACGTCTTGACAAGTCATCATCTTGCCGAAGTCGTCGAACTCGACATCTTCGACGACCAAGCCCCGATACGGAACGAATGAATCGACGCGCCCCAACAACCCCGGCGACAACCCGCCGAAGTTGCAGCGTTCGATCAACTCCACCCACCTCCGTGCCGATTCTGCCTCGAGTGGAATCTTCACTTTTTCTTCCTGAGGCAGAACTTTCCCAAGCATCATACTCGTCGTCATAACAATCCTTTCAAAAACATCCTCTAGAGGGCCGTACAACTACCTGCCACGCTGGCAAACTACTTCACGATGAAAAGAACCGGCTATACTATACTCCCCTTTTGCACCTTGTCAACAGTCAATATATTTTTTTCACTGTATACAGCCATAAATACCCCCTTTCGCTCCCACACCGTTCTGTGGTATCAATAACACCATGGCAGATACCTCGCCCCAACCGGACCATCGCAAGCTCGGATACGATCTCGACTTGTTTACATTTTCGGACCACATCGGCCCGGGCCTTCCCTTGTTTACCCCCAAGGGCACCGTTATCCGTCGCGAACTGGAAAACTTCCTCCAGTCCATTATCGAACCGCTTGGATATGAACGCGTATGGATACCCCACATCACAAAACCCGAGCTGTACCACACCTCCGGCCACTGGGATAAATTCAAAGACGATCTTTTTCATGTAAAAGGCCACAAGGACGATGACTTTGTCATCAAGCCGATGAACTGCCCGCACCATACGCAAATCTACGCGAGCAGGCTGCGCAGCTACCGCGATTTGCCCCTTCGGTTTTCAGAAATCACAACCGTATACCGCGACGAACAAGCCGGGGAGCTTTTGGGGCTGGCGCGTGTGCGCTCCATCACCCAGGATGACGGGCACGTATTTTGCCGGCAAGATCAAATTCAAGAAGAGATCAACCGCATCCTGCAAAGTATTACGAAATTTTACCGCGCATTCGACTTTGAGCTGACCGCCCGCCTTTCCCTGCGCGATCCGAATGCGCCGGAAAAATACCTTGGTTCCGACGAAATTTGGCAGCAAGCGGAACAGATCCTCGCCGACGCACTGAGCGCGGAAGGGTTTTCCAACGTAGAAAAACAAGAAGGAGAAGCGGCATTTTACGGACCGAAAATAGACTTTACCGCACAAGACAGCCTCGGCCGCACGTGGCAGCTGGCAACGGCGCAGCTCGACTTTAATATGCCAGAGCGCTTTGAACTGGAATACACGGCCGAAGACGGCAGCCGTCAGCGGCCGGTAATGATTCACCGCGCAATTCTGGGCTCATTCGAGCGGTTTATCGCCATGCTGCTCGAGCACACCAACGGCAATCTCCCCCTCTGGCTCTCCCCTGTCCAAGTTGCCGTGCTTCCGATTGCGGAAGACATACACGAATACGCCGAACAGATCGCAAGTCAGCTGAAGGAAAAAAATGTCCGCGTAACCGTCGACACTACATCGGAGCGAATCGGGAAAAAGATTCAACTCGCATCATCGCAAAAAATTCCCGTACTCATCATTGCAGGCAAGAAAGAAATGACCGACGGTACGGTTTCGCTGCGCAGCAAACTATTCGGCGAAGGTCCGCTTAAACTCGAAGACGCTGTCGAGCAGATCGCAAAACAATCAAGACCGTAGTAACCTCATCCCCTTCCCTTCTCCTTCGTAAGGAGAAGGGTGTCGCGCGTCGTCTCCTCTCCTTTCGAAGGAGAGGCCGGGTGAGGTACGGACAGGCCAGGATCCACATGGTTATGCATAAAAAAAGATGCCCTGGTTACCGTTGCACCGGTAACCAGGGCCGGCAAGCAAGCTAAGGCAAGAAGGACGAATGGACACTTCACTCGCCTTAACACTTGCTGCCGTTTACGAAAGAAGAACAATAATAACAATCGGTACAGAACACTTTAATGAATTCCCGGCATTTGTCAATAAAACCGTTTTATACCCACGGCGGAGGTGGCGGAAGCGAAATCCCCTTGTTTTTCCACCACTGCATCGTGCCTTTCAGCAGCTCCCAGCTCGGCTTATCGGTCAAATACCTATCCGCCCAGTATTTCCATTCCTCAAATGTCGGCTGCCGACCATAGACCGCAAAGAACGTATCATTGAGCGGTCCGAGCTTTTCGAGCGGAACATATCTTCGCTGTATACTCTTGCCCGCAGTCGCTCCGAGCACTTTGCCTTTCTTCACCGGCTTTGTTACCACCGGATCCTTGCCCGGGCAACAGTCTTTCTCCCCACTTCGCCCCGCTGCGGCAGGGCTTTGCGGGGCAAGCCCCACTCCATTATCGTTCTGGATTTCCGAAATAACCGCTTCGCCGTCTGCGATTGTTACCGTAAACGATTCTTCTTTACCCGGCGTTGTCGTGCCGGTCAGCGTTTTCGTCACCGCCTCATCCCCGCCAGTTTGCGTTACAATCACCGTATATTCGCCCGTTCCCGTTCCGGTCAAATGGACCACATACGTTCCGTTCGGAAGATTTTTTATAATCACCAGCTTCGGTTCGTGCTCATCCGTTTCAGATATCACGTCTACGTATGCATCATCTCCGAAATCGTTTGTATCTTTTGAAATTGTTTTCCCCGTACTGTCCATAATGACAATATCAACCGGCGAAAGCACCACAAACCCGGTCAGCCACTCCGGCTCTTCGTAGATGAACGCCTTCGGCTTATCGATTGCAATGCCCAGCGCCTTGAGCACTTCATCTTGCGCGTATTCCGGAAGCGCATCGTGCGGTACGTTTTCGACAGGCACTTGGATTGTCCCAAACAGGAATGCACTTGAAGAAAGCACCGTCCTATCGCCTTCCGTCGTATTTGGCGAAGGTATTTCTTCTGTCGGATGGCCGTCCCGCCACCTATCCAGATTCTCATCCTCTTTTGTTCGACTATCAGATACTGCAACCTCCCCCAGAGTATTGGTTTCCGTACCTGCGATTGTTGTCGTTTTCACATCCCCTCCGGCAACCAGGCTACCCGCACTGCAGCCAAGTTTTCGAGAAATGTATTGCGCTCACCGGAGGATTCACTGCTGCCGCCTTTCTGAAGAAAATTTCCTGTAGGCAAGAGCTCTTTGAGAGATGGAAATATTTGGCGGTAGGATTTGGGAGGAGGATCATTGATATCTCTTTTATTTTTCAGAGAATCATGAACGAAATTCATATAAAACCTTGCTGGTCCGCTCCACGTACTTGGCAACACCCCGCCTTCCCAAGGCAAATATGCCGCGCTTGCTCCCTTGTTCGGGGTTCCCAGCATAATAAACTGGTCGATTTCTCCGGGCTGGTACATGTCGCTGTTCATGTATGCCTGCACGAGCAGCCCTCCCATGCTATGCGCCACGATATCCACCTTGCCTGTTTTCTCTTTGGCTTCTGCAATAATCGGCGCCAAATATTCTGCGGCAGACTCATCATTCCCCTGCCGCCAATCGTAATACGCCGTATACAGCGTCTCATTGCGCACATATCCCTCCGCTTCAAACCGCGCAATCAGCCCTGCATACATATTATGAAACGGCACCGGACCCCACTGGCCGCCAGATTTATCTGCAAACAATGCTAGTATATTAAACGATCCGGCGATGCCGGGCACAATGATCACAGGGTCTTTTTCCGAAAATTCCGGCAAGACGATAATTTGCGCAGACGTCGGAGCTGCAACGAGAAACAGAACAAACAAGAGAAGCGGCGTGAGTATGTATCTTTTATAATATCCCGCCATAGGCTGCGAGAGATGCTGCGATTATGAGAATAATATAAGGCGCTGCTAAGCCGAGCAGTAACCCAATTATTGAAATGATGATAATTTTTCTAGTAAATTGTTGCCTGTTTTTCAAATGCTTTTCTCGCCGCAGATAGAAATATATCCAGGGTACCAATGCAAAGATCAGTGGTAAAATAGGATAAATAGACAAGAATATAGCATTGAAAGCAGTCATCCATCGATCCTCCGCGACAGGATAAGCTCCTAAATCATATCCATAATACTCCAATATCCTATCCACGATCATACGTGTACTGTACCCCACTTTTCGCTCAACTGCGAGAAAATTATCCATTACACATACCATGCACAATACACCTGGGAAATGAAAATATCCGCTGTATACTCAAAGTATGCTGCAGGAAGGAACAAAAGCCCCTGGCTTTCTGGCGAAAGACCAGTTCGGCAACGAGCATACGCTCGCGAATTATGCAGGCTCGTGGCTTATGCTGTACTTCTATCCGAAAGACAACACGCCCGGATGCACGAAAGAAGCATGCGCCATTCGGGATGCTTGGACACAGTTCCAGGAAGCCGGCCTCCAGGTACTGGGAGTGAGCCGCGACTCCGTGGTAAGCCATGAACGGTTTGCAAGCGCATTTTCATTGCCATTCCCCTTGCTTTCCGACCCCGACCAAACAATACTCCGCGCTTACGAAGCGATCGGCATGAAGAAGATGTACGGACGGGAATACGAAGGAACGCTTCGTATCACCTATCTCATCGGGCCGGATGGCGTTATTGCAAAAACATATCCTACGGTCAAACCTGACCGCCACGCGCAGGAAATATTGCGCGATTTTCGCACAATCAAAACTTCAGCGGAACCGGGGTAGGCGTAGGATCCGATGCTTCTTCCTGCTGTGCGGGCGCAATACCTTCGAGCGCTTCTTTGTATTGCTGGTACTCTCCCGCAACTCCAGCGAGACGCCCGAGCTGCTGGTTCGCACTCGAAAGAACTTTCACCCACTGGTCGCGTACACGGGCCATGGCATCATCGGAAATGGTCTCCACGGCGCTCTTGGCGCGCTGTAAGCTTTCATCGAGCAAACGGCTTTTTGCCACGACAACACCCGGGGATTTGTTCATGTCGATGGCCTGCTTCAACGCTTCCGCATCTTTTTCGACATGCTTCATGTATATAGTAAATGTTTCATCTTCATCCCCTGCCACCGCTATCTCTGCCTTGCGCATCCATGTTATAGCATAATACTGGCTATTTGCGATAATATCCTTGCTACCGATAAATTGCTTTGCTCCTGCAAACGCATTTCCGAATTTCTCCGGATGCACCCGTACTTCGAATACGCCGCTTATCACCCCCGCTACTGCAAGGGCGATAATGGAAATCAAGAACAACTTGGACATGGGCTCAGTATATCGCTAGAATCTCCTTGATGGAACAGTACGATATCTTTGCCGTTCTCGGCCCGACGGCATCGGGGAAAACCGCATATGCAATCGATATGGCTCGCCGCATGGGCGGAGCTGTTATTTCCGCCGACTCCCGCCAAGTGTATGCAGGTATGAATATCGGCACGGCAAAACCTGAAAGCGCATGGAGCACGGCCGTGCACGCAGCCGATACTCCCGATACCATCGAAGGCATAGACCACTACCTTCTCAATATCGCCTCGCCTGATACTTCGTACACCCTTTCCGACTACATTCGCGATGCAACGCACGCAATTGCGATCATCCGAAGCCGCGGCCTTGTGCCGATTATTGCGGGAGGAACCATGCTGTACATCGACGCGATTATCGACGGATATGCCATCCCGAACGTAGCGCCCAACGATGCGCTTCGCCGCACATTGGAATCATTACCCGCCGATGACTTATACAAGATGCTGCTTGCACAAGATCCGGATGCGCGAGAGTTTATTGAGCCCCACAACCGCAGGCGCATCATCCGCGCACTGGAGGTCATGGAAAGCACGGGAAAGAAATTTTCCGATCTTCGCAGCAAGCGGCCATCTCCCATGAATGCTTGCATGATCGGCTTATTCCCCGATTGGGAATCGCTCCGGAAACGCATCGCAAAGCGGGCAGAAGAAATGGTAGAGAGCGGATTAGAAGACGAAATAGCAACACTGAAACAGCATCATCCTCAATCCAAGCTCTTGCACACGATGAACTACAAAGAGCACTGCGACACCGAGAAAATGGTGCAATCGAATATGCGCTACGCCCACCGGCAAATGTCATGGTGGAAGCGAAGAGACGATATTGGCTGGGTGTGCGCACCCAAGCTCAAAGTGCAAAGCTAACGCAGCTAACGAAGCTATAAGCTAAGCGTTGTGCGAAGCATGTTGAGCACAACACTGGGGTTTGCCTTGCCTTTTGTTTTCGCCATAACCTGCCCCATCAAAAACTGCAGCCCGGCCTCTTTTCCCGCCCGAATCTTTTCCACCACATCGGGATTTTCGGCGATGACTTCTTGGATAATAGCATCGAGCGCTCCCGCATCGCTTACCTGCTCCAGGCCGAGATTCCT
This sequence comes from uncultured Candidatus Saccharibacteria bacterium, assembly GCA_964443125.1. Lineage (GTDB taxonomy): Bacteria > Patescibacteriota > Andersenbacteria > UBA10190 > UBA10190 > HO2-45-11b. The sequence continues at coordinate 48,306 of CAYUBL010000002.1, read as the reverse complement.
CATAATCGCATCGGGGTCTCCTCCCGTTTTTTGCATCTCTCGCACCATGGCGGCAATCGCATTACTGCCGATTTTTCCTTGCTCAAGCAATGCTGCAAGCTCTGCAAGATTTTCCGCAGAAATTCGAATCTCCGCTTGATCAACCCTCTCCTGATCCAGCATGGAACGAATGTCCTGCAAGATAATATTCGTAGCGATGCGAACAAGGCGCTTCTGGTCTGCCGGCACGACATCCACGCGCTCGTTGTCCATCTGCGCAATTTCTGAAACCGTATCTTCAAACAGCCTTGCCAATGCCTTTTCGGCAATCAAGAGCTCCGCTTGCTGGGCCGATACGCCATATTCACGAATAAACCGATGGCGCGCTTCCCATGGAAGCTCCGGCAGCGATTTTACGCGGGCTGCCAGCTCTTCTTCGGAAAAGAAAAACGGCGGAATGTCCGGTTCGGGAAAGTACCGATAATCGGCCGCTTCTTCCTTGGTCCTCTGCAGTGTTGTCTTTGATTCCTTGCTGTTCCATCCGCGCGTCGCATGGCTTGGCACATCGCCCTTCTCCCACGCGCGCGTTTGCCGCTCTATTTCATACGCCAGCGCCTTTTCCACGAATTTAAAAGAATTGACGTTTTTTACTTCCGTCTTCGGATACAATTCGGTTTCCCCTTCGCGGCGCAGAGAAATATTCGCATCGCAGCGCATTTGCCCCTTTTCCATATCTGCATCGGATATGCCCAGCGTGCGCATCACGCGCTGAAGCTCCTGCAGAAATATTCTCGCCTCTTCGGGAGATGCAATATCCGGTTCGGTCACGATTTCGATCAGCGGAGTGCCGGCGCGATTAAAATCTACCAGCGTGCTCTTGTTGCCTTTTGCATGCATATTCTTTGCCGCATCTTCTTCCAAATGGATCCGCGTAATGCCGATCATCTTTTCTTTTCCGTCGACAACAATCGGAAACGCCCCCTTGCCGCAAAATGGTTTATCAAACTGGCTGATTTGATATCCTTTCGGCAAATCAGGATAGAAATAGCTTTTGCGATCGAATTTGCTCTCTGTTGCCAATTCGCATCCGAGCGCGGCGCCCGCAAGCTGGATCCACTCTACCGCCTGCGCATTCGGTACCGGAAGCGTTCCCGGATACCCCATGCAAATCGGGCAAATGGAAGTGTTCGGCGCAGCATCCCCGAGCACGTTTTTGCACGAGCAGAACATTTTGCTCTTTGTCTTCAATTGCACGTGTATTTCAAGTCCAATAACAGGAATGAATCGCATCATACTTCCTTATCCCAATAAAGTTACTTTATTCCAACCACGCCGCCCGACGCAGCCCTTGCTCCGAGCTCTGCTCTGGTGCGGGGCGAGGCCGATTACGGGAACCAAGTTCATGGGAATAAGTATGCTTTACACGCCCTGCCCTATCAAGTACCGTTATTTGATACCTATGATTCTATCAGACCGAGATATCAAGGAAGCGCTCCGAAAGAAGGAAATCGTCGTCCGGCCGAAGCCGAACCTGCATGTGCAGCTGGGATCCTCCAGTCTGGACTTGCGCCTGGGGTACAAATTCCTCGTATTCAAGCATCGCAAATTCCCCTATATCGACCCTACGGACCCCAAAACAACCCACAACATGACCGAGGAGGTTACGATCAGCAATAAAGAGCCGTACGTTATTCAGCCTGGGGAATTCGTTCTTGCTTCCATTTTGGAATGGGTAGAGCTTCCGTCTCATATATCCGCCCGAATCGACGGCAGAAGCAGCCTGGGCCGCTTGGGGCTCGTTATTCACTCCACAGCCGGGCATATCGATGCCGGGTTCAAAGGATCCATCACGATGGAGGTTTCCAATATCGGCATGATGCCGATCGTGCTGCATCCCAAAATGCGCATTTGCCAACTGGTATTCGAACTGCTCTCCTCTCCCGCAGAAATGCCATATACGGAGAAGCCCGGCGCAAAATACCATGGTCAAGACGCAGCGAAAGAATCGGATATTGGTAAAGAAATTCTGTAGGCTTTCTTGAGCTTTTCGCTTCTGGCTGTTAGCTTTTAAACTATGATTGAATTTCAGGTCAAAAAATTCTCTCCCGATGCAACGCTTCCCACAAAAGCAAATGCAACCGATGCGGGAATCGATATTTACACGAACGAAAGCTACACGCTCGCGCCCGGAGAGCGCCATATGTTTACGACGGGCATCGCATGCGCTATCCCCGACGGATACGTTGCCCTCTTGTGGGATCGCTCTGGACTGGGATCAAAAGGCATCCACCGGTTTGCAGGGGTAATTGATTCCGGATACCGCGGAGAATGGAAGGTCGTGCTATGGAATTCCACCAGCGAGCCGTTTAAAATTAAAGCCGGAGACAAAATCATCCAGTGCGTCATTCAAAAATTCGAACCGGCAAACATTACCGAAGTTGCAGCATTAAACGACTCAGAGCGAGGAGACTCCGGCTTCGGCAGCAGCGGGCGGTGAGATTAGCTTTTAGCTCCGTTAGCTTTTCGATAACGTGCCTTCTATCGTTTTCATGAGCTCCTGCGGCGTTTCGACGATTGCATGAGGGCGTCCTTTTTCCAAGGTTTCCTTGTCATGAAACCCCCACAGCACGCCGATGCTTGGCACAGCTAGCTTGTTCGCCTCTCTGATATCTCCCAAGGTATCGGTGATGAATACCGCATGCTCATTCGATGATGCATACTTCTCAAAGGCCAATTGCATTTTTTCGACTTTGCTGTGCGCAACATCATTGCCGAGAATTTCCGCAAAATACTGCCTCAGCTGATGATGGGTTAAATAGCCGTCCACCAGATCCGACGTCGTGGATGATACGATGCTGTTGGTATATGCATCTGCACATACTTGAATCACATCGCCAATGCCCGGAATCAGCGCTCCTTGCAAAATGGTTTTTTCGTATGCTGCGAAAAAATCCCGCGCACGCACCGAACTCGTCTCGAAAATAGTATCATTTACATTCCCCTCAAACCGCTTGCGGTATTCTTCGCGCGTAAGATCTGGATTCGTACGAGAAATAATTTCGTATGCTTGCTCGAACGTGCTTGCAATCACGCCGTCAAAATCCCAAAATACCAGCTTCGTTTCCATATGCGCGCTACAGAAACTTTTTTACCGTTTCCCAGATTTCCGCGTGCAGATCTTCTCGCGTCCGCTGTCTTCCTTTTTCATCCACGCTATTGAACACGTGCCACTTCTGCTCTGTAGCCAGCTTGAGGTAGCTGCTGCGGATTGCGGATAGCTTTTCTTTCGTTTCAAAGAAATCCTTCTTTTTTCCTTTGAGTCGCTGCAGAGATATTGCGACCGGAGTGTCCAAAAACAGCACCCTGTCCGGCTTGGGCAATGCGGGTGCTGCCTTGTAACAAAGCCAGGTAATCCAATCGAGCATCTGCTTGCGCTTGGCGCCGGACAATCCGATCGTTTGATATGCCATTGTGCTGGTTGCATAGCGGTCGGACACCACGATATCGCGACTGGATCCGCTGGTGATCAGCGAGGTCATTTCTTCTTGTCTCGAATAAAAATCTTGGATATACAACAGCGCCTGTTCGCGGCGACTGAATGGATATTTGTTCTTGTACAGCAAGAACTTGTCATAAACGACCCGACCGGTCGCGGCATCTTCCTGCGGAAAATGATACTGGTGGGGCTTATACCCCTCTTGCGTGAGCCGAGCGCACAGCAAGTCTGTTTGCGTCTGGCTACCGCCGGCATCGAGGGCTTCGAGTACGATGAACGGATTGCTTTTCATAGGAAATAGTTAGTATGTTCCGGGAACCGTGCTGCCAACTCTTGCCTGACCAGCGATTCGATTTCCTGTATTCCTCGCAGCCTGTCCCCCTCCATGCATCGGATGTGAAGCGTCTTTTCAGGATACTCCTCTGCGATACGGATATATTCCGCATACAGCGCTTCTTGCACGTGCATATGATCGGTCTGTTCATCTTCATCCCCTCTGTGCACCTTTCTTCCTTCTAACAAATCAATTGCGATATAAGGCGGAATATCCAGAAAAATGGAAATATCTTCCTGCGGCATGCCGTTTTCTTCGTATTCCAGCTGCATCACCTTGCGGCGCACTTCTTCCCGCGTCTGACGCGCCTCTTCAGATGCGGCTTCTTCGATCATAAACACGATACTGCTGGGCACGTATCGATCATATATCACGACCGCGCCTTCCTGCAGGGCGCGCTGCACCTCTTCTTTGTGCTCTTTTCGATTTGCAGCAAAAAACCCCATTTTTTCCTGCCATGGGGTTTGTTGCCAATTGCCAAGTTTGTTTTGCAGACGCATTTTCAGTTCTTTCCCGGAAGGAGTGGTGTAATCCGGCGTGCAAAACTTTTCTGTTCGAATGCCGCGATTTTGAAGATGCTCGTACAGCAAGCGAGACTGCGTCGCTTTTCCGGAAGAATCGAGTCCGTCGAAACTGATCAGCATGCGCTACCGGCTAATCCGTACTGCGGGACTCATGGTGGTCTTTAGCACGACCTTGCGGAGAAATTCTCCTTTCTGGGACGAAGGCCGGGCTGCGCGCACCGCTTCGATAAATGCTTGGGTATTTTCAACGATCTTGTCAGCTTCCCAGCTTGCCTTTGCAATCGCGACATGCATATTTCCTTGCACGTCCATTTTAAAAGAAACCTTTCCTGCAGCAAGTTCCGAAACGGCGGCCGCAACATCCGGCGTAACCGTGCCTGTTTTCGGATTCGGCATCAGACCTTTCGGACCGAGTACTTTTGCCACCTTTGCGATTTTCGGCATCATATCCGGAGACGCAATTGCGATATCGATATCCGCAATGCCGTTCTTTTCAATGTCAGCGATAAGCTCCTCTCCTCCGGCGCGAACCGCTCCGGCTTGTTTCGCAGCTTCCTGCTTGGCCGCATCTGACGTAAACACAATCACGCGTTTTTGCTTCGGCGTGCCGTGAGGCAACACGACGCTCCCGCGAACCATCTGGTCGGACTTCTTTGCATCGACCCCAAGCGCAATATGCGCTTCTACCGTTTCATCAAAGCTTTTTCGCGTATGCTCCTTGAGGAATGCTACCGCTGCCGGCACATCCATTGCATTCTCTCCAACCTTCTCGCGGACCGATTTGTATGTCTTGCTTCGCATAGGCTATTCAACCGTTATTCCCATGGACCGTGCGGTCCCTTCGATAATTTTCATCGCGGAAGGAATGTCTCGAGCGGATAAATCCACCATCTTCTTTTCCGCAATTTCTTTCACTTGAGCTTTCGTTACCTTGCCGACTTTGTCTATTTTGGAACTTGACGACCCCTTTCCCACGCCTGCGGCTTTCTTTAGAAGCTCTGCGGCAGGGGATGTCTTCAGTTTCAAGTCCATCGTCCGGTCTGCGTAAATCGTCACTTCCACAGGAACGATGTCCCCCCTCATGTCTTTGGTCATGTCGTTAAATCGAGTGACGAATTCCTGCAGATTGACGCCATGAGGACCAAGCACCGTTCCTACCGGAGGAGCCGGAGTTGCCATTGCTCCCGGAATTTGGATCTTCAGTATTGTCTTAATTTCTTTCATAGGATTCGATTATTAACCTTCCTTCTTTACCTGCAAAAAGTCAAGTTCAACGGGCGTTTCTCGGCCGAAGACGTTGACCAGCACCTTCACGGTACCCTTGGCGTCATTGACTTCCGAAATCTTGCCCTCGAACTCCTTGAACGGTCCGTCCATAATGCGCACGGAATCTCCTTCGATAACGTCGATCTTGTACTTCGGTTCTTCATCGCCCATGCGGGAAAGCAGCCGATTGATTTCTTCTTGCGAGACGGGCGTTGGCGTGGTGCCAGAGCCGACAAACCCGGTCACATTCGGCGTATTGCGAACCACATACCAGGAATCTTCCGTAACGATCATTTCCACAATGACGTATCCGGGAAACAGCCGCTCTTCGATGGTTCGCCGCTTGCCGTTCTTCACGCGGATCTTTTTTTCGCGCGGAACAATGACCTGGAAAATCTTGTCTTCCATGCCCATTGACTCGATACGCTGCCGCAAATTGCGGGCTACGTTGTCTTCATATCCGGAATAGGTGTGGAGAACATACCACCCTCTTCCATCCGTCGGTTGTGCGTTTTCCTCCATGGGAATTCGTTATGAGAAAATAAATGTTTTAAACAAAAGGGAAAGAATATAATCCATCGCTCCGACAATCATCCCGACCACAAGCGATCCGATAATAACGATCAGCGTATATCGCACGGCAGTCTCTCGAGACGGCCAAGAAACCTTTTTCAGTTCCTCCCGAGCTTCTTTCACGAACGCTACATTAAAGACTTTTGCCATGGATCTCGTATTCCTTGTTCTTAAAACAGCCCTTCAGGGCCGTTGTTGATACTATAGACGATATGGTAAAAATATGCAACTCTCCCTCAATAAGTCAGTTTATAATCTCGAAAATAAGCTATACTCATAAATAATGAAACCAATGCCCCTCGGAAAAATTGCGGGATCAGCAGCAATTATAGAACATGGGAAAATATTGCTTATCAAAAGATCAGATGCAGTTGCTGCATATCCAGGTTATTGGACATTCCCCTCAGGAGGAGTTGAGGAAACAGACCAAACTATTCAAGATACTGTCATTCGAGAAGTCCGAGAAGAGGTAGGGCTGATTTTTGTTCCTCAAGATAAATTTAACTTTTATGAAAGTATACATAATGGAAAACGATATTTCTCACTTGTCTATCTCGGGAAATGGTCTGGTAAAATTACTTTGCAAAAAGAAGAAGCGTCTCAATGGAAATTTTTTAGCTATAGTGAAGCAAAAGAATTAAAAATAGCATTTTCATACAGAGACACTTTGCAGGATTTATTTAAAGCTGGATATATAAAATAGTCACCCCCGGTTTTGGAGCGCTGCCTAGATATCCAGGTTTTCCACGGCTTTCGCGTGCGTCTGGATCCATTTCTTGCGCGGAGCGACGTCCGACCCCATCAAGATTTCAAACACCCGGTCCGCCTCTTCTGCATCCTCCACCGTTACCTGCTTGAGCACGCGATTCGCGGGATCCATGGTGGTTTCCCACAATTCTTCCGGATTCATTTCTCCAAGACCTTTGTATCGCTGGATCTTGATTTCGCCTCCCGCCTGCTCTTCGTCGGCCACGCCGAACTTCTTTAACACTCCCGCCTTTTCCTGGTCGGTATATACGTAGTGCCGCGCTTTTCCTTTTTCTATCTTATAAAGCGGCGGCTGTGCAATGTAGAGGTACCCGCCTTCCACAACCGGCTGGAAGTAGCGGAAAAAGAATGTAAGCAGCAGCGTACGGATGTGAGATCCGTCCACATCTGCATCGGTCGCGATAATAATGCGGTGATAGCGCAGTTTGCTTATATCCATTTCCTCTCCGATGCCTGCGCCCATCGCGATAATGAGCGCCTTGATTTCGTTATTGACCAGCATTTTATCGAGACGCGCTCGCTCCACGTTCAGGATTTTCCCTCGTAATGGCAAAATAGCTTGGAACTTGCGGTCTCGACCGGATTTACAAGAACCGCCTGCGGAATCTCCCTCTACGATAAATATTTCGCTTTTTGCCGCATCTTTTTCCGAGCAATCCGCCAGCTTGCCTGGCAGCGCAAATCCGTCGAGCGCTCCTTTGCGAAGCACGGTATCGCGCGCCGCGCGGGCAGCAAGACGAGCCTTTGCCGCAAGCGCAACCTTCTCGATAATTGACCGGGCATCCCGTGGATGCTCTTCCAAGTACACGGAAAACGCCTCCCCCATTGTCTGATTTACCATCGTGCGCATTTCCGGCGTTCCCAATTTCCCCTTTGTTTGCCCTTCGAATTGCGGATCACGAAGCTTTACGCTGACAATCGCCGTGAGTCCTTCGTTTACATCGTCTGCCGTCAGATTGTCATCTTTCTCTTTCAGGAAACCGTTTTTGCGCGCGTAATCATTGATGCTGCGCGTCAAAGCTGTGCGGAACCCCGTCAAATGCGTTCCGCCTTCGACCGTATAAATGTTGTTTGCAAACGTCAGAATCGAATCGTTATACGCATCGGTGTATTGCAGCGCAATCTCCACCATGAAGTCGTTCTCAAACTCCCGCTTCGCATAGAAGATCTCTTCATTCTTCACATCCTTGCCCAAGTTCAACTGGTGAATATACGATGCGATTCCTCCTTCAAAGTAAAATGTATACGCCTTTTGCGTCCCTGCTTCGCGCTCGTCGCTGATCTGCATCTTCACGCCCGGAGTCAGGTATGACTGCTGGCGCAAATGCTGGAGAATTTTTGTCCAGTTGTAATCTATTTCCTTGAAAATTTCCTTGTCTGCTTTGAAGGTAATCGTCGTTCCGGTCCCTTTCGACGGTCCGACTTTCTTGACCGGTCCTTGCGCCGCCCCGCGCTTGAATTTCTGCACGAATTTTCCGCCGTCGCGCTCCACTTCCGCTTCCAGCCATTCCGACAATGCGTTCACCACCGATACGCCCACTCCGTGCAATCCGCCGGATACTTTATACCCCTCCCCGCCGAATTTTCCTCCGGCATGCAGCACCGTAAGTACTGTTTCCAGCGTGGATTTCTTCGTTTTGGAATGTTTTTCAACCGGAATACCGCGCCCGTCATCCTTTACGGAAATCACGTTATCCGGCAATAGCCGCACTTCTATTTGCGTCGCATGTCCGGCCATTGCTTCGTCAACGCAGTTGTCGACGACCTCCCAAATCAAATGGTGCAGCCCATCGGTCCCCGTACCGCCGATGTACATTCCGGGACGCTTGCGGACCGGCTCTAATCCCTCCAGGACGGTAATTGCTGAAGCGCCGTATGAAGAAGATGCTGATTTCTTAGCCATAATAATAGATGAACAGTACCAGAAAAGGCACGAGATTGCCAGCCCCTTTTTCGCTTATACCCCCCTACCGAAAGAGCCGCTTGTTTTTCCAAAGGTATGCCAATATCGCTATGTCAACTACTATCCAGAGCAGGTATACGATCACTTCCCCTTCCTTCCACAGCACAGATACTGGCACACCCTCCGTCCTCAACAATCCTAATATATTATTGAGCGTACTGGTCGTCTGCAGCACAGCCCCTGCGGTATAGAGATACAACGCCCATCGCTTCATCTTGCGCAATCCGATAGCGATTACAATAATTGAGGCACCAAGCAGGGCAGCTATGAGGGCAAGGCCGGGGATACCTATAAAGGCAAGCGTTAGGCCTGCTATAGCAATCCAGGCAACGCCGAATATCATGAGCAAGATAGAAATAATCTTAATAGGGAGCGGCGCTCCTTGCGGTTCTTCGTTCATAGAAAAAGGTAAAAGATAAACAGTATCAGTATAGCAGCTCCTATCGTCGTTACCGAATTTCCGCGTCGAATTGCTTTTTCAGGGCGTGCTCGATTTTTTTGTGTGCCTCGTCTACTTCCTTGTCTGTCAGGGTGCGATCCGGCACGCGGTATTCGATATGGAATGCCAAGCTGCGATTGCCCGTCTTGGGAGTATACTCGTCGAACAAATCTACGTCAGCAACCATGTGTCCGCCCTTTTCTGCGATGAATGATTCGACAGCATCGATGCGATGCATGGGGTCGATAATAAGCGAGATATCCCGAAAAGCGCTTGGATATTTCGGAAGTTCAACAAACTGCGAGGGGGTATCCTTCTGCGCGCGAATTTCGTCTATTGTCCGAACAGGTATTTCAACATCCGGCGCATGCTTCATGAGTGCAGCAAAGCTTATCTCGAACGCCGCGAGCGGCAAGCGGTATTTTATTTTTTGCAATAATTCATCGCTCAATACATACGTTATGCCAAAAAACTCGCCGGCATACTGCATCCGAAACGCTTTGGCAAAGGGTTTACTCTCCGGCAATGCAATCATCTCCCCCGGCTCTATCCGGAAGAGCGCTCGAATGGCATCCAAGATTTCTTGCAAAGACGACTGATCGCCGACCAATATTCCGGAAACCACTTTCCGCTCGATCACGCCCGGGACCATGCCGCCATCCCCCCGATGGTATACGCGTCCGATTTCAAACAGCGCCCGTTCATTTTCCTTGCGATCGCGATGCACTTCATCCCTGCTTTTTACCATTGCGGCAAGCAGCCCCGGGAGCATGGAGTACCGCAGCTTCTTCAGTTCCGGCGCCATGGGATTTTTCAACTCCACATGCGGATGCCGATCAGCTCCCACAAGCGCTGCGAACCGCTCATCCTCAAACGAATAGCCGTATGTTTCTGTGAACCCCCGCTCAACAAGAAGCGATCGAATATTCCGCTCCCAATACACGCTGTCCGTTACCGGCAGCGGGCGGACGCCCTCGTATTTCTTGGACGGGATTCCATCGAGACCGTACACGCGAACCACTTCATCAATCAGATTGTGCTCACCGAGGATATCGATGCGATCGGATGGAGGCGTCACATACCATGTATCTCCCGTTGCATCCACCAAAAATCTCAACCTCCCCAGAATATCGCGCACGTCTTCTCGATTGATAGGAATACCCGCATACCGAGACGGCGCATCCGGATCGAATGCCAAAGAACGCCCGGTATTATGCTCTGGGACGTTAAATTCCCCCATTGGCGCAACCTGCCCCCATGCCGCAAGCAGCGAAACGGTTGTTGCTTCTTGCATGGACGCCGATAGGAGCGCCGTAATCTCTCGCGCCATCCCGTAATGCGTGCTTGCATCATGAATCCGATCGGGCAGGACATCAATATCCAGAATAGTATCGCTTGGCAAGTGGTCCGCAAGTCGGGATCCGAGCGGCGTATCTTCCGGAAGAATGGCAATGCCGCCGTGATTATCCGATACGCCCAGTTCGCGCAACGAGTTCAGCATGCCCGGGCTCTTCTCCCCGCGAATAACAGCTTCTTGCAGCACGAACGTGGATCCGTCATCCCCATATACCGTCGTACCGGGAGGCGCATACGGCACCACCTGGCCTGTTGCAATGTTCGGCGCGCCGCATACGACCCGCACCTCGCTCTCTCCATCTGTTACGGTCGCCAGACGAAGCCGATCGGCATTGGGATGCTTCTCGAGTTTCACGATTTTCACCGCCCGAATAAGTGGATCAATCACATACTCCCGATCAACCACGGTTTCAAAACTTTTCATCGTCAAAAGCTCGGCAAGTTCTTTTGGAGAAAGCTTCATGCTCGGAACCAGCTGCTTGAGAATGGAATAAGAGAATTTCATGCTACGAAAATTGCCTTAAAAACCGAATATCTCCGCTCCAGAACATGCGGATGTCGCCAATACCGTGGCGGATCATGGTGAGCCGGTCCGCCGCTCCGCCGAACGCAAATCCTTGGTATACCGCTGGATCAAGATTCATATTTTTCAGCACATTCGGATGCACCATGCCGGCGCCCATCACCTCAATCCATCCCGTTTTTTTGCACACGCGGCATCCTGACCCTCCACAGAACACGCATGACATGTCCACTTCAAACCCGGGCTCCACGAACGGAAAGTACGACGGACGCAGGCGCACCGTAACATCGTTCTGGAAAAACAAAGAAAAAAACTCCGCAATAATGCTCTTGAACTCCGCAATGCTCATATCTTCGCTAACGCCAAGTCCTTCGAATTGGTAAAATGTCGATTCATGCGTGGCATCCACCTTCTCCCGACGAAACACCCGCCCGGGCGCAATGACTTTAAACGGCGGCCGCAGTCGCAGTGTCTCGACGGAACGAATTTGCATGGGGGATGTCTGTGTACGCAACACAAGCCCCTCCTGTCCGTTTACGCTTTCCGGATCAATGAGGAACGTGTCCCCTTCTTTGCGGGCAACATGGTCAACGGGAATATTCAGCGCATCAAAGTTATAGGCTTCCTCCTCCACCTCCGGGCCATCCGCAATCACGAATCCAAGCGCGGAAAAAATATCGTAAATGCGATTGAGAGTGATCGTAAGCGGATGCACATGACCTTCACTAGCTTCTAGCGTATAGCTTTTCGCTTTTAGACTTGCTGTTTCTTGTGCGTTGCTGAACGTGCGCTGTTTTTCTTGGTACAGCTCTTCAAGTTCCCGGCGAAGCGCGTTAGCGCGGCTGCCCACGGACTTCTTCTCTTCTGCCGGCAGATTTTTGATTTCTCGAAGCAATGCGGATACGTTGCCGCTTCGGCCGATGTATTGCGTCCGCCACGCTTCGAGCGCACGCGTATCCTCTGCGCCAGCCAATTCGCTGCGAGCACTTTTCTCAATCTCAAGAAGTCGCCGCTCCATGTTTGTCATACGAAATAAACACTAGTTCAATCACAAGAAACAGTAATACGATGATGGCACTTACCCACCAAATGAGCAACCGCTCGAGCTGGAGGAATAGCAAGAGATCCACAAACGCCCCTAAGAGAACCCCCTGTCGGAGCGCAGGCCGTACGCGGTATGCCGGCAGCTCTTTTGCAAGAAAGAGAGAGCGGAACAGGTATCCTAATAATGCCGCCAATGAGGCAACTGCCAAGAACATCGCAAGAAAGAACAATACGAACCCCATGGCCGCTGCGGAGGACCGCGGATCAATCCAGCTTACGATCATCGCGAGAACGCCCACCGAAAGCACCATCATTGCAATAGCCCCTAAAATGAACGTTCGTACCGTCATAGGAGAATCATACAGCATCTCTCAAAATTTTCCTCCCCTATTATTAGCGGGTTGACCTGCCGAGGCTCCGCCATACGCAAAACGAAGGCGGGCCTGACGGGAGTCGAACCCGCTGCCTTCTCCGTGACAGGGAGACATGCAAAACCGTTACACTTCAGGCCCAATATATTACCTTAGAATACAGAATATCCCCCAATTGTAAAGCAAACGTGGTGACGGGAGGGATCGAACCTCCGACCTCGGGCTTATGAGTCCCACGCTCTAACCAACTGAGCTACGTCACCAATGTAAGGCATTATACATAGTACAGGCTATCAGTAAACCCGCCGCATCGCCATGAGACAACCCCGCAATAAGCGGGGCTGTTAAGTCGGTCCCTCTGTAATGAAAGAGGCCGTTGCTTCTTGGGGACTCACTAGGTCTTTGCGATAAGTCCTTGATCCGTGTGCATCACTTCTCTTGGGCTTTGCTTCCCAGTGGTCGTAACTTCACTATTCCCCCGGAGGCGCCGTATCGCAAGAGTGCGCCGGGATATTTTGTTACCAACTATTGACACGTTTGAAAAATTTTCCGCAATCTGCTATACTCGCTAACACTGATACGTATCGCGGGATGGAGAAGTAGTATCTCGCCTGGCTCATAACCAGGAGATCACAGGTGCAATTCCTGTTCCCGCCACACTTTGCCCGACTTCCAGCCTTCGCCAAGGCTTCAGTCGGCAGTCGCATGGCAAGCCGCCTCATGCTGCATGCTATACTGACCATATGTCAGACAATCCTTCTCGTCCGCGGCCGCTTGTCGTAATCATTCTGGACGGCTGGGGTGTCAATTTGATACGGCAAGGGAATGCCATCGCCGAAGCGGATACTCCGACAATGGACACCTATGCCCGCACCTATCCCACCGCAGCCATTGCCGCAGCAGGCATTGAAGTGGGCCTTCCCGTCGGAGAGGCGGGAAATTCAGAAACGGGGCATCGGAACATCGGAGCCGGCCGCGTGCAGTACCAGGTGCTTCCCAAAATAGATAAAGCGATTGCCGACGGCTCTTTTCATTCCAATCCCGCATTCCTAGGAGCAGCGGAACATGTGAAGCAGTACGGGTCAAACCTCCACATGATGGGACTTGCGTCTCCCGGAGGCGTGCATGCGCATATCAAGCACTTGATTTCCTTGCTGGAGTTTTGCGCAAAGCAGGGACTGAAAACCAATGTATTCCTCCATCTGTTCACCGACGGCAGGGACTCTCCCGTCCAAGCGTCGCTGGAATACCTCAAAGATATCCGTACTGCCATGGATCGCCTTTCTGTCGGCACCATTGCTTCTATCACCGGCAGATTTTATGCCATGGATCGGAACAAGAACTGGGATCGAACAGAGGCGGCGTATTCGATGCTTACCGGAGGGAACCGGCAAGCGGGGGCTCCTACTGCGGAAGAAGCAATTGCGCAATCGTATCGCCAAAGCGTATTCGACGAGCGGATCGTCCCGACCGCTATCACGCGCGGAGGAGACGCAATCGCTCCGATACGCGACAATGATGCGATTATTTTCTTCAACTATCGCCCCGACCGCGCGCGGCAATTAACGCAAGCATTCGTACAGCCGCAGCAGGTCGGATTTCCCGCGAAAGCATTGCACAACCTCTTTTTTGCAGCCATGACGCAGTACGATCCGGACATTCCCGTTGCGTATGCATTCTTGGAAGATGTCGCCGATTATCCGCTCGCGCGGGTGATTTCCGAAGCGGGGCTTACGCAGCTTCACATTGCGGAAACGGAAAAATACGCCCACGTCACCTACTACTTAAGTGTCGGCAACGAAGCGCCATACCCGGGCGAAGAACGAGTGCTTATCCCCTCTTCTTCCATTGCAAATTTCGCCGATGATCCGCATATGCAAGCGGGTCCCATTACCGACCGCGTGGTGCAGGAAATCGAGCGCGGCGCATACGACGTATACTTCATCAATTTCGCCAATCCGGATATGGTGGGACATACGGGCGATTTTGAAGCAACCAAAGCGGCGTGTTCGTTCGTCGATAGCTGCATCGCGCGCATCCACAATGCGGTATTTGCCGCCGGCGGTATCCTATGCGTTACGGCGGATCACGGAAACGCGGAAGAAAAAATCGACCCCATTACAAAAGAAATATCCACCGACCACACGGCAAATCCCGTTCCGCTTCATATCGTCGCGCCCAATCTTCAACGAACCACTCCGAAAAGCGACGATGAGCTCGCGGCAATTTTTACCACGCCCACCGGGGTACTGGCGGATATCGCGCCAACCATGCTGGATATCCTCCGTATTCCCAAGCCGCCGTCCATGACGGGAATCTCTCTTATCCCATCGATGCGCTAGCGAAGAGAAGGGGCCATCGTTTTCCAATCGTGCGCATCTTCATATGCCGCAGCGAGCGCAAACATGCGCTCCTCTTGGAAATGCGGCGCGATAATCTGCAACCCCACCGGCAATGATTGCTTCGTCATTCCGCATGGAAGAGACATCGCGGGAACTCCTGCGATATTGACGGGTACCGTAAGCGCATCAGCCAGATACATCTGCAGCGGATCATCCATTTTACTTCCGAGTAAAAACGCGCTCTCTGTAGTCACGGGCCCCATAATAGCGTCTACGCGCGCAAACGCCTGCTCATACTCCCTTCTGATCAACGCCCGCACTTTTACTGCTTGCTTGTACCACTTGTCCGCATATCCGGAAGACAGCGCGTATGTTCCGACCAGGATAGCGCGCTTTACCTCGTCGCCGAATTTCTCTCCGCGGACTGTGGAGTAATGGTCAATGAGCGATTTTGCCGTATCATCAATCTGTCCATACCGGATACCATCGAAGCGCGCCAGATTCGTTGAAGCTTCCGCTTTCGCAATCAGGTAATACACCGCGATTGCAACAGGCGTAAGCGGGAGCGAAATCTCATGCACCTCTGCTCCCGCATCCCGGAAATACTCAATTGCATTGCGTACGATTGCGGCCACTTCCTCATCCACTCCCTTTTCAAAAAACTCGCTCGGAACCCCGATCGCCATGCCTGATACGCCCTTCTCACATGCCGCCTGATAGTTTCCGACCGGCGAATCCGATGACGTGGCGTCATACGGATCCTTGCCTGCTAGTACTTGTAGCACGCGCGCCGCGTCTCGCACTGTCCTTGTGATCGGTCCAGCCTGGTCTAAACTGCTTCCGTACGAAATAATGCCATGGCGGCTCACTCTCCCGTATGTCGGTTTTACCCCCACAACGCCGCACAAACTTGCAGGGTGCCGGATAGAGCCTCCCGTTTCCGTTCCGATTGCCGCAAACACTTCGCCGCTTGCGACCGCGGCAGCAGATCCTCCACTGCTCCCTCCGGCAACTCTCGATGTATCCCAGGGATTTTTTGTCGGCCCGAATGCGGAATATTCCGTGCTGGAGCCCATAGCAAACTCGTCCAAATTCGCTTTGCCAACCACCACCGCTCCCGCTGCCTCGAGTCGCTCCACGACTGTTGCATTAAACGGCGATGAAAATCCTTCCAGCATGCGAGATGCTGCGGTCGTATTGCCGCGCGTTGTCATAATATTGTCCTTGATGGCAATCGGCAGTCCGGCAAGCGGCCCTGTGGGCGCAGTCACCGATAGAGCGTCTTCAAACACTTCTACAAACGCATGGATGTGCGGCTCCCATGACCGTATCGCCGCGAGCGACTCCTGGACTGTTTTGGGCGTTTTTGTCATGACACTCCGTTATCGGAAAATACTCCCGGCACCTCCACGTACCCGTCTTTCGTGCGAGGGACACGGGCAAGCAACGCTTCCGGGCTCGCGAGCGGCAAGGATCCGGCAACATCTGGACGCGCCGCGTTGCGGACGCCTGTTGCCGCCTGCTCGTGCTCTGTATCGCGTGTATCAATATCTTTAATGGAAGAAAAATGTTCCAAAACATCAGACATATGCTTCGCCGCCCGCGACACTTCGTTGTCGCGCAATTTCAGCCGGGCAAGCGCGGCTATCTTCTCAACTTCTTCCGGAGTAACGACGTTCATACCGCCCACTATACTATTTCGGCAAGCAGCGTGGCAAATTCTTCCTCTTTCAGTATGGGAATTCCCATCTTGCGCGCTTTTTCCGCCTTGCTGCCCGGGTCTTCCCCCACCACTACGTACGTTACGCCCTTCCCCACACTTGCCGCCACGCGAGCGCCCAGCTCCTGCACCCGCTGCTTTGCTTCCTCGCGCGTCATGCTGCTCATCGTTCCGGTAAATACGAATGTCTTTCCGGCAAGCGCCCCCGATTGCGTTTCCCGCAAGATCCGCATGCCTATTTTTCGATAGTGTTCCAACACTTGCCGTACATCCGCTCGGGCGAAATATGATGCAATCGCCTCTGCGGTTTTTGCACCCACCCCTTCGACTTCTTCCAATTCCTCTTTGCTTGCCCCAACGATGCGCCGGAGCGTTCCGAAGTGCCGAGCGATATCCTGCGCCATCACCACTCCCACATGCGGAATTCCCAATGCAACAAGAAACCGCGGAAGCGGTATTTCCTTCTTCGATTGGATTTCTTGTACAAGATTGCGAGCGGATTTTTCCGCGAACCGCTCAAGCGGCAGCAGGTCGCCTTCCGTCAATTCCCATAAGTCGCTCGGCTGTTCGATAAGGCCTTCCTGTAACAGCTGTTCCACTATTTTCTCTCCCAACCCTTCGATATCAAAGCCTGACCTTCCGACTGCGTGCAAAATGCGTTCGCGCTGCTGGGAAAAGCATGCTGCATTCACGCACCGCAGCACCACGCCGTCCGCATCCCGTTTCGTTTCCGATCCGCACACGGGACATTTGGGCGGCATCACGAACGGCTTGCTCCCTTTGGGCCGAAGGCCGGGCAGCGCTTGTACCACCTCGGGAATAATGTCACCTGCTTTTCGAACAATGACCGTATCGCCCACTCGTACATCCTTGCGAACGATTTCGTCCGCATTATGGAGCGTTGCGCGAGATACCGTCGTTCCCGCAACCCGTACGGGCGCAAGGTGGGCAACGGGCGTCAGTGCTCCCGTGCGCCCCACTTGCACGACGATATCCTCGACGATTGTCGTAGCTTCTTCAGCGGCGAATTTAAATGCCACAGAACCGCGCGGGGCTTTCCCCACGACTCCCAACCTCGCGGAAAGCGACAGATCGTTTACTTTAATAACCAGACCGTCCACCTGGAACGGATAGGCGAGCCGTTTTGCCTCTTGTTTTTTGATTTCCTTCCCCGCCTCTTGCAGCGACGCACATACCGATGCACCCGGAGGAACGGCGAATCCGAGTTCCTGCAATTCTTCGTACTCTTCGCTTCGCAGGCCCGCTTTTCCCCCTTCGGTAATTTCCCATGCGAAAAACCGCAACGGACGGCTTGCCGTAACGCTCGGATCCAGCTGGCGGATGGACCCGGCTGCAATATTTCGCGGGTTGGCGAACAGCGGCTCCCCCTTCTCTTCTCGAAGGCGGTTCATACGCTCAAAATCTTGCTTGAGCAAATACACTTCTCCGCGAACTTCGATGCGGCCTTTTCGCTTACCACGAAGCATGAGCGGGATCGCTTCGATTGTTTTGATATTCTGCGTCACATCTTCTCCCGTAAAGCCGTCTCCGCGCGTAACAGCGCGCGCAAGTACACCATCTTCATACACAAGAGAGACAGCGACGCCATCTACTTTCAACTCTACAAAATACGTATATGCAGCCGGAATAATTTTTGCATTCCGCTTTTCCCATGCAGCAAGCTCTTCTTCGGAAAATACGTCATGAAGCGACAGCATGCGCGTTCGGTGCGCGACGGGCGCAAACTCCGGAAGCGGCTCCCCGCCCACTCGCTGTGTCGGAGAATCGGGCGTCACGAGATCCGGAAACAGCCGTTCCAGCTCCTGCAATTCGTTTTTCAAACTGTCATGCGCCGCATCGGATATTTCCTGGGTATCCAGCACATGGTAGAGATACCGATGATGCTCTATTTCTTTTTTCAGCGCATCAATGCGTTCGCGAGCCTCCTGCTTGTTCATGGTCCGCACTCATCCCCTTCTCCTCCGCCTATCTGAATCCGCCGAACAACATCCCCGACCGTTCCTGTGGATGCGATGCGAGGAATAATTGAACCCTCGCCATCATCCTCTCCCTGACCTCCCGCACAGTACTCTGCCTCTGTTCCGTCATTGTACTCCACGATACCGGAGACGGTTTCTGCAGGATCTTCCACTCGATATATCTGATACAGCATTTCTTCTATGCCATTGTTCGCCGCTGAAAACGCCTGCTCCGTCTTCAAGTAATTATCCGCCAGGCGGATGTGTCGGATCAAAATGCCGGAAAGCACCACGGCAGAGGATGTCATGATAATGAGAATAAGCAAGACGATATATATTGCCACAGACCCTTGAGCGTTGTTCATAGATTACCGGGATTATACGCCGCAAATTGGCGCGATGTAATGGTTCGGCGAACGCTCACGGGCGCAACGTCCGACCGGGCGGAGCGCGCCGTAATGCTGATTGTTACAGACCCTTGATTCGCAAGCCTGCCTCCGTCTTCCTCAGCCACATCCACGCTGATGCCCAGCTTGTCTTCCTTGATATGCATGACGGTCTGATTGCTCGTCAGCGGCACGAATGTGGCGCCGACAGAAGCGTCCTGGCTGCATCCGCTTGCATCTTCTTCGGTTTCCGCGCGCTCAAGCACTCCATTTTCGACGCGATAGATAACGCATACTCCCGCCTGGTTGATGAACGCGATGCCGCTTGCATCATCGAAGACAAAATAGGTCGATCCGTATCCCGTCCGAACTTCTTTCGCAAACGATTCCAATCCCGATTGCACATCGGCAATCAAGGCGCTTTGCGCGATATTATGGCGCTGCGATTCGACAAACCTGCTAAATACGCCGGTGATAATGGCAAGAAACACGGCGAATATGCCGATGGATATCATCAGCTCAATGAGCGTAAATCCTGCCGCGCTAGTCCTCTGTGTCATATGGATACCAGTTATAAAGTGTTTCCCGCAACGTTACGCGCTGCTCATCTCCGCCATTGCCGATCCAGGAAACAGTCGAGGCGATTTCCACAAATTCTCGCGCATCTTCCGCATCCTCTCCGGCAACAGCGTGGTCGCAAGTCGCGGTAAGTTCTCTCGTGTAAACAATCGGATCGTCCGGCAGCTCAATCGTGCCGGCGTCTCCAAACGCAATATCTCCCTCATCGGTAATAGTGTATTTTGTTACGCCGTTTTGCTCCGGGCACAGAAAAATACTGCTCATCCAGTCGGAAGGATCGTCCGGAGTTTCATCCTGCAGCCAGGCATTGTCGCGGGCTTTGCGCGTCAGCTCAAGCCCTTCTTGCGCAAGATTGGTCGCGATGAACTTCTGCCTCCCCGCCAGCGTCACCTTGTTCGTCGATGCAATAACTTGCGCGGTGTACGACGCGGCAACAATAGCGATCGAGAGCGCAATTAATACTTCCACCAGAGTAAATCCTTTGTTCATAGCGGTTTTATTTCTATCGTACCGAATGATGACACTTCAACGGCGCGCCGTTGCCGATCCTCTCCCGTTCCGAATTCCAGTACGACCCCCTTTGTCTCCCCTGGCTCAACGCGCCTTCCATCCGCAACCAAATCAACTGATGGCGGATTGCCGTAAAACAGAAAATGATTAATGCTCAACGAATTTACCAGCACAGACTGCATTTCATACGTCGCAAAAACATAATCTTTTTTGTCAGCATCATACCGGAAGTTCGGCTGGATATCCGCGTATTGCACGACATTCCCGCCCGTGAAGACAATACCTACATCTGAACAGCGCCGCGGATCTTTGCCTTCCGATTCCGCTTGCCGGACGCACGCTTCAGGACGCACCTGGTTCAATGCGCGCTGTTTGGAATCCAGCAGCAGCGAGCGGATTTGTTCCGTGTCGGAAACCAATGCCTGATGCGCGCGCACTGCGGGCAAGGCCGCAACGGATATGGACGTCAGAATGGTGATAATCGAAATCATCACAAGCGACTCAATCAGAGAGAAGCCGGACATAGCGTTATTATACCCCAAGAAAGGCAAAAAACCGATCGGATATGGTCGGAAATACCATCAGCACAAGCGCCGCCCCGGCCAAGAACGGGCCGAAGGGGATGGCCGTTTTCGGACCGGCTTTTTTCGACGCCAGGAGAAATATACCGACCATTCCTCCGGCGCACACCGCAAAAAACAGCAGTGTGATAGCTCCTCGAAAACCGAATGCAATGCCGAGCGGGATCATCAGCTTCACATCACCGAACCCTATCCCCTTTCCGCTTGTTGCAATCCACAGCGCATAGAGCGGCAAGGCGCCGGCGAGCGCGCCAACAAACGCCTCTTGGACCGTGCTGCCGGAACGATACGCATACAGCAGCGCCGCTCCGCCAAGAATTGCAATGTATCCGTCCGGCAATATCATCGACTTGGCGTCGATGCGGATCAGTACGAGCAATACATACGCGGCAAACAGCAGGATGCCCGCTGCCGCACCATCCGCTTGCCCTTGCACTGGAGGCATGAGCAGCAAAACAGTCACAAGCCCGGAGAGCAGCTCCAGTACGGGATAGTGAAATGGAATTTCTTGCTTGCACGATGCGCACCGGGCGCGCTGCAATATATACGAAAAAATGGGCACAAGCTCCCGCGCAGATAAATTTTTCTTGCAATGCGGACATACCGAGCCACGCCCCTTATTTCCCACAATGCTTTCTCCTGTTCCGTATCGTTCGGCGACGACATGTAAAAAACTGCCGATAATCGCGCCGAATAGAAAAAGCGTTATGGCCAGAAGGCCGATATCAAATGAGAGCATGATTGTATCATATCATGCCAAACTTCATCCCATCCTCACGAAGCCTGCCGGCAGTCATGGCGAGGAAGGGCTAGGGGAAGAATATACCCGCACGATCACTCTACCCAAACAACAAACCCGCTCCGCCATGCGGCGAGTGCGGGTTTGTTGTTTTGCAGCGCTATAGCTGCCTGACCTATTACGATCCTGCAGTACATGCGCCTGCGGTGCAGGTGAAATTCCCCTGCTGTGTTATACCACTGCTGTCCGCACAGAACTGTGAGCTGCTATCACTGACCAGCGTCGCGGCAACACAATAGTCATCCCCGCCTTCACTTACTGTTGCGGTGAGCGTTGACCCTGCGTCAGCAATATCACCTCGAAGGCTCGTAACACTCGTAAGCGTATTTGCGCCTCCGCAATCCGTAGCGTCTCCTCCTTCTCCGAAGCAATCAGCTACAGTCGCATACGATGAACCATTGTTATCGTACACGCTCTCTGCGAGCGTTCGAAGCTGCGAAATGTTCGACTTAATTCGAGCATCGGCAGCCTTGTCGCGCGCGTTTCCGAGCGCTACCAATACCAAGGAAGCCAAGATACCGATAATCGCAATTACGACGAGCAATTCGATGAGTGTAAAACCTTTGTTTTTATTCATATACACTCACCTCCCTTCGCATGTTTCATACGTGTCATCATACCACAATTATGAAATAACAAGTACCAGATTGTAGATCGGCAACAGGACAGACGCGACAATAATACCGACTCCGATTCCGAGCAGGATAATCAGAATTGGTTCGAGCAAAATCGTAATGGTTTCCAACACATCCGCCACATCCCGCGCGAAAAACCGGTTCGCCTGTTGGAACGACTTGGATATTTCTCCGCTGCGCTCCCCTACGCTTACCATCGTCGTCAGCATGGCAGGAATATACGGCTCGTGCCCCCATACGTACGAAATGGATGCGCCGTCTTTAATCGCCTGGATCGTATCCGTTAAAATGCGCTGGTATACCTTGTTCCCTATCGACTCTCTGGTAAGCGTGAGCGATTCAATAACGGGAACGTCGCTCTCAAATAAGGTAGACAGCACGCTCGTCATGCGAGCCAAGTACACCTTTTGCACAATGGTACTGAATCCGGGAATCTGCAGCATGATCGTACTGAGCGTATACCTGCCTTCCGACGTGCGGATCCACGAGCGGAACAGCAGTCCGAGCGCAGCTGCGATCACGATGAGGATAAGCCAATACTGCGTAAGGAAATTCGTAGTCGCAAGCAGAATTCTCGTGGCGAGCGGAAGCTGGACATTCGCATCCTCGAACAAACCGACCAGTTGCGGCAACACGAAGATAAACATGATCAGCACGAGAACAATAACAAGCGCGAGGACGAATGCGGGATAAATGAGCGCCGCGCGTACTTTCCGCTGGAAGTTATATTCTTCTTCCATTTGCCCCGCGATGGAGTTCATTGCCATTCCGAGCTTTCCGCTCGCTTCTCCCGTACGGATAATGCCGAGGACAAATTGATTGAATGCATTGGGATGCTTGCTTAATGCAACAGAAAGCGATTCTCCGGCTTCAATATCATAAATGACTTCGCGGATGATTTTCGCCAAGCCTTCTTTGCGGGCTTGCTTCTGCAGCGCCTTGAGCGTTTCGATAATCGGCACGCCCGCCTGGATCATGGAAGACGCCTCCCGGAAAAATACGATCAGATCTTTCGAACTGATGCGCGATCCGCCGATCGACAGGTGCATCAGCGATTCTTCTTCGACCCGCTCAATCGAAACGGGGGTCAGTCCATGGGAACGAAGCAGCGTTGTTGCGCGATCTTCGTTTGCCGCGCGCAGCGTGCCCCGCGTTAATGCTCCGTTTGCCTGTCTTGCCCGGTACGTAAATGTCGGCATAGTCCTTGTTAGTATAGCACGTTATCGAAACGATCGCTTTACAGAAGAAAAGTATGGGCGGGCATCTTCGAGCGCGACCGCGCCCGCATCAACAAGCGCTTGCAAGCTCGCGTCCATGGTCTGCATTCCGATATCCGCATTGGTCTGGATAATCCCGGGAATCTGATGGGTGGTTCCTTCGCGAATCACGTTCCGAATCGCGGTATTTGCAACCATTACCTCCACCGCCGGAATCCGTCCGCCGCTTGTCCAGGGCAAAAGGCGCTGGGAAATCACTCCGGACAGCGTACTTGCCAGCTGGCCTTTTACCTGCTGCTGCTGTTCTGACGGGAATGAGTCGATGATGCGCTCAACGGTCTGGCCTGCGTCATTGGTGTGCAGCGTCGCCAGCACCAAGTGGCCGGTTTCCGCAACAGTGAGCGCCGTCTGCATCGATTCCAAGTCTCGGATTTCTCCGATCATCATAACGTTTGGATCCTGCCGAAGCGTGACACGAATAGCATCCGCAAACGACAGGGAGTCGTGGCCCACCTCGCGCTGATCGATAATGGACTGCTTGTCTTGGAACAAATACTCGATGGGATCTTCTATCGTAATAACATGCTCTCTCCTGTTCTGGTTGATATAATCAATGAGCGCGGCAAGTGTCGTGGATTTTCCGTGCCCAGCCGGACCCACCACAAGCACGAAGCCTTGCTTGAATTCTGCAAACTGCAATATCTGCGGCGGGAGATGCAGCTCTTCAATCGTTTGAATTTTTGATGGAATCAGGCGAAGCGCCGCGGAAAGCTCTCCCATTCGATAGAAGATATTAACTCTAAATCGCGCGCCTCCCGCAATAGCATACGAAAAATCCACCTGCCGATCCTTCTCCAGCAACTCTGCCAGCTGCTGACCGCTCTTGAGCATCGTTTGCATCATTTCCAACGATTCCTCTCTTGTAATCGGCGCATCCCCTACCGGAGAAAGCTTGCCGTCGACGCGGAAAAACGGCGGGCGTCCCGCCCCGATATGCACGTCCGAAGCGCCGTACTCCTGCGCCTCCTTGAGCAAGTCGTCAATCGCTCGCATGGGGCAATACCGTTATTCCCCAGCCTTTCCTCGCTTGGCGCCGAGAATCTTCTCTATCTTGTCCATGACCTCGGAAGGAGTGAAATGCGCTTTGATGATATAGTCGTCCGCGCCCAGCTTAATTCCCCGCTCCACATCAGGCTTCTGTCCGAGATTGGTCAAAAGAATAATCGCAAGATCTTTCGTTCGGGCATCGGCGCGCAATTGTTCGAGAATTTCAAATCCGTCTTTCTTCGGTAACACGACATCGAGCAAGATAAGGTCCGGAAGCGGGTCCTGTTGCAAGCGATTCCACGCAGCTTCGCCGTCGCTCGCCACCTCTACGGTGTACCCCATGTTCTTCAGTTTTGCCTGATACATGCCGGATATAAATGAGTCATCCTCTACTAAGTATATGAATGCCTTGTGTTCCATAGTTACGTATTAATTATAGTATACACCTAAACTTCCATTTCAGAAGTAACGCGCAGCACATCTTCATACCGGAGCGTCCCCATCAGCGCCTTGAGTAGCCCGTCCTGCCGCATCGTAATCGCTCCTTCTTTGCGCGCAATGGCAAGCAATTCGTCAGCTCCGTTAAAATCATTCACTGCCGAGCGCATTGCTTTCGATACCGGAACAACCTCGAAAATCCCTATTCTGCCCGATACACCCATTTCTTTGCATTCCGGGCAGCCCGGACTGCGGTAGAGCACGGCGGGATGGCGCTGATTTTCTTCCTGGAAATAGGCATCAGGAATACCTGCGAGCTCCGCCTGAATTTTCTCCTTCATTGCTTCGTCGAGCGGCACCTCTTCCTTGCACGATTGGCACAATTTCGGCACCAGGCGTTGCGCTGCGAGCATCCGAACGCTCGCTGAAATCAAAAAACTGTCCACACCCATATCTATAAGCCGCGGAATCGCGCCGATGGCATTATTCGTATGAATTGTAGACAAGACCAAGTGTCCGGTAAGCGCCGCATGCACGGAAAGTTCCGCGGTTTCCCCGTCGCGGATTTCTCCCACCATGATAATGTCCGGATCCTGGCGCAAAATGCTCCGCAGACCGGAAGCGAATGTTAACCCGATTTCCGGCTGGACTTGCGTCTGGTTTACGCCGGCAATTTCATACTCCACCGGATCTTCCAGCGTCACGATGTTGCGCTCCGTATTATTGAGCTGCGTTAATGAGGTAAACAGCGTCGTGGATTTTCCGGAACCGGTCGGTCCGGAAATCAGCACAATACCGTACGGAATATTCAAGTATTTCGTAAACATGTCTTGCATGGCTCCCGACAGCCCCAGATCTTCGAACGCAGGGGCTCCGCTGGATTTATCCAGAATACGCATTGCCACCTTCTCCCCGAATGTCGTCGGCATGGTGGATACACGGAAATCGTACGTGCGGTTGTCTACAGTAGCGGAAAACCGCCCGTCTTGCGGCAAGCGCGATTCATCAATCTTCAAATTCGAAAGAATCTTAATGCGCGAGACAATTGCAGAACTCACCTTGAGCGGGAGCATGAGCGTCGTATGCAATTTTCCATCGATGCGGTAGCGCACGCGAAGATCGGTTTCCGTCGGCTCAACGTGGATATCGGAAGAATGCCCTTCAATAGCATGCCGGATCATGACCGCAACCACTTTCGTCACCGGCGCCTCTTCCACAATCCGTTCGATGTCTTTCGTCTTCTTCCCTTCTACAGACTTCACGTTCGTGAGCTCCTGGGAAAATTCCCGCAACGCTCCGCCAATTTCCGCCTCCACCGCGCCGGACCCTCCCAGCGCCGTTTCAATATCTTCGGGAGTCGCCGCATGAATTTTTGCCGCAAACCCTTTCCGCTTGGCGATAAACTTCACCGCCTCCAGAGCCTGGAAGTCATCGGGCGACTGCATGGCAACCAGCAAGTCGTCCCCCTGAATATCGAATGCGAAAAAGCGATAGGTATTCGCCGCTTTGCGGGAAATACCCTCCATCGCCTTGGGATTCGCTTTGGTTTTTTCCAAGTCAACGTACGGGACTCCTAAAAATTCCGCGTATATTTTTGCAAAATCCCGCTCGTCCATGAGCCGTTCGGCATATACAACCTGCGCAACGGACAAATTCTCCTGCTTTGCGCGCTCCTCAATATGCGCAACCTGCTCTTTGCTCAAGCTGCCTTGCTTTTGCAACAGGAGAAGCAACTCATCCATAGCTTGTAGTTAGCGAAAGATATTCGCTTTTCCTGTTCCTGCGGGCGGCTGCACCGGCAATAACCCTCTCGTAAAAAGACCCGAATCCAGTGAAGTATATTCCGAGCTCTGCAACGTACCCGTATTAAACCCTTGCAATCCGACTGTGCTGGTAGCGCCGTCTTCTTGTTCAATTGCCGGAACGCCTTGTTCTCTGCCGGGTATCAAGTAGATAACTGCCGCAACCGCAATGGCGGCAAGTAAAATTGCAAGCAACACCAGAACGGTCGCATGCTGCTGTTTAGGTTGTGCCGGTTCATTTACCATACGTCATCTGTTAATTATTCAGCTCGCCCTTGCGCGTAAAATTGCACAAGCATGTTCGCCGTGATATTTTCCGGCTGTTCCGGATTTTGATCCAGATCAATCGAAGGAATATTCGCAATGCGAGGAGATTTTTCCATCAGCCGCACGAATGCACGCATCTGTTCGTATGTTCCTTCTGCAGTTACTTGAAATGCAATGGTCTGCACTCCTTGCGGAATATCTACTATTTCTCCTCGAGACCGCGCCGCGTTTGTTTGCGCCTGCGTCCTGGATGTATTATTCGTTACCGATCGCTGGACAATGCCGGATTGCACTGCATATTCGTGAAGCACTCGCAAAATATCCTGATCCCGATCGTCTTCCGGCAGCACCGTCGCGAGCTGCTGCTCTACCGCCGCCTGAGAATCCAGCTGGCTGATCTTGATATTGAGCGTATCGAGAAAATCTTGCTTCTTCTTTAGCTCTTGCGTATCTTCCGCAATGCTGTTGCGCAGCGCGTTTGCTTCATCCATCATCGGCTGCAAAACAGCAAACAAAAATACCACAGCAATAAGCACTACCCCTGTCAGCAACAGGTATGGAGCGTTTACGGATGGTGCGTTTGTTCCGGTTGCCATAGTGTTACGACGCCGTTTGGCGCAATACTGATTGAGCAAATTCAAGCGTCATGGTAAACGTGTAGATCGCGCCGCCTTCCTGTTCTTCTCGTACGACGCCTTTGACGCTGCCGCTGGTAAATACAGACGGAACGCCGGCGGAACTTGTCAGACTGGCAACCGCGAGCGCCACTTGATCGATATTCTGCGTTCTGCCTTGCAACGTGAGCGTTGTATTATCGCTTCGCGCATCGAGACCGGTGATGATCGTGTCCGGAGGCAATAGCCGTTCTATGTCCCCAAAGACTCGATCCCAGGAAATATGATTCTCCAGCAGCGTACGAATATCAACGAGCCGCTTCTCGAACAAGGCAACCCGCTTCGCATCTTCGCGCAATGTTTGGATCCTCTGGTTTGCGCTCGCAAGCTGGCCCTGAATATCTTCGCTGGTATTCCTGAGCGAGAGCACGTATCCGTACATCAGCATCCACCCGACCGCAAACACGACCACGATAAGAAGAGAGATGCCGTACAACCGGCGGCGCCGCTTTCGTGCGGCAATCACATACTGCGTACCGGGTGCAAGGTTAATGCTTGGCATACATGAAGGATAGTTTGATAGAAATACTATACCACGAGATTGCGCTACGGCACCTGTGTAAAACCGCGCAGCGCAAGGCCGACCGCAACGCCGAACCTCGGACCGATCTCTTCCAACACGCCTTCAATTTTTTCCGGATATGAAAGTCCTTTCCACGGATTGCCCACCGCAACAGGAATAGAAAACTCTTTCGCCCAATACGATGATAATTCTTTGAGCTTCCCTCCTCCTCCTATTAATATCACTTTCGACACTTTTGCTTTTTCTTTCCGCTCGAAGACTTCCAATAAATCTTTCGCCTTTTCCAGTTGGCGCCCCACAAGCTGCACCAGCGCAGCGCGCAGCGCTTCGTCCTGCTGTCCGCTCATGCCGTATTCAATTTTTGCCTGCTCCGCTTCCGATTCGGAAAGCCCTGCCGAATCTGCAAGATTTCTCGTAATGTCATGGCCGCCGAAATCAATCGTATGAGACACACGCGGAATTCCATGGTCGATAATATGGAATGTCGTTGCGCGCGAGCCGATATCAACGAGCATTGTTGCGGGCGCTTGGGGCGTCAAGAGCGATCGCACGAGCGGAAACGTTTCCACTTCGAGCGCCAGCAACGTCATCTGCATTTTTTCAAATACGGCAATGTACCGTTCAACCACATCTTTCGGAGCTGCGGTAATAAAGACCGGAACCGGACCGTCTCCTTCATGCTTCTCCTGCTGCTCTTCCTGCCCGGCGGCGCTTGGCTGCGCCACATCCGTTGCCATATGCGGACGGCTCCCGACAGAACTCCATCCCAGTACCATTTCATCGATATCCGCAGGCACAACGTCGCGCGCGGCAAACCGCACCGCCTGTTCCATTTCAGAATCCGGAATACGCGGCATCATCAGCACGGTGGAAAATACCACCCCTCCCGGAAGCGCAGCTACAACAGAATCCGAAACCGTCCCCGCCTGCTCCATCATGCTGCGAAGCGCCAAGACAGTCGTATCGATTGCGTCCTGATTTCCCGCCGGAGGATTTACCAATATATTCTTATGGTTGGATTCCGCATACGTCGTCAGCTCTATCCGCCGCTTGCGGTCAAGCAATTCTACAATTTTTGACGTCGACGTACCGATATCCACTCCTATATATGAATGAGGAGAACCGAAAAATGCCATACAATCTTCAGGAGAAAAGAGCTCTTGATATTTGCATGTCATGATTGTACCATATCCGTATGATTACGCTTTGGATCATCGGGATTATCGCTCTCATTCTTATTGGCGTACTGGCGATGTACAACTCGCTCGTCAGGCAACGCAATCGCGCAGAGGAAGCGTGGAGCGACATCGATGTACAGCTCAAGCGCCGGCATAATCTGATCCCGAATCTCGTAGAAACGGTAAAAGGATACGCCACTCATGAGCGCGCAACGCTCGACTCCGTAACGGCAGCGCGCACGCAGGCGCAGAACGCGCACTCTCCTGCCGAACATGCCCAGGCGGAAAATACTTTGACGTCCACGCTCAAAACGCTCTTTGCAGTTTCCGAAAATTATCCCGACCTCAAGGCGAATACGAACTTCCTGGAACTCCAGCGGGAGCTCTCCGATACGGAAAACAAGATACAAGCGGCGCGGCGCTTTTACAACGGAGTGGTTCGGGATTACAACACCGCAATCGAGACAGTGCCGAGCAATATCATTGCATCATTATTCAAGTTCACCAAGCGCGAATTCTTTGAACTGGAGAACGAAAACGAAAAAAGCGTACCGCAGGTCAGCTTTTAGCTTATAGCTATTAGCTTTTAGGCTTACTGTCATTGCGACAGCGTCAGTCTACAAGCTAAAAGCTAAAACCTAACAGCTAGAACTCATGACTCTCTACTCGCAAATATCATCCAATAAAAGGAAATCATTTTTTCTCGTCGCCATTGTGCTGGCGTTCGTGATCGGCGTTGTCGCGATGTATTCCTATTACGTGCAGGGGGACTTTTCCCTTGCAATTCTCGCTGCAGTACTCGCCATTCCTTCTTCCCTCATCGGATACTACACGGGAGATAAAATCGCGCTCGCCGCAAACCGCGCGCATGCAGTATCAGACCAAGAAGCTCCGGAACTACACAACATGGTAGAAAATCTTGCGATTACCGCCGGCGTGCCGAAACCGAACGTCTACATTATCCGCTCCTCGGCACTGAACGCATTCGCTACCGGACGAGACCCCGAGCATGCGTCTATTGCCGTCCCCACCGGACTGATTGAAACGCTCGAGAAATCCGAACTCGAAGGCGTGCTCGCGCATGAATTATCGCACGTGAAAAATTACGATATCCGCTTCTCCACGCTCGTCGCCATATTCGTCGGCTTCATCGTTATTCTCTCGGATCTTGTTACGCGAAATTTCCTCTGGGGCGGTCTTGGGCGCCGCAGTCATGGCGACAGGCGCGGCGAAGGCGGACAGCTTGGCGCCATTCTCGCAATCGTCAGCCTTGTTCTGCTTATTATCTCTCCCATCATTGCGCAGATTATCCAACTCGCCATTTCCCGCCAGCGAGAATACCTTGCGGACTCCTCCGGAGCATTGCTCACGCGCTATCCTGAAGGGCTGGCGCGCGCACTGGAAAAAATCGCACACAAATCAAACCTCGCAACCGCGAGCCGCGCAACCGCGCATCTGTTTATCGCAAATCCGTTCCGCAACAAAAGGTTGTCCGGATTGTTTGCAACTCACCCGCCGATTGAAGAGCGCATCAAACGCTTGCGAAGCATGTAGCGCAGCGCCCTATTCTTCTCCTTCATCGAACGAGCGAAAACTGGTAAATCCTCGCGATGCCAAAAACCGCATCTGGCGAATCTTGTCATCTGCATGCTTGGGATGCGCTCTCTTCCACTGCATCATCGCCCGCTCTGCGCGACGCGCCCACTGGCTCCCCGATGCGAGATTATCCACAACATCTTCGGCTACTTGGCCTGTAATACCCGCAGCTTTCAGTTTCATTTTGATATACATCGGGCCGACCATTTTGGTTTGATATATTGCCTCGGCTTTCCGCTTTGCGAATGCCGTATCGTCCAGCAAGCGCTTTGCGGCAAGCCAGGAGATCACCTCGGCAATGACCGCGGATGGGATGCGCTTATTCTTCAGCTTCGTGCGAATCTCTTGCGTACTGTGATCGCGCCGGGCAAGATATTTTAGCGCCGCATCTTTTGCTGTATGTAGCTCCGGGGAATCCATACGCTTCCTATACTATACCGTTCACTATCCGTGTTCAAAATCGTATGAACAACTCTTGCAAATACTGTATACTGGAATCATGGAGAAACCAATTCAAGACAAATTAACCAGCAGACTCAAAAACGTTCTCGCAACGGCGTCGAAAATTTCCAAAGAATTATCGCACCGCGATATCGGAACCGAACATGTGCTCTATGGCATGATCCAAGAGTCCGGCTCCCTCTCGTACAGCATCCTGAAAAAATTCGGCTTGACTTCGGAGTTCGTGCTGCAGGAATTGGAAGCGATGGACAAAGGCAACGGATGGAAAGAGGAGCTCTCTCCTCACACGCGCGCCGCGTTTGAAAAAGGCGCCCGCACCGCATTCCAGTACCACCACCGCTACATCGGAACGGAACACATCCTCTATGGCATCCTCACGCTCAAGGATTGCGTGGCGTACAAGATGCTGGAAAAATCGCCCGTAGACGTCAAGTCTCTCTTGCAGCAAGTCCAAATCGTCCTGAAGAGCACGTCGCACTTCCCCGACCTTTCCAACCTGCTCGGATCTGCGCAAGACGCAAAGCTTCCCGGCGCAGCAGGCAAGGCTTCGCGCAAACAAGAAGAGGGCGGATCCCCCATCTTGCCGGAATCGGCAGGCATGCCCGGTCCGCATATGGGACATGGCATAAAAAAACAGAAAACTCCCGCGTTCGATTTCTTCACACAAGATTTAACCGCCCAGGCTTCCGCCAACAAGTTTGATCCGGTCATCGGCCGCGCAAAAGAAGTGGAACGCATGATGAGCATCTTGAACCGGAAAAACAAAAACAATCCGATCCTCATCGGGGATCCCGGCGTAGGGAAAACCGCAATTGTCATCGGACTCGCGCAACGCATTGCCGCAGGACAAGTTCCCGCAAAACTTCAGGGCAAGCGCATCCTTTCGCTCGACATGGCCGGCATTCTTGCAGGTACGACATTCCGCGGCGAATTCGAAGAGCGAATCAAAGAGCTCATGCGGGAAATGGAAGAAAACAAGAACACCATTCTCTTCATCGATGAAATCCACACCATCGTCGGTGCAGGTTCATCCGGCGGCAGCATGGATGCGGCAAATATGCTCAAGCCCGTGCTCGCGCGCGGAGAGATCAGCATCATCGGAGCAACCACGCTTGATGAATTCCGCAAACATATCGAAAAGGATGCCGCGCTCGAGCGCAGATTCCAGCCAATCCATGTAAAAGAGCCTTCTCCCGAAGAGACAATCACGATTCTTGAAGGCGCGCGCGAAGCATACGAAGCGCACCATGGCCTCACCGTAACCGACGAAGCAATCCGCACTGCCGTGGAAATGAGTATCCGGTATATTCCCGATCGATTCCTCCCGGACAAGGCACTGGACTTGCTCGATGAAGCTGCGGCAACACTGCAGCTTAAAATCGCCGGCACGGAAGAAGCGCATAAGATGAACGAACTGAAAAATGAATTGGAGGATTTGCGCAGAAAGAAAGAGGCGGCGATCGAAGCCGAGCACTATGAAGATGCTCTTACGGCAAAGCGCGAAGAAGATACGCTCAACCAAAAGATTTCCGAATACACGCGAAAGCTATCTTCCAAGACAGAAAACCGGCGGCTGGCAATCGGAGCGGAACACATTGCACAGGTTATCGGAGAAAGCACCGGCATTCCGGTCGGAAAACTGCTCAAAGAAGAGTCAAAGAAACTGGCAAATCTCGAGAGCATTATGCACAAATACATCATTGGCCAAGAGCAAGCGATTCATGCCGTTGCACGCTACGTGCGCAGATCGCGCGCAGGCATCGCAAACCCGAATCGGCCGCTGGGATCATTCATTTTCCTCGGACCCACCGGCGTCGGCAAAACAGAAACGGCAAAAGTGCTTGCACGCGAAGTATTCGAAAACGAAGAAGCGCTCATCCGAGTCGACATGTCGGAATTTATGGAAGCGCATTCTGTGTCACGCCTGATCGGCGCTCCCGCCGGATATGTGGGATATGAAGAAGGCGGCAAGCTCACGGAACAGGTCCGACGCCAGCCGTACTCCGTCATCCTCTTTGATGAGATCGAAAAAGCTCATCGGGACGTTTGGAATATCCTGCTGCAAATCCTCGACGAAGGAGAACTCACCGATTCCCACGGACGCAAGGTCAACTTCCGCAATACGATTATTATCATGACCAGCAACATCGGATCCCATGAACTTTCCCAGCAAGCACGGATGGGATTCGCGATGCCGGAAGAATCCGAAGAGAAAGACCTGGCGCAGCATAAATACGAACAGCTGAAGGACTCCGTACTCAAGGAACTGCAAAACCAAATGGCTCCGGAGTTGCTCGCCCGCATCGATCAAACTATTGTCTTCTCCCCGCTTGCCGAAGCCCATATGGAGAAGATCGCGAAAAACCATATCCAAGCGCTGCAAGAAATTCTCGCCGAAAAAGATATTACGCTTACCGTTTCAAAAGGAGTGGTAACGGAAATCGCCCATCGCGCATTCAAAGAAGGAAAAGGGGCTCGCCCGATCAGGAGGATCGTACAAGAGCTGCTAGAAGATCCGATTGCGCACTCCATCATCAATAAAGAGTTTTCGGAAGGCCAGACGGTAAGCGCGCGCAAATCAGGAACCGATATCGTCATCGAACACGCACAGGCAGAACCGGCGGGTGCGTAATGCTCCGCAGCATACAACGCAACATCTCAACCCTCCTCTTTGGTCTTACGGACGCATTCGCTCCGAAGCGATGTATCAGCTGCCTTATAGAAGGCACGTGGTTTTGTGCCGCATGCCGGCAACAATCGCCTCCGTATCCGCTTCGGTGCATCGGCTGCGAACAGGAACGTCCGCGCGGCACCACATGCCGTGATTGCAGAGATGACATTCCGCTTACCGGTGTTGTTGCCGCGGGGCCATACTCTCACCAGGCGCTCTCGCACGGCATCGAATGGCTGAAATTCAAGGGCGTTCGGCCGATAGCCGATGTGCTTGCCGCACTGCTTATTCCTCGCCTTGCGAGCATCGCCCCCATCGAGCGTCTCTCGCAAAGCGCTCTGCTTGTTCCCATTCCGCTGCACCCCAAGCGCTATCGAAGCCGCGGGTTCAATCAGAGTGAAGACATCGCGCACGCAATCGAAACGATATGCTCCATACAAGTCGCCCCTCTTCTGTTGCGGAGCCGGGCGACGGCATCTCAAGCGCGGCTTCCTCACGAATTGCGTCCGCATAACGTGGATCGGGCTTTTTCCCTTGCATTACCGGAAACACAATACCGCATAGTTACGCAGGAAAAACCGATTCTGATTTTCATCGACGACGTGTCAACGACAGGATCCACGTTTATCGCAGCCGCAAGTGCGCTTCCCGCATCTCCGGATGTAGAGCTGTGGGGTGCTGCAGTGGCGCAAGGATAGCTACCAGGAAGTATCGTCCAGCAGCGCTCGCGCCATGACCGTAACTCTCGTCTTTCCATAATGCGCGATTACGTCCGTAAGCAGCGCTTCCATGAGCTCCTTCCACTCTGCCTGTTTCTGCGGGCGCTCGATTCCCCGCTCATACATGGTTTGCATCTTGTCCACCAGCTTGAGCAACTTAAAAAACGGCGTATATGAACGGACTGCCTCTTTTTCTTCTTCCCAGGTATCGTGCGTGAGCATCCGCACTCCGTCTTGCACCTCTTGCTCGACCCATTCGGGAAGCTGTTTTGACGTATCCTCCAATACGTCATGCAAGACCAAAATCTTAAACCCAAGCACGCGCTCATGTTCAGGAAGATCCGGATCCATCACGAGCGTATTTGCCGCCCACAGGGAATGTACCATATAGGGATACAATCCCCTGCGAATAACATGGCGCTGGTCCCGCACATTAAAATTCGTATGCGCATCATGAGCAAATAAAAACAACTGCTCCATTTCTTTTGGTTCAATAGTATTCATACCAGCATCATAGCATGTGCTATACTTATATCCATGGACCTGCGTATCGCATTCGTCATCCTGCACATTATCGGCACTGTGCTCGGCGCGGGAGCCGCAACCGTTACCGATTACCTCGTATTCAAGTTTGCAAAAGACCGAAAAATTGACAAAGACGAATTTCAAATTCTCCACACCATATCCGACCTCGTGTGGGCGGGACTGTTCCTGCTCTTGGTATCCGGCATCGGTTTTGTTGCGCTGTATATCGCGGACCACTCCACCGTCCGAACGGCATACAATATCGATAAACTTTGGGCAAAGATCACGATTGTCATCATTATCACTGCGAATGGATTCTTCATCCACCGGCATGTGCTCCCCACGCTCAAGCGCCGACTTGGCAAAACGCTTGCAACGCCATCGTTCTTGAAAAAATCATTCTTTATTTTTAGTCCTGGAGCGGTTTCGGGCGTGTCATGGTATGCGGCATTGATTCTGGGCGCGTGGCGCGGACTTGATGCCACATACTTGCAAATTATATCAATTTATGCTATAATAGTATTATTAGCAGTGGCAACCGCAAATTTTGCAGGCAGGCGGTTCTTGATGCGAAAGCGATAATATACGCGATTTACGACCCAACCTCTACCGTAAACCCGCCGTAGGAAAACCGTTTCATATCGAACGGCATTTCCATCATGTTTTCGCCGTACTTCTCTTTAAAATACGCCATCACCTTTTTGTTCACCTCGTTCCGATGCTTCTTGTCTTTAAATACGATAAATGAAAACCATACCGCTTCATCCGGCTTTGTTTTCGCCATTTTCAGAAACGTGAACGTGACCGATTTCGGCGACTCATCCTCGATTTTGCATTCTTTATAATCGAGCGCGCCGAACTTCATCCATACTTCTCTCGCCTCCCCTGCTATCTTCTTGTATTTCGCCGTGCTCTTTTTTGGGATTGAAAGCACAAAACCATCAACATATTGTGTTTTTCATACTTTCAGTATACCAACTCTGATAATAAAAAGAACCCCGATCCGGAATAGATCCGTATCGGGGCGCACATGCGCTATGGCATTGCCAAGATTTTTACCGCATCCTTTTTCTTCGAGAATGCAGGGCAAGCCTTCATTGCTGCGGTATTTGTCTTGTCACCGCCGCCATCGCCGCAGTATGCGAGCGCGTGGTGCAGCGCGGCATGCGCAATGCGCCAACTACTCGTATCGCAGTGCGTTGAGCGCGGATATTTTCGTCGCCCGGTATGACGGATACAGTCCCGTACCGATCCCCACGATAAGCGCCAGAGCCATAATGGCGGCAACAAGAAGGAGCGGCATGGCAGCAACCGACATAGAACCAAATCCTCGGCTCAGCGCGATTGAGCTTAAGATCACGCTAGTACAAGCGCCGGCCAAATACCCCAAAAACAATCCTGCCGTCCCGCCCAAAAACCCCATCGTGAGAGACTCGACCAGGAATAACTTGCGAACCTCTCGAGACTTCATGCCGATTGCTTTCATGAGCCCCACTTCGTGCGTTCGCTCGAGAAGGGATACCGTCAATGTATTGAACATGCCCAATGCGGCTATGACCAATGCAATCGATCCGACAACTGCCAGAACGATGCGGGCGGTTGCAAAGAAGCTGTTGATTTGCGCTACGGTATCAAGTACAGAATTCGTGGTATACCCCATCGCCTCTACACGGCTGCGAATATCCGGCACCGCATCCTGACTGTCTGCAATGACCTTTACTTGCGAATAGGACGACACGCCCAAGCTGCGTATATCAATAAACGGCACATACATTGCCGGCGAATCTTCTTCGGGCAAAATCCCCACAATGGTATATTCCACCGGAACCGATTCCACTTTTTGAGATGCATTCTCAAGCAAGCTGCTTACCACAACAAACGACACGGCAAACGTCTTGCCGACCGCTTCCTCTTCCGCAAGACCCAATACATCCAAAAACTGGCGGTTCACTACCGCTTCATGAGGAGTGCTCGCAGATACGGTCACGTGCGTCACGTCTGCCTCGGCGGCGCTGTCCTCTTCGCCGCCCAGCTCAACGAGCTCCAGTGTGCCGGCCAGCACTCGTCCTTTGGGCGCTTTTTCTGTTTCATCCCCCTCTTCCGTTGTGATGCCAAGGACGCGCGGATTTTCATCCAAGGCAACAAACGACTGCTGCTCTTCAACAGCAATATAGTTGCGGCCGAAATATCCTTGCATCCTCACCTGCTGGCCGGACGCATCCTCTTGCATGGCATACTCCGACTCGCACACGTCTGTGCCGTTCGAACATGCGGGACTATCCCACAACAACACCTGCGCTCGAATCCATTGCGTCATTTCCTGATCGTTGTCCACCGACTGATAGGGCGACCCTTCCACCAGCGTCCCGGTCTGCATTCCTCCGATCACCCGCTTGGTGTACCCTACGATCGGCGCATTTCTGGATGGAGACTCTCGAACAACAATCCATTGATCCGGAGCGATCGCAAAACGAACCGGGATATCCTCTCTTATGCGCACGTCCCGGATTCCTTGCACCTGACCGGCGGGCGCACTGCCGGCATTTTCGTCATTCATTGTCACAAGATTATTTTCAAAAAGCTTGCCTTGGATCGGACGAAGCGCGGATGTATGCAAATATTCGGTCGTCACGCCGAATGCGGCAACATCCGATGTGGAATTCTGATACGCCACCCGTCCAACAACAGAAATAAGCGGCAGCGCCTGCTCCACCGCAGGTAATTGGGACAGCGTTGCAATCGCTTCATCATGCAAGCGCAACTGGCTGCCTTGCGGCGTGGTGATTTGAATTTGGCGCAATTCTTCCAATTCCGCCACACGGCTCACCACCAACTCCTGCAACCCGTATCCGATCGATACCAAGTATACGATTGCTCCGACGCCGATTGCCATTCCTCCCACCGTCACCGTCGTGCGCGCTTTCTTGCGGCTCATATGCGCTATGGATATACGCAGAAGTTCCCGAAAGCTGATGGATGATCGGGGCTTTTTTAGTCTTGAGTGTATCTGTTTATCCATTGCGTTTTCTAGTTGGCTTTTTAGAAGAATACTCCGGCTTGCCGATGGCCGTCATGCCGCGCGTACTCATTTCATCCGACAAATCCCGCAATTCATCCCGGCCGTATTGCTGCTCAACCACGCCATCTCGAATGCGTACGGCGCTCTTTGCCAATCCCAAATGCTCCAAATCATGAGTAACCATCACGATCGCATGCCCTTGCTCCGCCAAATCCGCCAGGGTAATTACCAAATGCTGGCCGGACTCGAAATCCAAATTACCTGTTGGCTCATCGGCGACAATCAGCATCGGATCCGTGATCAGGGCGCGCGCCAGCGCAACCCGTTGCTGCTGGCCTGCGGAAAGCTCCGTCGGATAATACGATGCCCAATTTTCCATCTGGAAAAGCGACAGCTTTTCCTTTGCGGTCTGCAGCGCTTGCCGGCGGCTTTCTCCCAAGAGCAACAGAGGAAACGCCACGTTATCAATAACGGGTATCGCCTTGATCCAATTCGGCTGCTGATACACCATGCCGAGGTTCGCTTTCCGAAAATCGGCGCGCTCATCTTCCGTCAGCTTATACAAATCGGTGCCGGCAACAGAAACAACTCCTCCGGTCGGTTTTTCAAGACCGATCATCATATGCAATAGCGTGGATTTACCCGACCCGGACGGGCCGAATACCACCATAAAATCTCCTCGCTTTACTTCGAATGAAATTCCGCGCACTACCTGCACCTGCTGGTTCCCTACCAGAAAGGTTTTTCGTACATTATCCACGTGAACTATTGTTGCATCATTCATAGGCTACTTCCCCCTCAAAAATCCAAACACTTCTGCGAGATTGCCGATCACAAGGTCAAGGGCGGAGGTGATGGCTTTCGGCGTAATTGTGACAGTGTCCACCGACAATCCTGCGTTCCCCGCCTCATCGCGGGAAACTGCCCGCAGATGGTACGCCTTGCTTGGCGTCAGCCCCGAGATGAGCACAAGGTGGTTGAACGTTTTGGCTTGGTCTTCTTGAGTCGCCTGGCTGTACACGGATCGGGTGCCTTCGCCGAATTCCACTTGAGAGGCGGATGGTTCGTCCGTATCCCACGACACAATCAGTTGTGCGGTTTTTTCTTGTCCTTGATTTCTCGGGATAATGCCTTCTACTTTCAAATTGGATATTCTTGGCGGTCTGGTATCGGTAGCGGTGGTGAATGTCTGAAGATCACTTTGCGCTTCGTTGCCGATTGCATCCACGCCTTTCACGATGAGGTTGTAGTTCGTATTTGGGAGCAGGCCGGTAATGAGCGCTTCATGCTCGCCTTCCAGCAACTCAACATCCACTTCATCTCTTGCTGCCGAAGCATTTCCGGCGGGATAGTACGTCACGATGGACGAGACCGCCGTGTTGGATTCCCATGTCACCCGCACCGTAGGTTGAGCCGTGCCTGCGATTTCTTGCAGGCGGATATTGGAAAGGCGGGGGCGCGGAAGGGTGGAAAACGCATGGTCCTCAAACACATACTCGGCGCCATCGCTATCCGCCAATACGAGCTGATAATGGTATTGGGTATCGTCCGTAAGGCCGGTAAGCGAAATCGTATACGAAGAACCCGATGACGAAGTGCTCACTGAAGCCTCGTTCCCGTATGCCGTACTCGTCCCGTACCGCAACGTCGCTTTCGTTGCATCTTTCACCGTAAACGTAATAAGCGCGCTGTTGATGGTGATATTGGATTCTGTAACCGAACTCACCGTTGGCGGGGGCGCGGTGGTGAAAGTTTTCTCATCGCTTGTTCCTGTGTTTCCGTCTTCATCCGTCCACTTTGCTACGTAGTAATAAGTGGTACCGGGAGTAAGGTTGGTAAGATTGATTTCATGGCTTGTAACGTGGGTGGATTTGCTCGGCTCTTCTTCAAAATACGATCCCGAAGATACGCCATATGCAACTTTTGAATCGCTGGCGCGGGATGTCGCCCAAGAAATCGTCGCTGCCTTAGTCGTTATGCCCGTCACGGCAGGTTCCGACGACAAGTCTGCGGCAACGGTAAACGAACCTTTCGGAGTCAGCGTCACGCCATTTGCGTAACTTGGCGACGCTTGGGATTCGCTGCTCGTGTCGTACGTTCCGACTCGCCAATAGTATTGCTTGCTCTCGCTTACCGTGTCGATGTACGACGTACCGGTCGTCGTTGCCACATCCTCCCATGAAGATCCATCGACAGACCGCTGGATTTTGTATGTCAACGATCCCGTCCCTTTGTAGTCCGGCTCATCCCATCCCAAAGAAGCTCGCCATAGCTCTGCTGATTTTACCGATGCATCAGTTGCCGCCAAGTTTTTCGGCGGATCGGGATTTGTCGAATCGAGTGTGAACACTCCCTTGATGCAATTGCTGGACGAGTAGTTGCCCGCATCGTCCGATGCTACCACATAGACCGTGTTCGAGCCTCTTACCGCGCCGGACAATGCCGCAGTAGATACGGACGTGGACGTACCGTTATCAATATATGCGGATGCGTTGGACGTAATCGTTGCATGCGATGCCGGCGGGTTGGTATTGATCATGTAGTAGTAGTGCTGCACGCTCTGCCCTTCATCGGCAGTCGCGGCACTCCAGGAGAGCGCAAACGAATTGCTCGTTGACGACGATGGACTCACCGTCACGCCGGAAGCGTCGCTGCATGTTTTCGCAAACGTCGGCGCTGCGCCCCCATAATTGAGACTTCCTGTCCGGTATGTTGAAGAGGAGGAAACATTCCCATCTTCATCAACCGTCCTAAAATAAATCGTATTGGACCCGACAACGATATAATCGCCGTCCCGCTCTTCCGTCAGATAATGCGGCTGGGAATACCCCGCGGGAATGTAGTCGATTTCCAATTCTTCATCCGTCATCGTGCCCAGCCATGTATCCGTACCGTTAATAGCATACTGCCACCCCAAAATATCCGGTCCGCCTTCATAGGGCGATGCTGCGGCACTTCCGGATGTCGGCCAGGAAAAATTCATATCTGCAATACTCCCGAAAGAACCGGATGCCGGAGAAATATATGCAACATTATTCGGTCCTACCGGAGACGTATTGTATACATAGGTAAACGCCTCCCATGTGGTTGCGTTCGTATTTTGGGCAGTATCCCGAGCCTTGATCCTCAAGTAATATGTTGATCCGCTGGAAAGCCCCGAAGCGGTGTACGTTGACCCTGCTTGAAATGAGCCGGCCGTCACCGGATCTGCCGTATTGTCCGTGCCGAAGTACACGTAGTACCCCGCAACGCCGGAACCATCCGTATCGGTTGCGCCGCTCCAGCTAAAGTACGGATTCGCATGAGCATAGGTTGCACCGCTGGTCAAAGAACTTCCATCTTCCGCGCTTTTTGCAGTAAGAGAATCCGGGTTTTTGGGCGCAGTCGCATCCTCGTCCGCTTCTACTTGGACCGAAGTAATCGTGACGCGCTGCGATCCGTCGCCGTCCAGAATCGCTTGCCACATCACGCCTCCCGATCCGGCCGGAAACGAGGAGATATTCGTATCAATATCCTCCGCCGAATTTGCATTTGCAGCCGATGCGGACGCTTCCCAAGAATCTCCATCCCAATAGTTCCATGTCGACCCTCCATCGGATGAAAGCCGGTACGTAATTGTTCCTCCATTGGCCGTCTCGGAAACATTGAAATCCGTCCATCCTTTGATTTGCGATGTCATGACTGACGAGCTCGGCCGTACGGTTTGTGCGTCTGCCGTATACAGCGACGTTACCAATGCCTCCGCGGACCGAGCCGTATCGCTAATCCTGACCTCATCAATCAATCCCGCAAAATACCCGTTACTTCCTCCTGTCGCATTTGTGCCCACTGCACCGCCAATCACCAACTGGTTGCTCGTATCCGCCATTACGAACGCATCGCTCCGGGAAGCGTCCAACACGCCGTCAATGTATAGCCGCATCGTCGTCCCATCGTAGGTGCCCGCAATATGATGCCAGTCTGTATCCTGGGAAGTTGCGGTTGATTCCACCCGCTTGTTCCCTCCGTAAGAGTACACGGCGGGATCGGCATTCGCAGACACCCCGTTCGACGCGTACAGCCTCCCCTTCCATACCGCCATGGCCTCCACCGATTCAATGGTCGTTCCCCATCCCGAGTTAATACCGTCGCCGCCGATCTTGGTCCAGCTGCTTCCGTTATATCGCCATACTTCTCCCTCTCCGGCCGAACTGCCCAGCCCCGCCCACAAGTATCCGTTGTATGAAATGAGCGAACGCACCCGATCGTACGTACTGCCATCGCCCCAGCTGGAATTTGTGCCATCGCCCCCGACTTGCGTCCAACTTGTCCCGTTGTACGACCACACTTCAGCATCTCCCGCCGATGTGCCCAACCCCGCATAGAGATTGCCTTGGTACTGCCCCAGCGATAGCACCTGCTCGTATGTACCGTTCGCCCAGCTCGAGTTCTCGCCATCTCCTCCGATCCTCGACCATGCCGACCCGTTCCAGCTCCATACTTCTGCTTCTCCAGCTGTCACCCCGAGTCCCGCAACGAGATTTCCATTGTAAATAGCAAGCGATGGAACTTCGTCAAATCCCGTTGTCCATCCCGAATTCATACTGTCTCCTCCGACTTGCGCCCATACGGATCCGTTCCACTTCCATACTTCCCCTTCATTGGCGCTGCTTCCCAGCCCCACATACAGCTCATCTTTATATACGGCCATTGAAGGCACTGCATCATAATTGTTCCCCCAGCTGGAATTAGTACTTCCACCGCCCACCTTCGTCCAGCTTGTCCCGTTGTACGACCACACTTCGGCATCATTTGCCACAGACCCCAGCCCGACATACAAATCGCTGCCATATCGTATCATTGACTCTACCGTGCGATACGAATCAGCAGCCCAGCTCGATTTTACCCCTTGCCCGCCAACAAGCGTCCAGGAGCTTCCATCAAATTCCCATACCATCGCATCGCCATCAGCGTTGAGGCCCGTGCCCGCATACAGTTTTCCATGCGCACTGGTGAGCGTTTCCACGCTTTCCAGGCCGTTCCCCCAGCTCTGATTGCTATACGAACCGCCAATTCTCGTCCAGCTGCTATCTGCATACGCCCAGACCTCTGCAGAAAGGCTTCCGGATGTAAGTCCTGCATAAAGAATACCGCTGCCATAGCTTAGCGCCTGGACTCGCGTATGGTTAAACGTAAAACCGCTTTGGTAATCTCCCAACTTTGTCCAGGCGGAACCGTTCCATTGCCACACTTCGTTTTCTCCGCCCGTATTTCCTATGCCGGCAAATACGTTCGTCCCATCGCCCGTCAGCGCCCACACTTGGTCATACCCGGTCGC
Source organism: uncultured Candidatus Saccharibacteria bacterium (assembly GCA_964443125.1). Lineage (GTDB taxonomy): Bacteria > Patescibacteriota > Andersenbacteria > UBA10190 > UBA10190 > HO2-45-11b. The sequence goes on along the minus strand of CAYUBL010000002.1, from coordinate 4,684 downwards.
CCATCCCGAGTTCAGGCTATCGCCGCCGATCTGCGTCCAAGCGGAACCGTTCCAACGCCACACTTCTCCGTCATTCGCGCCGCTTCCTAGGCCCGCATACAGCGATCCGTCCTGATAAAAAAGCGCTGAAGCGTATTCATACGTCGATGCCGCCCAACCGGAGTTCAATCCATCGCCGCCGATCTGCGTCCATGTTTCTCCGTTATACGACCATACATCCCCGTCTCCCGACGTTGATCCCAGACCGGCATACAGCGTCGAACCTTCGACCAGCAGCGCCGCTACCCGTTCGACATTTGCCGTATCATCCCAGCTGGATCCGACCGCGTCTCCCGCAATTTTTGTCCAGCTCGTTCCATTAAAACTCCAAATCTCCGAATCATCTGCAGATGCGCCAAATCCCGCATACAGCGTCGAATTTCCATATGTAAGCGACGTAACCGCTTCGAAATTATTACTGTCGTCCCAGCTCGAATTTATGCCATCGCCGCCTATTTTCGTCCAAGACGACTCGCTCACGTCGAATTTCCACACTTCCGCATCGTCCGCCGTATCTCCCAAGCCCGCATACAAATCCGTTCCGTCAGTTGCAAGACTGTACACGCCTTCATATGAACCGATGGCCCAACCGTCATTGACTCCGTCGCCACCCACTTTCGTCCAGGCATTACTGCTCCACTTCCACACTTCCGCATCGCTCGTCCCGCTGCCCAGCCCAACATACAGATCGCTGCCAATCAACACGAGCTTATGCGTCTCGAGCGTTCCGTTGAGATCCCATCCGCCGTTCACCGCATCTTGCGTGCTGCTATCTCCTCCCGCCACTTGCGTCCAGCTGTTCTCCGCAGTGGATGCGAGTTCGTACACGATCTTCCCCGTATCATTCTCGTAGTACAGCTGGTATTGTCCTTTATCGATAACCTTCTGGAATGCTCCGGCGTGACTGTTTGCCGAGAATGCATCGCTGAATTTCGTCCACGCTTCCAGGGTATTCTCTTGCGAGAAGGATAAAGAAGCTGAATCCGACACGGCTATTTTTTCACTTACCCCATCCAGCTCCACCGCATTGTTCATATGCCCGGTTGTCCATGTCGCGGACGTTGCTGTCCCATCATTTTCGTTATCGGAGGCATCGTCCACCGACGTTCCCGAACTTTCATTCATATGCATGAGCAATGCCGTATGGTCATCGGCGCTGTATTCCCGAACTTTCAGCCTAACCGAAGAGCTTGCTACTTCGAGCAAGCTTTCATCAGAGAGCGTATAGTCACCGGGACTTGAAAAGTCCCAGGACACCGATGTGTCTCCCGCCGCCCGCGCCCACGGCAATATCACATGCGTAACGGTAAGATATGACCCTGCGGCCAGCGATATGCCGATCAGAATGATCGAGAACAAGCTCAATTGAAATCGGCTCCAATAATACCGAGGTGCAAAGAAAAAGGAATACGCGCGATCCCAACGAAGGAAAATCATGCCCGTAATTATACTACATTTTTGGAACGCTAATACGGCACAGGCTGTGGAATATTCCTGATGTATAGCGACGTACATCTTGCGTGACAGGATTTCGACCAGGCGATGGCGGAGACGGGAGGATTCGAACCTCCGAGAGCTTTTACACCCTACCTCGTTAGCAGTGAGGCGCTTTCGACCACTCAGCCACGTCTCCATGCTCCGTATATTGCAGTATTGCGGGATTTGCGTAGAATGTAAAATACTTAGGCCATACAGCCAAGTACATGCGCTCATAGCTCAGTGGTAGAGCAGATCCCTCTTAAGGATACGGTCGGGGGTTCGAATCCCTCTGGGCGCACCAAAATACCGCCTTGTTATCTTCCCGAGTGGCGGCGAAAGAGATACGCAGCAGTCGGCATCGCGATGATCGTAATTGCCACGCACCAGATCATCGCAATCGTGGCATGGTTGCCAATCGGCGTTCCGATCATCAGCGCGCGAATTGCTTCGATGACATGAGTCACCGGCTGATTTTCCGCAAATATGCGAATCCCTTTTGCCATGCTTTCCGTAGGGGCAAACGCCGCACTTGCGAATGTGAGCGGGAAGATCAAAAAGAATCCCATCCACTGGACAGATTCCACGCTCTTTGCAAGTAAGCCCATAATGGCAGAAAGCCAGGACATTGCGAATGTAAACAATAAAATGATGCCCGCGATCATCAGCCACTCTGATACGGAGGCTGTGGGTCGGAACCCTACCAGGAGCCCTGCGCCGATCATCACAAGCGACGAGATGGCATTGCGAAACAGGTCCGCAACCACATGCCCCATAATCACTCCCCCGCCTGCAATCGGCAGCGATTTGATGCGATCGATAATCCCTCGCTGCAGGTCCGTCGCAACGCTCAGCGATGTCGTCATCGAACCGAATGCCACGCTTTGCACCAAAATCCCTGCCACCAGAAAGTCCACATAGCTCGTTCCACCCGTATCAATAGCGCCTCCGAATACATAGCGGAACAACAACATGAACATAATCGGCTGTATGGTAAGCCCCAGCAGCTGGTCCATGTTCTTAAAAATATGCTTCAAGCTTCTAGTGATCAGCACGAGCGAATCGCTCACAGCCCAGTACATTCGAGAACGCGTCTCCGGCCGTACTTCATTTGTCACATATGAATTCATAGTTATACAGCTTTATGTCCGGTAAATTTCATAAATACATCATCGAGTGTTGGCTTGTGAAGGGATAACCCTTCGATCGCAACCCCCGCCAGCTCCACATCATTTAAAATGCGCTTGATTTCCGCTACGCTCCCGTCCGTTTCAATGTGAAGCGTCCGCTCATCCGCATCGTATCGGGCTTTACCCTCGCCCATGCTGCGAGCCGCCTTCTCGCCGTCGCTGCCCGGACGCAGGGTAAGTTCCAGGCGGCTCTTCCCCACTCTATCCTTTAATTGCTGCGAAGTTCCTTCCGCAATAATCCTGCCCGTATCGATAACGGCAATTCGGTCTGCGAGCTGATCTGCTTCTTCCAAATATTGCGTCGTAAGCAAAATCGTCACGTCCGCGGCAACCAGCTCCTTGATAATATCCCACATCATCAGCCTGCTGCGCGGGTCGAGTCCCGTCGTAGGCTCATCCAAGTACAGCACGGGCGGCGTCGCCACCAAGCTCGCAGCCAAATCCAATCTCCTCCGCATGCCTCCGGAATATGTTTTGACGATGCGATGCTGCGCTTCTTCCAAATCGAATTGTTGCAATAGTTTTTTTGCGCGCAAGATGCTGTTCTTCTTGCTCAAATGGTACAGCCTTCCCATCATTTCCAAATTCTCGAAACCGGTTAGGTATTCATCCACCGCTGCGTATTGTCCGGTCAGTCCGATACTTTCCCGCACGTGGTGCGGCTGTTTCGTAACGGAAAATCCGTTAACCAGGGCCGTACCGCCATGGGGCG
>CAYUBL010000002.1:0-1257 GCA_964443125.1 uncultured Candidatus Saccharibacteria bacterium | reverse complement strand
GCAACATCACTCCGATGCGTTCGCGCACGCTGGCGTTGTCGCCGAACGGGTCGAGACCGAGAATCTCGATCGTGCCCGAGTCCGGTTTGATGAATCCCTCGCACATCCGCAGGGTCGTCGTCTTGCCCGCGCCGTTGGGGCCCAGCAGCGCCAGCATCTCGCCGCGCTTTACCGAAAAATTCACATCTTCGAGCACGCGAAGACTGTTGTATGACTTTTTCAGCCCCTCAACAACAATAGCATTGTCTTCAGACATGCATCAGATTATTGCACACCTTTTCTCAAAACCCAAGATGCCGAGACCAGATGTCGATCAGCGGTTCTTCCAAGTGGATATCTTCTCGGACGAATTCGTTCAGAATATCGCGGATGGCGACCGGGTCCGCATCCCCGATTTCCATATGGATCAGCGGAACCAAACGATGGCGGCTTTTCAAGATAACGGTTTTTACATTCCCCGGCTCATACACGATGTTGAATGATTCCAAATGCTTATAGTGATACAGCGTATTGTTCAGTGCAATCCCTTCGGTCATCAAGCGGTAGCGCACGACAGACGGCTCATGCTGCGCCACTACGAACATGTATGCGCCGATCATCCCGATGGTGAGCGCCGCGATAAAGTTCCCGAACAGCGCAAATCCTACGGCAATCGCCGTAATGCTTGCCGCGAATATGGCAAACCATTTCGGACTGCGTTCCTGATGCAAGTGTTCCGGCGCATACCACTCAAACAGCGTTGCCACATCTTCCACATCGTCATCGATCTTCCGCAGGTCCTTCTCTTTTTGCATTTCCTTGAGTTCCCGCCGAAACCGCAAATCGTCATGCGCATGCTTTTCTACGTCCCTTTCAATACGCTCGATTTTCTTATGCTGGGGAGTTATTTTGGGATGCTTGTGCTTTTTCGCGTATACCGGGTGCACCGGAGGCACATACGCCACTCTTCGGATCTTTTGCTTCTCGCCCGCTTTTTCTCGCACCGCTTCACGGATCATACCCCTACTATACCATATTGAATCCAAAGGAGTAGACAAAACGCATAATTTTGTTCATGCTAAGGCATACACGATCTCGTAGCTCAGTGGATAGAGCATCGGCTTGCGGAGCCGGGGGCCGGAGGTTCGAGTCCTCCCGAGATCACGTATATGGAGAGGTCGCATAGTGGCCTAGTGCGCACGCTTGGAAAGCGTGTATACCGAAAGGTATCGAGAGTTCGAATCTCTCCCTCTCCGCCAAATATACTGATTGTAAATC
>CAYUBL010000001.1:132417-145911 GCA_964443125.1 uncultured Candidatus Saccharibacteria bacterium | reverse complement strand
ATCCGGGGCGTATGATGGGGGTGTCAAGAGTACGTCTGTTCGTTTTATTGATTACGAGATTTTCTAGCCTTAACGGAAAAGGCTAGTGTGTCCCTTTAGGCCGCTCATTATGGAAAGCGGGGATTTGTATGACGTTGACGACGGAATTGGACTTTCGGGTGAAACGGGCATCGTCTCAAGGAAGCCACACCTCCGGCAACGGCGTGAAGAAGAAACGCCGCCAAAAAACGCCGCTCGCTGCGCCTCCCCCCTGTGAGGATAGTGCTGTGGTCGAGCTGAGGCCCGGCTCGCTGATTACGGCACAGCAGTTAGGGAAGGTATTCGGACTCACTCAGGAGCAGGCAAAGAGCGTAAGCAATGCGCTCCATGCCGCAAGGCCGGAGATCCTTCACTGCCCCATTTGCCACGTGTATGTGTCGATTGGAGAAAAAGGTCTGCTGATCGCATACCAAGATTCGAACGGCGACAAGCAGGTGCGCCTGGTGCACGGGTGGCATACGCATATGGATAGAGAGGGCATAAAGGCCTTCTTGATCTATAACAACGAGTCCTTTGCACGTGCAAAGGAAATGGAAGTGTACAAGGAGACGCTTCTCGGGCCGATGCTTGAGACGCCGCCGTCCATCCATACGTCTGAAGGCAATGGCGGACGCAGGGCGCGCGGTCGTCCTGCGCGAGGCTCAATCCGCCGGACGCTCACGGCGGCACATCCGTATCGAAGAAGAAAGGTTCATTGATTCCCTCCCGGGCGGGGCTTATGTGAAAGAGAAAGTGATTTGTAGCCATTCATGCACTTTTTCACCAAGCCCCGGCCCGGTTTTTTTGTACAGAAACTTGACAAAATATAAATATCCGCTATAAATGATACGTTGGTCTTTTGATACGGAAAAAACGCAATTTTGTGGCAATGAGCAGCTTTGCGCGATACAGGCTGCGCGGTGAATAGCTTCGCTTTCCTTGAGCAAAAAGGCGGTCGTGGACTCCTACTGCTTCCATGATTTTCTCACAACTCCTTGCCACTGAAGTGCGTTTTTTATTTGCCTGTGCATATATTCCCGCGAAGCGGGGGAGGCTCATAAGCTACAATCTCAAAAACGCTGTTTACAAGCTCTTGTATTGTCTCTATACTCGTATGTTGCTCGTATTTTCAGGTTTTTGGGGTGGAAGCTTGGCTAATGCGTGCAAATCTCTTTGCTGCGCAGTGATCTTTCATTTTATGAGCCCCGTTTTGAAGGAGCGGGGTGCATCCCAGGCATACGACGTTGGTTTGCCGAACGGCAAACCGGCACCTGGGAGAATGCTTGGAACGATGGCACGTGGTCGTTGCGGGTATTCTTCCGGAAGTGGTAATTTTTCTTCGTTCGCCGTATTCTAAGGCAATGGAGAAGCCGCATCACAATACATACCGAACCCATACAAGCCGCGAACTTTCCTCCGAACATATCGGGGAGACGGTCCGTTTGTCCGGATGGGTGGCATCCCGCCGCGATCACGGCGGTCTTATTTTTATCGATTTGCGTGACAGTTTCGGAACGATCCAGCTGACATTCAATCCGCAGTTGCAGGAAGAGGCATGGCAAATCGCAGAGACGCTTCGCGATGAATATGTCATTACGGTCGAAGGAGTGGTCCGCGCGCGGCCGGAGTCCATGGTGAATGAAAAGTTGGGAGCAGCGGGGGCTATAGAAGTGGAAGTGCAAAATGTTGTACTAGAGAGCAAGTCGAATGCGCTTCCGTTTGCAATAGGCGATACAGGCGTGAGCGAAGATATCCGGCTTGCGTATCGATTTTTGGATCTGCGCTCCGCCGCAATGCAGGACATGTTGAAAAAGCGCGATGATTTTATCTTTGAGGTGCGCACATTCATGCGGGAGCGGGGATTCACGGAAGTGCAAACGCCGATTCTCGCAAACTCTTCTCCGGAAGGCGCGCGGGATTTTCTCGTGCCTTCCCGTCTGCATCCCGGGACGTTTTATGCGTTGCCGCAAGCGCCCCAGCAGTACAAGCAGCTGCTCATGGTGGGCGGGCTGGACAAGTATTTCCAAATCGCACCGTGTTTCCGAGACGAGGACCCGCGCGCAGACCGCCATGCGGGAGACTTTTATCAAATTGATGTGGAAATGAGTTTCGTCGAACAGGAGGACGTACTTGCGCTCGGCGAAGAGCTGATGAAACACATCACGCAGCATGCGGGCAAGCGGCTGCAGCGAGACGTATTTCCTCGGTTTACCTGGCAGGAAGCAATGGATACATTCGGAACGGACAAGCCGGATATTCGATATGATTTTTTCATTACAGACGTTACGGACAATGCCGCGAAGTCCGGATTTACCGTATTTACCGGCGGCATACAAAACGGAGGAGTGGTGTATGCGCTGCGTGCAGAGGGTGGAGCGGATATGTCGAGAAGCCAGATCGATTCATTAACCGAGATTGCCAAGCAATACGGATTGGGCGGCCTGGCATATATTGCAGTGACAAACGAGGGACCGTCTTCACCGATTATCAAGCATGTGGGAGAAGATGCCGCGCAGCGCATTATTAAACAAGCGGGCGCGCAGGCCGGCGATATGCTGCTCTTCGGAGTCGGCGCAAAAGAAACAGTGCGCCGCGCGCTGGGCGCTGTTCGGGTTGCAAGCGCTACCATGCTCGGCATTCTAGAGAGGGAAGAAGTAAAAGATCTTGCAGCATGGTGCTGGGTGGTCGACTTTCCGATGTACGAAAAAAATCCCGACACCGGCGCGATTGAATTCTCGCACAACCCGTTCTCCATGCCGCAAGGGGGGATGCAGGCGCTTGAAAGCAAGGACCCGACAGATATCCTCGCATATCAATACGACTTGGTATTAAACGGATTTGAAATCAGTTCGGGGGCTATCCGCAATCACAAGAGCGACTTGCTGTACCGGGCATTTGCAATTGCGGGGTATTCCAAAGAGGATGTAGATAAGAAATTCGGAGGCATGATCCGGGCGTTTTCTTATGGCGCACCGCCGCACGGAGGGTTTGCTCCCGGGATTGACCGCTTGCTTATGGTGCTGTTTGACGTTTCGAGCATTCGAGATATGTATGCATTCCCGAAAAACGGGAAGGGGCAAGATCTAATGATGGAATCCCCGGCTCCGGTAGACGAGAAGCTATTATCCGATTTGCATATCAAGGTGGATGTGGAAGAATAAGGAGATGAATAAATTTCAGAAACCCGTGACGGTCGCGCTTCTGATTCTCGTTGGCGTGATCATCGGGCGGTACAGCGCGTCTCCTGCGGTTATTACTCCCGCAACAGACCAGGAAGCGCTGGCGGCATCTCCGTTTTGGGAGACGTGGAGCGTCTTGCATGACAATTTTATCGGTTCGCTCGATACGCAAGATTTGATTTACGGCGCCGTATCGGGGATGGTACGCGCATCCGGCGATCCGTACACTGCATTTTCCGATCCGCAAGAAACAAAAGAGTTCAAGGATACGCTCAAAGGGAGTTTTTCGGGTATTGGCGCAGAGATGGGCATTAAGAACGGCTTCATCGTGGTAATTGCGCCTCTTCCCGGATCTCCGGCGGAGAGGGCGGGCGTTCAAGCAGAGGATATCGTGGTTGCAGTGGATGATACGGATATTACAGAGGCGATGTCGCTCGATGATGTGGTACGCATGATCCGCGGACCGAAAGGCAAAACGGTCAAGCTTACCGTGCTGCACAAAGACGAGCGCGAAACGACAGATATTTCTATTGTGCGAGACGATATCATACTGGAGAGCGTGAAGACGGAATACATCGACTCGATCGCGCACATTTCCATTTTAAACTTCAACGGAGATACTACCGAGCGATTCCGGCAGGCTGCGCGGGAAGCCGCGCGCAGAAATGTGTCAGGGATCGTTCTTGATGTCCGAGGGAATCCCGGCGGGTATTTGGATTCCGCGGTGGACATTGCATCGGAATTCTTCGGGCCGGGCGAAGTCGTAGTGGTGGAGAAAGGAAAGAAAGATATTACCCACAAATCCAGGGGCGTTGGCATGCTGCAGGATACGCCCGTTGTTGTCCTGATAAACGGCAGCAGCGCATCGGCATCGGAAATTCTCGCAGGAGCGCTTCAAGATAATCTCGGTACGCCGGTTATTGGCGTGAAGTCATTCGGGAAAGGCTCTGTTCAGGAAGTGATCGATTTGTCTGACGGGTCGAGTCTGCGGGTAACGATTGCAAAGTGGTTTACGCCGAACGGGCGGTCTATCGACGACCACGGCATCGAGCCATCCATTACCGTAGAAGATGATCGAGAAACTCCCGATACGGATGAACAGCTCGAACGCGCGCTGGAAGAGATTCGAAAGCAGTAGGTATGGCCGCTGAACTGCAAGTACTGCTTCTGGAGGATATCCCGAATGTGGGGCGGGCGGGAGATATTGTTAGCGTTTCGGAAGGGTATGCCCGCAATGCCTTGTTCCCGCAAGGCAAGGCGGCGCTGGCGACCAAGAGCGTGAAGCGAGAGTCACAAGCAAAAAACGCGGCAAAACAAAAGCAGGAAGAGGAGCAGCTGCGCGAATTCCAGGCGCTTGCCGAAAAGATGGAGAATACGGAGATTGTCATATCGGCGAAGATAAAAGACGGGGATGAGATTTTTGGCAGCGTGACGGCAAAGCAGGTGGTGGATGCACTGCAAGAACAGGCGGATGTCGCGCTTTCGCCGAAACAGATCATAGGGGATTTTCCGATCAAAAAGGCAGGCGTGCACGATATTACGGTCGCGCTCGGGCAGGGGATTGAATTTTTTATGAAGCTAAGCGTAGAGGGGGAAGCGCAGCATACGGAAGATGAATAAGAAAAAACCAAAATATATTTTTGTTACCGGAGGCGTGTTATCCGGGCTGGGGAAGGGGATTACGGCGGCTTCTATCGGCAATATTCTGAAGGATCGCGGACTTTCCGTGAACATGCAGAAATTCGACCAGTACATTAACGTCGACTCCGGAACGCTAAATCCGGCAGAGCACGGGGAAGTATTTGTCACAGATGACGGAGGAGAAGCAGACCTTGATCTCGGCCATTATGAGCGGTTCCTATCTCAAAACGTCACAGGGGATTCCTCCGTGATGACCGGGGAAATTTACCAAGAGGTTATCAACAAGGAGCGCAGGGGAGAGTATTTGGGAAAAACCGTCCAGGTGATTCCGCATGTCACCGAGGAGGTAAAGCGCCGCGCACGACTATCGGCAACGCGAGGAGATTTCGACGTGCATATCGTGGAGATAGGGGGGACGGTAGGGGATAATGAAGGATTTCATTTTTTGGAGGCCGCCCGCCAAATGCTTCTGGAAGAAGGGCGAGAGAATGTATTGTATGTACACGTGGTATTTTTGCCGTACCTGAAAGCGTCGGATGAAGTAAAAACGAAGCCGGCGCAAAACAGCGTGCGGGAGCTGCGCAGTATTGGAATCCAGCCGGATATTTTGATTGCGCGCACCGACCATGCAATCGACGAAGACGCCGTTGCAAAGCTATCGCTGTACACGAACGTGGAAGAAGAAGCCATCTTGCCGCTGGTAACTGCCAAGAGCGTATACGAGGTTCCGCTGGTCATGGAGCGGCAGAATTTAGATGATGTCATTATGAGGAAGCTGCATCTGAAAAACGGCAAGCGAATGAATGACGCATGGGAGAAACTGGTAAAAAATATCCATGCGGAAAAACCCAGGCTGCCGATTGCGATGGTGGGAAAGTACACTACGATGCTTGATACGTATGCGAGTTTGGTAGAAGCGCTGAAAGCCGCATGCTGGCAGAATAAGCACGATCTGGAGCTGTTGTGGATTGACGCGGAAAAACTTGAAAAGAAAGACAAGGAGTCATGGAAACAGCTCAAAGCGGCAAAAGGAATTGTCGTTCCCGGCGGATTCGGCGTGCGCGGAACAGAAGGGAAAATCCAGGCGATAGAATATGCAAGAACGCACAATGTGCCGTATTTGGGACTGTGTTTGGGTATGCAGCTTGCGGCGATTGAATTTGCGCGCAATGTCGCAAAGATTCCGCAAGCAACCAGCGAGGAGTTCGAACCGGATTCCAAAGCGTGCGTTATTCATATTATGGATGATCAGAAAACCATTGTAGATAAAGGCGGCACCATGCGCCTGGGCGGATGGGATTGCGTGCTTGCGAAAGGATCAAAAGCGCAAAAAGCATACAAGGCAAGCAACATCCGTGAACGCCATAGGCATAGATACGAATTCAATAACGACTTCCGAGAACCGCTCACAAAAGCGGGCATGGCAATCACCGGCACAACGCCTGACGGCAACTTGGTGGAAGTGGTGGAAATTCCCAAGCACAAGTGGTTCGTGGCTGTGCAATTCCATCCGGAATTTACCTCTCGGCCGCTTACCGGCCATCCGTTATTTAATGCATTTATAAAAGCGGCAGGGAAGTGACGATGGGTTATTGTGTCTCTTGCTTGAGACTGTTGATTTCTTCCTGCGTGAGTTTCCGATAGTTTCCCGGTTTGAGATCTTTGAGCTCGATGGTTCCGATGCGGATGCGTTTGAGCTCGAGGACGGTGAGGCCGATTTTGCCGCACATGCGGCGGATTTGGCGATTGCGTCCTTCGCGGAGAATTATATTGAAAGAATGCTTGCTGGTTGCATGGACTTGTGCGGGCAGCGTCGGACCGTCCTGCAGCATAACTCCTCGTGCAAGCGGTTCCAGCTTTGCATTCGAGATATATTCTTGCACGGTTACGAGGTACTCTTTTTCTACGTCATGAGCCTCTCCTGTAACGGCTTTTGTGACAAGCCCGTCATCGGAGAGCAGGAGCAGGCCCTCGCTTTCTTTATCCAGCCGGCCGACGATATTGAGTTTTCTAAATTGAGGAAATGCGTCGAAGACGCTCTCTCCGACGTCCTCTCCAATAGAGCATACGATGCCCCGCGGCTTATAGATTGCCACCGTTGTTTTCGCGCCCAGCTTTTGCATGGCGCGGTCGGAGAGCGTAACGACGTCGGTATCTTGTAAGGGAACACCGGGAATGGCTTTTTTTCCGTTGATATAAATAAGGCCTTCGCGCAAAAAAGCTTCCGCCTCTCGGCGGGAGCATATGCCCTGCTGGACCAGGTACTTTTGTACGAACATTATCGTACGTGGACGAATACCGCAGGTTTGAGGGAGCCGTCGTATCGGCTAACTTTCTTTTTGGAGAAGGCTACCACGCCGTCGATTGCGGCATAGAGCGTATCATCTTCGCCGCGCCGGACGTTTGTACCCGGACGATATTTCGTGCCGCGCTGGCGGATAATGATATTGCCCGCTTTTGCCTTTTGGCCGCCGTAAATTTTCACTCCGAGCCGCTTCGATTCTGATTCGCGGCCCAGCTGGGTGGAACCGGCGGCTTTCTTATGTGCCATAGGGGTAGATAAAAATTAAATGCGTTCCCAGAGCGTTATCTCGCGAGCGACGAGGGCGTCCGGCCGTGCATAGAGCAGGGGAGTATCCGTCGCGGTACGAGCTAATTCCGGAGGAACGATCTGAACTTTACGATAGCCGAATGAGCGTACTTCGTCAAGGAATTCCCGGGGAAGGGGAGTCCATGCGCTCTCTGCCGTACGGCTTGCCAAAGACGCTGCTTTTGGGGCAGGGAAGAGCATAAGAATTCGGGCATGTTCAGGGAGAACACGTTTCATGTTCAAGAAGAATGTTCGGTACAGCGGCATCACGGAGTTAAAAAATTGAGAAACTTCAGAGGGCTGAAGCGGGCGGTTCTGCGGAGCCCCCAAAAACGGTTCGGTGACGACCGTAATACGATCCCACGGAATGTCTTCCGGGGCATGTTGGTCGGTTGCGTCATGCAGTGCAACGCGCGGTTTATAGGCCGGGTTGATCGGAAAATGACGCGCGATATGCTCGATGTTTTCCTCGCTTGCGCGAATCATGGCTGCGGAAACATCTGTCCCGAATGAGGGAATGCCCATGAGCCATGCTTCTTGCAGGATGGTCCCCATTCCACAGAACGGATCGTAAACAGCCGAGTTGGATTGAGCGGATTGCGGCGCACTGCCCAGCGCAAGGTTAATCATGATTTGCGCCAGTTTGGGCGGAAGCATTCCGACCCTCGCGTTGCGTGCCGGGCGGCTCGTATCTCGCAATTCGTACGATGCGATGTCTTGGATCGCAACGGTTTTCATGAGCGTGACGGTGTTGTCGTGCCGCAGAAAGATGAGCTCCGCATTCGGGGAGTGAGTGAGCTTATAAAAAAGTACCTGTCCGGCGTTGAGAATGGTGCTGTGTTGAGCTGCACGCGAGCCTGGACGCGCCTCTATAAAGGAAAGCTTAGAACCTCGTGCGCGAGCGGCTTTTTTGAGCCCTACCCCCACCTTACTCATATTTTGCGACATTCCGATGGATCCCAGACCTACGTGCCATTTGTCGGGAAGCGGACCGAGCGCATCAAGGATGTCGTCTCCGGAAGGCATGGCATTCCAGGAAGCAACATCGATCGAAATGCGAAGCGTACCGCCGAGCGATTTTATAAAATCCGGCGGAAGGTCTGGCGTGACTGCTGCGCGAATGGAGCGCCCAGTTGCCGCGTGCAGGTCGTAGGATATGCCATGCCGAGAAAATGCCGCAAGCAGTTCGCTGCCGGACAGCGCAACGTTGGTTCCAAGAAAAAATGTCATGATGGGTGTACTATTTTGCATATATGGAATGGGCGGATTTCCGGCTTTTCTTCAAGCAGCACGATACGGCGATCGGTGCGGGAATTATCGCCATACTTATTTTCTTATTAGGCTGGCATATGGGGCGGATCATGTCACCGTATTATGCATCAACGCCCATCGTATTTGAAGATCGGACATGCAATGCGTGCCCGGCATCTTCAGGAAGCCTCCAGGAGCTTCAGAATGATTCCGCAGGTAATCTGATACCTACGAGTACATCAGACGTGCGTATAAACGATTCTGGAGGCCTGCCTGCGGGGCTGTATGTGGCAAGTAAGAATAGCGATCTGTTCCATCACTACACGTGCCCAAGCGCACATACCATAAAAGAGGAGAATCAGCTGTGGTTTGCGACATATGAAGAAGCTGCTGCCAGCGGCCGTCAACCCAGCTCTTGCACGCAGAAATTGCCTCGATAGGGCGCCCAGCCTTCGTCCCGCCAGTCGGCGGGGGTACGGCGGGCGATGGGGGAGAGCTGCCCCCTGAGGCCCTCTTGGGGAACAGGGGGAAAATACGGTAAGGGAAGCGGGGAATTTCCTGGAAAATTCCGAAATATTTCGCGGAATTTGCTAAATAAACAGGAGAATTGACATGATTACGGAATGTGTTCGTATATGTGGAAAAGTTCCATGGAACGTACTATTTGTCGCAAAAGGTACATTTTCGGACATTCAATACCGTTCACCTCTTGCCGTATCCCGCGCTTTGGACACGCTCGCAGCCAACCCCTCCCGCCTCTGCTGTGGGTCATCTCGTGCGGTGTCCCCGATCCGCTTCCCTGTACGCAAACGATTTTCGAACAAATCCTCTCTTCGATGCGTAGATATGAAATTTCAATTTATATTCCGCCCTGCAAAAATTGCACGCCGAAAAAAATTGCCGCAATAATCAGTGCGACGAATATGAGTATTTTGATGCTCTGAACGATAAACCGTATGGCCAGAATCACTACAATTCCGGCAAAAATCATAAGCAGCAGGCGATGCTCCGGAGCGAGAAGGTATGCTATCCCCTGCCCGATGAAGCTACTTTTCGTCAGGAGACTTAAAAAGTTCATACAGCAAATATCGAATAATATAGTACAGCGCGAAAAATGGTCCCCAGAGCGGCAAGAGGCGGGTTGCCCACTTTTCGAATATTGAATCAGGATCAGCCATGGGCCGTATGTTAGCGCGCTTTTAAGTACTGTTGCGCGTTTACGGGCACGTTATTTTTCCGCACCTCGAAGTGCAAATGAGGACCGCTGGAAAGCCCTGCCCCACGGCTTCCGGGCGCTCCGCCTGTGTACCCGATCGTATCCCCTCGTTTGACGAATTTACCTTCGCTTACGGCAAAGCCTGACACGTGCCCATATACGGTAGAAAAATTGTCTCCGTGTACCAAGAGAATGTAGCTGTATCCCGGGCCTCCCGAATCATGCGTCCGTCCTACGTATCCGTCTGCAGGCGCTTTAATTGGCGTTCCCACGCTGGATGGAATATCCGTACCCGAGTGCGGCCCGATCAGGTATTCATACGGGTATCCTCCACAGTGGAACGGACAAGAAATGCCGTAGATCGGGTCAATCGGCCAATCGAAGGTGCCCACCGTACCCAAGTTCCCTTCTCCGCGCGCTGCAAGCTCGGTGCGGATTTTTTTATCCAATGCTGCAATGGCTGCTTCTGCCGCCTTTGCGTCCTGTTGCAACTGTTCCAGCTGCGCCTGGTATTGAGCTTCTTCTGCATTGGTAAGCCGCAGTACTTCTTGCTTGGACTCGTTTTGGATGCGCAGCGTGCTTTGCTGCTGTTGCTGGCGCGTTTTGAGCGCAGCGAGCGTCTCCTTGAAGTCATCAAGCTCCTGCTTCTTCGCGAGTAATTCTTGCCGCTCTTGCTGGATGGTAACGATGGTCTGGTGAGTACGGTCTTGCAGCTGGGATACGGCGTTGGATTCCGTAATCGCATCGGAAAGCGACGTGTACTTTAAGAAAATTGCAACGGTTGATTGCGTTTCGAGTTCCTGGAGCTGTCGGATGTACTGGCCGAGCAGGTCTTTGTTCGCTTCTATCGTTTCCTCTTTGCGCGCAATATCGTATTCGACGCTTACCACTTCGGCATCGGTTTCATCGATTTGCGCTTGGGTTTTTTCCAAAGAAAGCGCAAGAGCCTCGATATTGTCGTTGATCAGTTCGATCTGGCCGGCGAGCGTTTGGGCGGTTTGGCGCTTTTCTTGCACTTTTTGCTGGAATTCCAGCATTCGCTCATCGATGTCTTTGAGCGCTTCTTTTTTGGCTGCCAATTCTGCCTGGAGATCTTCTACTGTGTCTGCACGCAATATGTGCGGCCCTGTGAATAACAGGACAAGGGCTACTCCTCCGAGAAATGCCGCGCGATGACTGGTTGCGTGCTTCATTCTAACGCTTAATAGAACGATAAACCAACCATGCCTACGCCGATTACAAGCACAAGGATGATATAAACAATACGGACAAGTTTTTTCTGCCGTCTACGCATGTACTCTACAGTATAGCATGAGCTGCCGCGAGCCGTCTTGTGGTATCTTCTTTCCCAATAACGGAAGCGATTTCAAACGGTCCGGGAGAGTGTTCCCGTCCTGAGAGCGCTATGCGCATGGGCCACAGCGTATCCCCTCTCCCCCGCTTGGAAGCGTCGATCCAATCCATGATGCGCTGCTTGATCGTGTCGACGGAGAAATCTTCGGCGGGGATAGTTTTAAGAAATGCGAGCAGGTCTGCTAGTATTTGTTTCGTGTCTGATTTGGTGCTTTTCTTCCAGACGAGCAAGCCGGGGTCATACGACGGTTTCCAGTCCGCTTGATGCCAGCTCATCGCCTCATGAAGCGGCGTTCCACCAACGTCATAGGAAGAAAATCTGCCCAGCTCTGTTCGCAATGCGCCGAGAAGCCGATCGGGATGTACCGCCTCAATCCCCTGCTGCCGGTAATGAATAAGTGCCCATGCGAGCAGCTCGTCGTCGGACAGCTGAAGTAAATACTGTTTATTCATCGCGGATAATTTTTGCATGGAAAATATGGCTCCTGATTTTTGCACGCGGCCTAGTGAGAATACTGCAATCAATTCATCATGCGTATAGAATTCCTGGTCGTCACCATTGTTCCATCCCAGCAGCGCAAGGTAGTTCACCATCGCCTGCGGGAGGAAGCCCATGTCACGGTAAGCAAGCACGCTCGTTTCCCCGCTGCGCTTGGAGAGCTTTTTGCGGTCTGTATCCAAGAGGAGCGGCAGATGCGCATAGATAGGTTGGCGATACCCCAGGGCGCGTTGGAGCAGAATATGTTTAATTGTATTGTGCAAATGGTCTTCGCCGCGGATGACATGGGTAATACGCATGTCATGGTCGTCTACGACCACCGCCAAATGGTAGAGCGGATTGGTAATCGATCGGGCAATGACGAAGTCGCCTTCGAAACTGTCCGTATGAACGCTCACGTCCCCTCGGATTTCGTCATGGAAGGTAATACGTTCCGGCTGCACGCGCAGGAGGATCGCCTCCCCGTCTTTGTATGCCTTGTCGCTCGCAAGTAATTGCTCAAGCGCTTTTGTGTAGCTTGCTGTCCGTTCCGATTGCCGAAACGGCCCTTCATCATATGAGATGCCCAGCCACGCAAGTCCGTCGGTGATGTTGTCTTCAAATTCTTTTTTTGATCGTTCTCTATCCGTATCCTCAAACCGCAGCACTACAGCCCCTCCCGCCTTGCGGGCAAACAATTCATTGAACAGCGCCGTGCGGGCGGTACCCACATGCAGGTTGCCTGTAGGGCTTGGCGGTATGCGTACGCGGACAGCGGACTCCCCTCCTGCCTGAGGAGGGGTTGGGGGAGGTGGGAGCTTATCCGTAGAGCTTTTCATATAAGTCTTGTTTCTTTTTCGGGTCTAATTGCGCTTCCAGTAACATAATACGAAGATGGGGTGCGCGCAATGATTCGTCTTTGCCGAGCGCAAGGAATTCATCGAACGTAAAAAAGCGAAGAGAGATCTTCTCTCCCGCTTCAAGTGCCGGTTCTCCTCCTTTTTTTAGGTTCTTTCCGATAAAGCAGTGAATGGCAAATTCCACTTTCCCGTAGGGTTTTACCGAATAGAGCGGTACGAGTTGTTCCGCTTCATACCCTGTCTCTTCCCGTAATTCTCTTATCGCCGCTTCTTCCGGGGATTCCCCCGATTCGACTCTTCCGCCCGCCGGCGTCAAGTACCCTTCCCTATGAGGCTGCTCATCCCAAACAAGCAAAATGCGCTTATCCGGAAGTACGCCGATAATGGAACCGGCATCAGTACGCGAAACTTTCTCGAATATTTTTTTCGAACCGTCGTACAGTTCTTGCTTCCACTGCCATACGCTGAATATCTCTCCCTGGAATACTTTTTTCATTTACCACTTCAGCGATCCGGCATTTTTGTACTCGGTTACCCTTGTTTCGAAGAAGTTCTTCTCTTTTCGAAGGTCGATAATTTCACTCATCCACGGGAATGGATTTTCATCTCCATACACTTTGGTAAGACCGATGCGCTCCAGGCGCCGGTCTGCAATGTAGCGCAGGTACTGGTCGATGGCGCTCGCATTGAGGCCGAGGATCCCGTGAGGCAAGCAGTCGTGCGCGTACGCGGATTCCAGCTCCACTCCCCGCTTGATGTTTTCCGTAATGGTGGTCTTGAAGTCGTTCGTCCATATTTCCGGATTTTCTTGGACGATGGTATTGATAAGGTCCGATCCGAATGCAAGGTGGACGGATTCATCGCGCAGGATGAACTGGAACTGCTCCCCTACTCCCACCATCTTGTTT
>CAYUBL010000001.1:92220-132407 GCA_964443125.1 uncultured Candidatus Saccharibacteria bacterium | reverse complement strand
AGAAGAAAATTCCTTCCATGATAACGTAGAATCCTACCAGGTCATGCACGAACCGCTGCATGTTTTCCACCCCATCGGTTTTAAAATTCGGGTCAAGGAGGGACTTTGTCATATTGACGACGAATTCGTCCTTATGCCGGATGCTCGGAATGCGCTCGTACATGGTGTATACGTCTTCCGGATCAAGGCCGAGCGTATCGCAGCAGTAAATAAACGTATCGGTGTGAATAGCCTCTTCGTACGCTTGTCGAAGGAGGTATTGGCGGCATTCGGGATTGGTAATATGGCGATAAATCGTGAGGACGAGGTTATTTGCCGTAAGGCTCTCCGCAGTCGAGAAGAAGCCCATGTTCCAAAGGATGAGGCGACGTTCGTCCTCGGAAAGCACGTGCGGATTCTTCCATGTCTCTACATCTTTCTGCATGTTTACCTCTTCCGGAGTCCAGTTGTTCGCCACGCCGTTTTTGTAATGCGTCCGCGCCCACATGTACTTCATGGGGAGGATTTTGTTCGGATCGGTGGTTTCAGAATTGAGTATTCGTTTGTCGATTGTTTCCATAGGATTGGTGTGTTATTGGCAAGATTCGCATATATTGAGGTTCGGGTCTCCGCTTATCGATGACATCGGATCGAGTTTCGGAATGTCGGGATTCTGGCGAACAACGGGAGGCGGAGATACGGATGGCGAAGCTACAAGCGGTTGCGCGGTTCCTGTGGCGGGTTCGTACTTTGCATTAATGTCGATCGTGCTCTTCTCGATTGCCGTTGCGCCAAGCGTGCGCAGATAATACGTCGTCTTAAGACCGGACTCCCATGCAGTGATATACATGTCCGAAATGTCTTTGCCGGACTCCGTCTTGATGAACAAGTTGAGCGATTGGCTCTGATCGATCCATTTTGCGCGCCGCGCCGCGTGTTTGATAACCCACTCGGGATGGATTTCAAATACTTCTTTGTACCGGTCTTTGAGGAACTGCGGCACTTCCGGAATGTCTTGGATGCTGCCATCATAGTGCTTGATTTTTGCGAGCATCTGATCGTTCCAGAGACCGCTCTTCTTCAGGTCGTTGATGAGCTGTTCGTTTACGACGGTGAACTCTCCCGTGACGTTCGATTTCGTGTAGATATTCTTGTAGATCGGTTCGATAGACGGCAAGCACCCTGCGATCGTCGAAATAGTTGCGGTTGGAGCAATTGCCATGCAGTTGGAGTTCCGCATGCCGTACGAACGGACGTGATTGCGGACGGGAGTCCAGTCCATTTTGGATCCGCGGTCCACTTCTATCGGCATGCCGCGCTCTTCTTCGAGCAGGGCGATGGTGTCTTGCGGGAATAGTCCGCGATCCCATTTCGATCCTTTGTATGACTCATACGCGCCTTTTTCTTTCGCCAATTCCGAAGAAGCAAGGATTGCATGGTACGAGATGAATTCCATCACCTCATCGGAAAGCTGGACCGCTTCCTCGCTGTCAAACTGCATGCCCAATACATACAGCGCATCCTGCCAGCCCATGATACCAAGGCCTACGGGCCGATGTTTGAGGTTTGAGCGCTTCGCTTCAACGGTCGGATAAAAGTTAAGGTCGATAACGTTGTCCAGCATGCGCATGGCAAGGTGGGTGGTCTCTTCGAGCTGCTGCCTGTTGATCGTGCCGTTCTCAACGTGGCGGACGATGTTGATGGATCCGAGATTGCAGACGGCGGTTTCCTCTTCTGATGTATTCAGCGTGATTTCCGTACAAAGGTTCGAGCTGTGCACAACGCCTACGTGGTCTTGCGGAGAGCGGACATTGGAAGGATCTTTGAATGTAATCCATGGGTGCCCGGTGCTGTACAGGTTGTTGATGATCTTTCTCCACAAATCAACGGCTCGGACTTTTTTGAAGAGGTTGATTTCTCCGCGGTCGGCCTTTGCTTCGTACTCCTTGTAGCGCTCTTCGAATGCGCGTCCGTAGATGTGGTGCAGGTCCGGGGTTTCGTCCGGAGAAAACAGTGTCCAGGATTCGTCGCTCACAACGCGCTTCATGAACAGGTCGGGAATCCAATTTGCCGTGCTGGTATCGTGCGTGCGGCGGCGGTCATCGCCGGTATTCTTGCGAAGTTCGATAAAGTCTTCGATATCGTAGTGCCATGTTTCCAGATACACGCACGTTGCCCCTCGGCGTTTTCCTGATCGGTTGATTGCCGCGGTGGTGGCGTCGGAAATTTTCAAGAATGGAATGACGCCCTGGCTGCCCACATTCGTGCTTTTGATCTGCGCGCCTGTTGCGCGAATGTTCGTCCAGTCGTTGCCCAGTCCGCCCGACCATTTGGAAAGCTGGGCATTGTCTCCGAGGGACTTAAAGATGTGGTCCAGCCGGTCTTCCACCGTCGTTAGGTAGCAGGAGCTCATTTGCGGATGCGTGGTTCCGGAATGGAAGAGCGTAGGAGTTGATGCCGTGTAGCGCAGCGTCGAGAGCGCTTCATAAAACTTGAGCGCGTACGATACCCGCTCCTCGGGCTTTTCATTGAGCGCAAGGCCCATTGCCACGCGCATCCAGAAGTATTGCGGTACTTCTAAAATTCGCTGTGTAAGGTCTCTGATGAAGTATCGTTCGTATAATGTTTGGATACCAAGGTATTCGAACAGCGTGTCGCGGGACGGCACAAGCGCTTTTGCAAGCTCCTCGAAGTTGTACTCATTCATACGGGGGTCCAGACGCTCTGCGGCGACTCCCTGCGCAATGCTGTCGCGAAGGCCTTGGCGGTATTTGGTTTCAAAATCCGGTGACGTGGTGTCCATGCCGATCACGTCGATATACAGATCGTTTACGAGCACGCGAGCCGCAAGATAGGAATATTTCGGGTCGCGTTCGATTCGGGATCGAAGCGACATGATAATGACCTGGTTGATTTCCGAGGTGGAGATGCCGTCATAGATATTCGTTTGCGCCTCTCGCAAGACCGTTTCGGTTTCATCTGAATTCAAGATGTCGCTGCAATGCTTTTGGATCGCGATGCGGACTTGATTGATATCGAACGGCACCATTTCTCCGGAACGGTTCTTTACATGGAGCTGGTGAGTTTGGAGTTTTTTCTCCAGCTCTTGCCGCTGCCGCTCGGCCTCGAGCGCGCGCCGCTCCTGCTGCTCCACCCGATAGAGGATGTACGATTTTGCAACATCGAACAGCCCCTTCTCTGCGATTTTCTTTTCGACGAAATCTTGAATGCTTTCTACTCCGGGAATGCCTTCGGTATACGTCGATTCCAGATCCCGTACGACTTCGTCCGCAATATCTTCGATAACGGGATCATCCCCCTGTCCGCGCGTGGCGTGGTATGCCTTATGGATAGCGTTTTGGATTCGAGTCCGATCGAAATCCACGATTGCTCCGTTGCGTTTCTTGACCTTTTCGATAGGCATATTGAAGGATACGTTTTTAGTGCTAAAAATTTTTGGTGACTGATATACATTGTACTCGTTTGGACCGAGTGTTTCAAAGTTGTTTTGGTGTATTTTTCTCTATATAAGAAGGAGTTTTGCACATGCGAACAAAATTAAGCAAGAACAAAAAACGACCGCTCAATCGATGCGGTCGTTTTTTGTTCGTAGAGAAAATAATCAGGAGAGCGCGTGGGTGTACTTCGTGAGATTTTTCAGTTGCATTTCGTTGAGCTGTCCTGCTGCTTCTACTGCTTGCTTGATGAGGTCGAATGAAACCGATTCTTCCATGCCTATCGTAACAGGACGTTGCGCGAGCCGCTTCTGGATGTAGTCTTCGATGTAAATGCGGTGTTCGTTCGTTACCTGGTATCCGGTTTCTCGTTCAGCAAGGTATCGAGTCGCTGCGCGCCGTGCAAGGTGAGTCAATCCGTCTCCGCGCTGCGCCACTTCCACATATGCCGTATCAGTCGTGCGCGCTTCCGGTAATGCCTTGCCCTCTTCCATCAATGCGGACTTGTCGATCGGGGTTGGTGTTGCCGCAGGCTGCTGTGAAGCGGTCTCTTCTTGCGTGCCTTCTTCTTGCGTTGCTGCATCTTCTGACGCGTTCTGTTCGTTTGCCTGCTGTTCTGTTTCCTGCTCCGTTACCGCACCTTCATCGAGAACTGCCGTTTGGTCTTGGTTATTTCCGGAAAATGCGTAAATTGCAGCCGCAACGATCAATACGATGATGACCGCTGATACGGTTCGCGGGGATTCCTTAATTCTGTTCATGAACCCGTCTTCTTGGTTCTGTTGTTGTTCGTATTCCATATGGTTTCACCTCCTGTTAGATAAAAGATTAGGTCCCCTCCATATGTCTCTTTTTGTAGCGTATGCGTCTGAAAAATGTGCGTCAATGTGGATAACCCGCAACGATCTTTGGAAATACGACAACGGCGTTCCATATTCTTCGAATTCTGTTCGGCTCCAGATACAAGCGCCAGAGCCATTCAAGGTGATGGATTCGTAAAAATTTCGGGGCGCGCATGAGGCGCCCGGAAATCATGGCGAATGCTCCCCCTACGCCCATAGCGATGCGGATATTGGCTTGTTGAAGCATGTCTCGGTGCTGTTCGATCCAGAGCGTCTGTTTGGGGGCGCCATAGGCGACGAACAGTACACTGCTCGTGCCGGCGCTTCGCTTAGAGCGTATAGCTTGTAGGTTGGGCATCGCTTCTTGATCTGAAAGGGGTGTGATAGTGAGAGACGGGTATCTTTTGCGAAGTATTGTTGCGGTTTTTGTTCGGTCTCC
Organism: uncultured Candidatus Saccharibacteria bacterium; assembly: GCA_964443125.1. Classification (GTDB taxonomy): domain Bacteria; phylum Patescibacteriota; class Andersenbacteria; order UBA10190; family UBA10190; genus HO2-45-11b. The sequence continues at coordinate 127,692 of CAYUBL010000001.1, read as the reverse complement.
TTCATCTCCTCCCAGCAAATATGCGGTTCCGCGCATGCGTTGCAGGGCGCGGCATATGTCGAATATGGTGTCGACGCCGGTGATCGGTTTCTGTTTCGAGAAAAAAAACCGCAGCAAGCTCAGCGGCACAGAGCCGCGGCGAGCGAAGAATTCATGCGCCCAAAGCATGCTGGATCCGTCCGGAAGCTTGCGCTCTGCGAGAAGGGCGGCGCTTCGGAAGGATTCGTTGCGCGCGGCTTCCACGACCATTTCGGCGTTGAGCGTGACGATGTGGGACAGCGCTCTTTCGTGCAACGAGTGTTCGATCCAGGCGAGGTGCTCCGCGCGGGACGGAAACGAGCAATCAAGGAGTAAAGGGAACTTGTCCGACGATTTCATATGGGCTGACTCGGACAAGCGCTGCTTCCCGTATGGGGAATGATATGTTGACCGGTGTATCGCTGATGCCAAGCGGCGGCATTGCGGCGAATGTTCCGAGATTAATATGGGGAATGAACGGCATATCGCTCGATACGGGAATGCGGTGAGACAGCACGTGCGATACGACGCTGGCGCGAAGCTTCTGGATTCCGGGCGAGTTTTTTATATGCGCCCACAATTGGCCGGGCACCTTCCCCTCCCCCAGGGAAAGAATGGTGGCAATCTGAACATACGGATGCTTCAAAGGAGCAATCGACGCGTCATCGGGGATGAATGCAAGCGGAATATACCATGATGCTGCATCGGTGGACGTGTGAAGGTATGGACTGTACGGCCCCATGGCGCGTTCGATTGCAAACAGCGCTTGGCGCGGAGGAACGATTGCAAGGCAGGTATTCATACGCTCTTCTATGATGGCATACCGTTGCTATTTTTGGTATAGTCCGTACCCTTAGAATGATATGTCTACGGGATTTATGGGAAAATTGGCAAGGCAGGCGGCAGAATGGTACGCGCGCACGGGAGATTACCTGCCGCTGCCCCATGCGCTTCCCGGCGAACTGCTCGTGCAAAAGGCGTGCATTGTATCCATCATTGAAAATCCGGGGCGGCGCGTGAAAGGCGTGTTCGGATCGGTGCTTCCCCGAAGATCTATGCTGGCGCAGGAGATTGTATATAACACGGTGGACACGATCGTGCGGAACAATATCCGCATGCGGCCGATAGACGCGTCTGCATATGCGTATGAGGTCGGCGTGCTTGGTCCTATCGAGCGCATTACGAGCAAAGAACATTTGAATCCCGCGGCATACGGCCTGTATATCCGGTCCGATTCCGGGAAGACGGCGACAATTCTCCCCCGCCGCCATGGAGTGGATACCGCCGATGAGCAGATTGCAACGGCGATCCGCGAAGCGAGGGTGAATCCGAAAGAAGAATCCGTGACCATGTATCGGTTTTCCGTTGCATATTATGGCTAAAGGCGGCCTGACGTATGTGCTCGTTGCTCCCTGTGTTCCGCTGGGCGGGCGCGAAACATATACGTACTACGCGCATGCCGGCCAAGACGTTGCGATCGGACAGGTAGTGAGTATTCCATTCGGCAGAAGGGTTATTGATGGCGTAGTCGTGCAAACGGGGATCAAACGCCCTGCCTACCCGACAAAGCCCATCGCCGCGCTGCGCGATATTGTCTTAACGCCGCAGCAGATGGATTATGCGTCTTGGATGAGCGCGCTTGCGCACGGAAGCTTGGGCTATACCCTTCGGCTGTTTATCCCCTAGCGTATGCCGCGCGTATCTCAAAAGATCATTGCAATCATCGAGCAGGATACGAATCGGCGCGTGGCTGCTCTGCAGGAGGTTATACGCAAGCGAGGCGGTCAAGCATTTATTCTTGTTCCCCAAGTGTGGATGCTTGCGCAATATGAAGGCGCAGGGACAGTCTATCATGCCGGGATGCGGCAATCGGAGAAAAGGCGGATTTGGGACGAGGTGAAAACCGGAGCCATCCGGACAGTAATCGGGACGCAAAAGGCGCTGTTCCTGCCGTTTTGCGATTTGCAAACGGTGATCGTCGACGAGGAGCAACTGGAAAGCCACAAGTTGTGGGACCAATATCCTCGCTTGCACGGAGTGCGTGCGGCAGCGGAGCTTGCCCGCATATGGAAGGCGCAGCTCGTGTATGCAAGCAGCTTTCCGTCTGTGCGGCTTGCGCATGCCATCGCGCAAAAAACCGTTTCTTTGCGGATCAATAATCCGACCGTGCTTCAGTGCGACATTATTCCGTACAGCTTCGATGATAGAAAATACAAGCGCCCTCTTCCCGATGACGTGCGCACAATAATTCGAAAGGCAGTGAAACGCGGCGAGCGGGTGCTTGTGCTGTATAACAAGAAAGACAATGCCAAGCTGCTCGATTCGCTCTTGTATCGAATGAGCAAGCGCGCGAAAGAGAAGATTGTAATCGGCACAATCGGGCTGCTGGCCATGCCGCACGCGCAGCCGTACGGATTGGTGGTGTGGGCAATTCCGGAGATGACTCTTCGCGCCATTGACCACCGGTCGAGCGAGCGCGCTCGCGCTATTGCGGCGCGGTTGCAGCAGATATCCCGCACAGGACGGATCACCGTATGCACGAAATACCAAGATATCGTCCGCGATGCGCTTGCAGCGCCCGCAAACGAGTGGCTCGAGAAAACGCTCGCCGAGCGCAGGCGCCTTCATCTGCCGCCGTATGCTGATTTGGTGCGCCTCACAGTACGGGATGTCAGCGAGAAAAAGGCATGTAAGCGCGCAGAAGAGGTGCGCTTTGAGCTTGTCCGCTCTCTGGAAACATCCGCGCATGTGTTCGGTCCGTATCAAGAGCTGGGCAAGAAACAAGGCAAGTATCATGTATTCCACATCCTGCTTTCCGGGAGCCTGCCGGATTTGATGCGCGCATACGGCCCGCTTCCCATAGACAGCGCCGACGCAGATCCGCACCGGGTTGTATAATAGAGAAAAATTATCTATAGTCGGTGCAGGGAATTGAGTTTGTCCGTCGTTGTTCGTTCGATTCGAAAGGAGTGTCGCAGATGAGTAGAAAAATGTTTCCTCCTCGCCGGAAGAATGTGAGGCTTCGCCCAAGCACCCGGACGCGGGTCTTCTATGAAGTGTGCGGCGGGTGCGATCGTGCACGGAGAGTCGTGCAGGAAATACGCGACAAAAAAGTAGAGAAGGAACAGAAGTCGGGATGGGAGAAGCATGTACAGACAGTCGACTACGATGTTACGCCGGGAGTATGCCGCTTCTGCAGCTCCGGCGGAAATATCATCCCTGTTCCGAAGCGCAAGGTGCGCTAAGGAATAGAATCTCTGCCATGAGCCTTTCGAGGCTCGTGGCGTTTATTTTTTCTTGAGCAAGTCGCGGATTTCTTCCAACACGAGCAGTTCTTTGGTTGCCTTTGCCTTCTCTTCTTTTTTGTTGCGCCGTGTCAGCGTGTTGAGTCCTTTGACGACAAGAAACAGCGCAACAGCCGTTATCAGAAAGCTGATAACCGATTGGATGAACAGTCCATATTGGAGGACCGCATCCCCTTTGAGGGGAATTTCAAAACTGCTAAAATCGATATTTCCGACCAGAAGCCCCAAAGGCGGAGTGATGATATTGTTTACCAGAGATGTGATAATGCCATTAAATGCCGCGCCGACCACGACACCGATTGCAAGTTCAATGGCATTTCCGCGAAGCGCGAATTTCCGAAATTCATTGATGAATTTGCTCATGAGAATACCCTATCGCAATTGACGTCTCCGCGCAATCGGCATATGGTAGGGGCGAGTCCGCCGGTCTGCGGAACTAGTGCTCCTTTTATAGCGACGTATTCTTCTTTTGGGAGAAAGCCATGGCAACACTGGAAATCGAAGAACGCATCGAACGCGCGTTTTTCTGTGATCAGGATGCACAGGCAGCCGTATTTATGGTGATGGTTAAGAGGGTTAAGCAGCTGTTGCAAAGATCGACGATCTCCAGACACTCTACGTATCTCGGACTTACCGCAGAGGATTTTCAAAAACGGGGCGCCACCGTTGATTCTCTACTGCTGAAGAGCAGGATTGGTCCGGATATTCTCACATGGCTCAAGCGTTAATTGTACAAAAAGCGGAGGAGACGCTGCGACACCTTCCACTCCTTCGCTTCCCCCTTACGTTATGCAGATGTCGTAAGGGGGTTTTCTTTTACACCACTACCGGTTCCAGTTCGAGTCGGATGTTATATTTGCTTTCGACAGCGCCTTGGATTTCTTGCGCGAAGGCAAGGATATCTGCTGCGGTCGCCCCTCCTCTATTGATGATCGCAAGGCTATGGTTTTGTGAAATGCCCACATTGCCCCGAATGGTCCCTTTGGAGAATCCGGATTGTTCGACCAGCCATGCAGCAGATAATTTCACCAGCGGCGTGCCATCCTTTTTCGCGCCGGAAGGATGAAACGGAATCTGTTCCGGAATATTTTTTTGCAATTCATCGAGTTGCCGCGCGGGAATCACCGGGTTCATGAAAAACGAACCGCACGAGACGCTATTTGGATCCTGCTCCCGAATAACCATGGATTTTTTCGTGCGCAGGGCAAGGACTGCCGTTCGGACATTCATGAGCCCTTCTGTTGTTCCGGAAACCTCTCCCGGAACGGCGCTTTTGAGTTCCGGATATTGTATTTCCGGTATTTTTCCCGGCATAAGCCGGAACGTCACGGCTGTTATAATATACTTCCCGTTATCGATGCCTTTGAATCTGCTCATGCGGTATCCGAACGCGCATTCGGCATTGGAAAAGCGGATGGATTGTTTCGTGGCGCGATCGATGACATCGACGTACTCGATCGTCTGCGAGACGTCCGCGCCGTATGCTCCCACATTTTGAAACGGCGTGCCGCCGCACGACCCGGGAATACCGGAGAGGCATTCGAGTCCTGTAAGATTATGCTCTATTGCATATTGCACGACGGTGTCCCAATCTTCTCCCGCTTGCGCGGTAAGAAGAACATTGCCGCTATCTTGCGCATGGGTGATGCCTTTCGTTTGTACGTGGATGACCAGTCCCGAAAATCCCCTGTCGGAAAAAATCGTATTACTCCCCCCTCCGAGGACATGGACGGGGAGGCCTTGTGCTGTAGCATACGAAAGCGCCCCGATAATATCATCGGAAGTTTTGCAGGCGATATATTCCCGTGCAGGCCCGCCGACTTTTATCGTAGTAAGCGGCGCGAGGGGGATGTTGTGCTGGGAATGTATCATATTGGTCGCTTATCATATCATACCCCACTTCGCCAAGGCTTCTTGGGGTCATTTGCACAGGCAAATAAAAAGAGCCACCGAATCCAATTCGATGACTCTAACTTCGGAGCGGATCATTAAGACTCCGAAGGCGTGGTCACCTGCCGCAATCGCAGTGTCTGCGATGGCGATGTCGCTTAAATCCATTGCCGAATGCTGGCCGGTTCACGGAAAATGCGATCATTGAACTCCAGCCGTTGCGCTGGTATTGCCAGAGCGCGGCTTGGGAGCTAATGCCGTATCCGCCGAATCCGCCATAGGATCCGACTACAAAACCCGGCGAGTAATACGAAGACGGGTACACCGGAGGCGCGACACCGATGTATTGACCGTACCCGTTGTACACTGGTTGCGGGCTCGGGACAAATCCTGCGCCGTAACCGCCGAACGTCTGCGCCGAGGCCGTCTGTGATGCAATGGAAACACAAGCAATGATTGTACAGAGCGTCAGAACCATACCAGGCCACTTCATGGCAAATCTCCTTTGAAAGGGCAATGAAAAGAAAAGAGTTGATACCACTACCAACTCACCGTTTTTAAATTACTCTATTGCAAGAAAATTGTCAAATTCCGTTAAAACAGGAACGAAAGGGATGCGCCGATGCCGTATCCGTACCAGGGCACAGGAGACGGGATAAAGCCGGCGCCGTATCCTCCGAACGGGAATTGCGGCTGGTAGCCAAGATAGAGATTGGGACTAGGAATAAACCCTGCGCCGTAGTTTGATGCGGGGATGATGCCCGGCTGGAAGCTCTCAAAGCGTTGTTGCGGCATAGGAGGGTATACAGGCGCGCTCATTCCATGAAATCCGGAATATCCATACGGACGGTATGGTTGAGGTGCGTGCGCCGATGCGGGCAGCGCAAATACGCTCAATACGATGATGCATGCGGTAAATGGCAAGATGCGCAGGTAATGTTGCATAACACTACATCATACGCGTTTCCCGAAATGATTTCAAGCGTATTAGGCGATATTCCGCTTGACGGCCATTACGGTCATGATCGCCGCTCGTTCCTGCTCGTCGAGCTTCATGCGGATGTATTTGGTAGTGGACGCAAGCTGCGGAAGCAGGACGTATTCGAGTGCATTGACCCTTCTGCGGGTTACTTCTATTTCTCGCGCGAGCAGTTCTGCCGTTTTCTCGATAGTTGCAAGCTTCAACAAGAGCGGAAGCAATTTTTGAAATGACGAGAGTGCTACATCCAGCTCTCGGGAAGTTTCCCATACGCCAATTTCTTCCTCTTTGGAGGAAAGCGAAACGGTGAATTCCGGCGTGGTGACTCCCATCTTGGTTTTCTGGTCTACTGAAAGTGATATGGAGTACGGCTGCAATTGCCGGATAATCGCGGTTGCTTCCGGAAGCTGGGATGCTTGCGCAAGCACGAAATGCCGGAGCGATTCAGACAGCAAGCGATCCACTTCTTTGCGCAGCTCTTTTGCTTCCCGGATAATTTTCAGGAATTCCTGCATGAGGCCGTCGCGCTTGTCTTTCAAAAGCTTATGCCCCTTCTTTGCAAGCTGCGTGCGCTTTTTTGTGCGCAGCAGCTCCATGCGGGTCGGGTTAACTGCCATACGCTTCGATATGCTCTTCCTTGACGCGTTTGAGTTCGCTCTTCGGCAGAATGGAAAGCAGTTTCCATCCGATCGTCAGCGTATCTTCAATGTTCCGGTTTTCATCCGCAGCCTGGCGCACGAACGTATCTTCGAATTTCTTAACGAATTCCAAGTAGCGCTTGTCGGTTTCGGTAAGCGACCCTTCTCCGAGAATAGTCGCAAGTTCGCGTACTTCCTGGCCGCGCGCATACGATGCGAACAGCTGGTTCGCTACGCCGCTGTGGTCTTCTCGCGTCTTCCCTTCTCCGATCCCTTTCGGCATCAGGCGCGATAGCGATCCGAGTACTTGGACGGGCGGATAAATCCCCTTCTGGTGCAAATCTCGCGCGAGCACGATTTGGCCTTCGGTGATGTATCCGGTCAAATCCGGAATCGGATGTGTTTTGTCGTCTTCCGGCATGGAAAGGATTGGAAGCTGGGTAATGGACCCTTCTTCTCCTTGGATTCTCCCCGCTCGTTCGTAGAGCGTTGCGAGGTCGGAGTACAGGTAGCCGGGATATCCTCGGCGTCCCGGCACTTCTTTGCGAGCGGAAGACACTTCGCGCAGCGCTTCTGCGTATTTCGTCATGTCGGTCATGATGACCAGTACGTGCATGTGGCGGGTGTACGCAAGATATTCTGCTGCAGTGAGCGCCATACGCGGCGTCGCGATTCGCTCAACCGCAGGGTCATCTGCCAAGTTGATGAACAGGACGGACCGTTTGATTGCTCCGCGGGTCGTAAAGTCATTGATAAAGAATTCCGCTTCTTCGAAGGTGATTCCCATTGCGGCAAAGACCACTGCGAATTCGATATCACCCTTGTTTGCTTGTCCGCCGGAGCCTTGGCGAAGGCGGACAGACGGCACGGTTGCCTGCCGCGCGATTTGCGCCGCAAGGCGGGAGTGCGGAAGTCCGGAGCCGGAGAAAATCGGAAGCTTTTGCCCCAACACCAGCGTGTTCATGCCGTCGATGGTGGAGATACCCGTTTGGATGAAATCGTTCGGATACGCTCGGGCAGCAGGATTGATCGGAGACCCATTGATATCGCGCATTTCGTCCGGAACAATGTCCGGCTGTCCGTCCAGCGGCTTTCCGCTTCCGGAAAATGTGCGTCCGAGCAGATCGCCGGAGACGGCGAGTTTGAGCACGTCCCCCTGGAACCGAACTTTGGTTTCAGGAATGTTGAGTCCGCTGGTGCCTTCAAACATCTGGATAACGGCGCGGTCTTTATGCACTTCGAGCACTTTTCCGCGGCGCATCTCTCCGGATGCCATTTCCACTTCCACCAGTTCATCGAACCCCACTCCTTCGACCCCTTCAACGATGAGGAGCGGGCCGGTAACTTCTGTTGTTGTTTTATATTCTGTAAGCATAGGAGTCCTTTATTGATTGTGAGTTAAAGAAGCAATCGAGGATGCAATTGTTTCCTTGAGCGTGTCGAATGCCGTATCCACTTCGTCTTCCGGTGTGAATTTTGCCCGTGCGATTGCCGGCAGGATATCGAGCGACAAGAACGACTGCATCGGGAAATCTTCTTCTTGCAGGCGCGCGTCCGCAGCTTTGTAGAGGCCGATGATCAGGTCGAGCATGCGGTATTGCTTATGGAGTGATGTGTACGTGTCGACGCTGTCGTAGGCGTTTTGCTGGAGGTAGTCTTCTCGGATCATTCGCGCAATATGCAGTACGAGCTGTTCGTGCTTGGAAAGCGCTTCGAGTCCGACGAGGCGTACGATTTCTTCGAGCGCAGCCTCCTGCTGCAGGATGCTCATTGCTTCTCCTCGCAGGCTGTTCCAGGATTCTCCCGCTTCTTTCGTGAAGAACGGCGCGAGCTGGTCCAAATACAGCGAGTAGCTCGTCAGCCAGTTGATGGCAGGATAGTGGCGCCGGTATGCAAGACGCTCTTCCAGTCCCCAGAAGACTTTCACGACGCTCAATGTATTTTGCGTTACCGGCTCCGACAAATCTCCTCCCGGAGGAGAGACTGCGCCGATCGCCGTAAGCGAACCTTGCCGTCCAGGATTTCCGAGCGCTTCCACAATGCCTGCGCGTTCATAAAATTGCGCGGTTCGGGACCCTAAATATGCAGGGTACCCTTCGTCTCCCGGCATTTCTTCCAATCGTCCGGACATTTCTCGCAGCGCTTCCGCCCATCGGCTGGTGGAGTCCGCCATGAGCGCGACAGAATATCCCATATCGCGGAAGTACTCCGCAATCGTCATGCCGGTGTATACCGACGCTTCGCGAGCTGCCACAGGCATGTTGGATGTGTTCGCAATTAAAATGGTGCGCTTCATCAGGCTCTCCCCCGTCTTCGGGTCTTCCAGTTCCGGGAATTCGAGGAGTACGTCGGTCATTTCATTTCCGCGTTCTCCGCAACCGATGTATACGATCACGTCGGCGTCCGACCATTTGGCAAGCTGCTGCTGTGCAACGGACTTTCCCGATCCGAACGGTCCGGGAATTGCCGATGTTCCTCCCTTTGCGATCGGGAAGAATGTATCGATAACGCGCTGTCCGGTGACAAGCGGAATGGCGGGAACGAGTTTTTTCGCAACCGGTCGGGGAGTTCGAATTGGCCAGGTATGCGCAAGCATAATCGGATGCACGGTGCCCTCTTCGCTTGTGATTTCCCCGATCGTGTCTTGGACGGTGTAGGATCCGCCCCGAATGGAAGTTACTGTTCCCGAGATAGTGGGAGGAACCATGATGTTGTGCGACAGCGCGCCTTCTTGTACGGATCCGAGGATGTCTCCGCCGGATACGGCCGCGCCTTCCTGTACAGCAGGTTCAAAGTCCCATGTCTTCGACTCGTCCAGCGCAGGCGCTTCCGCTCCGCGGGCAATGAATGCGCCGTGCTCTGCCTTAATTACGTCCAGCGGGCGCTGGATCCCGTCATAAATTGCGCCAAGCATGCCCGGCCCGAGGTGTACGGAAAGCGGCTTGCCGGTGGAGATTACTTCTTCATTCGGGGTAAGTCCTGATGTTTCTTCGTATACCTGGATGGAAGCGGTATCGTCATGAAGCTCGATGATCTCTCCGATAAGCTTCGCATTGCCGACGCGTACGACGTCCTGGATATTCGCTCCTTTCATGGAATCCGCAATAACCAGCGGTCCGGAGACTTTTTGGATTTTTCCTGTGATGAGTGATTGTTTCATAGAAGATAAATACGTTAGGTTGAAAAGATATCTGACCCGATTGCGCGAATCATGAGCTGTTCCAGGTTCTTTGCCGCGGTGTTCGTGGGATGCGACGGATTGGGCAGAAGCATGATGGCGGGGATTGGATCCTCATTAAGCTCGCGTATCGATGCAAGATTGGAGGCTGCAAGCGCTTCGTCGAGAAAGATAATGGTATATGCTCCGCTGGCTTTCCATTCCCGTACGAGCGCGAGCGCGCGAGATGGGTCATCCGTCTCTTCTACGTGAAGGCCGGAGAGAGAAAACCCGAGCCCTGCTCCCGTAGGGCCGATATATGCAATGCGAGATAAAGTCTGTTCCATAGGTGGTTAAGAGAATGTTCTGACAAGCGATGTTGTTTGTTCTTTCGAGAACCCTCCGGCAAGAGCGGCGAATATCATCGTAATCGTTTTCGCTTCCATTTCTTTAATAATCCAGTATGCAATCACTGGGTCATATCCGATCACTTCGTAGCGTTCTTCTCGCGCAAGAGCAAGCAACGCAGTGTCCCATCTTCGTTCGTGCTGCGCGGCATCCGCCTGCGACATGTCGCGGAGGCGGAATTCGCGGTCAGATTCGTGCTTCTCCTTCACCAGCTCGGCGATTTTTTTCATGAACGGCGTATACGCAAGCGCGGCAAGCCGCTCTTCGAGCGCCTGTTCCATGTCAGAGAAGAGCGTTGTTGCGTTCCATGTCCCGTCTTGGATGGCCGCTTTTTGCGCGGCAACGATGTCGAAGAAAAACCGGTCATCCTTTCCCGGAACATACGAGTCGGTGAATACCATTGCATGGATGGCTTCATGGCGCAGAGTCCCGATCGCTGCTTCCTTATCCGCGGCGCTTGCTCCGGATGCAAACGCGAGGATCGCCTGCGCAATATGGAGCAGATCGTAGCGGGCGCCGATGAATTGCAGCGCGCGCTTGTCGTCGATCAGGTCCGCAAGCCATGCGAATTCCGCTTCCATCGCGCTTTTCACTGCCGCCGGAACGGACGGAGCATCCGCCAGATAGGCGGCGTATGGCGTCGACATCAGCGCTTCCCGCGCATCATGAAGCGTTTCTGCGTGCAGGATGCGGGTAATATCATCATCGCGCAAAAGGTAATTTTCCTTTTCCCGGATGATGGCGATAACAAATGGCGCTTCTGTCTTTGGCATACGGCCTATCCGAATAATGCTTGAGAAATTTCCGCCCGGTATTTCCAGAACAGACGATCGGTCAGGTACGGGAACGAGAGATTCACTTCAATACCTTTCCCCCGGAAGATAAATCCTCCTTCGGGATGTTCTTCTGTTTTGCCTTCCGTATCCGGAAGCAATTTCTTGAGCGACGCATACAGCTTTTTCTTGTCCTGTTCTGGCAGATTCTGCAGCATAGCAAGAAATTCCGCTTTGGTTGCGTCGATTTCTTCTTGCTTTGCCGTAAGGACGCTGGCGCGACCGGCAAGTTCCGCTCTTTGGTGGATTACCTGAGATTCGCGCTGGGCGTTTTTGGTAGCCTCCGTTACGATGCGCTCTTCCATTGCGCGAAGCTCGCTCGTCGCCCGTTCTTGTTCTTTGGCGAGCTCTGCGCGGCTTCGCGCCAAAATAGCGTCCGCCTCTTTGCGGGCCTCTGCAAGGATGGTTTCTTGTAGGGCTGGAAGAGACATTACGATGCGATTGCTAATCCGTTGACAAGCAGGATGGTAATAAGCAGTCCGAGGACGGCGTATGTTTCCACGATAGCGGAGAGGATAACTCCCTTTCCTGCAGCATCAGGCTTTTTTGCAACGATTGCGACTCCGGCAGCGGCAAGCCGTCCCTGGTAAATCGCAGAGAGCAGTCCGCCGATTGCGACCGGGAGCGCTGCCATAAACACCTGAAATCCCATTCCGAGAGAGATGTCAACCGGAGCTCCGGAGAGGATTCCGATCTTATTTGCGATAATAACTGCGGCCAAGAAGCCGTAAATCCCCTGGGATCCGGGAAGCGCCGTTAAGATGAGCACTTTTCCGAAGATATCCGGGTTTTCGGATACCAGCCCTGCGCTCGCCTGTCCGACAGTTCGAACGCCAAAAATTGATCCAATACCTGCAACTACTGCGGCCATTGCGGCACTCGCGATCGCAAGCATTAATCCGTATTCAATCATAGTGTGTTAATGAATTAAGAATAATTAATAATAAACTTACACGATTTTCGTGAAATCTTTCGGATTATCGACATATTTGCCGACACGCCCGAATGGCCGGAATGCTATTCCCCCGCCCTCCATGAACTTCGGGAAGAATTCCACGAATTGGAGACGGCCGGAGTGGATAAACGCTCCAAGCGCATTGATTCCGAGGTTGAACACGTGTCCAACCAGCAGCACCACGCCTGCCAGCACTACTCCCAGCACAGGAATACTCGATTGCACCATTCCTGCAATCAAGTTGACCACCAGGCCAATAATTCCCGTTGCAAGGCCCAGTGCCAGCAAGCGCGAATAGCTTAACATATCGCTTACGAATGCAATGAGTCCGTACAGGCTCATTACTCCCGATCCTATCTTGAGGAAAATATTCCCCATCGTTCTGCCTTGTGTTGCAACCATAAAGAGCATGACGGCATACATGGCGTATTTGAACGCAAGCGAAAATTCCGGAAGTAGGTATCCTTGCGAGGAGGCGATGGAAGCGATAATAGAGACAACCAGCACGGCCCAGGAAAAATCATCCATAATGGCGACGCTTTTCTCCCCTTTCTGCCAATGGTAGATTCCACGCACGATAAATGCGTAGATAAGCTGAAGAATGCCGAACGCGAAAATCAGACCGAGGAACAAAATCGGCTGGCTGAGCGGATCGAGCATCTTGATGCCAAGCAGGAGGTTCTTGATACCGCTCTCGGGAAGCGTATCGAGCGCAATACTGAACCATCCTCCCGTGAGTGCGCCGAGAACGAAGGTGACAGCTCCCGCAAAGAACAGCAAGCGCGCCATTTTCTGTGCATCGCGCTTGAGGCGCAGAAATCGCTCTGCAAGCAATGATCCTACCATCAAAACGATTCCGTACCCGGCGTCGGTAAGCGCGATGCCGAATGCGATCAAAAAGAAAATCGAGAGCGGGCCGGTAGGGTCAAGCTCGTGATATTCCGGCTTCCCGTACAAGTCGGTGACCGTCTCGAACGGCTTGATGAGCTTGTTGTTTTGGAACAATACCGGGACGCGATCGCCTTCCGCGGGGTCCATAGTCTCCCATGCCGCGGCTGGAAACCGTTCTGCAATTCGTTCGGAAAACGTCTGAACCCAAAGCGCGGGAATCCATCCGGTCAGCGTGGTCGTAAACGATGAGTTGCGCGCCTGCCGCGCGGCTGCAGCGCGTTCGATCCGGTGGAGTAGCGCATCGTATGCAAATTTGATGTCTTTTTCGAGCTCGATCACCGATCGGCCTTCTTCGATAAGCGCATGGCGCTCCTTTGCGAGCGTTTGCTGCTCCTTCTCAAGCGCATCATATGCGTCGCGTGGCGTTTGTTCCGCGCCCAGCGCAAGCGAAACTGTCTCGGCTTCCATAAGCGTCATGAAGCGGTCGACTGATGGCGCATCCGATTCGTGGTATACCAGTTCGGCGAATAATCGAAGCGATGTCTTTGATTCTACTCGGTGCACTTCCTGCCAGATTGCGCTTGGGATATCTGAAAGGGCGTGCTGCAAGCGCTCTTCATCGGCAACAGTAAGCGACAATAGCGCATGCCGAATCGCGCCTTTGCGCTGCATAAGGTCTGATCCGGTGATATGCAGCATGCTCCAAGGAGAGAGCGATTCAAGCGACTTGGCAAGTTCCAGCATGCGGGCATCGATGGTTGCAATCGTGTCGCGCAGCCGCTGAACGGTGGCAATAAGCGCAGGAACGTTCACGCGGGATGCAGCTTCTTCAAGTTCGGCAATGGTTGCGGCGTCTTTGCCTGCAAAAACATTCCGGAAATCGCGCTTGGTCTTGATGTTGAGTTCGCGGCGCAGCTGTTCGATAAAATCGAGCGCGGAAGACAGTTCCGCAACAAAGTAGGCATGTTCGTCAGCCTCTTCTTGCTGGGCAGCGTTTGTCGGCGAAGATTCTACCAGGTGGACTGCCGTTTCTTCCTGCAAGAATTGCAGCAAGTCCTCCCGCGCGGATCGCGGGATGACAAGCGTAATTTTTTTCATTGCTGCAATCATGGAGATACTGTCGTGGTGTTAGAGCTCGCTTTCGTATTCCGCGGCAAACAGCTCTTTGGCCTTTTGAAGCGCCAACGGACGGTTCTTTTGAGCGGTTTCGTGGATGTGCTCCACCACGTTGCGGCTTTGCTGAATGGTTTTGTGCGCTTCCTGCTCGGCGAAGGTCTTCTGCTCCGCAAGGATGGAGCGAGATGTTTCCTCCGCTTTTGCTTCTATGGAAGCGCGGGAAGCTTTGATATTGGAAGCAAGCTCGGTCATTTCTTTGGATGCGCGATCGCGTGCCTGCTGAATGAGCGCCTGCGCCTCTTGTTCAATCTGTTCGACTTTCGTAAGAAGGGTTTGTTGCATACGTTATACATTAAAACGCCCCGCGTTGGTGCGGGGAATAATTGATGCATGGTAGTCGATATGGACTCGCTCGTCAAGGATAGCCGCTATTGCAACTATTGGGAAAGTGTTGCGTAATCTTTTACGATCTTGAGCGGGAGCGTCGTTACGGCTCCATTGGGCCGAAATACCTGCATGGTGTATTGGCCAGGCGTATCGACAGTCCAGCAGCAAAACGAGTTTGTGCCGGGTTCAAACGATACGGTGGATGGATTAAGAGAAACGATACTGCTCGTTTCGTTGATGAGCCGTACCTGGACAGACACAGCATCTTCGGCATCATCCGCAGTCGTTGCCCGCAGCATGATCGGTTCGTGTACGGTGTATTCTGTCTTCTGCTTGATGGGCGGATTTTGTTGGCTTGCGAACTCGGGACGCACGGGGGTTCCGATGCGCAAGTCGGAAATATATACCGCCGTGGTGTTGCCCGGGGATGTCCCGTTCTGCTGGTAGGTGGTGTCGGGCAATAGGAGCGCAAACCAAATACCGCCGACAAACAGCACGGCGACCGCAATGAGGATGATGATAATCTTCTGGTTCATACTCGCTTCAATACGCGCGTTGCCGCATGCATAATCGCCGTACTGTCCATACGATATTTCTTCAGCAACTCTTCCGGCGTACCGGATTCTCCGAACGAATTTTGCATGCCGATAAATTCCATAGGTACCGGATACGTTCGCGCCACAACTTCGGCGATTGCGCTCCCTACGCCTCCCATAACTTGATGTTCTTCCACCGTGACAATCGCCCCGCACTCCCGCGCAGCGCGTTCGATGGTAATCTCGTCGATCGGTTTGATGGTCGGCAGGTTGATGACTCGGCAGGAAATCCCTTTTTCAACGAGTGCATGAGCGGCTGCAAGCGCGCTGTGGATGATCGGACCTGCGCCGATAATCGCGACATCGGTACCGTCTTTAAAGACTGTTGCCTTTCCTACGGTAAACGGCGTCTTCTCGGTGGTAAAAAGCGGAGTCGCAACCCGGCCGAGCCGAATATACACCGGACCATCTATTGATGCCGCAGCATAGACCGCCTTTTGTGCTTCCATGCTGTCACACGGCACCAGCACGGTCATGCCGGGAAGCACGCGGGTAAGCGCAATGTCTTCCATTGCCTGGTGTGTGGCTCCGTCCGGTCCGACGGTCACTCCCGCATGGGCTCCAATCATCTTAACGTTCGCTTCGTTATAGCACACGGAGATGCGAATTTGGTCCCAATTGCGTCCCGGAGAAAATACGGCATACGTTGCAAGAAACGGAATTTTCCCGTTGAGTGCGAGCCCGACTGCGACTCCCGCCATATTCTGTTCTGCTACTCCCATTTCGACAAAGCGTTCCGGAAACTGTTCTCGAAACAAATTGCTGCGGGTGGATTCCGTAAGATCGGCGCACAGGACGACGATCTTCTCGTTTTCTTTTCCCAGCGCGACAACGGCTTCTCCGTATCCGTCGCGCGTTGCGGCCATGTGCACGTCGTGGTGCAAGGCGTTCCCGGCTAAATATGCGCTTTTAGCAAAATTGCTCATAGGGTTACAAGTCGGATGGCTTTATTTTTCCGTCCAAGCTGCGCAGCTGCCGGAGCGCGGCGCGGGCTTGTTCTTTATTTGGCGGAATACCGTGCCATTGATACTGGTATTCCATGAAGTCTACTCCCTTTCCTGCGATCGTGTGAGCGATAATGCATACCGGGTGTTCGACGATTGCCTTTGCCTCGTTTGTCGCATCGATAATCGCTTCCATATTATGTCCGTCGATTTCAATGACGTGCCATCCGAACGCTTCGTACTTTTCGCGGAGGTTTTCTTTTTTTAAAACGCTTTCCGTCGGCCCATCGATTTGGATGTTGTTGCGGTCGATGATCGCCGTAAGATGCGAAAGCGCATAATGCCCGGCAAATGCAACGGCTTCCCACGTGGATCCTTCGTCGTGCTCTCCGTCCGAGAGAATGACGTAGGTTTGGTATGTTTTATTGTCCATCTTGCCCGCATATGCGGTTCCGCATGCGATGGAAAGGCCTTGTCCGAGGCTTGCCGCCGTACTTTCGATGCCCGGAGTGGTGACGCGATCAACGTGCCCTTGCAAGCGAGATCCGAGCTTGCGGAGCGTCTTGAGCTCTTCGATCGGGAAAAATCCGGCGCGCGCAAGGGTGGCGTACCATACGGGCGCGGTGTGTCCGCAGGAAATATGCAGCCGATCCCGATCGGGATCGGAAAGTTTTTTTGGATTGATATTGAGAATATTGAAATACAGCGCCGTGGCAATATCTGCCAAATCCAGCGGCCCTGCGCTATGGCCGGATCCGGCTGCCACGAGCATGGAAATAATATCCTTGCGAATCGTGTTTGCCATCCGCTCGAGATCTTCTTGCGTTGTCAGTCGCTTCATCCTCTGCAGTATATCACGAGTTGCCCGCGGCTTCCTGTGCAAGAGTGAGCAGGTTTTCCATATTCTCGTTCGGATCTCCGTTTCGGAAGATAGCGGTGTTGGCACAGAACCGGGAAACTCCCGCGCGCGCATAGGATCCGATCGTATCTGGTGCTACATGGCCATCTGCTGCAAGAGGAATCGCCTCGTACTGTTTATGAAATGTCCGGATGGTTTCGAATACGGATGGCACAATCGGCTGATTTGCAATACCGGGGTTGTATCCCATAAACAATACGTATTGCACGATCGGTAAAAATTCCCGTATGCGATCTATTGGCGTATTGGGATTAATGGCAATGCCCATTTCCGCGCTCGTATACTCCCCGATCGTGTTGTATACGAACGGCAAATCCATTGTTCCCAAGAATGCTTCGATATGAAACACGCATCGACTCGGATTGAGATCGATAATCTCATCGACAAAATCCGCCGGCGTTTGCACCATCATGTGCAGTTCTATCTTGTGTGCATTAAGGTCGCCAAGCCGGGCAATATCCAAAAACCCCCGATTACCGGCGAATACCCCGTCGGTCACGTCTATCTGAATGTGCGACGCACGCTCCTCTACCCGCCTGAAATCTTCTGCAATACCCTCGAATGTTGCGCGCAAGATCGCAGGGATAATTTCAAAATCCTCCCCTGTCATCGCCGTTCCAAATCGGATACTTGTGCAACTCTCCGACGATGCCGCTCTTCTCCGGAAAATGGCGTTGAGATAAATGCCTCAACGACGCGCATTGCATCCTCCAGAGAAATATGGTCGGCGCCCAATGCGATAACATTTGCATTATCGTCTCGGCGCGCGCTTGCGGCGATTGCAGGATCGTGCACGAGCGCTGCGCGGATGCCGGGAATTTTGTTGGCCGCAACGGCCATGCCCACTCCCGATCCGCACAGCAGGATGCCCATCCGATCATCCGGATTCTCGGAAACTTTCTGCGCGACTTTGCGCGCGAATTCCGGATAGTCGTCTTGGGGGTCGTGTACGCTGTTGCCTTCATCGATCACAACGTGCCCTTGCTCTATCAGCCATGAGGAGAGCTGGTCTTTGAGCTGCATGCCGCGATGGTCTGCGCCGATGTATAGTTCCATATGCCATCAGCGTACCATACTTTTTCGGTTACATCCGCTCGTGCGGAGTCGCCAATGCGCTCCACAGGGCGAATACGATTACCGCGATTCCGATGATAACGTGATTCCAAAGCGCCGCTTCCACCGCGCTGAATGCGAGGAAGAAGGGCGAAACAAGCAGCCATACGCCGATTGCGGCGTTCAGCCAGCTTGGTCCCGAATGCTTGTAGCCTTCGCGCGTTTCTCGGCTGCCCGCAAGCAGTACGATCGCAGCGCCCGCTATCACGCTATTCCAAAGCGCCGCCGGAAAGGCGGAGTATCCGAGAACGAACGGCGCAACGATCATCCAGAGGCCGGCGACAATATCAAGTCCGCTTGCGAACCGAACGTTCGTTCGCGCCTGATCTATTGCTAATGCCATATCCATCACCTCCTTTCTTTTACTGTGCCGCGCAGAGGCGTCCTCATCCATGGCGTTGTGTCATGGCTCCTGACAAGACGATGACCCCGGCGCTGCGTGCGCACCGGGGTCATGGTTCGTTAGTGAAAGGAGGTGTCTTCAATAATGGCTTGTCTTTCGAGAATTTGTTGCAGTGAGAAAAAAGCAGGTTTTTTCTCGCCGCTGCACGTCACTAGTCCCATATGGTATTCATCTTCATCTTCGTGGAATCCTTCGATCGCCTCGCGATGGTGATCAAGATCGAGCAATGAATACCAATAGGCGCGATCCACAGATGCCGTTTCGGCCAGTTCTTTCATGCGGATACATTGCCATCCTTCCGCGCTGATGCTAAAGGTCGTGGCGTATCCTGTTTCCGTAATCCAATAGGGATGACTTGTGTCTACGGCTGCGAGTTCAGAGATTCGCGCATCCCATCCGGACCACGTTTTACTTGTGGCCCAGTGTACCGTATCGGACCTCCACATGTCGGGAAAGTCATGGATGCCAATGACATGGACTGCATCCAGGACTCCCTTCTGCTTCATGTTGAGAATCCAGTTCGGGTCGCACGGACTCATGCCCCCCAAGCAGACGGGCTTTTGGAATGAGGCCGCGACAGCTGCGGCGGGAATAACCATCTCTGCAAACAGCTGCCAATCGGGGTCGAATCGAACATTCCACTTGTAGCGGTTGTTCGGCTCATTCCAAAGCTCAAGCGCACATATGCAATCCCCGCATGATTGGCAGAGCGCTCGCAGGTCTTCGGCGTAGTATTGAAGATACCGCTTCTGCGGCGGACGATGGGTGAGTTCTCGTGCGCATGCGCTCTGCCATCGTTCGCCGGGAAGCAGTTCTGCCAGTGATGGAGGCGTGCACCAAAATGATACAAGCAGCTCCAGTCCACTCTCGTGCAAGGTGCGCAACATCCACTCATACCACGCCGGCCCGCCCCTCCTGTGCCAATCGGCCCAGAATACGCCTGTGCGTACGTGCCGGACGTTGAGCTCCCGAAGAAGCCGGAGTGCCTTTTCTACCGCCTGGTAATCTTCATAATGAAACCATTGGCAGATTCCGAGTTGGGAAACCATTATTCGCTCCTTCTGTCTAGAAAAAGAACAAGGAAAGAGAGAGGTTCTCTCTGTTGTTCATGATGGATTGACCTGAGCGCATTCGCAAAAACAGTTTGTCAGAGAAACGAAACAAAGCTGGTATCCTCGCCGCAAATACCCTTGACTCCGCGCGCTTTCATTGATTATATGATTATATAACTGTCTAAAATTAATCGTATGATGTCGAAAGCGGAACTCAAGAAGTTCAACGCAATGCTCACCTTCGAGGACCCGAGGCTTCCACAGATGTTCAGTGCGCTGGGAGATGAAAACCGATGCCGCATATTTCGCCTGATCCAGGGAAACGCTTCTGATCGGTTCTGCGTCAGCGATATAGCTCATGTATTGCGCATCAGCGTGCCCACAGCGTCGCACCATCTGAAAATACTCGAGAAATCCGGCTTGCTCTTGCGGTTGCGCGCGGGCAAGATGGTGTACTACCGCGTACATGCGCAAGATCGTCTCGTAAACATTATTCGTAAAGCTATTCAATAATATGGCAACATTTTCATCACACCTCATCCATCGCGAAGAAATTGCCGACGGCACGATGGCGTTTCGGTTTGAGAAGCCGGAAGGCTTCTCCTTTAAGGCCGGCCAGCACGTAAGCGTGCGGCTGATTGATCCTCCCGAAACGGACGAAGAAGGCAACAAGCGGACATTTTCCCTGATTACTGCCCCCTATGAAGACCATATCGCAGTGGCAACCCGTATGAGGGATACCGCATTTAAGCGCGTACTGAAGACTATGCCGATCGGCACCCCGGTTGAAATTATCGATCCGCGCGGCTCTATGACGCTCCATGTAAATACCGATCGTCCGGCGGTATTTCTTGCAGGAGGTATCGGTATCACCCCGTTTCGGAGCATGATACGCCACGCGATACACGAGAAGCTCGAGCATAAGATTATTCTCTTCTATTCCAATCGCACCCCGGAGTCGGCGGCGTTTCTGGACGAGCTTGCAGAAACGGATCGGCAGATTTTGAATTTCACGCTCATCGCCACCATGACGGATATGGCCAGCAGCACGCAACCATGGAGCGGACAAACGGGATATATCACGGAAGAGATGATACGCGGCGCCGTAGGAGATGGCATGCAGCCGGTGTATTACCTGGCAGGTCCTCCGGGAATGGTTGCTGCAATGAACGGCGTGCTTGAGCGCCTCGGGGTCAGTGAAGATGACATTCGCAGCGAGGAGTTTTCAGGATACGGGTCATAGGAATATAAAAACGCCCGATCGCTTGGATAAGCGACTGGGCGTACAATTCGAGCGAATCTCTTTCGCGCGTTTGGATGAGCTCGCGGATGATAACGGATTCCAGCTGAGACGCTGGGCATGTTTTGCAAGGTATTTTTGAGTTGTTCCGGGACAGGGATTCGAACCCCAGTTTCCAGATTCAGAGTCTGGCGTCCTGCCGCTAGACGATCCCGGAATATATACTGATGTTGTTTGTGTTTGCTTGTTTCTTCAATCCCGATGTGCCTTATTGCCCCTCATAGCCCGGAGGGCGACGTGGGGCCGCTAGACGATCCCGGAATATAATCATTATTGTAAGAGCTTCTTGAATGCCCTGCCACCTTTGCAGCATTTGATTTGCAGCTCGTGTTTTCATACCACGAAAAAATATATTGCGCAAGAATAGCGGCCGCTTTTATTCTTGCTTGTATGCTGTATACTGGGTGCATATGAAAAACTTTCTCTCTGTCTTTGATACGACCGTTATCGATTCTTGCAAGAACCTCAATTTCCGCATGTCCCGCCTGGCCATTTTTGTCGTGTATTTCTGGTTCGGCGCATTGAAGGTGCTTGGGTATTCCCCTGCCGATCCGCTTGTCAGCGACTTGTTGGAGCGGACGATGCCGTTTATGACATTCGATGTATTTATCGTTTTGTTCGGGCTATTTGAAATGCTGATCGGCGTACTCTTCCTTTTTGCAAAGTTCGATCGCCTTTCCATTCCCCTGTTTATATTCCATATGATTACGACCGGCATGGTGCTTGTATTGCTTCCTGCTGCCGCATGGAGCGCACCGATGGTACCGACACTGGAAGGCCAATATGTCATTAAAAACATTGCCTTAATTGCGCTGGTGATAAATATCGCTTCGCACATCCAGCCGTTTCGCAAAGAAGAGCCGGCAAAATAAAAAAATCGCCCGGCACCACAAAGGGTACCGGGCGGGCAATACGGCTACATTACGTTTTTGCCAATGCTCCAAGGAATGGTTTTTCCTGCGAGAAACGGTACGAACCCATCAATCATCTCCGGAACAACCATCGGGCAGTTCCAAAGTGTGATAATGAGATCCGTCTGAGCAGCATGTCGAATCGTTTTATAGAACAATCCGGCATTTCTGCACGTAAATTTCTCAAGCCTATCGAGCGCGTTATGCTCTGCGAATATCTGCGCAAGGAGCGGCAAGAGAATCGGAGCGGAAAATACCCCGGCGCACGGACAGTCGCACTCCTTTGCTTCTTTGGTATGCGGCGCGGAATCGGATCCGAAGAAAAACTTCGGACATCCGCTCGTTGCAGCATATATCAGCGCGTCGCGATCCTTTCGTCGCTTCGCGACCGGCTTGCAGTAGTGATGCGGCCGCATCCGGTCGACTCCCACATCATCGCACGTAAGTACGAGGTGATGTGCGGTAATCGTTGCCGCGACGTTTGCCGGAAGGCTTAATACGGCAGCCACCGCATCGTTGGTCGTAATGTGTTCCATCACGACGCGAAGATTCGGGAAACTGCGGACGATCAGCTTGAGCGTGCGCAAGAATTCCTTTTCGCGATCGAGTCCTTCGATGTCATCTCCCGGCATCTCGCCGTGCAGGCACAGCGGGATATCGAGTTCCTGCATTTTTTCGAATACCGGCCATAAGGCGAAGTAGTCATCGACGCCGTCTTCGGCATTGGTGGTAAGTCCTTTCGGGTATACCTTGCCGGCCACAACGAGGCTTTGGGCCCGCTCGTTGCCGGTTGTAAATACCCTGGGGACTAATCGGTCTACGTCGTCCGGACTCGTATCCGGCAGGATTTTGAACGTCATGAGCGGTTCAAAATAGCTATTCTGCGGAAGGAGTTCCATGATTGCCCGCTTGTATCCGTAAACCTCTTCCGGCGTCCGAATGGGCGGTTTCGTGTTCGGCATGATAATCGCCTGTGCGAATTGCGAAGCCGCAAGCGGCACGGTTATCGCAAGAGTTTTCTCTTGTCTGAGATGCAAATGGGCGTCAATCGGATTAACCAGAGTAATGCTTTGCATTTTTGCTATGCCTTTCGTGCGGGTTTCAGAACAATCAAAACACGTCGTACGCTCGCTTGATGATCGGCTGGACTTGCCATGGGCGGAGCATGCAGACGGTTCCGAATTGGATACCGTTTGCTCCTGCCCGCGCATATTCGTCGACCGCTTGCGGACTGTCGATGCCTCCGCATCCCCAAATCGGCTTGGTAATGCCGCACGTTCTAGCGTTTTGAATCCATTCGCGATGAATCGCGCGAAGCGGCCATCCTGATAACCCTCCTCCACCTAGGTGTTTCAGAGGAGATTCGCTGCTTCCAAATAGCTTGTCCCAATCAATTCGATTTGAAAAGCAACCCCAGGGAATCGTGTTCCCCATCACGAGGGCATCGCAAGCGGGGTGTTTACTGGCGATATAAATGTCCGGAATGGAGGCCAGTGCATTGAGTTTGATTTGCAGCGGAATTTCGAGAGCCTGCGCAATGTCCAGCATGCTCCACAGCTCTTCGGCGAAAGCAGGATGATGCGCATCCATTTTCTTCCCCGCATTCGGGCAGGAAACATTTATTTCAAGCCCGAAAGAAGCGCCCAGGCCATGCGCAATCGGTGCCAATAAACGGACAAACTCGCGCAGCTCCTGCAGCCGCTCGTCTATTGTTTTCTCAACAGCCATAAACGAAAGGAAAAACGGAGCATGGGTAACCGAGAGCTTGTGCGACATAAGCGTTGCAAGCAACGTAGCCGCACCCTGATTGGAAAGTCCGACTGCGTTGAGCGCTACGCCGGTAATCGGTTTGGCGACGATGCATTTCGGAAACCAATCCTTGGGCGTAATGCCGTTTGTCTCCATCGGCATGTTGCCTGCCCTGGGATGAAGTGTCATGGTTTTTGCTGTAAATCCGCAATTTTTAAATGACAATCCAGCCAAGCTCCATAGCCCATGGTACCAGTACCCTTCTCCGAAAAACCCGCGGGCTCCGGAGGCGTTCATAACCGGCGGAAAGCAAATACCTCGCAATGTAGGCATGATTGACCTCTCTTTTGTTCGTATGTTATTGACAATGTGCTGTTGTTAGTAATACGCAACCTACGGGAAAAAGGCAATATCTCGTGCTATACTGAAAGGATGGAAGGGGCGTTTGTCCATGTTCGTCATGCGTATGTATCGTACAAGCCGCAAAGCGGCTTAAAAGCCCTGCTCGGGAAAAAGGTGCCGCCCGTCGTAGCGCTGTCTGATGTCTCGTGTTCGTTCGAGGAAGGAAGCCATACGGTCATATTCGGGCATGTGGCGTCCGGAAAGACAACGCTCCTGAAGATGCTGGCAGGCCTGTGCGTTCCCGATCAAGGCAGCGTGGCGGTCGCGGGCAAGCGCCCCGACGCAAATCCTGCGGGAGTGTCCGGGTATGTGTCGGTCGACCAAGCAGAAGGTGTGCATGAAACCGCATACGAGATACTGCACGAATTCGGAGTTCTTCATCAGCAGCAGCATTTGCCGGCGATCATCGGCGAGATGGCGAGCGTGCTTGGGATCACTCACATATTGCACCGCAGCGTGCAGGAGTGTTCATTGGGCGAACGCATAAAGCTGCTGATCGCCCGAGCGGCGATCTCCTCTGCTCCCGTGGTCCTGCTTGACGATGTTGCAGATTTGTTAGGAGTAGAAGAGACGCAGTTGATCCTTCGTACTGTATTTTCCGGCAGAACGGTATGTCTTACCACGAGGAGCGTGCGGGTTGCGGAGGAATTGAACCTGCCCATCGTGCTGTTGCATCAGTCATCGCTGGTGCATAGCGGAACGAAAGATGCAATTGCTCATGAGACCGGAGTGGCGCGGATTGTCGATGCGTGGGTCGAGGGCATGCGGTATGATTTGCTTCGGAAATTGCGCGCGCATCCGGGCGTGCTCGATGTACGGCTCATGCCGACTGACCAGTTTGAAGGCACGCGGGTACGCATTACGCTTCGCAATTCTCGATACATGCCGTCGCTGTACGATTTGATGAGCACGGCTCCATTGGTGACCATCGAAGAGCTTCCGCCGTCGCTCGCGGAAATACTCAAAGAAATTTTGTAAAACGATATATTATCGCAGGTAGCGCCGTACGGCTACATAGCTGCTGAATACGGCAAGGCCGATTGCGATTGCCAGCTGCATGCCGACTACCTGTCCCCAGTTCTGCGTCAGGTGCGCGTAAATGTTGAAATTCGTTGCTTGTCCTGCAAAGAAGAAGAGGCTGATCTTTGCCGCAGCTGCGTTGATTGTGATAAACAGTACGGTGGTCGCAATAGCAACGCTGATGAGCGCGACGATAATCGATTCCATCAAGAACGGACCTTGGATGTACCAGCGCGATGCTCCCACCAGGCGCATAATGTCGATTTCTTCCCGGAAACTATAAATTGCCAAGCGGATGGTATTGAACATGATCAGGATAACAAGCAAGCCGAAAATCGCGGTGGTGATAAGTCCGGCATTTCGGATCAGACCCATAATCCAGATCATTTTCTCGATGACGCTTTTGGAGTCTTGGAAGCTCACTTTTTCGATGAACGGAGCGTATTTTTCGGACTTGAGGCTTTCCGCGATGTTTTCGTAGAAGCGAGGGTCTTTTGCGACAATATACATGTTGGATGGAAGCGGATTTTCATCCAGCTCCCGAAGCGCCTCTTCGATATATGGGTCGTCGGCGTGGCGCTGGCGGTATTCCACGAGCGCTTGTTCGCTGCTGACAATCCGCGTGCTTTCCACGTCGGAGCGGCCGGAAATGTCCCGGTTGATAATGGCGACATCGTCCTCCGATACGGAACTCTTGAACGTAACGGCAATGTCCACCTTCTGTTCGACGGTCCGCAAAAATTCTACGCCCAGCACGTTCACGACGTACAGGAACAGAATAATGCACAGCGTAAGCGTCATGATGACCGTTGTGGCGATCGACAGCCATACGTTTCGCCGGAAATTGCGGAGCGCGTTGCGCAGGACGCGGAAAAATGAGATAAAAACCATAGATTATATTACAGCTTATACGTTCCCGCCTTTTGGTCGGATACGATCTTGCCTTGACTTAATGTTACCACGCGTTTTTTCAGTGCATTTACGATATCGTCATTATGTGTTGCAAGCAGAACGGTCGTTCCGAGTTTATTGATTTTCATCAGCAGTTGCACGATATCCCATGAATTGAGTGCGTCCAAATTACCGGTCGGCTCATCCGCCAAAAGAATTTGCGGCTTATATGCAAGCGCGCGAGCGATAGATACTCTCTGGCGTTCCCCTCCCGACATTTCATTCGGATATGTTCCGGCTTTATTCGCAAGGTTTACCAATTTCAAGATTTGCGGAACGGAAGATCGAATCTCTTTCGGGGTTGCCCCTCCTACCTCCATGGCGAACGCCACGTTCTCGAATGCGGTGCGCTTGGGCAGCAGCTTGAAGTCCTGGAACACAACGCCGATCTGCCGCCGCAAGTACGGGATCTGCCAGTTTTTTATTTTCGTGATTTCCCATCCGTCGATGACGATTTTCCCTTCCGACGGCTTTTCTTCGGCGGAGAGCAGCTTGAGCAGCGTGGACTTGCCTGCTCCGCTTTGCCCTACGATAGAGACAAAGTCTCCTGTTGGGATTTTCAGGCTTACTTCAGAAAGCGCGGGACTCGATTCGGAGTATTGCTTCGAAACCTTCGTAAACGTAATCATATATATGCCGTACTAGTATACCACAAATGGATCCAAGTTCCCGTCCAACACTCCTTGTGCATCGTGGACTTCGGTATCGGTGCGATGGTCTTTTACCAGCGTATACGGATGCAGAACATACGACCGGATTTGGTTGCCGAATGCCGCTTCTTTGTGCTCTCCGCGCAAATCTTTTACTTCTTTTACGTTTTGCTTCGTAAGGAGCATCTGAAGCTTTGACGTAAGCAGCGCCATGGCCGCCGCCTTGTTTTGCGCTTGCGAGCGCTGCGATTGCGATGCGGCGACAACGCCGGTGGGAATATGTCGGATACGCACCGCGGAACTCGTTTTGTTCACATGCTGTCCGCCCGCTCCGCTTGCGCGATAGGTATCGATCTCCAAATCTTTCTGATCGATTGCAACTTCGTTTGTTTGGGAAATTTCCGGCAATACTTCTACGCGGGCAAACGATGTTTGCCGCAAGTTATTTGCATTGAATGGAGACAAGCGCACGAGCCGATGGATTCCGTGCTCGCCTTTGAGCAAGCCGTATGCATAATCGCCGCGAACGGCGAATGTCGTATGCTTGATACCCGCTTCCTCTGCCGGCATGCGGTCGATGATGCTGGTCTTCCATCCTTTGCGTTCCGCATATCGTAGATACATGCGCTCCAACATCTCGGCCCAGTCCTGCGCATCCGTTCCGCCTGCTCCGGATTGAATGGTGATAATGGCATGGTTTGCATCGTGCAGACCGGTAAAGCGAAGCAGTCGCTCTTGTTCTGTAAGCTGTTCGTCCAGCATGGTAAGTTCCCGTTCGATATCGGAGAGCGTTTGCGCATCGTTCTCCGTGCGAGCAAGTGCAAACAGTTCCTGCAGGTCCGCAAGTTTGTTTGACGCGTGATCCGGAAATGTTACATCCTTTTCCAGCCGGGATGATTCTTGCGCAAGTTCCGCTGCCCGTTCCCGATCGTTCCAAAACTCCGGCTCTTGCTGGAGAATAGCTATTTCCGCAATCCGACGCTTTTTCCCTGCAATGTCAAAGACGGTCGGATACGTCCTGTATCCGCCGCGCAATATCCTCAAGGGATTTCTCAATATCTTCGGGATTCATGGAAATATGGTAACAGGTTTGGAGCCATCTGCGGGAATCGAACCCGCGACCTTTACGTTACGAATGTAATGCTCTACCGACTGAGCTAAGATGGCCCGTTCTTCGCCCGCCTATGGCGGGGCTACGAAGGGCAAGCAATATGATGGATATACCGACTGCTTGTCCCGCGAAGCTCCGCAACACGTGAGCGAAGTGGGAAGCTAAGATGGCGTAAGAAGTATTTCGATTGTAGCGAATAGGCCCAAAAGCTACAAGCTAACAGCCCTGCCTGCCGGCTGGTATACGCTAGGTCAATGCGCCTTCTTGGCGCAACAGTTCGTCCTTTCGTTCGGCGCCTCGGTTGTATTCTCCAAGCGTTCCGTCTGCCCGGATGACCCGATGACACGGCACGGAAGGATCGTAGTTGGATTTCATAATACTCCCAACTGCCCGGGCTGCACCCGGACTGCCTGCCAAGGCTGCGACCTCGCCATACGTCATGGTTTCTCCACGCGGAATGCTCCTGACAACCGCAAGTACCCGCTCTCGAAAAGAATTCATCGTACCTATAAACTAACAGCCCTGCCTGCCGGCAGGCAAGTATACGCTAAAAGCTAGTTTTTCAGTTCTTCTAATTTTACCTGTATCGTCTTTTCTTCCCCTTTGCTTAACACGTTCAGTGATACGGTATCTCCCGGCTTCTTGTTTCCGATCATGGATGCCAGCGACCTGCTTTCATCGATCTTCATCCCGTCAATTTCAAGGATGATATCTCCTTCTACAATACCCGCCTTGTTCGCAGGCGATCCGGGAATGACTGCCAGCTCTTCCGGGTTTTCTCCGCGAAGCACGAGCGCGCCGTAATCCACTGACAAATTATTCGCTTTTTGAATTGCGGGCGTTACTGCCACGTACCGGACTCCCAGTTGGGCTCGGACGATTGTACCGGTTTTCTGGACGGATTCCACCACGGTTTGCACTGCATTTGCGGGCAATGCAAAACCGATATTCTGCGATCCTTGTACGATCGCAACATTGACGCCGACTACTCGTCCGTTCAAGTTGAGAAGCGGGCCGCCGGAATTGCCGGGATTGATTGCGGCATCGGTTTGGATGACTTCATTGAGCTGCTCTGATTGTCCGAGGTTATCTCCTGCAACAATCGATCGCGACAGTCCGGAAATAATGCCGGTTGATACCGTGTTGCGGAATTCTCCGAGCGAATTTCCGATTGCAATGACCGATTGCCCGACTTGCAGGCTATCGGAATCGGCAAACGAAAGGAACGGCAAGTTATTGCCATCTATCTGCAGAATTGCAATGTCGTTTACCGGATCGCGCGCAACCACCTTTGCTTCATGCTTTGATCCGTCGTTGAGAAACACGGTATATTCCGCATCCTCTTGGTTGACTACGTGGCGGTTCGTGACGATCATGCCATCTGCAGATACGAGAAATCCGGACCCGCCGCCGATTTCCCGCCGCTCCGTTCCCCGCTGCTGGATAGAAGGAAATCGAAACGAGAAACCGTTTCCGTTCAGGAAATCATCGAGCGGATTAAAGCCTCTGGGGAATATTTGCTCGAAAATCGGCACGTCTTTTGAAATGACAATAGATACCACCGCCTCCTGGGCCTGCTGTACGGTTTGGATAACGGTTTTTTCGTAATCGCTGGCGGTCTGTTCGGAGAATCCGGAAACGGGAGCCGAGTCTGGATTGGAGGTTCGAGGAAATGCGTCTTGGTTTTGAATCATGAGAACGGCAACGATGGCGCCGGATATTGCGCCTGCAAGGATGCTGGGAAATATCGGATATCTATCCTTCATACAAGTGTATGTATGATGCAAAGAAAGGCGGGGAGGGGCAAGAGAATTTTTTCCACACCACGATACGCCGAAGGCGTCACATGTGGCATAATACAGATATGTGTGCCCATGCACGGATACTTCTTCATGCCTTCCTGCTGTTGTGCGCCCTTTTGCTTGGCGGAAAAGGAGCAAGCGCGCAAATTGCAATGCCCACAGATCAGTTCCCCGATCCCCCGCTTTCTCCGCTTCCCTGCAATACGAGCACTGAAGTCGTGCTGTATTACGACAAAAGCCGCGCAGTGCCTGGCGGCATCGTGCCGTTTCGGATCACGATTGGAGCTGATGATTTTGACCGCATTTCAGATAATCCCAAGTTGCTCAATGCCGGCGATGCGGTGTTGGAAATTTCTGATGCGGGATCGTCCTCCTTATACGAGGGAGTTATTCGGATGCGAAGCGCCTCTTCCTTGGAGCTTGTTTTTACGCTTCAGTGTTCAGGTCCGGGCGGATATGATTTCTCTGATGCGCTCAAAACATATACATGGGAGATCCCTGATTCTCCCGAAGAAGATACCGGAATAGGCATCGCTTCTATTGCAAAACACGTTACGCCGAAGAATATTGCGATCGGAGCAGTTGGGCTTGGAGTTGTGGCGACCATCCCGACAATCGCATTCAATCTCTTCCCCCAGCTTGCACATATGCTGCAGTATCTCGGTGCATTTTTCTCCGTAAGCCGCAGGAAAAGCCGATGGGGCATTGTCGTGGACAGTGATATTGGCAAGCCGGTTGCCCATGCGGTTGTCCAGGTGTTTGATGCGAAATTTAACCAACTGAAAGAAACGCAAGTAACAGGAAAAGATGGACAGTTCGGATTCCTTCTTCCCGCAGGTAGTTATTACGTCGTGGCAAGCAAGACAGGATTTGTATTCCCTGCTCGGAAAAAGCCGCCCACGGTATTGCACGAGAACGAAAAACTGTATCTCGGCCAGGAACTAGAAATCGATGATAAGGACCCCAACAAAATTCCCCATTTGGTCGTACCGATGGATCGCGAAGAAAAGATTCCCCTGTCCCAATTGGTGGCGAGGAGGTATCTCGAACGCGTATTGGCTCTTGTTGACCGGGTCGGATTCGTATTCTTGTTTCTTGGAGCAGGAATCAATACCTACTTTTTCATCACCGGTCCGTGGTGGCTGAATATCCTGTTTGAAGTTCTCTACCTTATTCTCTTTATTCTGAAGCTGTATATCATGCTGACGCATCAAAAAGGTCTTGGGGATGTAGTAGACAGCGAAACCGGCAAGCCTCTTGATCTGGCGATCTTGCGCTTGTATGACGCGAAAACGAACCGTCTCATCCAAACAAGGGTAACAAACGTGTATGGAAGGTTCTTCCTGCTGGTTCCGAAAGGCACGTACACCGCCTCTGTTGCTAAGCCGGGATATGCTACATCGTTGCAGGAAAACCTTACCATTGCCGGATCTTCATCCCAGGCGCTCGCACTGCATTTTAAACTTGCAAAAGAGCAGGCCAGCGCAAGTGCTCCCGAAGCACCGCAGCCGCCAAAGCCGCCGCAGGTTGCGTCCCCTCTTCCTTTGCATTCATAAAAAAATCCCCGCTATCGCATCCGCCATTTGGCAGAACATCGATAGCGGGGTACGGGAGATCGGTCCTAGTATGATATTGCTTTGGGGGCCATCTCGTTCTCGATGACCCGGATTTCTTTCGCGAGTTCTTTCGCGGTGGCGTACTGTCCTTCCAGGATGACCGGCACGCGTTTGCGGTCGAGTATCCAACGGATGCATTCGAGAATGGCATCCCGATTGTCCGCCACGCACACGCGGGAGTGGGAACGCTGTTTCGTTTGCCCGCTGACGTGCACGTGTGCAAGCGATTCTTTCAGTGCCTCAAACATCCTGCGCATATATTCGCCGCTCATGTCGTGCTCATATGCATGCTGTACATCCAGCACGAATGCGCAGCCGGTTGTTCGGACAATCTCCGCCAATTCGTCAATCTCGTACCCGCTCTCTTTTTCGGCGTCCATGTTTTCGATCGCGATGCGGCCCCCTTGCCGCACGAAGTCGCGTAGCTCAAAGATCGGATAGTCGCCGTTGTTGTTACGAATCGGGTGCATGACTGCGGTCTGGGCATTGCACGCCCGCACCGCCTCTCTTGCAATGTCGATTTGATACTGCAAGAGATTGGGATCCAGAATTAAGTTCGGAAGGTGGATCGAGCGGTATCGGAATATACCGTCGAAATGATGTCGCCTCAAGGCGATCACATGGTCCCTCTGCCATGCGGGAATAGTGATTTCCACGGCGCTTGCGCCTGCTTCCTGCAGGATGCAAAGTTGCTCTGCGATGGGAAAGCTGCCCTGCAGCCAGCCGGTGGAAGGGCCGATGATACAAGAATTGGTACGTGGAGACTTTTTAGCAGTCATTGCGGTCCGTTTCTCCTATTTGGAAGAGAACTAAGAAATGACACGCAGAACCATTCCGCTGTCAATATAACAAAAGCATGAAATATGCAGGAAGTCAAAATTGGACACGTGGAAAGAAGACGAATAAAATGGACGGTATTGCGGGATTAATACAGTGGTAGTATACGACCTTCCCAAGGTTGAGGCACGGGTTCGATTCCCGTATCCCGCTCCCTCCTCCATCTACCCATGGTCCTACCGAAAATGTTCGGTCGAAAACCAACGGCGCTTTTTTGTACAGGAGCGCTATTGCCGCTGTATCATCTGTCCGGTTGCGTTGTCCCATTTGAAATTGGGCAGCAAGGATACGATCAGCATGTGTTCGGAAAGTTTGGCGTATACGTCTTGTGGTTCTTCAATTCCCTCCTCTTGCATGTATGCCGTCTGGGTGAGAAACGGGATAGTAACGTGCTCGTCGTATTGGGCGAACGACTCGAACCCAAGTTCGCGAAGCTTCTCTTCATCGGTAAAGCGCAGAATGGATTGCCGGTATGCCACTGCGTCTTTGGCTGAAATGGGGGTTGCTGTTTTGTGATTCATGATGAGATGCCGCCGAACGAGCGTGGTAAGTATCATTTCTTCGGATGGCGCATCCGCATCGGTCTCCTCTGCAAACGACTTCGCCCATGCGCGTTCCCGCACGAGCTGCTGATGCGTAACGCACCCGCGCGTATTGCAAACAATGGGATACGAAAACGAGTTGCCCCACCAGAACAGTCCGACAATCAAACAGAAGAACGCAATGCCGTAATACAGGCGCTTCATGAAGGAGTTTCATCTACAAAAAAGACATGCCACCATTCGAGCGGTAACGGGCGTTCCTGTTCCTCCTGTTCTTTCGGATTCGACGCCGCTTCTACCTGCCGCGCGTCTTCTTCGGAAATGAGTACCACCTTCTCTCCCGGCGCGCGGAAATTCAGCTGTTCGCGCGCGAGGCGTTCTTTGTAGTCCGGAGTGGAAAAATATTCCGTAAGCTGTTGAAGCTCGACCACGCGCTTTTCCATAACGCGAATTTCTTCTTCCAGTTTTGCGATTTCATGCTGCACCTGCCATCGCCGATTCATTTCTTGAGCGAGGGAGAATAGGATGAGGATGGCAACCAGGGCGGTGATACTGATTATGACATTTGGCCGAAACGCACCCATAGAAACGCTACGGCGCGAACGAGAGCGTTTGCTGTTCCCCTTGTCGCATGACCGTGATTGTCGAAGGCGCCGGAGAAAGGAGCGGAGTGAGCGGAGTATCCCATGTGAGCGTGTTTCCTCCTACTGCAGTAATGACATCTCCCGCTCTCATGCCCGCTTTCGCTGCGTTGCCGTTTTGCGCAACGGAATCGACAACGCTTGCAATCGTAATGGAAGGCACTTCATTCACCTGCCCTCTCCAGGAAACGGTAAACCCAAGATCGGCAAACGGATTTTTCGCCAGTGATCCGGAAGAAAGCCGGTCCAGCGCGCTGCGGATATCGGAAATAACAATCGCGGTGCCGTTTTCCGGATCAATCAGCATGCCCGCCAGCGTACCCGCATCATCAAGAAGTGGCGTGCCGGACGGGACGTCTACAGGAGCGGTAAGTTGTGCAAGTTTTTGCAGTCCGGGAGCATAAGAGTCGCTTGGCAGAGTCGTGCCCGACATCATGGTGCTTGCGGTTGCGATCTGCGCGATGGACGGCTGCCGATATGGCGCAAGAAGCATCTCTCCCGGGCGCGGTGCATTTTGCGCCATTTCAAGCGGCGTAACGATTTGTCCGGACGCTTTCAGGAATGATATGCCCGTCAGCGCATCGGTGCCGATTGGCGAAAGCTGCATGGATTGTCCATTCTCTCCAATTGCAAGCAGACCGTCGCCGGTTGCATCGACAGTTGTCATGAGAATGCCGTCATTGGTGATTGCCGTCGCGGACCCCAGCGGCGTGATGCCGCGCGATGCTGTCTCTGCGAGCAGGTATATCGACCGGGATGCTTGGGAAACGTTTTCTTGCGCGGACTTGTTTGGAGAAATGACAACTTGCTGGGCGATGGGGATGATGGATCGGTCGTCGCCGGAAATAAGCGGCTGCTGCGGCGGAAATATGCGCGTGCCGATATATCCTCCCATAATGCCGATTGCGGCCAGGATGATAAGCGCCAGCACGAGCGAGCCGAGCGATACGCGAATAGTTTTCGTTTCCATAGGCTGTATTAGTATACCCTATTTACGTCCAATTCGCCGTAAGCGCAAGGAGGAGAATGGCGCTTGTGCCGATAATAATGTATTCCAGGACGATTTTTCGGCTCAACAAGCGCTCTACCGTGGATGTGGTAAGTTCCATTGCCACATAGTAGAGTGCAAGAAGGATACCGGCCTGGACGATAAAGTGGAGCGGGAGAAACTGCAATACCCAAGCGACTTCCGTAAGGACGAATCCGATGCAAAGCGAAACGATCATCGCATCATCCATGGCATCCGTGTATCGCAAGAGCGACTGGAATGCCATGAGGACAATAACCGGAAACAGGACTGCAAGCATCATCCATACCGGCGTATAGAACGTAAACCGCCAGCCGATCGTGGGAGCGATAATGGCAAATGTGACTGCCAGAGATATGACCATATTCCACGTGGGCCATGCCATTCGCGCGCCGTATTTTAAGATGAAGAAAAACAGTATCGCGCATGCCATAAAGTATGCGTGGAGAAACAAGCTGATCGGCAAATACACGGCAAGGCTCACGAATCCGACGGCAGCAAGCGTCGGAAGAATCATCTGTGTCGGGTGAAAACCGCTCCCCTCTTCAGAGCGGATCAAGAGAATACCGATGAATAAAATGGCGATGAAAATTCCGAAGAGTGCATATAGCCAGTTGTGGATGACAAACAGCAGCTCCAGGCCGATAAACAAGAACAATGAAAGGAGCGCATAGTGCGATGAGGGGAATACGCGCGCTATCGATCGTACAATCGGGCCGATTCGCGTATCCATACGATGTGCGTGCCCTTATGATGCGAGCCGGCTGATGTAGTCGCCGGCAGAGAGCGCCGCGGAGCACCCATGCCCTGCCGCAACGACAAGTTGCGCATCGCGGATATCCGTTACGTCTCCCGCGGCGAAAAATCCGGGGACATTCGTATTGCCGTACCGATCCGCAACGATGGCGCCCAATGCGTTGAGCTCAACCAAGTCCTTTACCGGCTCGGTGTTGGGAATGGCGCCAATGCTGACGAAGATGCCTTGTACGTCTATTGTGTGTTCGGTTTCGGTTGCCTTGTCGATATAGGAAAGCCCCGTCACCAGCGTATCGCCGATAATGCGGGTTGTTTTCGTATTGGTAATAACATGCACGTTCGGATCATGCTCGAAGTTTTTGATCAACACGGGATCCGCGATGAGGTGATCCATGTCTTGCAAAAGGTAAATGGTTTTTGCGATTTTCTGCAGCATGATGACCGCTTCCGCTCCGGTGTTTCCTCCGCCGATAACCGCAACGTCCTTGCCCGCAAAGAGCGGCGCATCGCACGTCGCGCATTAGTATACTCCGAGGTTCTTGAATTCCTGTTC
>CAYUBL010000001.1:80131-92210 GCA_964443125.1 uncultured Candidatus Saccharibacteria bacterium | reverse complement strand
TGCGGTATAAATGACCGTTTTGCCTTGCAATGCCTCCCCGGACGCCGTATGGGCGGTAAAGAGATCGCCCTCCTTCGTAATCTTCGTAACGGTATCCTGCTTTACGGTCACCATGTCGCTGTGGTCGGCCACATGCGCCATCATGTTGTCCGCAAGCGTGTTGCCGTCGGTTCTGCGATCTCCGATCCAGTTTTCAATTTCTCCGGAATTGCGCACTTCCCCTCCGGGCAGCTCTCCGATGAGCGCAACGGTCAGCTGTTTGCGCGCCGCGTATACTGCGGCGGTCATGCCGGCAGGGCCGTATCCTACGATCAGAATGTCGTATGTCATAGGGAGAGCGCTTGCCGGATGCGCGATTCGTCAAACCCGATAATCATTTCTTCCGACCCTTCTTCGCCGATGAAGAGCACCGGCACCCCCATTTGCCCGGATCGCGCAATCATTTCCCGCGCTTTTTCCCGGTCGGAGGAAACGTCGATTTCCGTAAACGGCACGCTATTTTTGCGCAGCAAGTCTTTCGTTGCGCGGCAGTATCCGCATGTTTTGGTTGTGTAGATGGTAATGGGAGGAAATGACATGCGAACAGTATACCGTAGACGGTCGTGAAATGCCATGATAGCGTGTAGGTATGGAAAAAAAGGTATGTGTAGTCGGATTAGGGTATGTAGGGCTTCCGCTTGCGCTGCTTGCGCGAAGTCGCGGATACCAGGTTGTCGGCCTTGATGTTGATGCTGAAAAGGTTGCGATGATTGCAACCGGCAGGGCGCCGTTTGAAGATGCATATGTCGCAGAGGAGTTGAAGAAGGCCCCGCCTCCCGCAAGTACCGACCCCGCCGTGGTCGCCGATGCGAATGTGGTAATCATCGCCGTGCCTACGCCCGTAACGGAAGACCACATGCCCGACCTGGCGCCGCTTGTCTCTTCGCTTGAAGCGATTGCTCCCCATCTTGCGGACGGCCAATTGATCTCTGTTGAATCCACGATCAATCCGGGCGTGA
The DNA here is from genome assembly GCA_964443125.1 of uncultured Candidatus Saccharibacteria bacterium. Classification (GTDB taxonomy): domain Bacteria; phylum Patescibacteriota; class Andersenbacteria; order UBA10190; family UBA10190; genus HO2-45-11b. The sequence goes on along the minus strand of CAYUBL010000001.1, from coordinate 91,212 downwards.
TGATGGAGGCAGTGATGCCTATGTTGGAAAAGCGAAGCGACATTGCGCTCCATGTGGTCCATTGTCCGGAGCGGGTCAATCCGGGAGATCCGAAATGGTCCGTGCGGAATATTCCTCGCGTCATCGGCGGCATTACCAAAGAAGCAACGGTACGCGGAAAAGAATTTTATGAAAGCATCCTAGACGCGCCGGTAAAAGAAATGGCATCTGTAGTCGAGGCGGAGGCGGTAAAAATACTGGAAAATACATTCCGAGATATCAACATCGCATTTGTGAACGAAATGGCGAAGTCATTCGATAAGCTCGGTATCGACGTGAAGAACGTGATTGAAGGGGCGGCCACCAAGCCGTTCGCATTCCTTCCCCATTATCCGGGCAACGGCGTCGGAGGGCATTGCATCAGCGTGGACCCGTATTATATGATCGAACGGGCTCGCCAGGTGGGATTTGATCATACATTCTTGAAACTTGCGCGCGATATTAACAATTCCATGCCGCAATACGCCGTGGATCTCATTGACCGCGGGGCGAAGGATGTGGGCATTACCGGCCGGCCGATCCAGGTTGCATTCCTCGGGCTTTCATACAAAAAAGATATTGACGATATTCGCGAGAGCCCTGCGATTGAAATGCGGGATATTTTGGAAGCGCATCCCGATGCATATCAACTGCGGGTATACGACCCTCATGTTCCGCACTTGTCATCGGTAGCATCGCTTGAAGAAGCGCTTGCCGGTGCGGACGTTGTCGTACTGGCGACCAATCACACCGATATCGCAGAGCAGCTTACTGCCGACTTTCTTGCCAAGCATGCAATACGATTCGTTGTAGACGGAAAAAACGCGCTCGATGCCGATGCGATTGCGGGCGCAGGCATGCTCTATCTCGGAATCGGCCGGACGAGAAAACCGGCGTAATTATACAAGCGGCTGGGTCGGGCTTTGCGGCGGGCGCTGCTCGTCTTCTGCAACCGTCTCTTGCGTCACAATCTCTTCAGGCTCTTCTTGCGCGGCTATAGCTGGTGCTTCAGGCGCTACCGGAGTTTCTGCAGCTTCCGCTTCCGGAGCTATTGTTTCTTGCTGTGCTGCGATAGCTTCTTCCTGTATGCCAATTGCGCTCTGGGAGTCTTCCTGTGCGCGCTTTGCCATCATTTCCCTGCTTGCATTGGCGATATCTCGAGCGGCGTCTTTAAACTCTTCGATTGCGGATTTCGATGTGCCCACGATTCCCGTTCCTGCCATCCATGCCTTTTTATCTTGCGTATACTTGCGGTATCCACCCCAGACCATGCCGAGCAAAAAGACCGGAAACCACAGGTATGTCAGGTAGTCTGCAAGCATCTTAAAGATAAGCAGCGCGACGGCAGCGATAACCCCGTAGAGGATCGCCCAGTACATGATTGGATAGATATTTGGTTTGTATTCCATGCCTGTAGTATGGCACGGAGGCTCTCTGGTTTGCAAATAAAAATCCCCGAGGCGGTTAAGGAGCCTCGAGGGGGTGTGCCGGAATATGCCGACTATGGTAAAGCGTGTTGCGGGGCGGTTCGCCGCAACAGCGAAGAAAGCGAAGCCGTGCGGCCGATGACAAGCGTTTCAGCGCTGCATCGTTCGAGGAGCGTATTGCCGCATGCTTGTTCCGTGACGATGTAATCGATCGAGCAAGACTGCTCGTCACAGAGGTCAAGCGCGCTTTCGAATGGAATGCCAGGCGGAACTGCCAGGAGAATTTTTGCTTCATCTCCTTCTTTCCGGCGCGCAGAGCATTCTAAAAGAGCTTGCCGGATTGCAGCAAGTCCGCGATCGGATTGCGGCATGCAGAGCAGGAAATAATCCTCTCGGCCGGAAAACAGGCTATTGAACTCCTCTTTTCTGTGCAGTTGTACCTTGTTGATTCCGATGCACCGCTCCCTGCTGGTCAACAGCGAAGTCGCGAGTCTCCCGATTGAGATGAGCTGTACATCGTGCCGATCGGACTCTGAACGTTCGAGCAACGGCGCCACGAATTGATATCCATCCGGATACTCCGCAACGACTGAGATAGTAGCCATACTACCCTTTCTATGTGGTGTGAAGTGAACATCCTGTACCCCGCTTTCTTTATACTACTTTATCTGCATGGTGAGAAGCTTTTGGATATCGGCAAATTGCGCTTCTTCGCTGATGTCGTTGAGGATAACCGCAACCCGATCGGCATACGCTCCCGCTCCCTGGACGACGAGGCAGTATCCCGCTTCATACAAAAATCCCGTTTTGCTTCCTGCGACCTCCATGTGTCCTGCATGCACCAGTTTGTTCGTATTGCGGATCGTGTGTTCTCTGCCTGACCCGCGCATGGTAAACGAATATTCTCTTTGGCTGGTTGCCGCCGCGATATCCGGGTAGTTGCTGAATGCATGATGCGCCAGTATGGCGATTTCGTATGCGGTGGAAAGATTATCCGGCGAAAGGCCCGTGACATCGATGAATTCCGTTTGCTCCAATCCCAGTGCAATGGCTTTGCGGTTCATCTCCCGGACGAACTCATCATACGGAATGTTCAGTTGGCGCACGTATGCCGTTGTTGCATTGTTGGCGGACCCCAAGAGCGACGCGACAAATAAATCGCGCATGCTCACGGTTTCTCCCGGGTGCAAGATGAGCTCTCCTCCCACTCCGTATTCGGAAGGAAGAATATTCGCTTCCGCATTCCAGTTCATGCCGTGGTCGAGCGCCACCATGGCCGTCATGAGCTTCGTGATGCTTGCAAGCGGCCGGCGCTCGAATGCGTTTTCTTGGAACATGATGGTCTTGGAGTCGGTATGAAAGAGCAACGCGCTGCTTGCCGAAAGCGTGCTGCGGTTTTCTTTCGGTTCAATGCCGGGCAGGCCGAGCACGATGCTCGACCCGCCTTCCACTCCGACGGATACCTGCTCTTCTGCAGCAATGCGGAAAACAATGCGCCCCACAATGGCCGCCAGCACCACGCACATCAAGCCGAATACTACCGTTGTTTTGTGCATACGTACCCCAAGTGTACAATACAAAAAGCTATGCATGCCACCTTGACGCGCGATATTTCCCTTGCTGCCCGCATCATATCCGAAGGGCGCGTTGCGGCGTTTCCCGCCGGCACCTGCTACGGCCTGGCGGCGGACGCCTTGCAAGGTCATGCCATCCAGCGCGTCCGCAACATGAAACGCCGGCCGCAAGAAAAGCCACTGAGCATATTCCTTGCGCACGAATTATGGGACGAGTATCTGAATATTTCTCACGAAGAATCCCGCATGCTCGACCGGTATGCTGGCGCGGCGCTCACGCTTTTGGTGCGCCCGAAGCCTTTGCTTTCCCATCTAGCGCAGGACGGCCTCGTCGGCCTGCGCATGATCGATCATGCGCTCATGCAGCAATTGGCCGATGTATTGCGCCGCCCGCTCACTGCAACAAGCGCGAATATTGCGGGAGAAGAAAGCGCGTATACGCCAGGGGAAGTATCCCGTGCATTTCCCGGCAAGGACGGCACCACATACGATCTCTCGCTCGGGTGCATCCTCGATGGCGGCGAGCTTACACGAGGCACAATGAGCACGGTTGCAAAAATGGAGCGCGGCGCACTTTCCGTTATTCGGCAGGGTTCGCTGGTGCTGACTTAATATATTGCTTGCCTATCAGCAGTGTCGTGTATCCGATTGCGATCAGTGCAAGGCCGGAGATAATGAGCGAAATAGGCCATCCGAAACTGTCGCTGAAGTATTCGGCGGTGATTTTCATGATATATGCCATAAGGAACAAGCTTCCGAATACGAGCGTGGTGCGGCTTCGCAGTACGACGCTCAAAAAGAGAATGCCGAAGTTAAGCCCGATATAGATGATTTCCCAAAACACCTTCGCATCCGGCGCGTATCCGCCCAGGGAAAGCGCGGCGCCCAGGAACATTGCGGTGCCGATGGCGTACAGAAACTGCGCAAGAAGATTGGTGTGTTTTTGCACGCCGTATCCGAGGAAGAAGTAGCTTGCGCCCAGGGTGAGGAATCGGTACTCGAACGTGTCGTTCGTGAACACGACCGGATTGGAGTCGAGCAGCGCGCCTGTTGCGCTAAAGAAGAAAAAACTTCCGAAAATGACGGAGAACACGCGGAAGATTTCCATGCGAAGGAGGAGGAACGATGTAATCGTCCACGCGAACATAGTAAAGAAGATAATGTTGTCTTGGTTGAGTGTCGGCGATCGGTAGTCTAATTCATCAAGCGTGACGGATATTCCAAACGGAGTGAGAATCGCGAAGATGAGGAAGAATGCAAACGCGACGCCCTTCATGTTCGGCACGCGCGTAAACAGCATGCCCATCATGTAGGATGCAATGCCGGACCCGAACGTAACCAGGATCCGCGCAATGGACGGGAGGGTTGCCCAGCGCTGCTCGAAGAACAGGAAAATGCCGATAACCACGATGAGCGCGCCGATTGCATAGAGGATATTTGTCAGCGTAAGTTTTGACTGTTTGGGCCGCCGTATCTTCCCTTGCCCGCGGGTGAACGCATCCAAAAGCTCCTGCCGAGAGATGCGTTTTGATGCAGAAAGCTCCGTGACTTTCGTTAAGACGCTTTCTTTATCCATACGAAGGCGGCAGCGTTACCGAAGAACCCAGCCGACCATCTGGAACGGTTCGTAATTGATCGAAATATCGGAAACAAGAGAAATGCGCTTGCTTGCTTTTCCGCTCGACACGTACGCCCGTTGCCGATTATCGTCGCTGCCGGAATAGAATGGAAATACGCCATACGATCTCGATCCGAACGTGACGGTAAGCCCTTCGGGAGATTCTGTTTCAGTGGAGAGCGTGAGCTCTTTCGCCTGTTCGATGGATATCTCGGTATTCGTGTCGGTTTCCGCATGGTGGATGAAAAAGCGAGGAGGGGTATCGAGATCCGAAGGGGTGGGAATACGCTGCAATGCTCGGTATGCTTCGGGATACTGCGTGGTGATCTCGGTCAGTTTTCCGTTGACGACGGAAAAGCGGTGCTCAACAGGAACGGAAGATCCTTCTTGGTATGCAACGTACGTCGGGTATCTCCCGACCGCATACAAGAAGTCGGTTTTCGGTTCAATGGAGCTGCCCGGGAGCAAGACTGCTGCCGCAATAAGCGCGACCAATATCACCGGAATCGCAAGTCCGATAAAAAGCGATGCTTTCGGAGAGAGGGTTTTCATACGTTACGATGAAGGATGAGCAAACACCGCATTGCGGAGCGCAATAAGCAGTGCGCCGAAGGTAAGCGTTGTTACAATAGCCGCAACGAGGAACCCGATTCCGCCAAGCAGGTGAAGAACAAACATAATGACAGCTCCGTACACCGCGTGGTGCCAGGTAGGCGTTTGCTGCTCTTTGGAAACGATGCGCTGCGCCATCTCTCCGATGAGGATGATTGATATGCCAAACGATGCGATAAACAGCGCCGCCGATCCGAATGCCAGTACGAGTCCGATGAACGTTCCAAGACCGGAAAACAGAAGGATAAAGCTTGCGGGTATGCCGAGCAGCATCCATACCGCTCCGATACCGAGCGAAAGGATAGGCCGCGAAACAGCTACGGCATGCGTTCGCTTTACTGCAGTGAACGCCACGAAGAAGAGCACAAGTGCGAGTGCAAGGAGCGCGATGGTCGATCTGCCGAACATGGCGAATCGATTGCGAGGATGCTCGCGTTCCTCGGCAGGATGCTGGCGGACCGTAACGTCTCCGCCGATAGTTGCGCCATTTTCAATAACCGGATCCTTTGTACCATAGACGATGACATCGCCCGCGATATTCGCATCGCCGGTAATGGTGATGTTGGATCCCGTAAACCGGATATCTCCGGCAATGGTACCGGAAATCGTAAGGTTCTCTGCCGCAAGATATGCGTCGCCTCCCACGCTGCTGTCGGGCGTCAGTGTGACCATCGACCCTGCCGCCATCAAATCATGCGCAACTCTAGAGTTTATCGAAACAATGCTCCCTGCCGTGCGTACGTCATCTCCCACGTCTCCGCTGATGGTGACAACCCGCCCCGTGGCAAAGATGCTCTGGCGCACGTCGCCCGAGATATCAACGCTGCTTCCGGCCGAAAATACGTCTCCGTCGACGGGAGCCGCAATCACGATGGATTGGTTTGCTCCATACACGTCCCCTTCCACTGCATCCCGTATGGATGATGACGGCGTATTCACGGGGAGGAATGTTGCCGCCGATACGGAAAAAAGCGGCACAGCAAGCGCGCCGGCGATGCCTGCGATGGAAAGAATGTGTTTCATATAGAGCAAGTATACCGCTAGAATTCCGACGTGTCACGAGGCAAGAAGAGCTTCATAATCCAGTCGAATGTTACCTGGAAGCGGTTGCTCCAGCCGTACATGGTTTGCAAGAATACGGCGCGGCGCAAAATCCATGCGGTAAATCCCGTGATCAATACCGGCCGCTTTTCAAACACCGCAAAGCCGTCTCCTACCGGAATAATGTCCCCTTTGTGGCGGTATCGTTTGGTTGAAAGTTCTTTGTGCCGAAGATGCGCAAGGACGTTCTTGGCGACCAGACGCGATGCTTGCACCGCGGCTTGCGCCAGCGGCGGATATGCGAATTCCTTGTCTTGTACTTCGGCGCAGTCGCCCACTCCGAATATTTCTTTATGCGCAAGCGTCTGAAATGTCGGAGATATTTTGAGCAGTCCGCGCTCGGTGAGCATGTCTTTCGGGAACATGCTGGGCAGTACGCTTTCTGTTCCCGCAGTCCAAAATACGCTGTTGCTCGGAATGCATTTTTTGGAAGAGAGCATGACGCAGTCGTCCGTAATTTCGGTCACTTGTTCGTTGAGCATGACCTGCACGCCCATTTTCTTTAGCCGTACGAGCGCTTCCGATGACGCCTGGGGAGAAAGCTGTTCCAGCAGCCGCTTGCCTGCATGGATGAGAATGACTTTCGCATTTTTATTCGGCACGTCCGCATAATATTTTTTCATTTCGTTGCGCACAAGGTCGGAAACCTGCCCTGCAAGCTCGGTGCCGGTTGCGCCGCCTCCCACGATGACAAACTGCAGAAACCGATCCATCGCAGTCTTGTCTTTTTTGTCGTGCACTTCGGAAGCGCGCTCAAAAGAGTTGATGATCCGGTTGCGTATCTGGATTGCTCCCGGCAGCCATTTGAGCGCCAACGCATATTCTTCCGCGCCCGGAATTCCGAAAAACCCCTGCTCTACCCCCAATGCGACAATCAGCACGTCATACGAGTGGTCGCCTGCATCGGTAGATACGATTTTCTTTTTAGGATCGACGCGCAAAATCGTTGCCTGGTGAAAATCCTTTCCGCAGCATTTCAGTATTTCGCGGATGGGTTGGACCACGTGCTCTCGCGCAACCGATCCGGTCGCGACTTCATGAAGCATCGGGGAAAACGTAAAATAATTCGTGCGCGAGATAAGCTCGATGTGGATATTGTGGATATTTACGGGATGGATAAAGCGATGCAGCGCTTGGTACGTGGCGATACCGCCAAATCCCCCTCCAAGAATCAGTATTCGTTTCATTGCGAGAATTTCCGCTCTATTTCCTGCACGGTATTTTCGATTTCCTTCAGTCTCTCTTGCAGCTTTTGCGCGAGCTCCAATCCTTCTTCGAATTTCGGCAAGTCTTTTTCCAGATCGATTTCCCTTGATTCAAAATCAGTCACGATCTTTTCGAGCGCTTCGTATCCTTTCGTAAAATCGAATTTCTTTTCCGCCTTTTTCATACCCCTAACTCTATCATGAGCCGCTTTTTCGAACAACGGACGAGATGGATCCATCGGCAAGGCGCGTCGTAATTTCTTCTCCTGCCTTGGCATCTTCTGCGCGCTTGAGGACGCGGCCGTTTTGCGCGGTTGTAATGCTGTATCCTCGTGCCAGTGTATGCTCTGGGGAAAGCGCAAGGAGCATCCGCCGCATGCCTTCGATCCGTTTTGCGGAAGCAGTCACGGCATCCTTCATGCGCGAGATTCCTCCCGTCATGCGGGATATGAGCGTATGCGCTCGCTGGCTTACGCCCTTAAGCCTGCTCGTCATGGCATGCGTCATATGAATCACGGTTCGCCTATCGTCTGCAATTTGCGAACGTATGCGATTTACGAGCGAGGATTGCATATGCAGAAGGGCGCGCGCTATCTCCTCTCGCGATCGCACCAACAGTTCCGCCGCATTGCTCGGAGTCGATGCGCGCACGTCCGCCGCAAGTTCGGCCAAGCATACGTCCCGTTCGTGTCCGATGCCGACGATGGTCGGCGTGCGGGAAGATGCCACCGCCCGCACCACGTGCTCGTCGTTGAACGCGATCAAGTCCTCCATGCTCCCGCCTCCTCGAACCAACACGATGGCATCCAGGTCGGGCAGTTCGTTTGCCGTTGCAAGCGCGGAGATAATTTGCTGCGGCGCCTCTGCTCCCTGCACCATCGTATGCACGAACGAAATCGTAAGTCCGCCTTGTCGGGCGGAAAGCACTTTCAGGAAATCATTGTATGCGGCAGCGTCTTTCGAAGTGATAAGTGCGATATGTTCCGGAAACCGAGGAAGCGCTCGCTTTCGCTCCGGCGCAAACAGCCCTTCTGCGGTCAGTTTTTGCTGCAGCAGCTGGAACGCGCGTTTCAGGTTCCCTTCTCCGGACGGAGTGACCTGCTGTACGACAAAGCTTAAAAATCCCTTGTTGCGCACATTGGGTTTGCCGGAAACTTTCACCAGCATGCCATCTTCTATCTGGGTGCGAAGATTCCATACGGTCATGAAGCACTTGAGTACGCTCGTATCGTCTTTTATGTCGAATGTTACCCACTTATTCTGCAAAATGCGGAATTCCGAGACTTCCCCCTCAACGGTTAAGCCGCCAAGAGAGTCCAACGCAATGTTGATCGCCTCGACGCACTGGCTGACAGTGAGAACAATTTCCATACTTGCATTATTGTATATCAGGAATACGATAGGGGTAAGGTTGCGCTGTCCGATCCGTCTGATCATCTTACCCAGGGAGGCAATCGTGATCATTTTAGTAGCAAAAGGGCTTGGCGTGGCGCAGGCATTTATCTGGTGTCAAACGTGTGCCGCGCAGTACGGCACATGGGGGTTCTTGGGAGGCATGATCCCTCTCGTACTCTCGTTGGACCTCTTCTGGTCCTCTCTTTCGTCCACGGGGACGCATCGGGAGGCATAGGGAGCTGGCCCGCCCCTATGCTCTCGATCACCGCTGCTGGGTGTGTTGCCTGGCAGCGGTATTTTCTTTTCTCCCTTGACATATTATTGCAACAGGAGTATCATAAAAATATTCCGTAGTGTTCATTTCTGCATATTTTTTACCCGAGAATCGGCGTATTATTCTTCCCGCGATTGTATTATCAGCCGCCATTCTCGGTTTGCGCTCGGCGCCTATGTCAGGGGCTCCTCGACTCATCCTGCATAGGCGCCTTTTTCTATACACGACTGACAAAATGCCATGGAGGAGGCAAAGCGGCTGTGGCATGGTGATGGTGATATGTCCACCCAGTATCTTCGGCCGCTCTTTACCGGATTTGCCACGTTTGCCTTTGTGGTTGCGGGTATCTTGGCTCCGGTATATATCTCGTTTGCGGCATCCAATCTTCCCGTGCAAGACACCCGAGCCTTCAGCGGCATCGTGACCAACGTTCATGAACATCAACTGGAAATGTCCGGAGTGGATGCACGCGGACATTTCGTCCGGCCGAAGTTCGACATCACGGAAATGACGACAGTTGAAAACGGAATTCTGTTATTGGACGCAGACTTCGAAGTTCGCACTGCAGATCTCAATGAAATTCGCAGAGGGTCTACGGTGCGCGTATGGTATACGGCCGGAGGCGATGCAATCATCATCCGCAATCTTGCGCCAAAGGGCCAAGGAAATTTCTACGGCCCCGTTGATTGTCCTACGTGCGCCGGCGCTGAAGGCTAGCAGCAAAGAACGCTCCATACGCAAGCAGTGCAAGCTGGATCGTCGGCGTCAGTCCGGTGCGAAGCACGGGGATCATCGGCATATATTCGTTGTATGCCCATCGCCCTGTATACAACGCGAATACCTCCAGACCGATTGCAAACAGCAAGAGTATGCCTATCGCGTGCCATCTTTTCATATATCCGCGCAAAACAAAAAATCCGGCCAGCGTGATAACAGCGGCATCAAACAGCGCTGCCCGCAGCAAGATCAAGTCTGTTATCTCCCCGCCTTTATAGTGGATGTATAAATTGGAGTGCACATGTTCCCATACAAGATTAAGCGCACATGCGGCAAGGAAGATCACAGAAAGACTGCGTATAGTTGTATGGCGAGCGGCAGCAGATGCGGTCTCCGCTCCTAATTCAGGATCATGAATAATCCGCGGAGTGTTTGACATAGGCTCGCTGTTACTTTGATTCGTCCGTCATCGTATATCTCGAAATGCTCTGAACGGTAATCACGGTATCCTCTTCGCTATCCGCGCATATGGTAACAGGTTGCGTGGTTGCACCGTCTTGGTTGCGCAATGTAACTTCTGCGTTCGGGGAAATAGCATACGAAAAGGTAACATGTTGTATGCTCGTTGTGCCCGAGCATTGCGGTCCGTTCTGGTATCGCAGCTGCGAGTAGGCAATCGCCCGCGGCTCCAGCGTAATGGTTTCCGGTCCCGTAATGCCTTCCTGTCTGACGGAGATATTCTGCCCATTCGCATCGTATGCTGCTTTAATGAAGGCATTGCCGATAATGCGGCAAGGATTCTCGCCGGTATTTTGAATCGCAACAGAACCATTCACCGTTCCGGCCGCTCCTTCCAGCATCAGCGATCCATCCAGATCATCAGGGTTGCAGAACGAGAGTTCTTTGGATGTAACGCGAAACGGTGCGCTTCGAAGCGTTCCGATTTCCAGCCGATACTCTCCCGTCTCAAGGCTGTCCGGTACGCGGTATTCGTATGACCCCGTATTGGGGATATCGTATTGCCGGTCCGATACCGCAACGGAAGTGCCGGCGGATTCCAGTGCGGTATTGATGAGGAATATGGCAACCGTGTCTTCTTGAATTGCTTCCTTGTCCCATTCAAGCGAATACGACTGCCCC
>CAYUBL010000001.1:0-80121 GCA_964443125.1 uncultured Candidatus Saccharibacteria bacterium | reverse complement strand
GCTTCAAGCACGCTTCCCGCAGTCGGAAAACGCACCATGCTCGCTGCGCCCGATGGCGGCGTTGGCAGCGGTTCTTCTGTGCGGATGCCGATAACGCGAGAAGCTGCCCATCCCAACAGCGCGATTGCCGCAATGGCTGCTAGTGCAATAACGATGGTCCTAGTCTGCATACCTTCAGCATGCAGAATGATTCCGTTTCCCACAAGGTTGCCTGCACGGCTATCCGCCTGCCTGCCATTTGCTGATAACGTCGAACGGGTACATCAGGTTGATGATATTAAGTGTCAGATTGTCTCGAATCGCAAATAGCACCAGCAGTTCCATCGCGACAATGATGAGCAGCGTGAGCTTTACCGGCGCTTTGGATGCGACGAAAAATCCAAACACCATCCACAGCGCATCGAATACCGAATTGAGCACGCTATCTCCCGTATATCCTACCGCAAGCGCCTGTTGCCGATAGTGATTGATGACAAGCGGAGTATTCTCAAACACTTCCCACCCTATCTCAACCGCAACGGCAAGCAGCAGCCGCGTCCACATCGACGCTTTCGGAAACAGCAGCCGCGCAAGCGCATAAAACACAAACCCGTGGATGATATGCGAAAACGTATACCAGTCTGCAATATGCTGGGAATTCCCTTGGCTCAAAACCTGCCCCTCCCACAACTTCACGAATCCGCACTCGCAGATGGCAGGCTGCCCCATAGTCAAAAGCGCTCCGATCTGGATTCCGAACAGAAACACAATCGCCCATAGAACCTTTTGTGTCGGGGTAAGAGAAAGGCCGAACATATCCATAGGATACGGTGAATCATCTGCAAAATACAGCGCATAAAATTTCCCCTCCTGCCCGAGGAGGGGTTAGGGGAGGTGGGAGCTTTTACAATTTCTCAAGTTTTCTCCATAAATCCCTTTCGGATCACTTCGCGCATGTAGTCTGACATGGGCTGTATTTGCTCAAGCTCTTCCGGAGTTATCCATTTATAGTCCGAGTGTTCTTCGCTTATTGTCACAGTGGAGTCTCCTGCTATCTTGCATAGATATGCATATTCGCACATGGGCCCCATTGTTCGATGCGTGTACTCGTATGTGTTGTATAAGCGAATAGGCTGTATGCGTATACCGGCTTCCTCCTTCACTTCTCGAATAGCTGCTTGTTCGTGCGTCTCCCCGGGATCGGCCTTCCCTCCTACTTGCTCCCAGTAACCGGGCAAGTAGTTGTCGTTATCCGCGCGCTTCGCTATAAGGGCTTTTCCATCCCAAATAATAAAAGCACTTACAGAAAATACGTTATATTTTTTGTCGAGATTCATACGTTTTTGTTACCATTTTTCGCTTGCCACTTCTCGTGGTTCAAAATCTAGTTGATCCTTTGGTATTCCCATTGACAAACCATGGTGGATAGCTTTTTGTGTCTGAGGATGGTCTAAATTTTTCGAAGCATTAAAGTATGCATCATCAAAGATAATAATCATGTTCGTTCGTTTTGGGTCTTCGTGATAAAGATGTATATACCAAGTGCCATCTTTTCGAATAAGGCTCTGTAACTTACCTCGAAATTCATGTACGGATTCCACTGGAATCGAAGCTTTTACCATATGCCACATGGTTCCATTCTCAAGTTGCACTTCTTTCTCTGAGAGAATGGTAACGCTATTAAGGATTGAATCGTCTAAAAGACTTTCTTTAATAATAATGCCGCGATAGCTAGGCGTTTCTTTCTTCACTTGCCATATGAGTGGACAGTGAGTGCATTGAATAACAGAGTCGGACAACTCGCGGATGCTTTCGCTTCCACAGGAAGGGCATTTTTTTGTTAAGCTATCCATGCTAAAAGCCTACTATGTTGCATGCCGCTTGTCATTCCGGCCTCCGCAGTCGGAATCCAGGTGAAAAGAAAAAGACCCTCAGCAATTGCTTCGGGTCCCTATTTTTTGCGATCGTTTTGATTCTATTTTTCGATTTCGTTGATTTGCCCTTCTTTCTCATAGAGCCACTTGAGAACCGTCATGCCGAGCTCACGAAGCTGCTTCATATAGTCCAGGTTCACGTCTTCACCTTTTATGAAGTGTTCTCCGTCGGCGATTTCGAGCACCCATCTCTTTTGCATGCTACGCTCGGCCCGTCGGTATCCTGGAACGGCATCCGTTTTTCGTAAAAGTGGATGGATGCTCTGCGGGTCATATTCGAGAATCCGAATGACCTCCTTCACAATTTCTTGGCTGGCTGGCTTGAGTTTAAACCTCTTTAGGTCATAGAAATGAACGTCCAGGAGAACGGGCTCTTTGAAAGAAGGGCCGTGCAAGCGAAAGCTGGCACGATTACCACCTTTCATTGACCAGAGCTCAATTCCTTCTGGCTCAAGGTGAATTGTTACCTCGGAAGCAGGCTTGCGTAGGATCTCCATGCTGTAAGGCCCTAACAAAGGTCCCCACTCGCGGATGATTTCGGGGGTGGGAGCGAGCGTAAACGAGAAATGGGTAAAGAACATGTTTTTCTCCTTTTGCTGTGAGATTGTGGAACACCCGTTACAGTAATACGTAATAAAGCATATTAACAGATAATAGTCAATAGTTTCGCGGTGAATTACGATCGGCTTGTCATTTCGCCTTACGGCTGTATCGTAAGGAAAACGTCCACTTGCTCCTCCGCGTCTATTTCTTCTTTTTTCCGTACTTCTTTTTTTAGCGGCAGCAGATACGACCCGCTTTTCTTGTCCGGAAAAATAGACGTCTTCCAGGTTGACGATCCGATCGTTGCTTCAACAGGAAACGACCCCCAGCCGCGGGCGGATTCCCCGAACACTTCCCGAATTTCTTTCGCATGCTTTTTCGGCAGCGTAATAAAATGCCACGCCGCCGGGCCCGGATACAACCACACCCTCGCGCGAAACGTCAGCTCCATGAGGTTTACCCTACTGCCAGTGGATGAGGTCAGCAAATTGGCATTGCTCTTCCTATGTTTCGCAATGGTAGGGGTGGAGCTCCATAGGAAAGACTCTTGCAAACCTATGGCCAGTGGGAGAATAATAAAAATATGAACAAAAACCATTTTATAGGATGTTTTTGCTTATCCTGTGCGCTTGCTGGTGAAGTAGCAGCTGTAGAAGCTCATAAACATTTGCCTCCACACATACCTCACGTAGAGTATGCTGCTCCGACTCTGCATGAAGTGCAGGCGATTAGGCAGAGTGGCTATGTGTCCTTGCCATCACTTGCATTGTCTGATACAGAAGGATCTATTAAATGGATTGATTTAAGAAAAGACTAAACGCCCAACCGCTGCTGTCCTTGCAAGATTCCGAGGAGCTCTTTCCGATCGATATATACGCTTTTGCCTATCCTAATCTCCTGCACCTGCCCGCGCTCGATCGCCGCTTGCAGCCGCTTCTTCGTCACGATTCCCTGCTTGATAATATCCGATTTTCGCAGACATCGCGTCTGAACGTCTTTCAGGGTTTTCTTCCCGAACTGCCGAAGCGTCATTCCCTTGCCCGTTTCGTCGAACACCGTATTTTTCGGCCTGCTGGATTTCTTCAGTTGTCCGCCCGTTAAAATATACAATTGTCAGCAGCTCTAGTCCCATCCCGATCCGCATCGCATCCGTTTTGTCGCTTACGGGAATGATAAACGTATCTCTATTCAGCTCATGGACCTAGTCTTTCTTTACGCTAACCGGAAACTCAGTCTTTCCTTCATGCAAAAATCTTTAATTGTGACATATTCAACTGCGTGTTCGTGGCATAGGCTAGGGATTTTTGGTCTTATCTGTGAGTGCGTTGTAGTCACAGGTTTTTCGCAGCCAATGACAGTCGCACCATGAGCTTTGGCCACTGATACCACAAATGGGTCGGCATGATTTCTACCCCCATCAGTCAGTAGGGGATATTTATTAACTATCGCCTTGCCCAGTTTAATTTGTTCACTATCTAGCTCTAGGAATATGTCGCGATGCACTCGCATCCATTGCCTGAAGCCATCATTTAAATCATCCTTAATTTCATCGTAAACCTCGCGTGAAGAAATGATTCGTTGCTGGGCAACAAGAGTATCTACATGAGACCAAATCAGTTGGGATACATCCTTTGGCAATTGCCAGTTGTCAGGATTCCACAACTCTATAAGAGCTGAGCTGTCTATGCAGTAGAGCTGCTCCATGCTGAGTTGAGCGTTCATGGAAACTATTTAGAAAGCGCTTGCTCAATACGCGAAATACTTCTTACGGTTGTATTGAGGTAATTGCTAACATCATGAGCAGTAATAATATTCGAAGCATACGCAGTAATCACTTCAGACGTGAACGCGCGCCCATTTTGATTGATAACTTTGTATTCATGTCGTGCGAAGCCCTTTTTATTTTTCTCTTCACTCTCAACATACATATCTTGTTCGTCTGTGTAGCGACGTTTATATTCTTGACTAGAAATATATCCAAAGTTATTTAGTCTTCTTAGTACAACGGCAGCACTAACATTAAAGCGTTTTCCCAAATATTGTAGGACCGAATCGGAAAAGTTCTTTTCCCTTATTGCTGATATAACTAAACTATCATTTAGGAAGCTTTGACTCGGTAAAAGAAAAGCACCCGCAAATGCATTGCAAAATACTTCGGTTCTATCCACTCTTTGATCGGGACCATTACCTTCATACATGTCGCAAACACCGGACTTTTTAAGTAACAAATGGGCTACCTCATGAAATAGAGAAAATATACGACCGTTTACGGAATCATTTTTACTCAAGACTATAATATCCCTTCCGCTTTCCTTCAGTGAAAAACCCCTCGCTTCAACTTCGGGCATATCCATTTCGGCAATATAAATACCCTCTCGCTCAAGAATATCAATCCATTTACGTTTCGCCACATTGGCATTGCGCCATTTTAGTTGATGATCAAAAGGTGTTTCTATATAACTTCTGACCTTTGAGGCAACAAGTTCAGGATTATGAGTTATTGCGGTGGGGAACCTCTCCGTGAGTTTATTTTCTTTTACTAAGCCAATGTCAGATGCAAACTCAAGAATATGCCTAGCACGCGTAAAAGCTTGCAATGTCTCCGGAGAAAAATCCTTAGCATCAGGTCGCCGCCTGTGGTTTACTGGATCTTTTTTTGATGGAGGCAGTTCATCTAGTAAAAATGCTGTCCACGATAACCTATAAAACTTCGCTATCTTTTTGAGATCGGCAACACTTATCTCGCTTCTGTGAGTTTCCCAGTGACTTATTTCGGACTCTTCGATCTTTGTTTTTGCTACTACAGCCTCGAGCGGTAATCCTTTTCTGATACGCCATCCTTTTAGGACTATTGGCCTCACTGTTACTTTCATATATTCAACGAAAGGTTATGGTATCTTATTGTTAATTAGTTTAAGGGAGTATTGATGTTCTGGCGACAACTTCCTTAGCTGTCAAAGAACAGACCTGTGATATTAATATTATTTCTAATAAAGATTAAAGATTTAATCATTAGGTCTAATTTTCTGAAACACAAACAAATGCTCGTGCATGATTAGGAGAAAATTTGACTCTTGTGACCTCTTAGCCCAGAAACCAGTTGCTTTGCAGTTGAATTGTCTTTTAATAATATCCTCTTTCAGCTGGAATCCTGCTTTTAGGAATCTATCCATTACTTTATACGCCAAGGGTTGATACATCTTTTTGCGTCGAGTGTCTCCTATGAGTATTGCACAAAACTTACCAGGCTTAAGTACCCGATATAACTCTTTAGCAACTTTCTCCATCTCGTTCGCAAACTCTTCCAAATCATGGATGTTTGACATATCGGAATTTATTTTACCCTCGCTATATTTTATAATGTCGGCGTATGGAGGATGTGTGAGGATAAAATCAATGCTTTCATTGGGGAGTTTATTTAAGTCGCGCGCATCCCACCTATAGATTTTTTGCCAAGATGTATTGTCAATTTCGAAGTTTAGACAATCCTTAGTTCTTTTTAGGGCTTTTTTGTTAACATCTGAGCAGATGATATTCCGGTTTAGAATCTTGGCTTCTATGGCAGTAGTTCCGCCACCAATCATTGGATCGAAGAGAATATCTTTTTCTTTCGAATATCTCAAAATAAGATTTCGTACTACTTCTGGCGCCCAATTGCCTCTCCAGTCCGAAGTATGTGTTGCCCAGTTGCCTCTGCGTGGAAAAGCCCAAACGGTAGTGCATTCTAGCTCAAAGTCATGTAGATCTATCCCGGGTTTATTCTGTTCGGAACTCATTCTCTTCGTTTGTAAAGGAACCAGTGGCTTCTGATATCCATTCAAGCCACCTTTTAAGAGATCCAGCGCGACGCGAAATTGTCGACTGACTTAAGTAAGATTGTTGCTCAATAATATTTTCTAGGTCATCTTGGAGTAATTTACCGTTGCTCTCAAGAATATTCAGACTTCTTTTAATTAAGCTGAAATCACTTAATAGTTCCACCATAAATAAATTACGTTTTTCTGCCGGCAGGGCTACTAAATGTTTACCAATGTCGGTTAATTGGTAAGCACCTTTTTCGCTTATGACTAGTCCCAGGGCCTCTGCTGCTTCTCTGTAGTAGCTACTTTGTCGTTCATTAAATTTAAAATATTCCGCAACTTTTTTATAATGATTTACGCCTTCTTTAACCTTAAATGCGAGCTCAATTACTTTATTCAGGTCATTTGCTTGAGGAATGAGATCCTTGTAATTAACTATTCCCTTTGGCTTGATGTCGGATAGTTTTATCTCTTGTTCAGTGCTTATCATTAGTGATTTGATCTCTTTCAGGCGAATAGAGTTATAATTGGCGGGATCTGTAAATTCGTATATCCAGAAATGATAAAGTTGTGATGATGGTTCATAAACAAAAAAGACAGGAATTACTCTCTTGTCTGGAGATACAATTCTAAAATGATTATATGGGTAGAAAAGTTGACGAATAATAAAATCTTCGGGACTTTTGACTTTAGCTTCAATAAGGACAATGGAATCTTCGCCCTCAAGACCAGAATCTACTTCAAGCTGAACGGATTCAACGTTAATTTTGGTCTTGTCGACCGCAAAGTGAAATTGTTTGCTGTATTCACGTCCACGAATAGATTGGTACAGGGGCGTAATGTCTAGAATGTCCTCAAGCGCTCCAGAGTTAAAGCTATAGTCCAAATACTGCATTTCACTTAACCCGCGACCAGCTGTTGTTAAATTAAATTTGATACGTGATGTGTGGTTTGTCCAATCTCTTGTTTTTTCAAGTGTATGGAAGCCGTTACCGCGAACTATAGCGTATTCTCCGTTTTTTACTGGCAATAAAAAATATCCATTTTTCTTCATGATGTTTGGTAGGTCCATAGAAGAATCGAACTTTGCCATTATACGTGGCTCTTCACCTGTAATCTGTTTAATCTCTTTAGCTGTAATGGAATGCAGGTTCTTTGTTAGGTCGTAGTTTTTTATTGCAAACACTTTCTCCCAGGCATCAGATATCTTCGTCATATTATTTTTAGTAATTAGTTACGAGAATCTCGGCAATCTTCCCTCTCCCTCTCGCATTGGCGTTTACCGCCCTACCGGCACGAACCTTTGTAATAGTGGCCCCTTTGATTGTAGAGTAAATATCATTAATAAATGGTGTATCAGAGTTCGAGAGCATTATAAAACAGCCCCTTTTGTGCAATTCTGCAAACGTGTCTCGAAGCTCTATCTGATTGTTCTCTAAAAAAGACTCTTTTGTATACGAGGTAAATGACGACGTTTTACTGATTGGATAGTAAGGTGGGTCAAAATATACAAAGTCTCCTTCTTGAGCTTTGCGTACTGTTTTTTTATAGTCACTATGTATGATCTTAATGCCCTGTAGTGCTTTTGATACTTTTCTTATATTCTCTTCATCGCAAATAAGAGGTTTTACATACTTTCCAAATGGAACATTGAATTGCCCTTTGCTGTTAACTCGATACAGCCCATTAAAACAAGTTCGATTTAAGAAAATAAATCGAGAAGCAGTTTCAATGTCGCTCAAGTCTTTCCAGTCCAGCGCTCGTACTTTTAGAAAATATTCTTTGTTGTTCTTATGCTTTTTTAAAGATTCAATGAGTTTTTGTGCATCATGTTGAATAACTTTGTATGTGATGACGAGTTCTTCGTTTAAATCAGATAGAACCGCCTTTGCTGGTAGGAGATCGAAGAATACAGCGCCTCCACCAATAAAAGGCTCATAATACGTTCCTTTATGAATATCAAAACGAGATGGAGGGTAGAGATTGAGAGTTTTAAACTGTGTCAAAAGCTGGCGTTTGCCTCCTACCCATTTTACAAAAGGTTTGGGCTTTTCCGCGATAATCCGTGCCACGTCTTCAGATAAATTATCTTTATTTGCTAACGAGTAAACTCGTTCAGCATATATTGGACTAAGGCCAAATTCCTCTTGTATATTCTTGACTGCTTGTCTTGTAGACATACCTAATATTAATAGTATCCCATTTTTACTAGATACAAAAACCGAATATTAGCTGGACCCCTGTTCTATGAAAGACTTATTTCGTATAAGAAAAGCATTAACTTTCTTGCTTATACTGCGAATCCCTTCTAGGCTTGGTAAATCTTTAAACCCTATTGCTGCTTGATACAGCATATCACTGTCAAAGTATTCAAATCCCTTGTCTCTGTATCTCGCGTTAGCTTTTTTTAAAGATTTTAGGTCACTTTTGTTGAATAAATCCAAAGCAAATGATTTTTTAAAATCTTGATATAGCCTTTCGATATCATGTCCGATTCTATTTTTCAGATACCCCTTTTTTTCTTTCGTGAATTCTTTGCTTAGGATAGCTGCTTTTAATCC
This sequence comes from uncultured Candidatus Saccharibacteria bacterium, assembly GCA_964443125.1. Lineage (GTDB taxonomy): Bacteria > Patescibacteriota > Andersenbacteria > UBA10190 > UBA10190 > HO2-45-11b. The sequence continues at coordinate 71,304 of CAYUBL010000001.1, read as the reverse complement.
TCTCTCTATTGCCGCTAGGTACAAATAATATTTTACCAAAGAAATACGATCTTTAATCGAGAGTTTTTCTGCTGCGTTATGAAAATCATCGGATATTATAGCAAGAGCAAGTGGTGTTATTGTTACTATTAATGGTTTTGTCGGTGATATTATAATTGTTTTTCTCATTTCTTATATTCTTTTAGGTCAATTGTTCAATATTTTTGTAATACTGCGCTAAGTCATCTTCCCATTTTTCGGGATAGAATTCTAGTAATCCGCTCGAAACGATCAGCGGCAGGAGTCTCATCGAGGTATCTTTTCTGATGTGGCCGTTCTTACCCATTCCGCTTAGCCATTTTGCGTGTGAATTTTTTAGTATCGGACATACAATAGTGCTTGGTATGATCCAAAAATCAGGCTCTTGCTGAAATTCATTGAGTCGGATAAAACAATAGTAAAAATCTTCTGACTCCCCTCTTTCATCCTTTTCGGACAGGGGGAATGATTTTGATGTTTTTAAGAATTGCGTTTTGACGGAAAGTCGTACACTTCTAGAGGTTGGGCTTAGCGCAAGAATATCGTACTTTTCAGCACGGCCCAGAGTTATTGTCGCGATAAAATTCTCTGCAGATAGTCTAGCAGCAATGTAATACTCTCCTGCATTGCCAACATTTTGTTTCTGGATAGGCATGTTTGTATTCTATCTTATAACGTACAAAAACCGAATATTTTTCGATATGATGAGTATATGCTCTGGAAAGTTCCACCAAAGGCAAAAGTATATGAGGCGCTATCTACCGTGGCAGATGGGCGTGTCGATCTGCTGGATGGGAACAAGGCAAAAGTTACGTCTTCATCTCGCGATAAATCGTATGTGGTGAAATGGAATGCGGACGCAAGCGCGATGATTTCAAATGATAATGGAACGTATTGGCAGAAGTACATCGGGTATCCGATGATCGCTGTGCTCATGCTGCTTGGTAAAATTGCCTATTCCCCCGATATTGCAAAGCTATTTGCAAATGTGCATTGGAAAAAGATTAATGTGAAATATGGCAATGATTTTGATAAAGCGGTAGAAGAAGTACTTTGGGAGCTAGAGACTCAAGGGCATGATCGCTCTGTAATAGAGCAAGAGGTTGATGCTATATATGAACAACTCCGCAAAATACAACTAGAAAAACTTGAGCAAGAAAAAACGCCGATCGGGTGATCGGCGTTGGGGGTTGAGTTGATGCGCTCTGTCATCAAGGGGTTCGGATGGCGCCTATAATCCATATCCAAAAGGATAGGATGAGGACGCCGATTATGAACACCACGAGAGCTCTTTGTCCTTGTCTTGTAAAGAACAGATTGAGCGCAACGGCAATGCAGGCGAAGCACAGGATAAGAGGAGGCGCGAGAACCAAGGACAGAATGGTCAAGAGGGCTTGGACGATCGGGCGGGGTTCTGCGATGGATTGAAGGTGCACTGGTTTCTCCTTATTGGAATGTTCGTGTTTGTGCGCCTACTACGGCATATGATGACGTGTATTGCAACGATACGCGCAAAAACGCCCGGGGAAAGTCCGGGCGATAAAAAGAGGGTGTATGGTGCGCTTGTTTCCTAGTAAACGGATGCATACAAGTGGCGCAGGTTGAGTAGCGTGAGATTGATGGCATCTGCCGATCCGTTGAACGGGACGCGGGGATAGAGAAACTCGGCGGTATCCAGGATTTGTCTGAGCGTGAACTTGATGGAACGAAGCGGGTCGTGGTGCAGGCCATGTGTGATTGCGCTATCGCAAATACAGGCGATGTTCTCGAGGATGGTTGCATAGTCTGCTTCGGGAATCGTAACCGGCAAGTGCTCCAGGCGATGGAGCTGGTCCTCAAGAGCTTCCCGCACGGTATTGGAATTCGGCGGAAGCAGCTTGAGGATATCCCAGTCCGTGATGTCTGCCGTAGGGGGCGAAAAGTGCAAAGCCACCACAAGCTCCTTTTCTGGGGGTGTGTGAAATGTTCAGAACTTCACTTGTATCGTATCACTTTTCGAAGGCTGAGAGAATGGAGTTGACGATGGAAAGGATAATAGCGAAAAACAGCGCGGACCAAAATCCCGCAACGGCAAAGCCCGGGACGATTGCGGATGCGATGAGGATGAGCACCGCGTCGATGACGATGAGAAACAGCCCAAGGGTGAGCAGCGTAATGGGAAGTGTGAGCAGTACGAGGATGGGTTTGAGGAATATATTGATGAGAGCGATAACTGCGGCGATGGTGAGCGCAGTGAAAAATCCGGAAACGGAGACGCCGGGCAAGAGAAGCGCCGTGATTCCGACTGCAAGCGCAGAGATAAGCCAGCGGATAAAGAGATTCATATTGTCAGTATACAAAAGTATCAGAGGAAGAAAAAGGCCGCCCTACGCATTCCCGAAGAGTACGAGATACGTAAGACGGCCGGGAGGGAGCGCTCTGTGGTTACGGTTTGATCGATTGCAAATCTTGCTGAATCAGACGAATGTTCCCCGCGAGCGATCGTGTGGCGGGATGGTTGGGGATCTCCTCTTTCGCCAACGCATACCATCGTTCGAACGCCTTGAGCGTATCGAAGTCGCTTTCTGCCGGTTGCTTGTGCTGAGTGGAAGAGCTGAAGATCCTTGATTGTACCGCCATTCGTGCGGTTTGCAGGACAATCGCGTCTCTTCCGTAGTCTTGTACGGTGCGGAAAAGATCCGCACTCTTCGCCGCTGCATCTTGCAGAGCGCTGTCTTCGCTGCAGACCTGGATTCTCTCGGCGACGATAACGCCGAACTGCTTCCATACCTGGGAGATCGGAATGCGCTCGCACACAACTGCGTCGCATAGAAAGCCGGCAAGTACGGTTTCGATCGGTTCCTCCGCATTGTCCAGCATGAAGCCGGCCAGGAGCGCTTTCATGATGGCTTCGTTGGGAAGCCTGTTTACTGCCAGCTGGGCGGCAGTGTGCATGGCATCTATGCAATCGAGTCGTGTGGCGTAGTCGAATATTTTGTCTTGATGCATAGAGATCTCCTGATATTAGTACAACAGAGTGATTGTCGCGATGAGCGTGATGATCGCGAGAAAGCTTGCGATGAATTTCTTTCTCGCGATGATCAGTATGCTCCCGGTGCCTGCGAGGAAGACGACCAAAAGCAGCGTCGCCATCCCGGCGCACATGGCATACAAGATGAGATACACCGGCATAAACCAAACCTGAAACGTTTCCCTCATTGGTAAGGTGCTTTCTGTGCAGGGGCAACGGAAAAACGGAACCCCATCCTATATACCATGGATGGGAACTATTGGCAAGATTCCCCTATTTCTTGGATGCGTTGATGACAGCTTCGATGTGGGAAGCGATTTTCTGCGCCGTTTGGGCATAGAGCCCCGCTCCCCCTTTGCTCATGTCTGCATCGAGCATGTTGAGGAAATCCGATTGATTGAGTTCTCCGTCCAGCCGTTTTTCTATGGCATCGACGATGCGGTCGAGGGATTGTTGGGAGATGGTGTTTTGGTGTTCGGTATCCAGCAGGCTCATGAGAATGGAAATAATTGCCTGTTTCCGTGCGGGAAAATGCTCCATGGTTGCCGCAGTTTTTGAGAGCGCAGTATCTTTGGATTGGTATGCTTCCCGGCGTTTTTGCGCTTGGCTTTCAGCGAAGAAGAGTAGGTAGATGATTTCTAAGATACCCGCCGTATTGATGACGAGAAGTGCGATAAACCATGATGTTTGCTTATTGCGCCCGGCACGCCAGAGCGCGACTCCCTTCCAGAACGCAGACCACAGCGTAAGCGGCAACAGGACGGTCGTGAGAAAGATGGGAGAAAAGACATATTCGGAAACCATGCTGCAAGTATATCACTAGTAGGATACCAGGCGCCACCAGTCGATATGCAGGTTGCGGTCTTTAGCTGCATTGGTAGGCTGCGATTTATCGTAGGTGTCGTTGATCATGCGAAATGCGATCGTTCCGCTGCTGAAGTTTCTCAGCAGCCCTGCGCGCTCAAGCCGATAGGCATTGGTTCCTTGGATTGCGCGGACGATTTTCCATGCTTTGCCGTCAAGATATACCGCAAAATATACCGGAGCGGGAGTATCGTTCTTTACTTGCACGTCGAGCCAGTAGTCGCCACGCGGGACAGATACGGATCGTTCCAGTCTGGAATTATTCGCGGCAAGCACGATCGTTTTTTTGGATGGCTCTACACCGGAATACGGGCCGGAAATCTTGTGCCCGGTTTCTGATTGGAAGGTATAGATGCGCGGCTTCGGAGTCGGGGCAGGCGCTTCATTCTCGCGTCCTCCTCCGCCATCTCCTGATGACGAAGAGCTTTTCTCTTCGCTCGAGCTTGCTTGGGTAACGTTCTGGGTGGGAGCGGGGGTAGGTGTCGGTGTTGCAGCAGGAGTTGGTGATGGTGTTGCGGTCGGAGTTGGCGTTGGTGTCGGCGTAGCGCTGGGCGTCGGGGTTGGTGTGGCGGGCGCTACGGACGGGCCACCTGTTCCGCCGTATGCGCAGGAGGATGCATTGCCGGCGCGGTCGATGGCTTGGATGGCGTAGTATGCTCCGGAAGAGTCGGGGTCGGCAAGGTAATCGAAGAACGGACGCTCCCCGCCTTCAGTTGCAAACGTTGCAATCGAAGCGCGCGGAATCGACCATGCAAGATGTGCTTGATCGCATGCGGGAGTGCCTTCGCTTGCGTAGTAGATATTGTAATACCTGGTGTCCGAATCTTCCGGAGCAGTGAACGTGAGTCCGTTGACGTATGCGTTTGCCTGTCCATAAATCGAACGGAACGATGCGAGCGTAAGCGTCGGGGCGACAGGCGCCGTTGTGTCGAATCCGGTAACGCCTTTCTCTCCCCCGGGTGCGGATGTAAAGCCGCTGCCGGTATTGGTGACAATGACGCGATTGCCGAGCATGTTGGATTCGAGCGAGGAGGTCTCTTCCGTTGTGGCGGCGTAGCATTTGCTCTGTCCTGCGCCGATGCGGCCGGATACATTCAAGGATAGAGCTGATGAAGCTTCGGCGCTGATGCGCGTCCATGGCCCCGTGCAGTTATTTGCCGCGGTATTGCTGCTCTCGTACACATGGTATCCCTTCGCTTCTTGGATGGGGATGTTTTCTCCTTGCAGAGGAATCGTAGGCACGGACCAAGAAAGGACTCCCGCACTGTCGGCAGCAAGCGTGCTTGGAGGTTCCGGCATAAAGCTGACGGCATAGAATACGTCGACGATATTCTTGTATTCGACTCCCGACTGGTTTCCTCTGCCGTTGAATTCGCTGGAATTGAGCAGTACTTTCGTGCCGTCAGGACTGCTCTTCGGACGAATGGTGCCGCTGTCGGTCGATGGAGTTTCTCCTACATACCCTCGCGCGATCGTTTCGCAATGGTCGCTGTCGGCGTCCGTATCGCATCGCAGAAGCATGCGGCTGGTTGTGGTTTCCCCTTTCGGCTTTACACTCACATACATCCACTTGTTGTTGGATTGCCAGCGCGCATGAAGCACGCCCCCTGCCGTTGCGGGAAGTTCGATTGTTTTAAGAAACGTGGCATCGTGCAGTCTCCAGAGCGACATGTTGTGTTCATTCGCTCCGCATTTTGTGCCGTCTGCCACCACGACCTGGTCGGCCAGCGGGCCGAATGCGGAATGTCCGAAGTATGGCCAGCTGCCCGCTTCGCAGGGATTTTTCCCGAGCATTTGCACGTCTTCAGGCGAAGGCGATGTCGTATTTGTGGGGAAACGGAACGGAATTCCTTCGCTTGTCGCGGAAATGGAACCGAATGTTCCGTTCCAGAACGTTCCTGTTTGCGACATGCCGAATGAGTGCATGCGGTATTCTTCGCCTTGGTTGTGGATGTACCCTCGGCCGGTGGTGTCGACAAGTCCGATGTCGGTAAAGTATTCTCCGGCCATTTCTTTGTTGAGCACGTCATACATGAATACTTTTTGCCGGTATCGCTCATACTTGAGCGTAAATCCGGTAACGTCTACCAAGTCGAATTCGTTTCGATGCGTGTTGATCCAATCGGTGAATTGGCCGTCTGCAATATCGACCGTCACGCTATCAACGATGTCGGTCACCACGCGCCGCTCTCCTATCGAGTTGCATGAATTGTCTGATTTGCATGAAATATCGGGCGGGCCTTGCATGCGCAGTCGATCGCGGACCTCAAGCCCGTGCTCTCCGGTGAACGTGATCCGCGTATTGGCGCCATTGGGTCCGTCGGAAACCGACGCAACGGCAACCGGCATCAGTTTCCAATCGAGCCCATTGCCGACGCCGATTTCTACCGTATCGCTCACAAGCAATAGGCCGTTGTCGGCGACGGGAGAACGGACGATTTTCCGCTGATCCGAGCCATGGCTGGAATTTTTGAATATATCCGACGCTACCCGCGAAGACGTTCCGGTCGCAAGGTCAGTGACAAACAGATCGGCGAGGTACTTGAAGTTTGCCGTCCAGTACAGCATATTCGGTTCGGTCGCACCTCCCCACCCGAAGTTGAATCCTGAAGGGGGGTTCACGTTCGGCTCAAATCGGACGTATCTGCCGACGGATCCATCGGACTTGTACAGCATCGGCGTTGATGTCGACGTAGAACAGCTGGTAACTCCCGGCACGCATCGCCCGGAAGAAGTAATCGATGCCCAACTTCCGTCGCTGGAAAAGGTCCGCTGGTCGGTGCCGTACGAAACGCTTCCGGCGTAGTTCTTGTTGCGCGCGCTGTTGAGTCCGGCGGCGTTGGTTAAACGCACGTATTCCCGGCCGCCGGCTCCGCCGGAATAGTCGGTTGGGTTGGTACACTGCAAGTCATGGAAAATCGCCATCTCCGGCTGTGCCAAATCAAAATGCCCGTTTGCCGCCGTCCATGTGTACGTTCCGTTGCGCGTATCGATGCTTGTCGGTCGCGCGCTCGCTTCTCCGCGCAAGCGCCGTTTGTACAGTTCCGTTAACCCCCAAGGGGCATTGTCCGGAAAAGAGACTTCGTTTTCCGTTTCACAAATAGCCGCCCCGGAATCCGGGACGACTTGGGTGGCGATATCGGTTGGTTTGATAATTTGCCCATACAGCATGGCCGCGGCGACGATAGCAACTCCCCCCACAAGTACGAGATACAACACGGTCTTCTTATGTTGAGCGGAAAATGCCATGCGGGTGGAGAAAAAGATATGATTTCATCGTACCATGCGCCAGGAAGACGCAAGAAAAAATGCCACGAAAGTGTCAGCTACTCGTGGCAAAATAAAGGGCGCATTATTCAAGCCGGAATTTACTCCGGAGGATCTCGCGGAGAAGTACGGCGCGTTCAAGGCGGTCGGAAATTCCCTCCAGAATGGCAAGGGTTTCGTTCGCTATATCGAGCGGATTCATGAAATCCGCTTCTTGGATGTTGAGGCGGTAGTGGAGTGCAAGCGCCGGCAGGATATGCTCTCGCATTTGATTATACGATCGCTTTTCAGGCGGCGCGAGAGAAAGCGACTGGGGATTGAATGGGGCGTACGGAAGATGGTAGAGCAGCAAACTCAGCGCAACAACCCGTTCATACGGCACTTCTATCTGCATGAGGTTGTTGTATAGATGCTCTGCTGCTTTTCCTTGGGTGGGATTATGCAAAGAAATGGACTTCCACCATTTTGCAACGAGGGCGCCGTACTTGCTCAGGAGGGATGCGTCTTGGGCTGCAGTGGCATGGGAGAATTGAGACTGCTTTACTCGCTTACTCTTCTTTTCTCGAAGCAAGCGGTGCCGCGTAACAATGAGAAAAAATAATCCTTGCTGTTTTTTTGCCGGAGCAGATACGATGATTTTATCGTACACCCGCGCGGCATCCAGTGCGTCTTCAAAATTCGTGCGCAGGGCATCCATGAGCTTGTTGCAGGGATCTGAAAGGTTTCTGCGAGACTTTGACATGGCGAGAGCCTTTCATGGGAATGGGTAAATTGGGTAGTGTGCTCGCGTCCTGCTTCCACCCTATGCTCAAATGGGCAGAGTGTCAAAGAAAGCGCCCATAGTTGCTGTTTTGTCCTTTTTTTGGTATGTTCACCTAACATATTCATCCCGGGTCGTCTAAAGGCAGGACAAGAGACTTTGGATCTCTGAATCGGGGTTCGAATCCCTGCCCGGGAACCCCAAAGTAGAAATGCGACTAAAAACCACCGAAGCGGTGGTTTTTGCATTGGCGCCCGGCGCCCTCGCATCACACTTTGGGGGTACCCTAAGAAGTGAACTGCTTCACTTCTTAGGGATTCGAAGGGCGGAGCGTTGTGTGAGTTTTGAGTCCGCCAGCTGGCGGACGAAAAGGCGAACACCGCGAGCCCGGGCTCGAAGGAAATCTCCGTCAGGAGATGTACCGGAGAGGAATCCCTGCCCGGGAACTAACGGTCAACAAAGAAAAAGCCGATGAGGTAATAAGTACATCACCGGCTTTTGCGTTGTTGTGCCAGGTCGTTAGCGACGACAGAGAGCTCCGCATTGAAACAGGAACTCGTCGATTTGCGACCGAAGAAGATTCATGAGAGGTGTTTTATAAAGCCTCTTGAGTGCCTTGCTCTCAATATAGTATGCATCCAGCTCTGTCATGTTCGTGAGTAATGCGGTTTCTTTCAAGCTGTGAATATCCTGGTCTCCTACGCCATACCGAAGCGCGAGAATGATCCTTTCGACCTCAGGTAGGTACATGCACGCGTGCCGTACGGCGTTTCGAAGAAGTTCCTGCTCGATCGGAGAACGGCTCGCGAGAGGTGTAAATGCGCCAGGGCCGAAAATCAAATCTATAAGGACTTCAACCCTGTCTTCTTGGACGGTCATCATAACTAACTCCTCTCGTGAGAATGTTCTGGAAATGTTCTGGAATTTAGATCAAGAGATCTACTTCCTCTGTGATTCTTATTGCATAAAATAATTATTTTGTCAATATGCACAAATTTCCCTATGAGATAAATAGGCGCAATTCCAGGAATGATCCTTGGAATTAGCATTGACATATATTTATGTACATGGTATGAGAAAAACAGATTGTTGCGGTGCTGTTGGCCGTCTTCCCTGTTCTTTTCAGGAGACAAAAAATGAACGTATACCATATGCTTTTGGATCGCAAGCCGGGGATTGCAAATTTCATGCTGTACCCGATCAACAAGTTGGCGGAGCATCTGCCGTCAATTGCCGAAGCAAAGCGCCTGAAGTATGCCGGGAGGGAGGAAGTGCTTGATCGCAAGATTCCTCCATTGGGTTGCTCGTGGGGCGACGTAATCTTTCTTACGCCTGCGCATCCCAACCTGATTTGCAAGGCGGTTGCCGTATGCATGGAAAGAGAGGTGCCGCCGATTCCCTACTACGAATTTTCGATTCGGGATTTGCCCTGCCACTCTCTGGCATACTGGCATAATAACGCATCGCAATATACCGAGGCAGAGGTAGAGAAATTCGATGCGCGAAAGTACCGAGAACCGGAAGGGATTCCATCGGCGCAGTACAAGTATTTGCTTCAGGCAAAGCGGAATCAAGAGAAGCCACTGTGGTTTTCCAGGGTTCCGCACGTGTTTTTAAAAGGAGAGCTAAGCGTGCGGGGGTATCATCCGCACTACACGCAAACGTGGAAGCCGAACCGCGTTTGGGTGAACGACAGATAATCGGCACATTGACCGCTTCGAGATTTTCTCAAGCGGTCTTTTCTTTATGCCGGTGCGCTGAATATTTCCTGCACCGTTTGGACGATATCTTCTTGTTGCGCGGGTTCGGCGTTTGCGCTTCCTTGGCTCTGCTGCACCCGAGGTGCGGCAGGAGCGGGTACATTGCGATCCAGTTCGCATGCGAGCCGAAGATCTGTTCCCGTAATATCTTTGATTGCCTGGCGGACAATGAGCGCGTTGGGCGGCTTTTCGAAAAATGTTTTGTGCAATGGGAATTGCATGGAGAGCACAAGGGTGTCGTTCTGAATGCGAAGCGGATGCGTGGCGCGCAAGAACGTGGAAGCCACAGGGTTATCTTTCCGCACGGCTTGGACGATATCTTCCCATGACGATTTGAGGTGTTGTACGGAAGCGTCGGAAGGCGCGGGCATCGCCGGGCTTGCAGGTTTGCTGGCTGCAGCGTCGATAGTTTTTGGAGCTGGCATAGTCCGGGTGCTGGGGGCAGGTGTTGCATGCGGCGTTGCTGGCTGCGGCGAAGATATGCGTTGCACTGGGGCTTGGGCGGAAGAAGAGCCTATGCACGATGTTAAAATTGCAAGCTCGAGCGCGATTAAAGGGTCCGGAACATACGCAATGTCTTGCAGTGCAACAAGGAAGGCGCGCATGATGACCGTAATGCGGTTGAGCGCGTTTGGCGCCGAAGCGAATGCAGGAGGATTGTCTCCGGTTACCGCTCGTACCGCTCCGTCGCGCGCGGCGCGGATGGATTCTTGGAGGAACTGTTCGGGATCGAACCCGTCGCTGTACGCTTTGGTTGCAATCGCTGCGGCTTCTTTCGCATTGCTTGCCACAAGCGCTGAGAGGAATTGCTCGATCATTTCCGGCGCGGGAATTCCGAGCAGGTCGGAGACGTCTTGGAGGGAAATGTCTTGCTGCGAATGGGAGAGAATTTGTCCGAGGAGAGATTCCGCATCTCGGTAGCACCCTTCGCTGCGAGCCGTGATAAACGAAATAACTTCGGGAGACACGTCGCGTTTCTCTTGCTGCAGTAAGTGCGTGAGGCGCGCATGCATCTCTTCTGCAGTAGCACGGCGGAAGCGGAACAATTGGCAGCGGCTCGCGATGGTTGCCGGCACTTTATGGAGCTCGGTAGTGGCTAAAATAAAGACGACATGGCGAGGCGGCTCTTCTAACGTTTTGAGCAGCGCGGCGAACGCAGGAGCGGACAACATGTGGACTTCGTCGATGATGTATACCTTGTATGTTCCGTTTGTCGGAGCGAGGGCGACGGTTTCCCGCAGCGAGCGGATATCGTCGATGCCGCGATTGGATGCGGCGTCTATTTCCAAAACATCCAGCGAACGCTTCTCGTTGAATGCAGTGCAGGCATCGCATGAATTGCAGGGTTCTGCGGTTTTTGATGCGCTGCAGTTGATGCGCTTGGCGAACACGCGGGCAGTCGTGGTTTTGCCTGTTCCCCGAGGGCCCTGGAATAAATACGCATGCGCGATTTTCTCCTTCAGGATTTCTTGCTCAAGAATGGCGGTAATGTGGCCCTGGCCGGTAATTTCGGCGAATGTTGCAGGGCGGTATTGTCGGTAAAGCGCAGGCATGGGTACCTTCCAGAATAGCCCAAAGCGGCCGTCGATGCCAGAGATGGAGTGGGGGTGTTTCTATGCTCCTTTTCGGAAAATGAAGAATTTGCTCCCGAAGAAGTTTACGAACAATATGAGAACAATCGCAAGGGCTTTGGCGACGAAGTCGCGGCTTTCGCCGAAGAGCGCCATGAACAGCCCCCAGTCGGAAAAGAGCGCGACCAACACCTGATTGAGCGCCCAGGTGAACACGTTTAGAACGAGGTATCCTGCCCCTTGTTTTGCCGCATTTCCGTGGACGTCATGGAAAGTCCACGTGCGGTTGATGATGAAATTACTGCAAATGGCGAGAAATACGCTCACGTTGTTTGCGGCAATGATCTCCGTGCCCAGCACGGTGTATCGCGTCGTCCAGCCGAGCGCACGAGTAAGCAGCGCATATGTTCCGAAATCGACGACTGCGCCGATGGTGCCGGTAATACCAAATTTAATGAACTGCTTCGCGGTTGCCTGGTACCGGGAAGGGACAAAGTGCAGCAGGCGGTCTGCCGTGGCGGAAAGCATGGAGAATGAAAAAGAAAATTAATGATGAATGACGTGTTCGACGGCGCCCCATTGCCCTTCTCCGTGTTCGGGGATCAGAATGGTTACCTCGTCTCCTTCTTGCGCTTTGTAAAACGTAACGCTGGCAAGCAGAATTTTATACGTTGTATCCCCTACCTGTACGCCGAAATTGCCGCTCTCGTCGACCGTGAGCGTTCCTACGACCCGCTTGCGGTCGATCGGATGGATCTGTTTGTAGGTAAGGCTTCCGTCGGTTCCGATTGTCAGCTTAAGCACGTCCCCTTCCACGAGCTTGGATTTGGATGCGTAGTTGGGCGGGACAGGATATTCCTCGCCATCGTTGCCCTGCATGTTCTGACCGTCGAATACGCCTTCGATAATTCGTTCTCCTTCCGGAAGCGGCGCATGCGCTTCAGCAGGAGAGGAGGAGCTTGCAGGAGCCTCTTTGCTCGCGGCTTCTTCGAGAGTTTGTCGGACGAATTGAATGCTCCGCTCCGCATCATCCAGACGAGTCGTAATGAGAGCGATGGTTTTGGGATCAAGAGTCATATGGCATAACGTGTTTGTGTTGGTTCGTTTGGCTACTTCTTATGATATACTACTGTGAATAGTATGTCACGTACCCGAGTATTTTGGATTGTTTTGGCCATGTGCGTCCTTGGGGCCGCCATCCGTTCGTACCATATTACCGATCGGAGCCTGTGGTTCGACGAAGCATTTTCTTGGAGGCTTGTTTCTTTTCCGTTTTCTGAAATGATTGCGCGCGCGGCTGCCGATGTTCATCCGCCGCTCTACTATATTCTCCTGAAAGGCTGGGCGTATGTGTTCGGATCGTCGACGCTGGCGCTCCGATCGTTTTCGGTGCTGTGCGCTGCGGTGTCGATTGCGGCAGGGTACGTGTATACCGCATACGCATTCCGGTCTCGGCGCGCCGGGGTGTATGCCGCGGCGTTTCTTGCGCTTTCTCCATGGGTTGCATCCTATGCATGGGAAGCAAGAATGTATCCGTTCGGAATGATCTTTGCGTTTCTCTCCTCTCATGTGCTGCTCAAGGCGGTGCGAGAAAAATCCATTTCCTATGCGGCGCTGTATGCGCTGTATGCAACGGCGCTCATATATACGCATTACTTCGGATTCTTTACGGTGATTGCGCAAGCGCTCTTCGTTGCGGGATCCTTGATTTCCGCAACAAAATGGCGCATCGGAGAAATCGTTCAATCCCGCGTATTCTGGGGGGCTCTTCTTGCGGCAACGCTCTCCGCGGGGCTGTTTTCACCGTGGATCCCCACCTTTTTGCGCCAGCGAAATCAGGTGCAGGAATCCTATTGGGTTCCGCCGCTCGCCATTACGTCCGTGCCGGATACGTTCTATCAATTTTTCGCTCCGACGCCCGCCATCCCCCCGCATCGCGGCTGGATTCTCGTGATTTCGCTGTTGCCGATTATAGGAACGATGGCGCTGTGGGGGTACACAATTACAAGGTACAAAAAAATGGATGCTGCGTGGCTGACCGTCTTGCTAACGGCGGTTCCCATGACGGTTGCCGTTGCCGTTTCTCTGACAGGAAGAAGCTTGTACAACGATCGGTTTTTTGCCTTTGCCGGGATATTCGTATTTGCGCTCATTGCGCATATCGTATCGACAATCAAGAAGCCACATCTGCGCACGGCGCTACTGGTGTTGTGTATTGTGGGGCTATGTGCAAGCTATGCACGGTATTGGAACGAGCTGGATATTCCGCACAAAGCGGGGGCGCAAGGCGCGGTACGGCATATCTTTGAGCGCCGGTCGCCGAGCGATCGCATTTTGGTCAGCTCTCCATACGTGTATTTTGCTATTTTGCACTATGCATCGGAAACATTCGGCAATGGAGATGCCGTGCGGTTGTATTCCCCTTCCGGCGAATTGTCCCATTTTAGCGGAGGCCCGATCATGGTGCAGGAGGATATTGCGGGAGACAACGATATCGCAGCGTATGACGGTACCGTATGGGTAGTAGATACGACGGGGTTTACCGAGCAGCCGATGCAAACGCCATCCTCCTGGCGAGAGGGTTCAAAAGAAGTGTTCCCTGAAGTATTCGTCCATCAGGGAGATATTATCGTTCGAGAATTTCACTTGTAATACACCCGATTCGGAATTCTCAGGTCGATATAGACCAAGGTCTTCGCCTCTTCTTCTGATATGGTGGATGCAAGCAGGCGCGAGAGAATCGTAAGCTGGCTTGCTGCGCTGCGAGTGGTATCCATCATGATTTTCCAATTGCGGTCCAGGAAGAAATGGACTTCGCGCGCGGCAAGCGACGGGATGCTCATCTCCACGATCTGGGCGTGCGCAATGTCCGGAAGCGACTGCTGGATTTCCGAAATAAAGTCTACGAATGCCGCATCCACCGCCCGCGCGCCGAGGGTGACGCTCGCCGTGCTTTCGGTTGTTTTGACGGTCGGCAGAACGACTCCGGGGAGCAAATCGAGCGATACATTTGCATATGCGATACCGTCTTGATCGACGAAATAGTAGGAGCCGTTCGAGATTAACAGCAGTGCGGGGGTTTTTTCTTGCACGATGATTTTTAAAGTTCCCGGCAGCTTGCGTATGATATGCGCGTCGCGCACTTGCGGCACGTCCCGGAGGATGCGCTGCTCAATTTGTTCCGTGGGGGCAAACAGAATGTTCTCGCCCTTGTGCTCCTCGGCTATGGCCCGCACGGCCGCCTCCGTATTTTCTTTGGCATCCACAACGGTAACGGATACGACGGAGAACGTGGTGGTGAAAAATACCAGCCATCCCAGTATGGCGATCGGCCCGACGAAGAGCAATATCAAAAATACGAGCGACGACCACTCAAGAAGCTTGCGCTGGAAGAGCCGGAAACGTGCACGGTTCATGCTGGCAAAGACTTACCGGTTTGGAGCAAGCGATGCAAACGGAAGATAGGGAACGAGCGGTTCTGGAAGTTTGACGGATCCATCAGGACGCTGGTGGTTTTCTATCAAGGCGATCAGCAGCCGGCTGAGCGCAACTGCCGTGCCGTTGAGCATATGAACCTTTCCCGTATTGCCGTTTGCGTCTTTGTATCTGATATTGAGCCGCCGAGATTGGTAATCCGTAGTGTTGCTGGTGGAGTGGGTTTCGCGGTATACCCCTTCGCTCGGGATCCATGTCTCGATGTCGTATGTTTTCGCGGATGGCGCACCGAGGTCTCCTGCCGCAAGGCGCACGATGCGGTATGGAAGACGGAGTGCATCCATGATGTCCCGCTGCCGTTCCAAGAGGAATTGGTGCTCCTGTTCGGATGTTGCGGGGGTCGTGATGCTGAACATCTCCACTTTGTCGAATTGGTGCAAGCGCAGGATTCCTTTTACATCTTTCCCGTGGCTGCCGGCTTCTCGGCGGAAGCAGGAAGAAAACGACACGTAGCGCAGCGGCAAGCGTTCATTTGAGAGTATTTCATCCATGTGCATGGCTCCCAGCGATTGTTCGCTGGTGCCGACGAGGTAAAGATTGTCTTGCGTTTTGTACACTTCATCCCCTGCCTGGTCCAAGTATCCCATACCCGCCATGGCCTGCTCTTGGATGAGGACCGGCGGCACGACCTGCGTAAAGCCGTGAGACGCAAGAGAATCGAGGACAAATGAAACGATACCGAATTCCAGGCGAGCGAGATCTCCCGCAAGGTATGCAAAACGGGCGCCGGATACTTTTGCCGCGCGACGAAGATCAATTCTATCCCCCATCAAATCTAAGTAGCTTCTCGGCGTTTTTTCTTTCACAAGAGGCTGTACGGCGCTTTCTGCGATAATCTGACTGTCTTCTTCTCCGCCTGCTTGAACATCCGGAAGCGGAATATTCGGAATAAAGCGCCACAGGGCATCTCGCGATGCGACGGCCTGCTCAAGCTCCTGTTTCGCATCCTGTTCTTGCATTTTTATCTCTTGCATGCGTGCGATCAGCTGTTGCTTTTCTTCCGAAGAAGCATTTGCGATGCGTTCGCTCGCTTCGTTTTTTTGCGCCTGAAGCGCTTCCATGCGGCGCGTTGCTTCTCTCCATGCGGTATCTGCCGCGAGGAGTTCTTCAATACGAGCAAGTTCGACGCCTCGTATGCCGAGTTGAGCTACGACCTGTTCTCGCGTCTGGGCATTTCTGAGAAGATCGATATTGATCATAGGTTATTCTTCTTTGCGCAAGAGCGGGAATAAAATGGTGTCTCGCAGATGGCTCGTATTGGTAAGCAGCATGGTCAGACGGTCTACTCCAAGCCCGAATCCGGCAGCCGGCGGCATGCCGTACTCCATCGCCTTCAGATATGCTTCGTCGATTGCATGCGCTTCGCGATCGCCCTTGTCGCGGGACGCCTGCTGTTCTTCGAAGCGCTGCCGCTGTTCGACGGGATCGTTGAGTTCCGTGTATGCTTTGACGATTTCCATGCCGGCAATGACGAGCTGGAACATTTCCACCAGTCGATCATCCTGCAAGCTTCGTTTTGCAAGCGGTACCAGTTCTGCGGGGTAGTCGTACAGGATAGCGGGCGCGATGATGGTCGGCCGGACGATTTCTTTGTAGAGTTCGTCTACTAATTTGGCATATGTCTGCGTTTCCGGAGGAGTGATTTTGTGGTCGATAAATGCCGCAAGGTATGCGTCCGGATTTTTTTCTTCCAGAATATCGATGCCGGTATGCTCGCGGATGCTGTCGACAAATGAGAGTCTGGTAAACGGGGCGTGGAATGAGATCGTGGCATCATTCCAAGGTACTTCGGACGAGCCGACAACCGCCTGTGCTGCCTTGGAAATCATATCTTCGGCGATATCCATGAGGTCCTCGTAATCCGCATACGCAAGATAGAATTCGAGCATCGTGAATTCCGGATTATGAGACTTGTCTACTCCTTCATTGCGGAAATTCTTTCCGATTTCGAAAACCTTTTCGAATCCTCCGATGAGCAGGCGCTTCAAGTACAGCTCAGGCGCAATGCGCAAAAACAAGTCTGCATCGAGTGCGTTGTGGTGGGTGGAAAACGGTTCGGCAAGCGTGCCGCCCGGAATGGGCTGGAGGATGGGAGTCTCCACTTCGATGAACCCTTGTTCGTCCAGATATGTTCGCAAGAATTTTATGAGCGCGCTCCGCTTTGCAAATGCTGTTCTCGTGTCGGGGTTTGCAAGCAAGTCCAGTTCCCGTTCTCGCGATCGCATTTCGATATCCTTGATTCCGAACCACGTGCTGGGAATGGGACGGATCGCCTTGCTTGCCATGGAAAACGCCGTGACAACGATCGTTTTCTCTCCTCGCTTGCTGTATCCCGGTATGCCGGTTGCTTCTAAGAAGTCTCCGGTATCAAAGAGCGAGAGCTCTTCAAAGCGTTCTTGTAGGTTTTTCTGGGTAAATTGAAGTTGTATCTTTCCGCTCGCGTCGGCCAGGTCTGCAAAGGCGATTGCCCCATGATGCCGCATGGCAATGATTCGCCCCAGCAAGACGACGGCAGACGCATCTCGTACGCGGTCGTCGAACGTGTCTGTTACCTCGTGCACGGAAGAAGTGCGCCGTACTTCCGATGGGTATGGCAGATTTCCCTTCTTGAGCAGCTCCTCGCGTTTGCTGAGGCGTTGCGCTCGTATTTCTTCTAATCGCTCTTCGGCCATGCGGTGAAGTGTAGCCGAAAATGGGGGGATTAGCTAATTTTTTTGATCGTGCACTCCTTCGTGCCGCTCGGGACGGGAATATGGACCAAATCGCCTACTTTTGCTCCTAAAAGCGCTTCCCCCATCGGGGATTCATTGCTGATTTTGCCTTCCAGCGGATTGGCCTCATTGGACCCCACGACGTGGTACTCCCTCTCCTGTCCGTTGCATTCCACAAGCACCATGCTTCCAATGCTTACTTGGTCGGTTTTTCGCTTTGCGACAACATGCGCGTTTTTTAGCGTCATTTCCAATTCTGAAATCTCTTGTTCGATACGGCTTTGTTCTTCTTTTGCGCTGGAGTATTCTGCATTTTCAGACAAATCCCCCTGCTCTTTGGCAGCTTGGATGGCATCTGCTATTTCTCGTCTCCGGACGGTCTTGAGCTGGTGCAAGCGCTCTTGCAATTCATTCATTCCTTGCTTGGTAAGGTATTGTTCTTTCATGCTTCGTGAGATATTAAAATTAAGAAGTTGGATTAGTGTAGCGCCCTCGCGGGGCAGGTCAAGCTCCATTTATTAACATTTTGTCAGCATTTTCTGACAGGAAAAATGGCAAGGTTCTATACGGGATTTTCGCTCAGCCACTGCCATATTTCTTTCGCAATCGGCACCGCATCCACGTCCCCCGCACCTCCTCGTTCCAGCAAAATTGTCACCACATACTCAGGATTTTCGTACGGTCCAAAGCTGGTAAACCATGCATGGGTATCTTCCGTTCCCCCGATCTGCGCCGTGCCTGTTTTTCCCGCTATGGGGAACGGAAGCGAATTGAGCGAACGCGCCGATCCGTCGGTGACCGCTTGGCGCATACCTTCTTGCACGACGCGGATATTTGCAGGAGCAATGCCCACGGGATGCTCTTTGGAGGAGGTTCCGGAAAGCCGGGGCTGATGCCATGTACCTCCGTTCGCAATAGCCGCCGTCGCGGCAGCAACTTGCAGCGGGGTGACGAGCACATTTCCCTGTCCGATTCCCAAGTGGTAGGTGTCGCCGATATACCAGGGCTGCCCTGTTGCCTTGAGCTTCCATTCCGGAGTCGGAAGAAAGCCGGCAGCTTCGCTTGGCAAGTCGATGCCGGTCCGCTCATTCCATCCGAATTGCTGCAGTACCGAAATGCTTTTCTCTACTCCGAGGCCGTTGTACGAATCAATGCCGCCGGCAACCATGTAAAAGAAGGTATTGACCGACTCTGCCAGCGCTTTGCGAACGTCGGTGATGCCGTGCCCGCCGCTTTTCCAATCGGCAAAATGCCAGGGGCCGACCGAAATACCCCCAGTGGAATAGATGGTGGTATTGGGCGTGATGACGCCCTCTTGGAGCGCGCCCGCAGCGAGAAACGGCTTAATCGTGGATCCGGACGGGTAGGTGCCGTCGGCTGCTCGGTTGAAGAGCGGATTGAGCGGGTTGGAGAAAATATCGGTCGTTTGCGTGCGGAGCGACGGCTGCGAAAACGCATTGGGGTCGAATGAGGGGTAGCTCACCATCGAGAGCACTGCGCTGTCCTTTGCGCGCAGCACGATCGCAGCTCCTCGCACGGGCTTGGATGATTCGCTTTTTGCATCTTTTTCGGAGAAGAGTCCGTATGCAAATGTCTGCAGGCTGGAGTCGATGGTAAGCGTGATGTCCTGTCCGGGGATGGGCGGCTTTTCACCCAGATCCGCTTTCTGTTGTCCGGACGCGGTGACTTCCCGATACATCATGCCATGCTGCCCGCGCAGGGCCTTGTCGTATTCCTGTTCGATACCCTGTTTTCCTGTCGTGTCCGTTGCAATCAGCGTACTGTCTTTTGCAAGCTCTTCCGCCGTAACGCTGCTCGTGTATCCCAGGACATGCGCGAGCGGCTGCCCAAGCGGGTACTTGCGTACGAGAGACGATACCAGGCGTACGCCGGGAAGATCGGCCGATGCCTGCTCGATGCGAAGAACGGTGTCGTGATCGATTGCCTTGGCGAGGAGCACTTGCTGCTGTGTTTTTCGGCTTCTCGCAAGGGCGTTGGTAATGGTTTCCGGAGGAAGGTCCGGCAGCAGTTCCATGATGCGATCAACAAGATGCGCTTCATGTTCGGCAGCGGGCAGGTATACCGGATCGAAGACGATATCGGTGCTGGATATATTTTCTACCAGCTGGACATTCGCCCGATCGTAAATGACTCCGCGCGGCGCGGGAATAGAAACAGTTTCTACGCGATTGTGTTCCGCGCGTTCCCGAAATTCTTTTCCTTGCACGATTTGCAGGTATCCTCCCCGTCCGAGAATAAGCGCAAGAACGCTTGCCAAGAGCAGCGGAAGCACGCCCATACGAGGACGCTGGGCTTTGCGCCGAGGCGTAATGTGGTCGATGATATCCGAAGAATCTTCGTGCATATGCCTATTTAGGAAGAATATTCATGATAGAGAAATGCAAGGATACACGTGCCAAGCGTTGTCGTGATCGCCTGGATGCCCAAGATGGCCCATGGAATTCCCATGCCGGCGTTGTGGACGCCTATCAGAGATATGCCGGTAAGCGCTGCAAGCTGCAAGCATACCGCAGTAAGCGTAAAAAAGAAAAATTTCCAGGTAATGTCGGGTTGCACATCGCCCCATACCCAGCGCAGGGCAAACGGGACGGCGAAGAGTACAAGCATGGACCCCTGGAAGAGGCTGGAAAACGCCTCAAGAATCACAAAGACTCCGATACTCACGACAAGCGGGAATGGATGTACGAACAGAAGGAGCAGCGGGATGCTCAGAGGAGCAAGGAAAAGCGAGAACGCATGATACTGCGTTGCAATGTGGAGAGTGATTGCAATCGCGATGGCGCATGCAAAGATAAGCGGTTTTTTCATGGTTGGACGAGGACAACGGCCGCATCGAGAGAATTCAGGTCGTACGGCACGTCTATGACAGCGCTTTGGTACGCTTCGTTTTCGGAATTATGGATAGTTGCAATGTTCCCGATAATCATGCCGAACGGAATGGCCGCATCTTTATTCGAGGTAATCACCTGCTGTCCTTCAGAAAGCGGGACGTCGCGCGGAACCGTATGCATGTACAGCGATGTTTGGAATTTGCTCTCAAGCAGGCCGCGTGCGGACGGGGTGGAGTCGTCGGGCGCAATCGTCTCGACCGTTACGGATGTATTGGGAGAAAACAGCGTTTCCACTACGCTGGCATGCTGGGAGAGCTCTTTTGTGAATCCGATGAGGACCGATCCTTGGATGACGACAGGAGCGCCCTGCACGATGCCGTCGGCAACGCCTTTATTAATGACATACCGGGATGAAGTTGCATCGCTGGGACGGGAAATAATCGCGACGGGAATTTTCTTTCTGTCATCGAATGCAGGCATGCCCAGCTGGTCTTTGAGTCGCCGGTATTCGCGAAGTTCGGCATTGAGCCGGAGCGTATCGTTTGTGAGCTTGGTGATCGCCGTAAGGTCGGAATCCGATACGGAAATATTATCGATACGGAATACTTTTGCGTTCGCATACACCCATGCATCCCATGCTTGCGCGCGTACGTGCCGCATGAGCGGGGTCGCAAGAAATCCGAATCCCAGCAGAATTGTTCCGAGAATCGTCAAAGCTGCAACGTTGCGCTTCTTCATATCTTGTTATTTTAACTCGGAGCCGTGGATGCTTGGCAAGAGGACTTCTTGCAGCGATTCCAAGTCTTCCAGCACGATTCCGGTACCGCGGACAACTGCGGTAAGCGGGTCGTCTGCGATATGGGATCGAATTTGCGTTGCATCGGTAATAACGTCCGCAAGTCCGCGCAGCAGCGCGCCGCCGCCTGCCAAATAAATACCTTGCTCGATAATGTCCGAAAGCAATTCCGGAGGAGTGTCTTCGATACACTGTTTGACGGCTTCCACGATGGTGGCGATAGACTTTTGCATGGCTTCCTGCACTTGGGATCCGTTCATGATGACTTCTTTCGGCAATCCGGTTACCAGGTCGCGTCCGCGCACCGGCGCTTCCAAAAGATCCGTGTCCGGATGGGCGGATCCAATCCGTATTTTCAGCTCTTCGGCAGTGCGTTCTCCGATGAGCATGTTGAAGTTGTTGCGGGCGTATTGGACGATGTTGGCGTTCAGCTCGTCGCCGGCGATACGCAGCGTGCGGTTGACGACAATGCCGCCGAACGATATCACGGATATTTCCGATGTGCCTCCGCCGATATCCACGATGATATTTCCCGTCGCTTCATGGACCGGTAAGCGAGACCCGATAGCGGCCGCCATGGATTCCTCGATCAGAAAGACGGCCCGCGCACCGGCGCGAAGACTCGCCTCTTCCACTGCGCGGCGCTCCACTTCCGTCACGGAAGATGGGATGCCGATAACGATCCTCGGACGCGGCAGCACATGAAATCCGTCTTCGTGCACTTTTTGAATGAAGTAGGAAAGCATTTGCTCGGTCACTTCAAAGTCGGAAATCACGCCGTCCTTGAGCGGGCGGATGGCGACGATATGCGCAGGCGTTTTTCCGACCATGCGCTGGGCTTCTTTTCCGATCGCAAGCACGTCCCCCGTTTTTTTGTTGATAGCGACTACCGACGGTTCATTGATTACGATACCCTTGCCGCGGACGTACACGAGCGTATTTGCTGTTCCGAGGTCGATGCCGATATCTTGGGAGAATTTGCCAAGAAAGTCATTGATAAATCCCATATTTCTCCCTAGGCTGTGATCCGTTTGATAAATGCAGAGATAGGTTCGTTATATTGTTCCTGGCCATGGCGAGAAACTGCTTCAACGGTATCTCCGGTCCGCTTCGATACGACAACCCTCCACGGTATGCCTAGCAAATCCGCGTCTGCAAACTTCGCCCCCGGCGGTACATCCCGATCATCATAGAGCGTTTCGATTCCTGCCGCCATGAGCGCTTCGTATGCGCGATCGGCAGCGGCTGTTGCCGATGCATCTTCCCGGTTCAATCCGGCAAGGTATACGGCAAACGGCGCCACGCTCGCTGGCCAAACAATCCCCTTTTCGTCGTGGAATTTTTCGACCAATACTCCCATCAGGCGCGATGTTCCGATGCCGTAGCACCCCATATGAACAAGCTGTTGCTTGCCGTCTTTGTCGGTATACGAGTATCCGAATGCCTCGGAGAATTTCGTCTTGAGCGGAAAGATATTGCCCACTTCCGATGCCTGGCGGGCG
This sequence comes from uncultured Candidatus Saccharibacteria bacterium, assembly GCA_964443125.1. Taxonomy (GTDB): domain Bacteria; phylum Patescibacteriota; class Andersenbacteria; order UBA10190; family UBA10190; genus HO2-45-11b. The sequence goes on along the minus strand of CAYUBL010000001.1, from coordinate 48,698 downwards.
GTAAGAGACCCTTTCCTGTCCCCCACGACTTCTTCGTTGAACGCTTCTCCGGTCGTCTCGTCCACATAAATCGTATCTTCTCCCGATTCGCAGATAGTTTGGAATTCATGGGAAAATCCGCTCGTAAAGTCTCCGCCCGACGCTTTGGTGATTTTCGTATCGTTGCCGATGCCAAGCCGCTCAAAAATATTCATGTAAGCCGTTTGTACGCGCTCGTAGAATGCAAGCATGTCTTCTTCGCTCGTATGGAAGCTGTACATGTCTTTCATCCGAAATTCCCGTCCTCGCATCAGGCCGCTTTTCGCCCGCTCTTCGTTGCGGAATTTTGTCTGAATTTGATACACCGCGAATGGAAAATCCTTGTAGCTGAATTTTGTTTTCTTTGCCAGCGGCGTCACGATTTCCTCGTGCGTGGGGTTGAGCATGTAGGACGCATCGTTGCGTTTTTTCGATGCATCGTTCGCGCCCTGCGCCCGCAGGAGCACATCCATGTCTGTTCGGCCTGTTTTTTCCCACAAGTCGACCGGAGAGAGCGATGGCATGAGTAGTTCCGAACCGATAGCGTTCATTTCCTCGCGGACAATATTCTCGATATTTGTCAGGACGCGAAGCCCCAAGGGCAGCATGGTATAGATGCCGGATGCAACTTGGTCGATAAAGCCGCCCTTTTGCAGGAGCGTGGCATTAACGGAATCGAACGCTTTTGCTTCTTTATTTGTTTTCAGGAATGTGGAGGAGTATTTCATAGATTAAAAATAACGGCCGACATCTTTAAACGTAATTGCGATCATGAGCCCGATGAGCAGCACGAATCCCGCCGTGTGCACGTATGCTTCTACCTTGCCTGGCACTCGCTTGCCGAGGAGCTTTTCGAACAAGACGAAGAGAATGCGTCCGCCATCTAGTGCGGGCAGTGGCAGAATGTTGATGATTGCGAGATTGATACTGATCATTGCGGCGAATTCCAGGAAATGCGAAAGCCCCAGCGACGCAGCTTCTTGCGTATATACGGCAATGCCGATAGGGCCAGTGAGTACCTGCCCGACCTGTTCTTGCCGGAATACTTTTTGCAGCAGACTTGCGAATTGATCGACGATAGCTCCCGTCATGAGCGCCGTGCGCCGGATCCCTTCCCATGGAGCCATATACCAAGGCGATTTGAGCAGTCCGGTTTCGCTCAAGCTGATGCCGAGCGCTCCTTCTCCTTCCGGCGGATGTTCTCTTGGGGTGATGGAAACAGCGATGTTCTTTCCGGCCCGATCGACTTCAAGTGCAACTTCCTTTCCTGCCTGGTTTTGCGTAATGGTCTGGATGTCGGAGATGTCGGGATTTTGTATGGAGCCGTACGAAACGATGCGGTCGTAGGGCATGATGCCCGCGTGTGCCGCAGGGGATTCTGGCGCTACATCGAGAATATAGGTCATGATATTCGTCAGGGACGCACGATTGTCTGGCGTGGCGATTGTGGGGGCGCCGACCGTGCTTTCCACGCTCAAGAGCAGCGCGGCAAATACAAGGTTCATGATGACGCCGGCGGATAAGATGGCGATCCTCCAGGAAGCGCTTTTGCTGGCAAAGCTGGTAGGGGTCACGACTGCTTCATCCATATTTTCACCCTCTATTTTGACGAATCCGCCGATTGGAAGCAGGTTGAGCGAGTACAGCGTTCCCCGCCACATTTTCGAGGCGATGCGGGGAGGGAAGCCGAATCCGAACTCTTCCACCTTGCAGCCGGCCTTCTTGGCGACGATAAAGTGGCCCCATTCATGGACCAGCACGAGTGCGAGCAGCATCCCGAGAAATAGAAGAATCGTGGCCAAAACCATAGTTCTTTCAGCGTATCTCGAAACGCCCCCGAGCGCTAGAGGGTTCATCGCGAAGGCGTAAAAACACCCGCTTCTGCCGAAGTGGCGAGCGGGTGTATGAGTGGGTGCTTAGCGAGGCAATAAAGGCGGCTTGCCTCCTATCGTCATGCTCTGCACCGAGATTGCCGGTCGTCTCACGAATGGTTTGCCGATATCGCACAACGCTTGTTCGAGAGATGGAATCGTTACGTCTGCCAGCAGGCGCTGGCATACCTCGTCTTGGAGCAGTGCGACGAGCAAGTCGTCCGTATAGACGCGCGGTTCCTTGCGTGATGCGCCGTGGGCATTTGCCCGGTCGATAACGGATCGGACAAAGTTGGACAACTCCATCTCTTGCTCTTGCGGGTGTTGTGTATCCCCTTGCCCGCACGGCAACAAATTATCAAGCTTTATCCGTACGCTTTCCAGCAGATTGAGGCGGCGCAGCGCCTGGACTGCCGTACAGTTTTCGTCGGACAGGAGGCTGCACAGGAGATGTTCCGTGCCGACCAGGGTACGATTGTAGTACCGAGCCTTCGCGTTGGCGCGATCGAGCGCCCTCTCGGCTTCGGGATCCCAGGGAATTTGCGTGTACATTGTAGTCCTCCGTATGTTGGTGTGAAGTTACAGCGTATGGTGACCCTTCCTCCACTGTGCAACAGGTAGCTTGTATAGTCAAGAAATCCGCCCGGATTCGGAAGCGGATTATATGGTCAAGATATCCTCTTCTTTTGCTTTGATGCGAGATTCCAATTCGTCTTGCGCTTTGCCGATCAGGTTATCGAGGCGCTTTTTGCCGCCGTAAAAATCATCTTCGGAAATCGTGCCTTTTTCCTTTTCTGCCTTGAGTGTTTTGAGAGCTTCATCTCTCCCCTGCCGCATGCGGATGCGGGTCTCCTCCGCCCGCGCATGCAAGGTCTTAATGGTTTGGTTGCGGATTTCTTCTGTCAGCGATGGGAATGCCAGTCGGATATTCTGCCCGTCTACGGTCGGCATCACTCCGATATTCGCCTCTGTAAGCGCTTTTTGGATTGCCGTAATTGCGTTTTTATCCCACGGGGAAATGAGGATAGTGCGGGCATCCAAACTGGAAATGGAAGCGATGCCCTTGAGCGGATTGCGCGTTCCGTAGAGCTCTACTTGAATGGATTCCACCAGTGCGGGCTTTACCCTGCCTGACCTGAGGCCGGCTACTTCCTTTTCAAACCAAGAAAAGGCTTCTTCCTTTGACGCTAAAAATGTTTTTTCCGCTTGGGCGATAGGCATATGATAGTGATAAAATATATCAAGTTGTACTCATAGTATTTCGCAGTTGGGCTAGCGATGCAAGGAGGATGTCTGCCGCAAGTTTTCTGTTTCCTCCGGGACTGGATGCCGTTTTGTGGTAGTCGCGCAGCCGCATCGAGACGCGGAAAAGGGCCGGGCTCGCTCCCTGCTCGCGGAGCATATGGCGTATCAAGAGGGATATCTCGCGGAGCTCTTCGTCCGAAAACGGATCCGTGGGCCGCAGGCGTGCGAGTTTTGCAAGCAGCGCGGAGGTATCGATGGAGCCTGCCTGTTCCGGAGGGGAACCTGCAAACAAAATAGTGCATCGCGAGCGGATTGTCTGCAGAACCGATCGTTTCGCGGAGGCGCATAAGAAAAATCGCGTATGCGCGAGAGGCTCTTCAAGCGATTTTAACAGCATGTTTGCCGCTTCCGGCAGCAGGTGTTCCGCATGGGGTATGGCAATGACTCGCTTTTCTGCGGTGCGGGAAAACGTACCGGAAACAGCCGTAATGTCTTTCACTTTGATCGATCCGTTTTCTCCGAGCAGCTCATACGCATTGGGATGCGTCCCGCGTTGCGCCTGAATGCATCCTTTGCAGGTGCCGCACGGATGATCTGTGCCGGGCGATGTGCACGCAGCAGCTTGGCGGGCGAAAAGCGATGCACGCATTTTATCTTCTTCCCGGTGAGAGAGCAGTAGCAGAGGCGCCTCGGCCGAATCTGATGCGACCCATGAGAAGATGCGGGCGTATATCTTCGGATATTCCTCCATTATTTGCGTTTTGCCAGGTAGTACAATAGCGGCGGAGCGGCAAAGAGCGATGAATATACTCCCGTTACCACCCCGATCGTAAGGGCGACGATAAACCAGCGGATAGAAGCGCCGCCGAGCACCAGCACGGCAACCAAGGTAAGCAAGACGGTAAAGGAGGTATTCATGGAGCGCCCCAGCGTGAGCTTGAGCGAACGGTCAATGAGCTCCAGCAGGTCTGTGTCGCGGTGCGACTTGTGTTCCCATCGCAAGCGGTCGAAGATGACAATCGTATCGTTGACGGAGTATCCCAGAATGGCGAGCTGCGCCGTCACGAACAGCGTGTCTACCGGCACATTCCATAGCTTGCCGAATATGGAGAAACATGCGGTGATAAATACGAGATCGTGGACGAGCGCATAGATTGCCGCAACGCCCAATTTCCAAGGAGACACAAACCCCTGTACCGCTCGGAACGTGTATGTCAGGTATACGATCAAAATTGCGAGAACAAGCAGGATGGCGGTGAAGGATTTCTCGCGCAGTTCTTTTCCGATCGTCGGACCAACCGCCTCGAAGCTCAATTCTTCTCCGGACATCAGGTTTGCTTCTTTGAGGGAGGTAATAATCGATTCATGAGTCGCATCGTCGAGAACCGGCGTGCGGATGGTTACCGTATTGTCTTGTGTTCCTTGGGCGGTGGCCGAAAGGGAGAATGTTTGCGTAATATGGTCTTGGATTGCTCGGGCATGCTCCGGATTGGTTTCTATTTCCAGCAGCGATCCGCCTACGAAATCGATTCCCCATTTCGGCGGAATAGCAATAATAATCGCGATGCTTGCGATGATGGTCGCAGCGGAAATTGCCATCCAAAGTTTTGGTTGTTTCATCATAGGAGCCATTTTTTATGAGTAGCGGGGTGTGCGAGGATGATGTGCAGTAATCCGCGCGTTATCGTGATGGCGGAAAGCAAGGAAAGGATAATGCCGATGGAGAAGGTAAGCGCAAATCCGCGCACGATGGATGTTCCGAAAGCGTACAATACCAGGCCGGTCAACAAGCTGGATACGTTTGATGCGTTGATAGAGCTCCATGCGGCATTAAATCCTTCTTTGAGCGCGAATGGAACCGTCTTCTTTTGTTTTAAGTTTTCGCGGAACCGTTCAAAAATAAGCACGTTTGCATCTACTGACATACCGATCGACATAATGAACCCTGCAATGCCGGCAAGCGTCAGGGTAATCGGAATGATTTTAATAATTGCCAGGAAAAGCACCACGTAAATAACAAGCGCAATCGACGATACGAGCCCGGGCAAGCGATAGTACACGGTCATCCATACCATCACGAGCGCGAGCCCGGCGATACCGGCGTAGAGGCTCTTTTGAATAGCCGTCTGCCCCAGGCTGGGGCCGATAATGCTCTGTCCGATGAGCTCGATGGGAACTGGCAGCGCGCCGGAGTTCAAATCGCGCACCAGCTGCTTCGCCTCCTCGATAGAAAATCCCCCGCTGATAACGGCTTGGCCGTTCGTGATTTCGGATTGCACGACCGGAGCGCTAATGGGAACGTTATCCAGGTAGATTGCAAGCCGTTTGCCGATGTTTTCCTTTGTCAGTTGCGCAAACAGGTCCGATCCCTCTTTGTCGAATTCCAAGTTTATTTGTGGCACTCCCGTCACCTGGTCGAAATTGACGGCTGCGCGTTTTAAGTGTCTGCCTCCCAATTCGGTTTTCTCGAAGAAGTTGCCGAGTATTTGATCCTGATTTTCAGCATCGATATTCAGGTTTTCAAGATTTCCTTCTTTTCGAAATTCGAGCAGTGGAGTCTGGCCGATCAGGCGCTTGGCTTCATCCGGGTCCTGGACTCCTGCAAGCTCCACAATAACCCGGTATTCATCGTCGACGCGGTTTGTCTGAATGAGCGGTTCCGATACCCCGAACGAGTTTACTCTCCGCTCGATCACGTCGCGGACGCCCGCAAGCGCTTCCGCGGGGTCTTGCTGGGTGGAGGTATCCACATTGGCGCGGTATACAAGCCGCGTGCCGCCGCGCAGATCCAGACCAAGCTTAATGTTCAGATCGCGATGGAATGATCCGATCGTAATGCTCGGATGCTTGGGGCTGGCAATCCAGCCGGCAGTTCCAACGAGTATGAGGGTCAAAATCCCCCACAACAACCGTCGTTTCATGGTTCTCTGCATATCCTAGTTGTAATGGGTTTACTGTTGTTCTGCAAATGCCTTCAGCGCTTCATAGTTGCCTGCTATGTCCTCTTTCGGCTCATTGACGGCAAATACGTCATCCCGTCCGGAAAACAGCGAGAGAAATTCCATAAACCCTTCTTTGTTCGGAAATGTCTCGCGCATAAAATCCGTATCCGTAATGCCATCGTGCGAATCTGTGCCATTATAAGGCGGAGTAATGACATTCGTATGCAAGAGTCGGGTTCGCGGCGCAATGCGGCGGGAAAACTCCAGTGTCGCCTCCCATACTGCTGCGGTGCTTTGCTCCGATAAAAGAAAATGGCTTCCGGTATGGGAAATATCATTCGCAATCCATCCGCCATGCTGCGCCAGTGCCACAAGCGCTTCCGGCGGCATGTTGCCGGGATCGTAGATCGACGCCCTGTTGCTGCTGGATGCTGCTTCTCGTGCGGTAATTGTTTCAATGGTAAGCACTACGCCCTTGCTCTGGGCGTAGTGCCCAAGGTACATCGCTGATTCTAAAAAGTATTTTTTCGCGTCCTCTTGGCTGGTTCCTTTTCCTGGAATAATGCCCTGGTTCCAGTCGGCAAAATCAATGGTTTCAATCTCTTGAGCTCCCGGATGGGCGTTGACGTAGGCGCAGCCGATAGTGGATCCGATATCAATCGTATCTTTTACCTGCTCGATTGTTTCCATGCGAATGTACGCATCGCTTGTGGCCAGATTTGTTTTGATGCTGCCGTCGATAACTCCCCAATGGTGCAGACCGATTGTGACGTCGTGTTTTTTTAGCCACCGAAGCATATCGGTGTATGTATCCGCCTTTGTCACGTCGAACCAGATTTCGCACATCAAAGCGCCCGTTTCTGTAACAACCCGCTGGCCCTCTTCCCAATTCTTCGGTCCTGTCTTAAATCCGAGGATCATAGGTGCCATTGCATTGCCAAGGGTATTTCTCGAAGCTCCTGATCGATAATCGTGTCGAAATCTTTAAATCGAAATGTACCCGTAAACGGTTTATGCTGTAAAAACAGCGGCATCCAGTATTTGTCATCCGCCCACATATGCTCATAGGGAATGGTGTCGATAGTAAACCATTGCGGTTTCATTTCATCAGTTTCTATCGGAGTTCCGGTAAAGTCTCGTGCCAGGAATATATGTGTTTGCCACACGTTTTCTTCATTTGGCAGGGTAAAGTCCAACACACCCATTTTCTCTACGGACGAAACAGTGATCCCCGCCTCTTCCGAAACCTCTCGCATCGTCGCCTCTTCGATTGTCTCCCCTGCTTCCACTTTCCCTCCGAATCCATTCCACTTGTTTATTCCCATGCCGCGCTTTTTCATACCGAGCAGAACATTGTCCCCTTGGCGGATAATGCAAAGCGTAAGAAGTTTGTTGGCCATATACTTATACTTCGCGCTTGGCCACATCTTCAAAGCTCTCCATGTATTCCATATGTCCGCCCGGCCACGCGTATTCGCCTGCACCATGCGACCCTTTGCGTTTGCCCAGCAGCACCTTGCCATCTTTCATCACCATGACGCCGATGCCAACCCTTGGCCGTTGCTCTGGGATTAATGGGTCCATATGTTGATATTAAAACATGCGTCCACCAAGGGGAACTTCTTTATCCGGTATCATACTTATTTCAAAATACCACGCTTCACGAGATCCGGAATAATGAGCGTGCGGATGGTTTCGCTGGCTACCATGTTGCCGATATCTTCTTTCGACAGCCAGCCGAGTTTCTCGATTTCCGCATTCGGCGTCGGCGTGCCGTTTATCGTGCCTGCATACAGCTTAATATGCACCATCACGCCCGGCATGCCTGCCGCAGGGCCGACATAGTCCGTAATGTGCTCTAAACTTTCTTTATCCAGATCGCACGCGAGTTCTTCTTGTATTTCTCGCACCAGCGCATCTTCCGGCGTTTCGCCTGCTTCAATCTTCCCTCCTGGCATAATCCAGTGTTCTTTTCCCTTGTTCATAGAAACCAAAAACGCCGTAGCATCTTCGTTCAGGATCAGTAATGCGCTTTTGTGGATGTCAGTTGGCATAAAAGAAATTATTTTCCAAATAGTATGGATTTTACTATTTCTATTAAAGTTTCCATTTCTAGGTCGGATTTTTCAATTGAAACTGCAAGAATATCAAGTCCCCCGTATGTTGTTATATCTGGATCTAAGTTATGAACGTCGCAATACACTTGAAACCACAGAATGCTGAGCCTTTTATTTCCATCAGTGACGGGATGATTCTTAATAATAAAACAAAGATATGCTACTGCTTTGTCCTCCGGTGAAGAGAAGCGCTCAATGTCAAAATATGTAGCATTTACAGTTTTAACTACACTATCAATTGCATCCTGTTGCTTTTTGTGCAACGGAAAAGCAACTTGTCCTTTCTCATGAAGCTTACGATACGCTTCGCAAAGTACTTTTGAGATCGGGTGCATTTATTTCTTTTTCGCCCTTATCGTACTTTTGAAGAGATTCAATTTCTTTCTCTACGCTTTTATACGCATCAGAAATAACATCTTCATTAACCGAAGAGGTTAAGAGAGTTGTTTCGTTATCTTTCGAAAAGAATTTTGGTATAAAGCTCCACATAGCATTAACAAGTATACATTTCTCATGTGGTTTAGTCGAGATTTATTTCTCCAGCTTGAAATATTGTGCCTAGAAGCCGTCTAAATGCAATTCCAAGGATAATCCTTTGAATTAGCTTTTTCCGTGACACTTCTTAAATTTTTTCCCCGATCCACACGGGCATGGGTCGTTTCGGCCTACATCTTTATACGGATTGCGGATGGTGCCGCTGGAATCGGTATCTGTTGCAGCATGCGAATGTCTCTCGTGTACATGGGACTGGCTTGCCTGCCGAAGCTCGGCCGGCTGGCCGGGCGAAGGCTGGGCCATCGGAGATGCAGCTTGATCATGATGCGCGATTCCTTGCGCTGTCGTTTCTTGGCGGATCGCTTCTGCGCGCAGAACGGTATCGAGCAGCGATGAGCGGATGGATGCGAGCAGCTCTTGGAACATGCGGTGGCCTTCTTTTTGATACTCCACCAGCGGATCTCGCTGTCCGTACCCGCGAAGGCCGATTCCCGTACGCAGATAGTCCATCGTGTCGAGGTGGTCCATCCAGAGCGCATCAATAGAGCGCAGCGCCGCTGCGCGCTCCAGCTGATCCATCGTTTCATTGCCTAGCTGGTTTTGTTTTTCTGTAATGCGATGTGCAATGATATCTCGAATGTATACGGTAATCGCATTGCGCGCCTCATCCGGACCGGATGGGATATGTTCAGCGACGATCCCGGAAAGATTTCTCTGCACTTCATCGGTCGGCGTGTTGGCTGCCGCATGGACGGATTCCGCGATTTCCTCCAGATTCCAGTCTTCTTCATGGGATGTTGTCGTATGCGTTGCGGTCAGAAGCGATGCCTGGTTTTCTGCCAAAGAAAGGATGTACGTGTGGAGGTCTTCCGGGTCTTTGTTTGGGTCTTTCCACTTGCCGTCCCGAAGAATGGTGCGGCGCAGCGTATAGATTGCGTTCCGCTGTTTGTTTAATACGTTGTCATAGGACAGCACCTGCTTGCGCATGTCGAAGTAATAGCCCTCTACCCGCTCCTGCGCTCCTTCGAGCGCGCGGCTTACCATTTTATTCACGATTGGTTCGTCCTCCGGGACGTTGAGCCGCTCCATGATGCTCTGAATCCTGCTTCCGCCGAATACGCGCATCATGTCATCTTCCATGCTGACGTAAAATTGCGTCTCGCCCGGATCTCCTTGGCGGCCGGACCGTCCGCGCAGCTGGTTATCGATGCGGCGGGCTTCATGCCGCTCGGTACCCAGCACGGCAAGTCCGCCGATTTCGGCGACACCTTCGCCGAGCTTGATATCCGTTCCGCGGCCTGCCATGTTCGTGGAAATGGTAACGGCGCCTTTTTGGCCTGCGCGGGATATGATTTCTGCTTCCCGGGCGTGGTGTTTGGCGTTCAGCACTTCATGCGGAACCCCGGCTGCTTTCAGCAGATCGGAAATATATTCGGACTTTTCAATTGCGATTGTTCCCACCAATACCGGCTGGCCCTTTGCATGTCGGTCTTTAATATCCGCAACCAGCGCGCGATATTTTGCCTGTTCGTTCATGTAAATCTTGTCCGGCTGGTCTTTGCGGATCATCTGTTTGTTAGTCGGAACTACGACGACATCCAGATTGTATACTTGCTCGAATTCTTCCGCAGATGTAATTGCCGTACCGGTCATGCCGCCGATATGCGAATACAGGCGGAAGAAATTCTGGAACGTAATCGACGCCAATGTCCTGCTCTCTTGCTGGACGGGAACCCGCTCTTTCGCTTCAAGAGCTTGGTGGAGCCCTTCGGAATATCGGCGGCCCTCCATCAGGCGGCCGGTAAATTCGTCGACAATGACGACGCGGCCGTCTTGGACAATGTAATCTTTGTCACGATGGTACATGGTATGCGCCCGCAACGCTTGTTCCAAATGATGGACGAACCGAATGCCTTTGTCCGCATACATGTTGTCTATGCCGAGCTGTTGCTCGACGAAAGTCGCGCCGTCATCGGTAAGCGTTGCAGCTTTGCGTTTTTCGTCGACGTTGTAGTGTTCTCCCGCTTTCAGAAGCGGCACGAGCCGCGAGAATTGGTCGTACAGCGCAGTGGAGTCCGTATCGGGGGCGGATATGATAAGGGGCGTACGCGCTTCATCGATTAAAATGCTGTCCACCTCATCCACGAGCGCGTAATACAAGTCCCGTTGTACAAGCGATGATAAGCTCTGCGCCATGTTATCGCGCAGATAATCGAAACCGAATTCATTATTCGTTCCGTACGTGATATCGGCCGCATATGCCGCCCGCTTTTCTTCTGGCGTTTGGCCGGCAAGGATTACTCCTACCGAGAGCCCGAAGAATTCGTATATCGGCCGCATCCAATCGGCATCGCGCTGCGCCAGGTATTCGTTCACGGTTACCAAATGCGCGCCTTTTTCCGCCAATGCATTAAATATCAGCGGAAGCGTAGCAACGAACGTTTTCCCCTCTCCTGTCTTCATTTCCGCGATGGAGTCGGTTAAAAGCGCCAATCCTCCGATGAGTTGGACGTCGAATAGCCGCATGCCGAGCGTGCGGCGCCCCGCCTCTCGAATGCCGGCAAAGATTTCTGTTACATGGTCATGGAGCTCTTGCCGCGCTTTTCCTTTCCATTGCAATACGAACTCTCTGAGCTCGTCATCGCTCATCGCGGAAACCGTTTGTTCGAGAGAGGTAATCTTGGCGACAGTCGGCAAAAGATCCTGCGCGGCTTTTTCATGCCGCGATGAACCCGTAAACGGGAGAAGATTTCGGAAAAACGCCATAGCGGCTTTAGTTGTGTTCCTTTCGGCGGTCGTGGCTCGAAAGAAGGCTTGATTTTAATGCGGCGATGCACGCATCGATTGCATTTGGAACGGTGTCGCTTGTCCTCTCTACTCGAAACATTTCTTTCCCTTGTTCAATGATAATGGTACAGGTAATAACATCGCCCTTTATGTGATGGGCGTCGCGGAGAATGTGCACATCTGCCGTATACGGAGCCGTAAGATGCTTCTCGATGCGATCGAGCTTGTCTTCCAAATGCTTGGCATCAAGCTCGGTGAGCGTAATGTGCTCAAGACGAAGAGAGTGTTTCATACTTTGTAGTATTCCTTACTTGGAGCAGATGTTCAACTTGCTCCCGGATTCCGTTTTGGAACGCTTCTCGAGAGAAAGAGAGGGCGCGCTTCTGCAGATTGCCCGGGAAAAACGCCCGCTCGATGCGAAGGAATTGCCGGAGAGACTCTGCAAGCATCTCGGGAAGCTGGTCTTTGTATAGTACGCCGTGCACGCCGTTGACCACAATCTCCCGGACGCCGCCTTTTCCGAATGCAATGACGGGGGTTCCGCACGCGAGCGCCTCCGCTGCAGACATGCCGAAATCCTCTACTCCGGGCTGAATAAGCGCGCGGGCGGACCGGTACAGCTCTCGCAAATCTTCTTGCGACACGCGTCCGACGAACGTAGTATTCTTTCGCGCGAGCGACTTAAGCCGAGCTTCATCGCTCCCGGATCCGGCGATGATAAGCGGAAATCCGAGCTTCTCCATGACTTGAATCGCATGGTCAAATCGCTTTTCTTTGGTCAGTCTTCCTACGCACAAGAAATATCGTCGAGGCCGATTTGCCGCAGCGCTGCCGCTGGGAGAGCCGAAGGCGGGGGTGAAGAAATTCGTATCGATTGCCGGATATACGACAGCTGCATCCCTTCGGTAATACAGGGAAATTTTTTCTTTCGTATAGAGGGAGTTTGCCACATACGCATCCGGACGCTGGGCTGCAGCAAAGTCCACCATCCGAAGATAATGAAACAAGAGGCGCAAAAACGGCTTCGCCAGCCCGCTTTCGCGGAGGACTGATTGGGATGCATCCCAAAGGTACCGCGTGGGCGTATGGCAGTAGCAGAGGTGCGGCACGCTCGACCTGGTGATAATCCCCTTTGCAAACCCGCTTGCGCTGCTGATGACAAGGTCGTACCCGGAAAGGTCGAACTGCTCCGCGGATTGCGGCAATAGCGGGAGCATGCGGCTCATGTGCGTTCGGAAAAATACCGGCAATTTTTGGAGCGAAGACGTCTTGATGGCGTACGTCTTGCCGTCGATCGTCATTTTTGGGATATTTCCGGCATAGAGCGCGTACACGTCCGCTTGCGGGTACATTCGCAGCAGTTCTTCAAGCACCATTTCCGCCCCGCCCCGGCGGACAAGCTCATCATGGACAATTGCGACTTTTTCAGGCATCAAGCCATGGTATCGCAATCTGTTCGTGCTGGCAATTATCGTATTCGCTTGTAGAACGTCATGGTATTCGATCCGTTCTCGATGCCATGGATGCGCTCCCAGTCTGTCTCAAGCCCCTTCTCTATTTCCGAATACTCCATAAGGAATGAAAATCCGGTCTGGCTTTCAAGGAGAAACCAATCTGCATCGCGATATGCCGCAAGCATTGCTTGTGTTGACGGTAAGAAGGTTTCCAGGCGCATAGGGTCGGTGCGGGTGAACTCGTATGCGTACCATCGAGGATGCGCGATATCGAGCGATACCCGATGTCCGGAAAGGTATGGAATAAGCGCAGCGCCGGTAAAGATTGCCGCATCTTGCGGGATATGTTCTTGCGCCCATATCGCAGCCTCTTTAGCTGCTTGCTGGCTGAACTGTCCGGTATGTTCGAACAAGTAGGTGATGTAATTGGATACGGTACCTGCCCATAGCGAGGTAATGAGGAAGAGGGTAAATAGGATATTTTTAATCCACGAATTGGCCGTATCTCGAACGCGATCAAGAAAATACCACACGCCGACGCCTCCGAGAATGGCGAGCGGCGGAATAAATTCAGAAATATAATTTGCGTGGAATTTAATCCAGTTCATGTAAAAGAATACAAAGCTTCCCACCCAAAGAGGTCCGATGAGTCCGCGTGCGAACCGCGCCCCCTGTTCTTCTTCTTTGGAAGAGGAAGCGGGTTTCAGGCTGGACGAAATAAATAAAAGGGCGCCGAACAGCGGCCAGAGAAGTGGAATGCCGTATGCCATAAATGCCGCTCCTTCATATTCCGAAAAGAACCCCCACGCCCACCACCATACGGCAAGCGGCAAAATCCAGAAGAGCCGGCGCTTCATGGAATACCCAACGCCGAGCAAGGAGAGCAGAATAAGGGGCAAAGATTCTCGGAAAAACGGCGTCATCCCTCGCAAGGAATATGCGCGTACCTGCTCTCGTTCGGATGGTTCGATGCTTGATACTCCGTCTGTTGCGGAATTGATTCCGATGGCTTCGATCACGCCCTCCATTCCATATATGGAATATGCAAACAAGTAGAAAAGGGCAAGTACCGCAATAAAGCCTGCGCCGACAATACCGGTATTGCGCAGGCGTAGCTTCCATGAGGGAGACAGCGCAAAAAGAAGCAGAACCACTACAAGTCCCAACGCGAGCATGCTTTTGCGAGATGCAACTGCGGTTCCGATGACAAGTCCGGATAGCAGCAGATGACGCCATGAACCTGATTTTTCTTTGAGTGCGTATGCAAGCAGCGCAATACCGGAAACGCCGAAGAATACGGCGACGCTTTGCGTATGCACATACGCATTGGAAACAACCGCAGCTCCGGCAACGGCCCAGAGCGCCGCGGAAAGATATGCGGCGCGTGCATTCCACAGCGTTTTGACGAGCAGGAATATGGGAAGTGCAACCGCGGCTCCGGCAACGGCAGACCCTACTCTCCCCGCCATGATGGTGTTGCCGAGCAGCATCTGCCAGAATGCCGTCCATGCAATGAAGATAGGGGCTTTCACGTATCCGTCGCCTCCTGCAAACACGCCATGCCGCAGCGACCATGCATCATACAGGTAATTCCCTTCATCTACGGTAAGCGGAAGAGATCTGGCGTACATGTACCGCATGAAAAGCGCAGCGAGAAAGATGCCGGGCAACAGGTATGTTGCAGGCGGCATGGCGCCTGTGCGAAATATGAAGAGGCAAAATAGCGCGTATGCCGCAATCGGGATGAATGCTCCCGCCCACAGCGCATATACATGCCGGGAGTCATTCCACGTCGCAAAGAACGTGATAATCGCTTGCTTGACGCTGCGGACAAGATACGCGCCAAGAGGTACGCGGTAGGAAGGATAAAATACCAGGTCGATATCCTGCTTGCCGGAGCGTTCGATAAGGCGCAGCGAAGGAGTCTCTCCCGTGTCTCGTACGAGGTATGCTGCGCCGAGCGGATACGGATCGGCGGCGTTTACGTCTATCGCGATCGCGTCGCCGGGCATGCTTTCAGGAGATGAAATTGCGAAAAAGAATTGTTTTCCTTTCGACTCTGCGATCGGATCAAAAGAAAATGCATAAAATTGATTATCTCCGAACGTACGCGGATCGGCGGTTGCCGTACGGAGTATCATCTCCGACGTCGGGGATTCTTTTAACTCAAACAGAACCGGCTGCGTATTTTCGCGCCCGGAATACGTCGCCATCATGACGCTGAGTGACGAGAGGTTATCTTGCGATGCTGTGAACGTCTGTCCTACTATCGTGTTTCCGGTAATCTCGCCGAAGTTGCCCGTATGCTCGATGGTGATTGTATTTCCCGCAGGCACCCGGATGCTATACGCGAAGAAGGCGGCCGCGACGATGGCAGATACCAAAATAGCGAGAGTTGAGCGCGTTGGCATATTAGGCAGTATACACTACAGAGACGATATATCCCCGCATGTGCGGGGATAGTGTTATCGTTTGCTGAACTGAGGTGCGCGGCGTGCGCCTTTGAGTCCCGGTTTCTTTCGCTCCTTGGTGCGAGAGTCTCGACGCAGAAGTCCTGCGGTCTTGAGCTGCTTGCGGAACCCTTCATCAACGGTGAGAAGCGCTCGCGCGATTCCCAGAGATACTGCTTCCGCTTGTGCTTGTTTTCCTCCGCCGGAAACCTTGATCTTCAGGCCGTATTCGGAGTCTTGGGATGTTACTTCCAAAGGCTTTACTGCCACTACCTGCATCGCCTGTGCAGGAAAATATTCAGAAAGCGCGATGCCGTTTATGAGCCGCTCCGCCTTGTCGTCGGTAAGCAGCACGCGCGCAACCGCGGTCTTTCTTCGGCCTAATCCGTGCTTGAGATTTTTGTTCATACTGTCTCTCCTTTCGTCTGTGCCATATGAGGATGCTCCGCACCTGGATATACGTATAAGTTTCTCATCCGAACGGCGCGGAGGTTATTCTTCGGCAGCATGCCGGACACCGCTTCGCGGATAACAAACCGGGAATCCCGCTTCATTTGATTTTCAAGCGATCGTTCTTTTAATCCCCCTGCGTATCCGGAATAGTGCCGATACATTTTTTGCTTCATCTTCTGTCCAGTCACTTTCAGTTTATCGCTGTTGATGATAACGACGCGTACCGGAGATGCTACATGCTTTTGGGAGTTCGTTAGGTGTTTTCCAAGCAGAAGCGATGCAGCCTGTGTCGCAATGCGCCCAAGTGTCGCGGTCTTTGCGTCGATAACGTGCCAGGTAATATTCGTATCCATAGTCTTCCAGTATTATTTCGATTGGGCGACAATGTCAACCCGTGCCATTTTTGCCGCATCGGTGCGGTCTACGGGAAGCTTGGTAATGCGAAGGTATCCCCCGGGGCGTTTCTGGTTGCTCTTTGCAACATCCAGCAAGCGGACAAGCTCTTCTTTTCCCGATACCTCGGAAAGCAGGCGGCGGCGATTTGCCAGCGTCAGTTCGCTCTTCGCTTTGGTAACAAGCGGTTCGAAATGGCGGCGCAACTCTTTGGCCTTCGCTTCCGACGTGACGATCGAGCCATGCTCAAGCAGCGAGCTGGTCAGATTGCGCATGAGATGCAGCCGCTGGTTGGAGGTACGTCCCAATATTCTGTTGCTTTTTTTCTTACGCATGACTATTCGTTAGATTGTTCTTCTGTAAGGCGTTTCTTGAAATCGTCTCGTGCCTGAGCGACGTCTTGTACCGCCTTTGCCCCCAGTCCCGGAATGTCGCTGATTTGTTCGTCAGAGAGTTCCATTACCTGGTCTACGGTCGTAATGCCGACTCGTTCGAGCGCATTATGCACGCGAGATGGCAGCTGCAAGAGGTTCAGCGTATTTTCCGGAGCTTTTACTTCTTCCACGACTGCTTCCGGTTCCGCTTCTTGCGGGCGGGAAGAGGTAAGGGAGTCGGTAAATTCACCAGTGAGCTGCGCAAAGTGGTCGCGGAGGATGGATGCTGCTTGCTGCAGCGCTTCTTTCGGCGTGATACTGCCGTCGGTCGTGATGGTCATGTTCAGCTGGTGGTAATTGGTTGCTTGCCCTACGCGGACGTTGTCTACGGAAAAGCTTACGCGCTCAACCGGAGTGAATGCCGCATCCAATGCAATGGTACCGATGGTTCGCGCTTTCGGATCTTGAACTTCAGACGGAACATACCCGCGGCCTTGCTCTACTGTGCATGTCATTTCCAAAGACGCTTTTTCGTCCGTGATGGTGGCAATGACATGGTCGGCGTTAATAATCGTTACTTCGGGAGGAGTCTGGAAGTCTCCTGCGGTAACAACTCCCTTTCCCTTCTTTTCGAGCCGGATCTCTACCGGATCTTTGCTTGTAGAGGATACGCGGATCCCTTTGATATTGAGCATGATGGAAACCATGTCTTCTTTCACCCCCGGGAGTGCGGAGAATTCGTGATCGACATGCTCGATCTTCATTTGGGTAACAGCTGCGCCGGGGAGCGATGAAAGGAGTACTCGGCGAAGCGCATTGCCTACCGTCGGACCGTATCCGGGATGGTATGGCTTGATCGTGAAGTGGCCGGTGTTCTGCTCCTCGGCCTTTACTTCTACGGTTTCTGGGAGATAAATTTCTTGCAACATAGTGTGATAAGGATTAAATAAAATGCTCTTGATTAGCGGGCGAAGAATTCCACGACTGCTCGGATATCGATGCCCAGGTTTGCTTCTGCTGCATCCGGCAGTGCGGTAACTTTGAAACTGAACGCTGCAGGATCAATGAGGATCCAGGATGGGCTGCTTGCGTTCTGCATGCGTTTTTCGAATGAAGTAAAGTACGACTTGCCCCGCTTGCTTTCTTTTACTGCCACGACATCCCCCACGCGCAGCGAGTACGAAGGGATATCTACGGGCCTTCCGTTTACCGTAAAGAGACGGTGCGTTGCCATTTGGCGAGCTTGGCGTCGAGTTTGAGCGAAACCTGCGCGGAAAATGGCATTATCCAGGCGGCGTTCCAAAAGCGAGATAAGCATGGATCCGGTCTGCCCATGAGCCTTTTGCGCCTGGCGGTAATATTTTCGCAACTGTTCTTCGCGGACGGAGAAAATATTCTTCAAGCTTTGCTTTTCGCTCAAGCTTGCGCCGTAGCGGCTCTTCTGGCGAGGGCGGCGGGACTGCTGTTGCCGCCTCTGCTGGGTAGGGTTTGGTGTCTGGGTTGGAGTTGGGGATGGCATAGGAATATGGTTATACTCGGCGCCGTCGAGGGGGACGGACTCCGTTATGAGGAATAGGGGTAATGTCGCGGATAGCAGTAATCGTGATTCCCGATGAGCCGATAGCGCGGATCGCGGAGTCTCGAGCGCTTCCGATTCCTTTCACGATGACTTGCGCTTCTTCCATCTGGAACGGTTTGAGTTGTTCCATAACATTTGCAACCGCTTGCATTGCCGCATACGGAGTTGCTTTGCGCGCTCCTCCGAACCCTACGCGGCCGGCGCTGCTCCACACAAGCACTGCTCCGGCGGGATCCGTAACGGAAATCAGCGTGTTGTTAAAGGTGGACGTAATATGGATAACGCCCGACTTTACCTTTCGGCGGGGCTTAGCCTTTTTTCCTCGAGTTGCCTTTGTTGGTGATGCCATAGGTTAGGTCTTTTCGTTAGATGATTTTCTTCCGCTTCCTGCTGTTCTGCGGACGTTTCCGCGCACCGTGCGGGAATTCGTCTTTGTTCGCTGTCCGCGTACGGGAAGGTGTTTTGCATGGCGGATTCCGCGATAGGTTCCGATATCTCGGTGATGCTTGATATGCATCGAGACATCGCGGCGCAGTTCTCCTTCAACCCGGATATTCTTTTCGATATATTCGCGCAACGCCTGCTCTTCCTTGTCTGTCAGGTCGCGCGTAAAAATGGTCGGATCGATCTTGAGCGTGTGCAAGATTTTCGCGGAAGCCGACCGCCCGATTCCGTAAATATCGGTAAGGGCGAAGAGGATCCGCTTTTTGTCTTGGAGTGTTACTCCGCTGATTCGAATAGGCATAGGTTATCGTTGACGTTGCTTATGTTTCGGATTTTCGCAAATGACAACAACCTTCCCTTTTCGGCGGGTTGTTTTGCACTTTGCGCACATCTTTTTTACGGAAGCTCGTACTTTCATATGGGTATTATTGCAATCGAAGAATGATTCTGCCTTTTGTGAGATCGTATGCCGACATTTCTACCCGGACTCTGTCTCCCGGCATGACGCGGATCCTGTGGACGCGCATTTTTCCGGAAAGGTGCCCGATAATTTCCTGCCCGGTATCGAGCTGGACTTTAAACTGGGTATTTGGAAGGGTGTCGACGATTTCCCCATCCACTTCGACGGTATTGGGTTTTGGCAGAGGATAATACGATTAAAAATGAAGAAAATCCGCTAAGCTGAACGGATTTCAAGACACATGCTTATCCTCCAGAAGAGGGAAATACGCATCAGTCCGAAATCGTGCAGCGCAGATAAACTATAGTATAGAGGAGAGCAAAAAGGCTGTCAAATCCTCTATTTAGAGCTCTCGGTCTGAGGCCAGCTGGATATCGATGCGCTTCTGGATTTCTGGCACTCGCTGTACCCAGAACGGCCAGAGGGTAACCGATGCGTTCTGGACACCCGGAAGGCCAGTCAGATAGTTTTTCGCTTCCTCTTCCTTGCGGCCTGCAAGCTTCTCTTTTAATGTTGCGATGGAAAAACTTGGAATGGTGGTATGGGTCACGCGTGCCGTCATGGAAACTTGCCCTGCATCCCAGTTGGAGGTGTCAACGGATTTTGTATAGGAAATAGGACCGGGGAACAGCATGTAGTCTTCTGTAAGCTGGCTGGTAAGCGCCTGCTCGACAGCCGCATTCATCGCGTCTTCCCGAAATGCCATGACGCGTACGGTTGCTTGAGCGGTATAGGGAATGGATTCGACGCGATCGCCGACGGCGCTGCTCGGGGTGAATTGAGACAGCGCGACATCCCAGCTTTCATCCAATAAAAGCCAGCCTTTCTGCAATTGGCTTTGGGCTGCTTGCTCTACTTGTAAGCGTGCCTCTGATGCCGCTGCTGCTTTAGCTTGTTCGATATCGGCTTCTTTCACTACGGAGACCGTCTCCCCGCTTCCGCCGGTAAAGGTGTCAAGGCTTTGTCCGTATACAAGCGATTGCGCTGAAGAATCAAGCGCGGCGAAGTCAAGGCGCTGGGCCGATATATTCCCCTGCTCGCCCGCCTCCGCAGCTTCCACGTCAACAATGACGCTTGTCACGCCAGACGGACTTGCTGCGGGAATTGTTGCAGATCCTTTCATGTAAAAGAGCGTTCCTTCTTTAGTGACGAGCCTGCTTCGTTCTTTGATTTTTTGTTCATCGAAGGTTTTGTTGATGAGCTGTACCTTGCCGGTCGCTTTGTTTCCGACTACTTCCGTGCTCGTAACGGGAGATGATCCCTGGACGTCCACTTGTTGGGTGAAGACGCTTCCCGGAATAGCATTGGGAATGGCGGAAGGATTTGTTGCAATGGTCAGTTTTTGATCGACCAGGAGCGGAGCGGTCTGGATCGTCAGCGCAATAGAAGCCGTGGGAAGAAAGATAAGTGCCGCAATGCCCCCCATGACAAGGAGCGCCCCCAGCAGTCCAAGCGCGATGGTCCGCTCTTTGCCGCCAAGACTCATGCTCATGCGACGCGCTCGCCGTTTCTTTGTATTCGTGGGAACGCTCGCAAACAGCGGGCGAGATTCGCTTCGCTTTGCTACGGATTGCCTCGGGACATGCACGTTCGTAATGGAAACCTTCGATCCGGTAAAGCGGCGCTTTTTCGCTTTCTTTGCATGCGTATGCAACAGCTCTGCCGCTTCCGGCGGCAGCGTATCGGAATGCTTGTGCGACGGAACTTTGCGGATATTCCCGGTTGGCTTAATGTCTCGCATTGATTGTAATTGTAGCGCATTGGTGTATAAAGAGCCAAGAGTCGTTCTCTGCCAATTCGTACAATTAATGGGGGTTCATGATGATGGATACCAATTCCGATCCCGAGATTTCCTGGTCACAGGATATTACTGAAGAATCCAATGTGGAGCCGGCGCTGCCGTGCTGCCCGAAATGCAGCACTCCCTTTGATGGATGGGACTGCAAGGCATGCGAATATGCATTGCCGGAAAAAGATCGCAAGATGCACCCGAAAATCGTTTCACCGGAAGAAGTCGAGAGGTTTCTTAAAGAATTGGATCTTCTGGAGTAAATGAAGGAGAGTACAGATGGCTATCATGGATCCTACGTCCACGCGTCACGGACATAAACTGCCCAAGACTTCTCGGAAAAAATCGCGCGGCGAACGGCGTAACTTCGCTCCGGCGATGAAGAAACCTCAACGACGCAAAAAGTAACTCGCTGGGTTTTCCTTTCTGTTCCCCAGCGGCCCTCCGGACCATCGTGGTTCGGAGGGATTTTATTTCAACACCGCCTTGATCCGCCTCACGCCTGCACCGGCGGATTCTTCTTTTGTAATCACAAACTTTCCAAGCACGCCGGTATGTTCAACATGCGGGCCGCCGCAAATTTCACACGAGAAATCGCCGACCGTATACACGCTTACCGTATCGCCGTACTTATGCTCGAATAGCCCAAGCGCGTTTCGTTTTTTTGCTTCCTCAACGCTCATTTCTTCGTGCGTAACATTCAAGTCTCTTTGGATTTGTTCATTCACCAGGTCTTCCGTTTGCCTGATCTGTTCAGGCGTCATTTTATCGGGATGCGAAAAGTCGAACCGCAACCGTTCGGGGGTGATATTGCTTCCTTTTTGAAATACGTGTTCGCCCAGCACGGTGCGCAGCGCCTGGTGAAGCAAATGCGTTGCCGTGTGATATTTCACGGACATCTCGGAGTGATCGGCAAGGCCGCCTTTGAATTTTCCTTCCGTAGCCGTGCGAGAGAGATCCTGATGTTTCTTCATTTCTTCTTTGAAGCCTTCCGTATCAACGCGCTTCCCCGCTTTTTCGGCTTCTTCCAGCTGCATTTCAATCGGGTATCCGAATGTTGCATACAGTTCGAATGCCTGCGCGCCGGAAACTTCTTCCTGTGAGTGGAATATCTGCGCAAGTTTCTTTAAGCCTTGCACGAGTGTGGGCAAGAATTTTTCTTCTTCTTTGGTGAGTTCTTGTAAAATCGTGTCGCGCGCATCGGTAAGGTTCGGGTATGCATCGGCATATGTCGCAATCACGCCGTCGGCGAGCTTCGACAAAAACGGTTCTTTGATATTCAAGCGGTTTCCGAATACGGACGCACGGCGGATGAGCCGGCGGACGAAGTATTCGCGTTCTTTATTGCCGGGAAGTACGCCGTCTCCGATCAAAAATACCGCGGCGCGCACGTGATCGAGGATGACGCGATATGCGGTCGTAATCTCTTGTGTATCGGCGTACGAGGTTTGAGATAGCTCTGAAAGCTTGTCCATCGCCGGCTTGAACGCATCGATGAGAAATACGTCCGGATTATTGTTGAGCGCGGCAGTAATTCGCTCCAGGCCTCCTCCGAAGTCCACGTTCTTTTGCGGCAGCGGAGAAAATCCGGTTTCCGTTTTTATGTACTCCATAAATACGTTGTTTCCGATTTCTATAAAGCGTCCGCAGTCGCAATTAACATGGCATGGCTGATTTTTATACGGAGACTTTTCATGCAGCAAAAGATCTGCCCCAAAATCCCAAAACATTTCCGTGTCCGGGCCCCCCGGCTCCCCTATCGGCATATTTTCCGGAACTCCCGCGCGAGACCACCAGTTTTTCTTTTCGTCGTACGAAAAAATCCGCCCGCCTTGCATTCCTTTTAATTCCGCATCATCTTTGATAATCGCTTCAATGCCGTCTGTTTGGAACATCTTCTGCCAGATAGTTGCGCTTGTCATGTCTTTTACAATGCCTAGTTCTTCATTGCCGACAAAAAATGTTACGTAGAGGTTGCGCGGATCAAGCCCCAGTTTTTTGGTTAAAAATTCATACATCCAGGGAATTTGTTCTTCTTTGAAGTAGTCGCCCAGCGACCAATTCCCCAGCATTTCAAAAAATGTGGTATGGCGGTTATCGCCGATGTCCTCGATGTCGTTTAGCCGAAAACATTTTTGCGAATCGGTGATACGGCTTCCTTGCGGGTGTTTTTGTCCGAGCAAGTAGGGCACCATCGGCTGCATGCCGGATCCGGTGAACAGCGTGGTAGGATCATTGTCCGGGACGAGCGATGCGGACGGAATGCGAACGTGTCCTTTCTCCTGAAAAAAAGAAAGATATGCCTCGCGAGCCTCGTTGAGCGTTTTCATACGCTCTTAAAGGTACTCGGTAGGGATGAATATTTCAATTCGGCTCGGCCGTAACCATGTCCGGATTATTTGTTTCCACGGTAGATGTGAACAAGAGAGATTCCCGATAGGGATTGGGCAGCTGAGAGTAGAAAAAACCCGAAGATCTCAAGAGCTCCGCTCGCGCTTCTTGCGCGGTTTTATTGCCGATACAGATGTCGTGCGCAAGGTTGAGCAAAAGCGTATTTGCCCGCTCGCTTTCACAGAATGCCGTCATTTCCCCTCTTGTCTTGTCGATAATGATGCTTCCGTCGAACTTTGCGACTTCGGAAAACATCTCAGGACGCACCTTTGCATCCACGGTTTGTTCAAGCAAATCGGTATGATTGTGCGGAACCTTGTGCTGTACGCCATTGCGGTGGACCACCGTGCGCTTCCAGGGACCGTTGTAATGCCAGATAAGCAAAGTGTCAGTTGCTTCGTATGGCATGCCGTAGGTATGTATCATCTCGTTTGCGAGTTTTCGCGAATTTGCAGGCCATGTACGAAGCAGTTTTTCTACGGTTTCCCGGTTTGCGCGATGGCGAAGCCGATGGGTAAACGCTCCATTCATGCTTTTACTATGAATAGCATATGCAGCATGGTCAAGAATGATTTCGTCGCGTTTAGTCAAAAAAACCTGACGCTCGGATGCCGCCTAAAAGTATTTCCGCTCTTTTGAGTCTTTAATGATATCGAACGCGTCTTCCGCCGTATCGACAATCGTATACAGGTCAAGATCTTCCGGAGAAATTGCCTGGTACTCCTGCAATAGATGCGACCGAATCCAGCTATCCAGCGGAGTCCAGAAATGCTTGCTCATGCAAACGATGGGGACGGGAATCATCTTGCCCGTTTGGATGAGGGTTATCATTTCAAAAAATTCATCGAGCGTACCGAACCCGCCGGGAAAAAATACGTATGCTTGGGCGGACGCGGAAAGCATGACTTTGCGAGTGAAGAAATAATGGAATCCGATCCCCTTCTTCACGTATGCATTGCGCCGTTGCTCAGTTGGCAATTCGATGTCGAGCCCAATGGAGTTTCCGCCGCCTTCGTATGCGCCTCGATTGCCGCCTTCCATGATGCCGGGACCGCCGCCCGTTATGACCGTGAATTGATTTTCCGCGAGGATGCGGCCGAGTTTGCGGGATTCTTCATACCATTTGTGCCCTTCGGGGAACCGGGCGGATCCAAAAAATGTTACTTCTTTTCGGAGCGGATATAAGAACTCGAATCCATCGATGAATTCCGACATGATGCGGAATATTCTCCAGTTTGCGTCTTCGTGGAAATCGAACGGCTTGTCGATCGGCATCTTCTTGCTTTCCGATTTGTCGTAGCGCATGGAAGTATTGTAGCACGAATTAGCTGTTCGCCTGTAGCGTTTCGCTATAGTTTTGGCGGGCGCGGGCCGGTGAAGCGCTTTGGTGCAAGTGTTTTCTTCTCCGCTTTGCGCTTTTCGTAACATTCTTTGCAGAACACGTCTTTTTCCGGATCCGGGTTGAAGGGTACTTGGGTTTGCTTGCCGCAATTGGAACAGATAGCGTCGAAAAGTTCGGGCGACTTTCCCTTCCTTACAAATCCTGCCGGCTGTAATGGCGGGGAGGGGGTAGAGGAGGTTTGTTCACGCGATGAACTAGGAGGAGTATCCTTCTTTCCAAGCAGCGCTGACAAGTCCGTAATCATTTCTTCTTTTTTCGGCGCAAGAACAATATCTTCCAACTCTTCCGGTTTTGGCTGCCTTTGCTGTTGAGGGCGGGCATCGGATGGAAGCTGTCGTCCGAGCCGCTGGTTTTCTTTCGCGATTTCTTCCGCCTCCGCTTGGAATGCTACCCCGCTCCATCGTGCAATTTTCTCTTCGATGACTTCCCGCCTGTTTCCGTATCGCTCGCGCGATACTGCAATGACCTTCTCTCTGCTGTGATAGGTTTCGGAGACGGGAGGAATGGTTTCCATGGAAAACGGAGCGCTCGTTACTCCGCGGATCATGAGCTTGATGTAGGCGTTGTACTTATCGAGATTTACCAAATCGGTCTGGGTAAAATAGGGAGCGAATTCTTTTTCCAGGTACTCTGCATCGAACGCGCCCACTCGGAATGAAATGAGGGTCCCTACGTTCCCAAAAACGGCATCGCGGACCACTTCTTCCATCTGGGTGATATATTGGTGCGCAATGATAAGATTGAGGCGGTATTTTCTGGCTTCAGACAAAATGGTCGCGAACGACTCCGTCGCGAAGTTTTGGAATTCGTCTACGTACAGATAAAAATCTCGCCGCTCCTCTTCGGGAATGCTTGCGCGGTCCATGGCTGCCAGTTGAAGCTTGGTGATGAGCATGGCGCCCAAGAGTGCGGAATTGTCTTCTCCGATTCTCCCCTTCGATACGTTGATGAGCAAAATCTTTCCGTTATCCATGATATCTTGCATGTCGATGGTGCTCTTGGGCTGGGCGACGATATTACGGATAATCGATGAGCTCAAAAACTGCCCGACTTTGTTTTGAATGGGAGAAATGGCCTCGCTGCGGAATCGCTCGTTGTAGTTGGCAAATTCGTTCGTCCAGAATGCTCTCACGACGGGGTCTTGGATGGTATCCACAACTTTCTTCCGGTATGCCTTGTCCGCGAGCATCCGCATGATTCCCAGCATGGTGCTGGACGGATAGTCGAGAAGCGCCAAAATGACATTCCGCAAGATATACTCCAGGCGAGGCCCCCAAGAATCCGCCCATATTTTCTTGAGCGAGCTGACCAGTCCTGATGCGACGAGATATTTGTATTGCGGATTTACGGCTTCCAGCGGGTTAAACGCAACCGGAAAATCAACGTCTGCCGGGTCGAAGTATACGACGTCGTTGGTGCGTTCCGGCGGGATGATATCGAGGATTTTTTCCGCCACGTCGCCGTGCGGATCGACAAGCGCCAACCCTTTGCCGTTCTTGATGTCTTGAATGATCATGTTTTCGAGGAGGGTTGTTTTTCCTACGCCGGTTTTTCCGATCACATACACGTGGCGCCTGCGGTCATCGGGGTAAATGCCGAATGCCCTGCGCTGGTTCCGGAAATTCGTCTGGCCGATAACGGTTATTTCTTCGCTATCCATAGGAAGCTAGGATACATACGGCAAATTCGGAGGAGGCGTCTGCTTGCCTGCCTTCGCCCGCGCAACGCTCGGAGCCGATACGTACTTCACAGGGAAATGATACAACGTCGCAAGTTCTTCCGCATTTAAGACATATCCGGAATCCCGCCCGAAAAAGTCGCGCCATTGGAAGTTTTGGAGAATCGTTTTCTCTCGCCACAGGCGGCGCCTGTCTCTCATAATAAAATTAGGACCGTTCGTCTTTGTAGTCGAGTCTGGGTAAAGATGATTTAAATGGAATGTCGCAAATTGTTTGAATACGCCGATGAGGCGTCCGATATTCGGCTTCTTGAGCTGCCCCACCGGAGCGATATGCAGGGCGCGGATCTTTACCTTATACCCGTTTACGGATGTTTTCTGGAGAATTGCTTTCATCTTCGCCTCGTCTACGGGATTGAAAAACCGAAGCACTTTCTCTTCTTTTTCGCTTTCAACGGTAATTGGGCCTTTGAATATCGCTGTCAGCAGTTCTCCGGGAAGCGCAAATACAATATCGCGGAATTTTTCCCACATGCCGGGCTTTTCCTTTTTGGCTTGGCCGGATATTTCCGCAACTTTCTTTTCTCCGTTCTTTTCCCATTTCTTAATTGCTTTGCCATCCATGGGGCGGACTAAGATCTGGATCCAGAACTCCTCGCCCGGCTCCACGTTGGTAAGCGTTTCGATCATGATTTGATGCGGGTCTACAAACGGAATTCGTTCTGCAAGAGTAGCTTCGAATTCGCGATACGTTCGAATGGGCAGAATGTCATCTTCTGCGAGCGTTATTTCTGTTCCATACATCTCGTACTTCTTCCGCAGATCATGCCAATCGTATCGCAGTGATTGATCTTCCACTTCCTGAATATTTGCTTTCGGGTACTGGGCGTACACGACGCTTTCGAAGAGCCGGCGGTGCGCGGTGGGCACTACCATGACATAGCGCACGCTGTTGGGGGTAAAGTACATCTCAAAACTCACCCAAGGCTCCAGATATCCGTCGAAATAAAGTTCATTGAAATCCGGATTTTTATGCATGCCGCCCATGACTTCGTAGACGACCTCCATGGACTTGGGCGTCTCTTCGGTATCTTCCGGCAGCGTGACTTGCAGATGCGTCCATTCGATCGTGCTGATGTAGTCGATCATTTTCATGAGCATGTATGTCTTCCATGCAACAAGGAGAATGAGCCATACGACAATAAGCCACCCGATCGTCATCAGTTGGGGGGCCAGAGCGGCCACGATGTCAGGAAGCAAAAGCATATGCTTCCATCATTGTACCGCAAAACGGTTGGTTATGCGCGCAGCGTGTACAGATCTTTGTCTGTGCGTTCGAAGCGGGCTGTATTCTGCAGCGAGAGCAGAATCGTATTCTTTTTTACCATGCGCTGCTTGAGAACTTCTTCTACCAGTTCTTGCTTTTTCATCGGCCGAGTCGATTTTTTCAAAATGGATTCCAATACATCGGCAACCGTTCCGGCGACGTATCCCCATTCTTTGAGCCCGTAGAGGCCGCGTCCCACCAGGACGAATCTACCGTCTTTAATAAGTTCGTTGTGTACGGTTTGCGGATTTGCTTTCTTATGGTCGAAATTTGCGGCATTGATCATGGTCGTAATATCCCGAAAATGCGCAGGGGCATTATTGCGGCGAAGTACGGCAAATGCCTTGTCGCCTACGCCCCGAGGAGACGTTTCTGCCCATCCGATAAGGCCCCAATCTCCAAATGCAGTCTTGGCGATATTCTTGCTTGCGGCGAGCGCAGCATGAATGTATGCGTCGGTAACATCCTCGCCGATCGTTTTCTTGATTTCAGAAATCAAATCCGAGAGCTGCATCGGCTGGGATTTTTCTTTCAGCGTTTCCATGGCGGTGAGTACGATTTGCTCTTCTTTGCCATGGAGGGATGCTTCGTGCTTCCAGTGAGCCTCGAACATCGCATTGGGCTGGTGCAGAGAGAATACGGGAATAATCGTCAGATAGAAATGAATGACATGCGCGGAAATCTCATCGCCTACGCGAGATTCCACTTCGGAAACCACATGGTTTTCCGCCATCAAGCCTCCATGCTGGCGGAAAATATCCACCAAAAGCCCTTCGATGCTTTGGAAAGAATCCCGCATCGATGTAAGCTCCTTCTTTGCATTTGACTCGATTTGGCGCACCCGTTCTCGGGTAATGCCGTATTCTTTTCCGATGCTTTCCAGCGTTTCTTTCTCCTCTTTTCCAATGCCAAATCGGCGGGTAATGATATCCCGGGAGCGTGCATCAAGCGCCTGAAGCGCGGCGTCGGTAAGAAGCGCAAAATTGACTGTTTGCTTGTCTTGGACTGCAGTTTGCGATTCTTGGTGCGCAGTTTCTTGGTTCATATATACCTTTTTAGCATATGAATTAAATATTGTCAAATATGATGCACAATATGCAAATATGACCAATTATCGTACGAGACTTATTGATTTTTGTCCACTCTGGATAAATCTATTTTTTGTCAGCCCTTTTTGACAGTTTTTCGGATCAACGAATCCAGCGGCCCGGCGCTAAAAAAGAGGAGAATATCCGCGGAAAGGCCTTGGGAGAGATACGCATCCACGTCTTCAACGTATTGCGCGTCTTTCCCTTCGTTTTTGAGCGTATTTACCAGGCGCCGCGCATCTTCTCTGCCGCTTTCATCCCTGCCTGCCGGCGCGAACGGAGGTGTGATGGCAATGCTGTCCGCAAGCGAAAGGGCTGCCGCAAATTCATCAAAAAACGTTCGCAGCCGAAGCGGCATATGGGCTTCGAATAGCACGGCGAGCCGTTTACCCGGGTATGCAGTGCGGGCGCCGGAGATGGTCGCACGAAGTTCGGCAGGATGGTGGCCATAATCGGAGCGAATGTCGCATCCGCGCACCGTTCCGATGTATTCAAATCGTCGCTCAAGTCCCGGAAAAGTTTGCAAGGAGACACGTGCTTGTTCTTGCGGGATACCGATCACGGCTGCAATACGAGCAGCCAAGCCGGCATTGACCGCCATATGCGCTCCGGGGAGCGGCGCGGCAAGGGTGAGCTCTACGGGGTCGGTGCCGTGCGGCCAAGAAATGCCGGGGTGGTTTTCGTATTCATGCCTCGGAACCGCAACTGTTCCTCCGGACGCAACACGGGCAAGAAACTCGCTGTACGCCAGCTCTACATCGACGAGCGAAGTGAATGCATCCGGATGATCGAAGTCGATACTGGTAATAATGGCGTGCGCAGGAGCAAGAGGAAGAAAATGCTGGCGGTATTCGTCCGCTTCTACGATAAAATATTTGCTTTTGCCCAGCCGTGCGTGTCCTCCAGGAAGCGAAGGCATGCGGGCTCCCACCAATACGGTCGGGTCGATGCCCGCTTCAATGCACATATGCGCAAGGAATGCGGTGGTGGAAGATTTTCCGTGCGTTCCGGTGACGGCAATGGTCGTATATGCGCGCGAGAATTCGCCGAGCGCTTCGTGATATGGGATTTGCCGGACGGATTTTTCTCGAGCCAGTCGGCGAAGTTCGTGCGTTTCAGGAGCCGCATCGGTGTACACCATGAGCGAAATGTCCTGAAGATGCGCCGCGGCTTCCTCTTGGCTCAAGCCGGGAAACTCGGGGTTATCGTCGGTAAGAAGTACCGCATCTCCTTTTTCACGGAACAAATACGCAAGTCCTTGCATGCCTGTTCCCCCCGCGCCGAGAAACAGTACCCGGTTCATACGGAGGGGCGCAGGCCGCTGGCAATTTTTATAGATAGCGCGGCGATATCTTGCGCGGCATTGGGAAAGTCGAGTGCGGCAAGGTTTTTCTTGAGTGTCTCTTGCAGCGATGCGTCTGAGATAAGCCGAAGGATGCTTTGCTTGAGCAAGTTCGGACTTACATTGTCGGGGTCCAGTACAAGCGCTCCTCCAGCCGCTTCAAATGCCAAAGCGTTTTTGCGCTGATGATCGTTTGCGGCGGATGCGAGCGGGATAATGAGAGCAGGAATGCGAAATCGCGCAATTTCAGCAAGACTGCTGGCACCCGCTCGTGTCACCGCAGCATCGCATGCAAGAAGCGCGGCAGTCATGTTGTTCTGCACATATGGAAATACTTTATACAATGCTTTGCGAGAGCTGCTCGCCAGCAGTTCTGATGCGAGTTTCTGGACCGCTTCAAACTGTCGCGGACCGGCGATATGTACAATCGCCATTTTTTCAATCAGCTCGGGAAGGGCCGGAAGCAGCGCTTCATTGATTTGCTGCGCCCCTTGGCTTCCGCCCATAACCAGAATGAGCGGTTCTGATTCCGGAATGTGGAATGTTGCCTTTGCCCCGTTTTTATTCGTAGTGGTCGAGCTCACTCGGACAGGAGTACCGGTTACGAACAGCTTGTGTTTCCACTCGCTGATATATTCTCGGGATACGGCGAATCCGAGCGTAATGGCCGCAGCAAAGCGCATGGTAAACCGGTTTGAAGCGCCGGGTACGACGTCTGATTCGTGAATGACGATCGGAATGCGATATACGATGGCGGCAATAATAGCAGGAATGTTCCCGTATCCGCCTTTGCTGATGACGACATCGGGCATAATGCGCCACAGTATTGCCAGCCCGCGAAGAATGCCGTACGGCAGCCGGAATAGCATGTCGATAATGGTAAGCGGCGAAGCGTAACGCCGCATCTTCCCTGACGGAATATGGATAGCGGGGATGTGGTATGACGAGAACATCTCTTGCCCCTCCGGCGTAAGCGGACCCATGAACGAGATTTCAATCGTTTCTGGATCGAGGAACTTCGGCAAGTTGCCTTTTTCTTTCGCATGCACCATGCGCAGGTGTTCGATGATCGATTCGAACGGAGTGATGTGTCCTCCTGTTCCCCCTCCGGTAAGTACGATTCGCATAACGGTTTATTTAGTATATCGCGAAATATTTAAAAGCACTCCCGATGCAAAGAAAAGCGCGGCAAGCGCGGATCCTCCATAACTGATAAACGGGAGCGGAATTCCGGTAAGCGGGGTAATGGCAAGAACGGAAGCCATATTCACGAACGCTTGCACCACGATCCATGACGTAATTCCCGTTGCGAGCAGGCGGCCGAACATATCCGGCGCATTGCGTGCAATTTCGTATCCCCGGTATGCGATGAGCGCAAACGCGCCGATTAAAAGAAGCGTGCGGAAAAAACCGAGCTCTTCCGCGGTCACCGCAAAGATCGTGTCTCCGGCAGGTTCTGGCAGATAATTGTATTTTTGGCGGCTTCTGCCGAACCCCAGCCCCCACAGTCCTCCGGTGCCGACTGCAAGCAGCGCTTGGTTTACTTGGTACCCGATTCCCTGCGGATCGAGTTCCGGGTGCAAGTACACGAATAATCTGGCAAGGCGGTACTGAGCTGTGCTGACAAGGAGGGAAAATACAGCCAGTCCGGCAAGCCCGATAAACGCCAAATGCTTTATTTTAAATCCCGCAGAAAAAATCATGGATAGCCCGATTGCGGTAATAACAAAGAGCGTTCCGATGTCCGGTTGAAGAATAATGAGAAAGCCGATTACCGCAACAATCACAAGGAATGGAACAACCGTTTGCTTGAAGTCTCGGATATCCTCTTTTTTCCGTTCAAGCAATGCCGCCAGGTACAGGATAAATCCCAGCTTTGCGAGCTCGCTGGGCTGGAGCGTGAACGATCCGATTCCGATCCAACGGGTAGCGCCGCCGGATGCGACGCGCAGGCCGGGAACGAACACGAGTATCAAAAGAATAAGCGCAATGAGGATTGCGGGCACGGCAAGCTTGCGGAGTTTTGCGTAGGGGGTAAACAAGCCGATAGTAAATGCGACAACTCCAAAAGTAATACCGTAGATTAATTGATGCTTGAGAAAGAAAAAAGGATCTTCCTGAAAGCGGGTGGCGATCACGGAGGATGCCGAGCCTACCATAATCAGCCCGAAGATGGTAAGCGCGAAAATCGTGATTAATAAGACGGAGTCGGCGTGCTTGGGCGCGGAAGGCATAGCCTCCTTAGTATACACCCTCTATTGCCCGATTGAATGCATAGCCCCGATCGAACTCATGGAGAAAGAGCCCGAAGCTCGTCGCACCCGGCGAAAGCAAGACAATATCGCCGGCGGATGCCTGTTTTGCGGCAAGCGCAACGGCTTCTTGCATGGATGACGCGTCATATGAAGGAAGCGATGCGGCGCGAAGCACAGTTGCTTTCATGCGCTCCGTCGCCGTACCAGGGAGCCATACGAGCGCCTTTATGTTTCGAGATGTAGCAATAGCTTGAGAGAGCCCCTCGAATTCGAGCGCTTTATCGCTTCCGCCCAAAATGAGGACGAGCGGTTTCTCCTGCAGGGCTTGCAGTGCGGCAATGGTTGCATCGGGCATCGTTGCGGCAGAGTCGTTGATGTAGGTCACGCCGCGTACGGTGACGATGGTTTCCAGCCGGTATTTCATTGGCTTCATATCGGCAAGCGCGCGTGCGGCATCCTGCAACGATACGCCTTGTAATAAGGCAATGAGAAGCGAAGGGAGCTTATTGCGCAATTCATGGGGAGATGCGTGGGGAATGTCAGAAACAAAGATGCGAGGGGTATGTTCAGATGCAATATTGGTATGTATTTCCCCGTCTTCTACCCATATGCCTTGCATGGCGGCGGGGAGCGGTGCAAGGGAAAACCAATAGAGGGACCCTTTGACGTCCTTTTCCCATGTTTTGAGCGTTGCATCGTCCGCATTGAGAATTGCGATATCATCTGGAGTTTGATTTCGGATGATCTGTTTCTTGACTTCAATGTAGTGCGCGAACGAATCATACGTATTCAAGTGATCTTTGTAGATAGATGTGGCAACGGCGATGTGGGGGCTGATATTGCGCTCCTGCAACGCTTCGAGGCGCCAGCTGGACAATTCAAAGACGGCCGTGGCGTCCTTTTTTATGAGAGGAAGCTCCAGGAGCGGGGATATGCCATCTATGCCGACTGCGATAGTATCCGGAAACACGGATTTGAGCACGTGGAAGATGGCGGAGGATGTCGTAGTTTTGCCTTTCGAACCGGTGATTCCGATAATGGATGCACTCGGGCTGTATTGGAAAAACAAGCTGCTGTCCATTTCAATCGGAATATTCCGCCTTCGCGCCTCTTCAAGGAGCGGCAGCGAACGCAATACGGCCGGATTTCTGATAATCATTGTAACGCCATCCAAGATGGATGAATCATGTTCTCCAAACACGTACGTAATATCCGGAATATGGTTGAGTTTCTCAAGCGATGGCGCAAGTTCTTCTCGCGATTTTTTGTCCGCAACGATAATGCGCGCGCCCCGAAGTTCCTTCGGACATGCATCGCTTGCAAGCCATGTGATTGTCCCGATCGCCCCTCCATGCAAACCGAGTCCAAGTACGAGGATTGTGTGCGGCATAGCTTACGACCCCATTCCGAGCAGACCTACCACAAGCCCGATACTGGCAGATACCGCAGATACAATCCAGAAGCGCATCGTGACCTTCGTCTCCGGCCAGCCGAGCGCTTCAAAGTGATGGTGAATAGGAGTTGAGAGAAAGACCTTCTTTTTGCGCAGCCTTTTCGATACAACTTGAATAATAACGGAAAGCGATTCCAGCACGAGCGGAAATGCAATAATCGGCAAAATAAGCGCAGAGTTGGTGAGCATGGCGATAATGCCCAGCGTGGTGCCAAGGCTCATGGCACCCGTATCGCCCATGAAGAACCGGGCAGGGTACACATTAAACCATAAGAACGCGAGGATTCCGCCTGCGATTGCGGAACAGAACATCGCAAGTTCTATCCTGCCCAATGCGAACGCAATGGCAGTGTATGCGCCGAAACAAAACAGCAAAATGCCTCCCGCAAGTCCGTCGAGGCCGTCTGCTTCGTTGACGGAAAATGCAGTAGAGACAATAACCAAAATAAAGAGCGGGACATACCACCAGCCGATTTCAAAGTCCCCCACTCCGGGCACGTGGATCAGGCTCCATTCCAATTTCGTGTAAAACCACCATGCGCCGAATATCGCGACAATAGTATACAGTCCGATGCGATGCTTCATGCGCAGCCCTCCGCCGCTTGCGCCGATTCCTCGTACGTTCAAGTAATCGTCCAGCAAGCCGACGAGCGCACTGGCGATCAGCGCCCCCAGCGGAAGAAGCGTTTGCGGTCGGGTGAGAAAGTTGAGTGTCAGGAGGAAATTGTTCGGAAAGATTTCTTTTAAAATCCAAAAAGAAATGGCAAGCATAGTTACGGAACCCCAGATGATGATTCCTCCGCCCACCGGAGTTCCTATTTTCGCCGCGTGGAGTTTTGAATAAATCGGCGTGCTGCCGGAGTTCCGGATATTTTTCCCGAACTTATATATGTACAACAGATTCGTGAGCGCGGGCGTTGCCAAAAATGCCACGAGAAATGCAATCATGCCGATGCCCAGCACGCGTACGACACTCGTTACGAGAATTGGATCCGAAAATGCAATCATGGCCACGTGTAGTTTCTTAGTACGTATTCTACCGCAGTCTTGGTGTCCTGGAAACGATTGTCGCTCCCCAGGATGACCGCTCCGATTTTCTGTCCGTTCGGACCCGCCGCAATAATGGCGAGATTCTCTTTTGCCTCGAGCGTGTACCCGGTCTTGCCGGCCAAAATGGAAAGATATGTGCCCAGGAGCTTGTCCGTAGAGACATATTCTCTCCGCGTTCCCTCTTGCGTCGTCAGTGAGCCTCTTTCTTGGGATAAAAACGGCCGCAAGACCGGATCGGCATATGCCATCATGAGCATTTCTTTTACATCGCGGGCGGTAGAATACTGGGTTCCTCCTTGCAGTCCGGTCGAGTTCGCAAGTTTGGTATGAAATAATCCGTGCCGGGCGGCGTAGTCGTTCGCATAGTGTACGAATGCCTCTTCCGATCCCCGTGCGGCAATCGCAAGTGCGACCATCGCATCATTGGCGGACGGGACAAGGCTTGCCGCAAGCAGCTCTTGAACCGACGCATGCTGTCCTGCGGGAAGCCGGATATTTGCTCCGAGCGCTTGGGCTCGCCGCACCTCTGCGGGAATTTCTACTATCGTTGTCACAGCGGGTAGCAGCTCTCGCACTGCGAGGGAGGAGACAAGCTTGTTGAGGCTGGCAACGGGACGCTCAGTGTCGCTGTTGCGGTCGTAGAGCACTGTTCCGGTATCCACGTCCCATACGAATGCGGATTCAGCACTGAGCGCGACGTCGATTGCGTCTCCTGTCTTGTACGGAATCCGCGCGGCGGCTTCTTCTTGAGCTGTGTTGTCATCTGTAAGCGCGTATGGAACGCAGGAAGTAAGAGGCTGCTCGACAATGACGCACGACAGTACTGCTGCCGCAATGTGAAAAATCGGTATCATGAATGCTTCTCTAGGAGAGATGACAGCTCTTCGCTGGCGGAGAGTTTTGCAAAATTTGGCAAATCTTCTTTGCGGGTAAGTCCCATCTGAGAGAGAAACTCTTCACTGATATCGTACAGAGGCACATTTCCCGAGGTGCGCATTTGGCGAATAAGTCCCAAGTGCAGCAGTTTTATGATCATCCTGCGCGAGTCGACGCCGCGAATCGTGTCGATGTCGAATCGCGCAATAGGGCCTCGATACGCGATAATCGAAAGCGTTTCGAGCGCCGCGCGCGAGAGTTCTTGTCTTTCTTCTTGCTCGAATTGCGACAGAAAATCTGCCACAGAGGCAGCAGTAACAAGCTGTGCATGGGAATCCGTTGTTATCAGCGCCAAGGCGCTATCGGCAATGCTGTCATGCACTTCCGCTAGTGATGTTCGAACCGCTTCTTCGGATTCTTTCGTAAGGGCGGCAAGCTCCGAAATCGCAACCGCCTCTCCGGCGGTAAACAGCAATGCTTCGATTTTTTTCGCAAGGTCGTTCATAGTTTCTCCAGAATAAGTTCTCCGAATGGCTCGGTTTGGACGAGCGCAACTTCCCTGTTGCGGGCCATTTCCAGGATTGCGAGAAACGAAACCACCTGCTCTTGCCGAGGAATTCCATGGATATGCTCTTGGAATACGAGCCGGCGCACGGCGGCAAGACGCGTCGTAAACAGCTCAAGAATTTCTTTCAAGCTTCTTCCGCGCTGCGTGAGATGCGCTTGGGGGCGCGGGCGTACGATGGTTGTAATTTTCCGCTCCAGCGCGTCTGCAAGCATATCGGCAGATATGCGCGGCATGCGAGGCGAATGCGAAACCCACTCCCCTTCTGCAAAAAAGTGCGCCGGCAACAGGCGACGCACTCCCCATTGCAATGAAAGCGCCTGTGCTGCCTTGCGGTACTGTTCGTATACGTGAAGTCGGTGGGTGAACTGTTCTATCTCTTCTTGTTCTTCTTCCTCCAGTTTGGGCAGCATTTGCCGCGCCTTGATGAGTAAGAGTGTCGATGCCACTACGACGAATGATGCGACAATTTCCGGATGAATCTTATACTCCTTCATGTACGCCAAAAACGGATCGGTAAGATCCTTCAGCGATATTTCAGAAATGTCTACCTGGCGCGTATGGGCAAGCTCGACCAATAGGTCGTACGGACCTTCATATTGGTCTATTTTGACGTCAGGAAGCGCTTGGCGCATGGAAAGCATCATACCACAATTTTTGGTTAGTTGACATTTAAAATAAAAACTTGTACACCAAAAGTAGTGTCGTAGTCTCTGGATGGAACTTTGGCAACTTGCGAGTATACCAAACAACGGAGAGAAAGCGAGGTGATTATGACCAATAATCGGTTGAAATCGTATTGGGAGCACAGAGAAGACCACCAAGCAACAGGGCCCTCTGGGTTATTGCCCCTTCAGCTGCAAGACCGGGCAAGGCTACTACAGATAGAGCTCACGAATATGGAGCTTCTCACGGAATCAGGAGGATATATACTGGACCGCCCCGAAGTCCGGTATGAGGTTTCCATACAGCAAAAGTATCTGCTACGCGACAAAACGAGGGATATATTCAGATGCAGTTGGTCCCATATGTGCAGCGGCAGAGCCAGCATCCAATCGTTTGCGCAGTTTGCAAGAAGCTGCAGTCGACTGTTGGCTGACAAGGAATTTTGCCGTCCCGTACAATACCCTGCATTAGAGCTGCGGCGATATAGCCTCGTGGTTCTGTCCGGCAATGAGAGCGATGTGTACGCTGTATTTTTGCGAAAACGTCGCTTCTCGCTTCCTTTCTTCAGAAAAGAAAAGCGATTGCTGGATCTGGTGTTTTCCAGACCAGACTTCGAATCTTTTCTCTGGTCTGCAGGGAGGATCGCATGATGTTCGTACGCAAGCGCTTTTTCAAATGATTGAAAAAGCGCTTTTCTTTTATCTCGGCAGCGGTTTGCCGAAGAATTTTATAAAATACTTGAGTGCGGATTGTATATGCTCGCGCGTCGAGCGATTGAAAAAAATACCGAGGATCGCACCCTTTTCGCTGCTGCGCTGGTGATAGTGCGAGAACACCGCTTGCGGCACGTACGATACGCGCCAGCCATGTTCCCAGAACCGCCTGCACCAGTCTACGTCTTCAAAATACAGAAAAAACCGCTCATCCATTCCGCCGACTTGGTCGAATGCCTTTTTTCGCACCATGAGGCATGCGCCCATCAGCCAATCCACATCGCGTTCGCTTGCATGATCAAAGTCTTTCATAAGGAATCGGGAAATCGCGCGCTTGCCTGTCGGCGTTTTTCCCAAGAATGTTCTTCGATACATGATCGTCATTGGCGTATAGAACCGGTAACACGAATACTGCAGTTTTCCGTTCGGCGATATCAGCTTGCCTCCAGCAACTCCTACGTCCGGGTTCTTGTCCATGAACGCAACGAGGCGCGCAACTGAACCGGGAAGCGCAATCATGTCGGGGTTGAGGATGAGATAATAGCTTCCCTTTGCTTGTGCCAGGGCCGTATTTACTCCTGCCGCAAGTCCCATGTTTGTGGGATTGTCGATGACGGTAATTTCCGGAAAATCGGATCGGAGCATGTATACGCTGTCGTCCCCTGAGTTGTTATCCACTACGATAATTTCTGTTCCTTTCGGGAGATTCTCGTCCGCCAAGAGGGATTCCACGAGCGCGCGGGTGAGCTGCCACATTCGATAATTTACGATGATGATTGATAGCTTCATATACTTTGTATTGCCCGCTCCTCTTACTCCGCCAGAGCGGGACTTTGAGATGGAGAGGGGGTGAGGGCTATTTTAGGAGAGATGCATCCGTATTGCATTTGACAAATACATTAAATGGGTGTAATATATACAAGAGTGCCTACATATGGCTATCTTGTGCCAATTCTGGCACAAAACATTGTATCCGTAAAACGCGTGCTAGCCGCATTGTCTGGTACGCGTTTATTTTTCTTTGCGGCGCGTATGTTGAGAAAGTTGTAGGCGTGGATTCCGGATCGGGGTCCGGAATGACAGGATAGTGTGGCATATTATTTCCGCTTCTTCACCATCTTTTCCATCCCGCGCCAGGCCTCAATCCACGCACGAAAGAGCACTGGAGAAAACAATGAAAGAACAAAAAAGATGAATACACGCGCGCCAATAAATATGCTGTGTTTTATTTCGTCTTTGAGAGTCATATTTTTTGCGAGCATCCAGATATAATTGCGGAGCGAAAACATCGTACGGACGTTGGAGATACGCTCACCGATCGCTCGGGGAGAGGCGCCCCAGTTGAACACGCCGCGTTTCCCCATGGTGCGCGCATGATATCCGGCAAGTACCGGAACGTACTGCACTTGCCAGCCGGCATTATTGAGCCGCCAACCCAAGTCCACGTCTTCTTTATATGCAAAAAAATCTTCGTCGAAGAATTCGCTTTTTGCATATGCGACTTCTTTTAACGCCTTCATTCTATACAGTCCGCACCCTCCCGTTACCGCAAACAGCGCTGCCGGTGCGTCATACTGTCCGGTATCTTGTTCGTTCGCGCCGCGCTCGCGGCCGTTGAGCGCAAGCGTTTTAGTAATGCCCGCAGAATCCAAGCGTTTTTTCCCTTCTTTTCGATATAGCTTTCCTTGTACGGCGCCCAGGTTCGGGTTGTGCTGCATTTCATCCAATAGCCTCGTGATACCGTCCCATATAATTTCAATATCTTGGTCCAGCGTTAACACAAACGGCGTACTGCACCGGGAGATCCCAAGATTATGCGCAGAGGCAAAGCCGTTGTTTTTCAGCAAACGGATAATGGTAGCGTGCGGCAGCAAGTCTTCAATGATCTCGCACGAAGCATCTTGCGAAGCATTGTCGATATACTGGATAGAAACAACGTCTTGCGGCACGGATTGCAGCGCGCGCGCCGTTCGAGGAAGGTGCGCGGCTCCGTTCCATCCGACCACATCGATTGTCAGTAGTTTCGCCATAGCATGCACATGATATACCCTATACGCATGGTATCATACGCATATATGATTGCATGGATCGTAGCGGCGTTGGGCGGCGCGGATACGCTATTGACGCTGTTGTCTCAGCTCGCGTTGTGGCAGCGGAAAGAGTATCGCATTGATAGAATGAAGGCATACCTCGGGTCCCCGGAAGGATCGCTTGTCTCACAATGGAATACGCTGCTATTGGGAGTGCTTGTGGCGTCCGGATCCGTTGCCGCATTCGCCGGCTTGAGCCGGCTTGCATCAATCCTTGGGTTTGCGGGCCTTCTTTTTCATACGGCAGGACATGGCGCACGGATCTTCCGGCGCGGCGTCATTCGGCCCGCTTTGACGATGCGTATAAAAATGATTGCCGCATGCGTCGCCCTTGCCACGATCGCTTGGGTATCTCTTATTGCTTCAACTGCCCTCATGCCTGCGCTTCTCTGGGCGACCTATGTCTTTATAGCTCCCGCAGTGGTTGCGATATGCGTCGGCGTATCGCATATTCCCGTATCATTAAAAAAACGGGCGCTCATTGCTCGCGCTCGCACCCATCGTGCAAAACTATCTGCGCTTACCGTTGTCGGCATTACCGGAAGCGTCGGAAAGACATCTGTAAAAACCTACTTGCTCCATTTGCTCGGGGGGCCGTCAAAGAAAGTACAAGCCACAGATAAACATAGAAATTCTCCCTATCCGGTTGCAAAAGACATGCTCGAATCCCTTTCACCGAATACTTCGTATTACATTGCGGAAATGGCGGCGTATCGCAAGGGCGAGATCGCACAGTTATGCGAAATACTCTCTCCAACGGTCGCAGTAATTACCGCGATTACCAATCAGCATGCGGAGCTGTTCGGATCCAAAGAAGTGCTTGCCGATGCGAAATGGGAACTCATTGACGCGCTTCCGGAAGATGGCACGCTCGTTCTCAATAAAGACAGCAACGAGATAGTCCGGAAGGCAAAAAAAGAAACAAGAAAGATACTATGGTATTCCATGCGAGATGAGAAGGCTGATGTATATGCATCGGCAATACAGCTGCTTCCTGGCAGTATTGCTTGCACGATTTCCTTTCAAGGAAAAAAGCATGCCGGAACCCTGCCCGTTGTCGGCATGGGCCAGCTATCTTCCGCGCTCGCGGCAGCTTCTGCAGCATTTGCGCTGGGCAAAACGCCCGCCGATATTATGCGCAATATAAAAACGCTCCCTGCAATTCCTCGTACGATGGAGCAGAAGCGATTGGAGTCGGGAGCCGTCGTGATTGACGACAGCTATTCGGGAAGCGAAGCGTCGTATCTGCAGGCGATCGAATACTTGCAGGCTACTGCCTCGTCGGACGCCCGGCTCGTGTTCGTACCGATTATTGAATTGGGAGAAGACGCCGCCGCTGCGCATCGGCGCATCGGAATAAAACTCAAAAACGTATCCGCCCGGGTATACATATACGGCAATGCGCATAAGCAAGATATTCTCAGCGGTCTCGGGAAACATCCGACCGCACAAGTGTCTTGGATCTCCGACCCAAGTGATCTGGCGCATGCCGTATCGGAACATATAACAGATCAAACCGTGATCGTCCTGGAAGGAAGGGTTCCCGATCTGCTTCGAGACCGACTGCCATGAACCGTCCGCTTGCCATATCGTTATCCCCGAATGCAGACCGTGAATACGTACGCCCTGCTCGCCTTTTGCTCTTCGTACATTCTTATTGGAAGGATCGCAGCATCATCTCCCGCGCGTCGAACATGCTCGCGGCGCAATTTCCGGGCCATTTCGTATCGCTGGCGTCATCCGGACGGCAAGCGCTTTACGATACATTGCGAGCTCTGGATATTGGCGAAGGAGACGCAGTGGTTGTCCAGGCATTTACTTGTATTGCCGTACCCGAACCGGTTCTCTGGGCGGGCGCTACGCCTATATATGCCGATATACGAGAAGGTACATACAACATTGATCCGGAAGACGTAAGGAAAAAGATAACGGATAAAACGAAAGCTATTATCGTTCAGCATACGTTCGGCATTCCGGGTCCGATTGAAGAAATAATACGCCTTGCGAAAGAGCGGAACATTTTCGTGATCGAAGATTGCGCGCACGCACTGCCTGCTTCGTTACATGGAAAGCCCTTGGGTACATTCGGTGATGCGGCAATCCTCAGCTTCGGGAGAGACAAGTGCATTTCGTCAATATTCGGCGGCGCGGTAATAACGCGGCAGCAGCGCCTGACGGAAAAGATCGCTGCGATACAGAAAGCTCGACCGCTTCCTCCAAAGACGTGGGTGGCGCAGCAGCTCGTTCATCCCGTCTTTTTTCAGCATGCGCTGCCGTGGTATTTTGCTGCCGGCATCGGCAAGGCGGCACTCGTATGCGCACAGCGTATCGGGCTCCTCAGCCGTGCGGTGGCGATGGAAGAGCGGAAAAATGATCGCCCGCCCCATATCGGGTACGCATACTCCCCTGCGCTTGCGCTCCTATTGATCGAACAGCTCAAACATCTTGAAGCGATCGCGCTGCGCCGACGAGAGATTGTCGATCGGTACCGCAAAGAAATTACCAGTGCTGATGCATTACTGCCCTCCTTCGATCCTGAGAGCAGCCCAGCGTGGCTTCGTTTTCCGTTACAGGTGCCGCATGCGCGCGAAATGCTGCTGGATGCACGTACGCAGGATATGCTGCTGGGCGATTGGTATGATGCGCCGCTTGTTCCAGCATCGGCGGATTATCGCATTTTTCAATACCGCATGGGCATGTGTCCGCAAGCAGAGCGCGCATGCCGCCGCGTTATCAATTTGCCAACATACCCTTCTCTCACGGATACTCAAGTAACGAAGATTATTTCTTTTGTGAACGGATATGGAAATTAAGGAGATACAAGACAGGCAGACATGGGAAGCGTTTCTGGAAAACCAGAAGCCAAATACATTTTTGCAATCGTGGAATTGGAAAGAAGTGCAAGAGGCAGATGGCGAAAAAGTTTTTCTGCTCGGATTCTATCGAGACAAGGAACTCGTTGGCGTAGCGCTTGTGATTTTCGTACAAGCGAGGCGCGGAGCGCATTATCTCGTTCCTCACGGCCCAATTCTCAAAAACGAGAAAGATTTGCCGGAAGCAATCCGCCTGCTCTCTGTTTTCTATAACCTACAACCTAAAGCCTCTCGCCTCTCGTCCGTTGCTCTTCGTATTGCGCCGCTTGTTGAGAATACGTCAAATAACCGGTCGATATTCCAAAAAGCAGGCTTCGTCCCATCTCCCCTGCATGTCCATGCGGAACTAACCTGGGTTCTTGATAGTACGCCATCCGAGGAAGTATTACTCGCCGGTATGAGAAAAACCACCCG
The DNA here is from genome assembly GCA_964443125.1 of uncultured Candidatus Saccharibacteria bacterium. Taxonomy (GTDB): domain Bacteria; phylum Patescibacteriota; class Andersenbacteria; order UBA10190; family UBA10190; genus HO2-45-11b. The sequence goes on along the minus strand of CAYUBL010000001.1, from coordinate 5,644 downwards.
CCACGCAATTAAAAAAGCGCAAGCCGAAGGAGTTCGCGTAGAAGTTATTTCCGATTCATCGGCAATGAACAGATTTTGGCCGCTGTATAATGCAACAAAAGACCGTCATGGCTTCGTGCCGTTTTCGAAAGAATTTATAAAATCTCAGGCCGATATTTTCGGGAAAGACCACGCCATGTTTTTTGCAATTGCAACGCATGAGGGCAAAGATGTTGCCGGGGCGCTCTGCCTGCAATCTGGAAATACCGTTTTTTATTATCACGGTGCATCCATAAAGCTTCCCTCCAGCGTACCGGCAGCACAGCTTGTGCAATGGGAGGCAATCCGCGAGGCGAAGCGCCGCGGAGCTGTGCGGTATAACTTTTGGGGAGTGGCTCCGGAGGGAGTAAGAAAACATCCCTTCGCCGGAATTACCGTCTTTAAAAAAGGCTTCGGCGGGTATGCTATAGACTATTTGCACGCCCAAGACCTGCCGCTGTCATGGAAATACTGGATACTCTGGGGCATTGAAATGTACCGGAAAAAACGCCGGGGGTTTTAGGGAGATTATTTTTGTTCTATACTGGAGCCAGGGTACGAACGATCCTCTTTTATAGAAAGGCGGCATCAATGAAGCACATTTACTTACCACGGAGATCCTCAGCCCTAGGGGGGAGGTGATCCAAATATCGAGAAGTCCGCTTTGCCCTTTGGCAGATGAAGCGACTCGCCAGCCATGGATGGCTGGTTTTTATTTGCCTGTGCAAATAACCCCGCGTAGTCCCGCGATAGGCGGGACAAAGTGGGGTAATACTATTTGATTTAATGTGAGTGCTGATATAAGGTGCGCTTAGCTTCTATCGTCTAGATGCCGGCAAAAACGCTGCCATAAAGCGTTGTTTCTGAACTTTGACAAAGGAATACAGCATGAAACCAGTTGTACCACACTCGAAAGAAAGTCTTCTGGGTCTCGGAAAACGATGCGATGCAGTCTATGTCTGTCCCAAGGATGGATTCGACCGCAAAGGGCCACTGGTTGCGTATGCAGGGAAAGATGAGCGGGGGCGGAATCTTGTCGGAGATATCTATTTCAACTTTCGAAAAATTGAAGCTCATCCAAAGGCCGTTATGGCATTCGCCGAAGCGGCATGTGCCAAGCTTCATAATCAAGGACTGCTCGACACATTCGATACAGTCTGCGGAATTCCACAGGGCGGAAGGACATTCGGCCAAATGATCGCATATATTGCCGGTAAGCGGTTTACCTATGCAGACAAAAAGCCAAAACCGACCGAGGAAGGCAAAAAGCAGGAATATTCGTGGGATCTTTCCCAGTTTGAATTTGAGCCGGGAGAGCGTCTTGCGATTACGGAAGATGTGTTCAATAATTTCAACAATACCGACAGCACTCTTGCGGAAATTGCAGCCACGGGCGCCAAGGTCACGCTTCTGGTGGGGGCATTAAACCGTTCGCCCAAATATGATACGCACTACTTGCCTAAAAGCGGTCCGGTTGAAGGGGTATCCCTTCCGGTTGTCGCTTCTATTCGTGAAGCGTATCCCGAATACAAACAGGACGATCCTGAAGTTGCGGCCGACATCGCCGCCGGGAACCTCGAGCTTGATGTAAAAAAGAATTGGCCGCGTCTCTGCGCTATTATGAATCTGAACCGATAGCTCTTCTCCAGCTCGTTCACACGTGTGAACGAGCTATTTTTATGCGCTCTCCTCTTTTCCCGTCGACGCAGACAGCAGAGCCGCAAACGTCCAGAAGATGGCGTTAGTCGGGTATACGTCCCAAATATCAACAAATGCGGCTTGAATCATAAACGATACGAGGAAGCCGATGCCGGCTATGCCGAGAGTATGCGCAGTATTTTTATTTGATTTGAATGCATACCATGATGCAAGAAAGAATCTCCAGAATAGCCAGAATGTAAACACTACGCCGACAATACCCATTTCGATGAACGTTTTGATGTACTGGTTATCGACAAGCGTTTGATCTTTCGTGCGCTGAATGGTGCGAGACTCTCCCGAGGCGATATCGAATGCCGTAGCATCGCCTCCCTCGTATGCAAAGCTGATAACATTCCCCAATCCCTTCCCCCAAATCGCATCGGCATTCGAAGTTCGGGAGATGAGCTGGACGACAAACATAATGCGGTCCGCATTGCTCGCGTATGAAGGATCGATCGCGGTACGCAAAAATGTGCCGACCGGAGTAAAAGAGATCAAGCCATAGAGGACAATAATTGCAGCGCCCAGTCCCGCAATAACCCAACGAGCCGACGGCTTCTTCCCTTTATATGCGGAGAGGAGATAGGTAAAAAGCATTGCAGCTATTCCCCCCGCAAAACCGATCCACCCGGCACGCGTGTACGTGAAGTACAGCAAGATGCAAATAGCAAGCAATCCGAGCAAGCTGTAAACCGCAGTCTGTAGATTGCGTTTTCCGAGGAGTACAACGCCTAACAGAAATACTGCTCCCGTTATGAGGTATTCCGCAAACACCGTGGGGTGCGCAAATGTGCTCGCAATGCGAGGGATCCATACTTCCCGCTCCGGGTCAAACCGAAGCACCGTGCTATCGGGGAGGGAAATGAACTGGAAGATGCCGAGCAGTCCGGTAATGCCAAGCGTTGCAAGGAAGACGAAAAAACGGATTTTCATAGCCTGTGCCGAGTGGGATAAGTACAGTACTCCGAAATAGAGCAGCATGTAGAGTCCGATATCTCGAAGACGCAATATTGAAAGTGCAGTAACGCCGGCATGAAGCACTTCAATCAATGCCCATGCGGCAAGCATAAGGACCGGAGCAAATAATGCATTCTTTCTATATGGAAGGCGCTGGGTAAGAAGCGGCATAAGGAATGTCCGGCAGAACAGGACAATAATTATCACGTCTTTTACCAGCGTCGCATTTCCAATGGTTTGCGTCACTTTCAGCATCGGCAGCAGAGGCGAAAGCGCGATAAGCAGCAGGAAGGATTCTTCCGGATTATTCCACGTCCACCATGCGATGAATGCCGCAAGCAGGCAAAATACCGCAGCCTGAATCCCGAGCGTAACTCCGACAAGCACGCTGGCGGCGAGCGCAATGCTTCCCCATGCAATAGAATCCCGTACGATCATAGTCTGGATTTATTTTTGTGCCGTTTCACCAGATGTGCAAGGGACGCGAACATGGCGATTGCAATTGCAATGGGGTATATCGCCAGAAGAATGCCGTACGCAATTGCCCCCAAATGTTTTTTTGCATAGACAAGAGAACTTGCAAGAAACGGTTTGGTTTTTTTTAGTCCGACAAGCTGATGAAAGCTCGCTCCCTGATAATGCATGACGGATGAACCCGGAGTATATACGACTTCCCATCCGGATTCTTTTGCCCGTTTGCAGTAGTCTACTTCCTCGAACCAGATCCAAAACGCATCGTCCAAAAATCCGATCGCATCGATGACTTCGCGGCGAATAAGGAATGCCGCGCCCATTACCTGGTCGACGCTTGCCTGCTGTTCGTAATCGAATCGGTCTTGCGCGTATCGCTTCCACAAGGGCGTACGAGAGCACATGCGATGCAATTTGAAAAACAGGAGCAGGAAAATGGGAAGCGTGGGAAATGAGCGCACGGAAGGCTGGACTTCGCCGTTCTGCTCCATCAATTTCGGGCCGACAATTCCCGCGCGATTGTTTTCCTCAAAAAGAGCAAGCATTCGTTCAATTGTGTGAGGTTGCACCTTCGTATCCGGGTTGAGCAGCAAGATATCGTCTTGCTCTCCCCCGTGGTTTTGCACGTATGACAAGCCTGCTATATTCGCTTTGGCAAATCCCGTATTGTGCTTCTGCAAAATGATGACGTATCCGTGTTTCTCTGCGATACTGCGCGCTTGAGCGATGGATGTATCCACGGACGCGTTATCGACCACGACCACAGATCGCACGCGCGATTGTTCCGGAAGTGCGGCAATGCTCGCCAGGCACTGGGCGAGCAGTTCTCCTGTATTCCAATTCACGATGATAATAGACGCCTGGCGCATACGGTAATGGGTATATGAGTATGGTATACTATCCACGATGGCACAGCGAGATGCAATAGTGTCTTATTTAGAAGAACTTCTGCCAATCGATGGTATTGAAGACCCAAGCTTTAATGGTCTGCAGGTAGAAGGGGCGGAGTCTGTCACCAAAATTATAACCGGCGTAACTGCTGGAAAAGAACTATTTGCGCGAGCAGCGGAAATGGAGGCGGATTTTATTATCGTCCACCATGGGCACTACTGGCGGTATGGTACGCCGTCCATTACGGGCTGGGAAAAACGCCGTCTGGATATTCTGCTCAATCACCAGATGTCGCTGTATGCAACTCACTTGCCGCTCGATAAAAACCGGGAGTTCGGAAATAATGCGCAGCTGCTTCGCCTGCTCAATGCAGAAATCGTCGATGATTTTTCGTCGCACGGGCAATCCACAAGCAGCTATATCGGAATGATTATGCGGGGCAAACACATCGAAGAAATCGTCGATATCCTGCAAACCAAGCTGAGTACGAAATGTATCACACTCCCCTTTGGACCCGCTATTGTCCGGACGATCGCAGTATGCGCGGGAGGCGGCGGATACAAGGCATTCGCAGAGGCATTGGATAACAAGGTAGACTTGTTTATTACCGGAGATACTGCCGAAATATACAATGATGCAAAAGATTCCGGGACGAATGTTATTTTTGCCGGTCATCACGCAACCGAGCGCCTCGGTATCAAGGCGCTCGGAGACACGTTGCAAAAAAGATTCGAAGTCCGCGTTGAATTCATCGACGTCCCCACGGGACTGTAATTACATCGTAACGCTCTCCCTATCCCCAAATTGCTAAGAGGGCGCCCATTGCGCACCATGCGACGAGCTGATATCCAACATTCAGGATATACAGCTTCCAGGGCTTTCCTTCCCAGAGGACAGCACTAAGCAAGATTGGCGCTGCAAAACCGATCGATGCCCATAGTCCGACAGTGAACCCTTCCCATGCGGTTACCGCGCCGGCAATTCTCACAAAGTTTCCGAGAATATATGCAGATACCAGCGACGCGATCGCAAGCATCATATACGATGTTCCCATTCCCTGTTGCTTTTTCTTATCGGCCTCCTCCGGCTTCCATCCCATAAGCCCAATCCATTGCTTTCCGAATAGCGGCCCGTACCAAATAAATCCGATAGCAATGCTCAGAACCATGGCTCCGAGAACTCCGAGGAGGGAAATGCTTTCAAGCGTCATGAAGCAATCACCTCCCTTATAATGCGAAGCGTTGTCTCCGCGGTTGTATCCCAAGAAAATTGCTTTGCTAGTTCCAAGCTTTTTGCCTGCAGCGCATCTCGCTTCCGCATCGCTTCTTGCATGCCGTCTGCAATAGATGTCGTATCCAGGGGATCAACAAGGATTCCCGCATCTTCCGCAATCTCCTTCATACTGGAGCAATTGCTTGTCACAATCGGCGTGCCGCACGCTGCAGCTTCGATGATTGGTATGCCGAACCCTTCTTGTAAGCTGGGCAGTATGAATACCTCGGCATTCGCGTATAGGGCGGGCAGAAGTTCATCCGGCACTCTTCCGGTAAGCAGGATGTCTTTTCGTGCCGGGGATGCATCTATCTTCTTGTATATTTCTTTATTA